>NZ_CP133784.1:656875-1313750 GCF_034353875.1 Pseudomonas sp. MH9.2
GCGTGGCTTGTCATGGTCCCAGTGGCGTCGGGGTAGGAGGCCTCGTCCCTCCGCTATCAGGCCAGTCAACGCAGTACCTGACCTCACAACTCAATGCCTGGCGACAGGGTACCCGAAACAATGATCCGAATGACCTCATGGGCCATATCGCTCGCTCATTGACCGATGACGAGGTTGAAGCAGTGTCAAAATATTTTGCTTAACTCAGTAAATAGAGGCCGGATCATGAAGTTAACAATTACAGCATTTATCAGCCTCAGCATAATGTCGTCAACTTACGCAGCAGAAACGGTGGTCTCGACTTCTGAGGCCAACATCCTCGACGGCACTCAAAAATCAGCACCGTCCTTTGTGCCCCCAGCCGAGGATACTCTGCCCGATAATGCTTACGGTCGCTTGGTGCTGCAAGGCCATGCGATATTTGTCGACACTAAAGCGAATGCGCCTGAGTTCGTCGGTAACGGATTGAACTGTACAAATTGCCATCTTGAGCAGGGTCGAAAAGCCAACTCGGCGCCCCTTTGGGCGGCTTACACGATGTACCCGGCTTATCGAAAAAAGAACGACAAGGTCAATACGTATGCTGAGCGTCTACAAGGGTGCTTTCAGTTCAGCATGAATGGTAAACCGCCTCCAGCTGACAACGCGGTGATAGCAGCGTTGACGGCATACTCATACTGGCTGGCGACTGGAGCGCCCACCGGCAAAGAGCTACCGGGACGCTCCTATCCCGAGATTCCCCAGCCCGCTGGAGGTTTCGATTTAGCTAAGGGCAAAACAATTTATGTTGAGCAATGCGCCCTATGTCACGGCGATGAAGGCCAAGGACAGAAGGCTAGCTCGGACTACGTACTCCCGCCATTATGGGGCAAGGACTCGTTCAACTGGGGAGCTGGGATGCATCGAATCAATACTGCTGCCGGCTTCATCAAAGCGAATATGCCTCTGGGCAAGGGTGGAACACTTTCCACAGAGGAGGCTTGGCATGTTGCAGCCTATATGAATAGTCACGAGCGCCCCCAAGACCCAAGGTTCATCGACGGTTCGATCAAGCAAACGAGGGTGAAATTTCATGCCAATGATGGGGTTAATCTTTATGGCCAGAAAGTAGATGGCGTCTTGATAGGTCAGGGGACAAAGTAGTTTCCAACCCGATCGCCATTTAGATTTCGATGCTCACCCCTGCTTTGGGCGCATGGCCCCATACAGCTTTCTATTGAAAAATGTCATGCAGCACTCACTATATCCCGTTGACGCCTCTGAAAAGAGGCGTTATCCACCACATTAATCGACCTTGAAGGCCTTGAATAATGGATCTCAGCGAAATCGATAACCTTCATGTTGTGCTGCATGCTCCGACTCCCGATGCTTTGGCACGCGCCCGCAACAATGCAGTGAACCTATTGAAAGATGCTCCTCAGGCAAACGTCAGGATCATAGTCAATTCAAAGGCTGTTGCGGCGACCCTTGATGATCCAAATAGTGAAACGGACGCGATAACCTGGGTATGTCCAAACACGCTGAAAAATCTTGATCGTTGCGTGTCGGCGCCACTGAGAGTGTTGGCGCAAGGTGCCGTTTCTGAGCTTGTCAAAATGCAATCAGAAGGTTGGTTCTATATTCGGGCATAACGTTACTTACCGCTGCCGCTTTTTTAACGTCTACCAGTTAGTACTGGGCAGGTCCTGCTACCCAGCCAGTTCGATGGACCAATGTCTGGCAGCACCGCGATAAATACAGCGTTTTGTCGCCACGCCTACCCGCTGAGGGCATTGCGCCCTTCCCCATCAATGGACGATCCACCTTCGAGCCAGACGTGCTGCACACAGAATCTTACTGGATCGTCCATAGAACCCAAGGTGCTACTCGAAGATGGGTAAATGTGGACCCACGATCGGCTTTTCTGCACTAACCCAGGCGTCGAATCCACCTGTGATTGATTTGACATGCAGGTAGCCCATGTCATGCAGCGATGCGGCGGCGAGCGCTGCACGACCGCTCGTTTTGCAGTACAGCACAATCTTAAGGTCCCGCGAACTGAGCTTGGAATCGTTGGTCAGTTTGAACTCCAGCATGCCGCGCGACGCGTGTATCGCGCCAGCGAGATGGCCGGCAGCATACTCGTCAGCTTCACGCACATCGATAAGTACATCCGCATCCTGGATAGCCTGATCAACGTCTTCGATGGCCACTTCTTCGATACGTGCTTTAGCGTCGGCTACCAGATCATGGGCAGTTTTAATCATGATGTTTTGGAAGACTCCAGTTGGGAGAAGTCAATGTTTTCTTGCTTAGCATAACCATATTGGATAACCCTCTACGCACGGGACTGCACGGGAGGGTTATTCAATCTGTTACAAGCAAGACGCCTAAAGAATTACAACGACTTGGTCGAGTGGTACCCATCCATTGTATCGAAACCTTCGGAGGCGCGGATTTCGGCACGCCGGATGTTCAGCCCGACGCCGCAACACCTGTACTGCTCACATCGGTGTTAATCATGTGGTCGGCCATTTCTGAAAACATACGTTGCAGCTTCGCATTCAGGGCTGAGTCATCCACCTGCTCGTTGATCGCCTGGCGCATGCACAGCATCCATTCGTCGCGCTCGACAATACTGACCGCAAAGGGCGCGTGTCGCATACGCAAACGCGGGTGACCACGCTCCTGTTGAAATAGTGGCGGGCCGCCAAGCCAGCCACTCAGGAACTTAAATAGACTGTCCGCGCTGCCGGTGAGACTCGGCGGGTGCATCCCGCGCACTCTTCGTGCCTCGGATAGCACCTCCATCAGTTCGTAAAACCGGTCGACCAGTGCATGGATACCCGCCTCACCCCCTAACTGGAGATAAGCACTGGCATTGTTCTTGTGCTGGGCGCTCAATAGTTCAGTCATGTCATCAGCACTCAATGTAGGAACTTCATCCAACTGGCGAGCGCAAGCGCCGCAAGACAGGTCCAGCCTGAAAACAGCCAACGCCAGACGGGCATGCGCGGAACAAAACCCACACCTTTCACAAAGGCAACGCTCATGGCTGCGAACAGCGCGGTAGCGAGAGCATGGTCAGCTTTCCCATCGGGGGCTGCTATCAGTGGGGGATATAGCGTGCAAGCGAGCATGATCGCCACAGCGATAACCAAACTCAGCAAATGTATGCGTGAGGTCGGCGAGGCGTTAGCGACGCGGGCCATCATGACTCTGCCTCGTCACTGTCGATCATGGCTCGGCCAGCTTCGTTCTCGCCCCACATCGCATTCAATATAGCCAGCAACAATGCAAAGCCGACCCCCAGCATCCAGGCGAAATACCACATAATTTTTACTCCTTTGCTGGCACTAGTAGGCTGAATGGTCGTTGGCTTTGATATGCGCGATGGTCACCTTGCCCCGCATGACGCGGTACGCCCATGAGGTATAAAGAACAATCAGCGGCATGAAGATCAGCGCGGCCCAGAACATGATGGCAAGGCTAAGATGGCTTGAAACGCTGTCCCAAACTGTCAGGCTCGCAGCCGGCATTGACGACGACGGCATAATGAACGGAAACATCGATACACCCGCAGTGCCGATGACACTGACAACAGCAAGCGATGACGCCACAAATGCTGAGAGTGTACGGCGCGCCATCAGCAACATGGCCGCGCCCGCCGCGCCAGCCAATCCCATCGCAGGCAACAGCCACAGCAAAGGGTAACGGCTGTAATTTGCCATCCAGGCACCTGCTTCGCGCACTACAGACTTGCCGAGTATGTCGGGTAGTCCAGCAGTGTCAATCACCGACGTAATGCGGTAGCCATCAATCGATTGCAGCCAGATCCCGGCGATTACGAATGAGCACACCAACACGATTGCCGCCCCAACCGAGCCCTTGATGGCTCTGGACTGGATGACACCTTCAGTGCGGTGTGCCAGATAGCTTCCGCCCTGCAGAGTGATCATTGCGCTGCTGACGACGCCCGTCAGTAGTGCGAAGGGATTCAGCAACTGCCAGAAACTGCCTGTGTAGGTTGACACCAGATAATCATTGAACTGAAACGGTACGCCTTGCAGCAAGTTGCCGAACGCGATCCCGAACACCAGTGGAGGAACTGTCCCCCCCACAAAAAGTCCCCAATCCCAAGTGCTGCGCCAGGTTGGATTGTGGATCTTGCTGCGATAATCGAAGCCCACCGGGCGGAAGAACAACGCCCAGAGAACCAGGATCATCGCCCAGTAGAATCCGCTGAACGCCGTCGCATAGACCACAGGCCATGCTGCGAACAATGCGCCGCCAGCGGTGATGAACCAGACCTGATTCCCATCCCAATGAGGACCGACGGTGTTTATAACGACGCGCCGCTCCATATCATTGCGGCCAACGAAAGGCAGCAAGGTGCCGACCCCCATATCGTGGCCGTCCATGATTGCGAAACCGATTAGCAGTACGCCGACCAGCGCCCACCAGATAATTTTCAGGGTGAAATAATCAAGCATGGTGGCTTTCCTTCAAATTAGCGTCGTAGGCATAACGGCCAGTTCCGAGACTGCCTGGACCTTGACGTGCGAACTTGACCATCAAGAACATCTCAACCACCAACAGCGCGGTGTAGAAGACGATGAATCCTGCTAGCGAGCCGTACAGGTTGTTGACGCCGAGCGTGGATACGCTCATGTGAGTTGGCAGCACACCATAGATAGTCCAGGGCTGGCGGCCGTATTCGGCCACGAACCAGCCAAGTTCGCAGGAGATCCAAGGCGCAGGCAGCATGCAGAGAGCCAAACGCAATAACCAGCGGCGTCGTGTGCAAGTCGACTTCAATGTGCTCCAGAACGCCAGCCCAAAGAGCAGCAGCATCGCAAAGCCGAGACTTACCATGATCCGAAATGCCCAAAACATAGGTGTCACACGTGGCACGGTATCGTTGACGGCTTTATCTATGATGGCCGGTGTGGCCTGATTGACATCCTCGACATACTTTTTAAGCAGCAGGCCGAAACCGAGGTCTGCCTTATATTCTTCGAACACCTGTAGCGCAGCGGGATCACCGCGATGCTTGCGCAACGTTTCCAGCGCATTGACTGCGGTAATGCCGCGCAGGATACGGGCCCGGTTTTTCTCCTTGATCTCATGGATACCAGGAATTTGCTTGCTGACTGACCGGGTGCCGATCAGGCCCATCAGCCACGGCACTTCAACTTCCCAGTTATTCTTCGATTCGGCTTCGTTGATGCTGGCCACCAATGTCAGGCCGGCGGGTGCAGGTTTCGTTTCCCACATGGCCTCCATGGCTGCCATTTTGGTCTGCTGGGCCTCGCCCACCGTGTAGCCAGACTCGTCACCCAAGACGATGACACTCAGCACTGACGCCAAGCCAAAGGCTGCCGCAACCCGAAAGCTTCGCTTTGCAAACTCGACATCTCGATTCTTGAGCAAATACCAACTCGAAATCGACAGCACAAACATCGAACCGGTGACGTAACCGGCCGAGACGGTGTGCACAAACTTGGCCTGTGCTACTGGATTGAAAACCACAGCCCAGAAGTCGACCATTTCCATGCGCATGGTGAGATAGCTGAATTCGGAACCCACCGGATTTTGCATCCAGCCATTGGCAATCAGGATCCACAGCGCTGAAAGGTTGGTACCAATGGCCATCAGCAGCGTGACCAGAAAATGGTGCTCCTTTTTTAATCGGTCCCAACCGAAGAAGAACAGGCCAATCATTGTTGATTCGAGGAAGAACGCCATCATGCCCTCGATCGCCAGTGGGGCACCGAAGATGTCGCCGACGTAATGCGAGTAATACGCCCAGTTGGTACCGAACTGAAACTCGAGTGTGATACCCGTGGTCACGCCCAGGGCGAAGTTGATACCGAACAGCTTGCCCCAGAAACGCGTCATGTCTTTCCAGATGACATTACCCGTCATCACATAGACGCTTTCCATAATGACCAGCAGCCACACCATGCCAACGGTGAGAGGTACAAAGAGAAAGTGGTACAGCGCGGTGGCTGCAAACTGCAGCCGTGACAAATCCACCAGATGTTCTGAAATCACTTGCTTGCCCCTTGAGTCGAGGTGGGTACGCCGAACCTGTCGCCGACGGTGTTCGAGTCGACGCTAACGCGCGAATCTCGGATGAACAGCCACCAAAGCACTGTCAGCACCATCAACTTGATTAGCACTGCTATTAGCAGATGGCGCCGCAATCGTTTGTCGGAATTGGTCATGACTATGCAGTTAGCACACGCCATGCCAAGAGGGGAAATTTGATTTTTATTGTTTAATAACAAGCACTTAAATATTTTAGCACGAAGACGGCAGATGCCTTGACTGGTAAATATGCTGCCAATCTGCCATGGCGGCAGTGATTGGCAGTCATAGGCTGACATGTGGTCAGGCGAGTCCTTGTTCTTTCAGTCGTCTATACAAAGTACGTTCGCTAATGCCCATGTGCTTGGCCAGTTCGCTGCGGGTGCCTTTGAACGTGGCCAGTACGTGTACCAGCGCGCCGCCCTCGAAAGGAGACTGGATAGAGACCTGAGGAGATATCGACGCTGGCGCTGCAGGCAAATGTACGCAGCGGATTACACCGTCGTCGGCGAACAGACTGGCTCTCTCCAGAACATTGCGTAACTCGCGGACATTGCCCGGCCAGGCAAACCGCTGCAATTGCGTCAAGGCATCGACCTCTATAGTCAGCCTGCGCTTGCCGGGGACTACCCGTTGCAGAATTGAATTGGCAAGCAAGCCAATGTCTTCGATCCGGTGGCGCAATGGCGGCAACTGAATCGGAAAAGCACTGATGCGGTAGTACAGGTCCTGCCGGAACTCACCCTTTTCCATCATTTTTTCGAGTGGCTTGTGGGTCGCCGCAATCAACCTGAAATTCGCGTGCAAGGTCTCGACGCTGCCGACACGGCGATAAGTGCCTGACTCGATCAGGCGCAGCAGTTTCACCTGCATCGCCAGCGGAACGTCGCCTATCTCATCGAGAAACAACGAGCCGCCCTGCGCCGTCTCGACTAAGCCCGGCTTGCGCGTGGTGGCACCGGTGAACGCTCCCTTTTCATGCCCGAACAGCTCACTCTCGAATAGCGTTTCGGTCAGCCCCGAGCAATCGACTACCACAAATGGCCCAGCGGCCCGCTCGCTGGTTTCATGTACCGCGCGGGCGAACAGCTCCTTACCTGTGCCGGACTCTCCCAGCAACAGTACCGGCAACATTGAGGGGGCCACCCGCTGCAACTCCGACAGGGCAAGGTTGAAGGCAGGCGATGAGCCGACCAGCCCCTCGTTACTGGGCCGCGCTGATGCGCTGCGAACCAGCTTGAGGCGTTCCACATAAGCGGTGATGACACCCTTTGCGTCTAGAATCGGGCGTAATTCGACTTCGACATGCTCAGGACCGCGCGGTGTGTGGTGGATATGCAAAACCCGGTCTGGAGCGCGCAGCTCCTGGGCTTTTTTCATCGGGCAATGCTCGCCAGCCTGATCACAAGGGACATCGTAATGGTGTGAAATCTGATAGCACTTGTGGCCGATAAAAGGCTTGTCGACACTGCCGAACTGACGCTGGTACGCGGTGTTGGCAGCCAGGATGTTGTATTCGGGATCGAGCACGATCATAGGGTCTGCTTCGTGCTCAAGAAACGAGACAAGTGATTGCACTTGGTCCCGGTGTGGGCCGCTTGGAGGGGGCAGGCTGCTGGTCATCATGGCTCCTGAGAATTCGCCCATACTGTTGTGGCACTGCCACCTATGTCAACAAACACTGCCAATGGCAGTTCCTTCTTGCCTTTGAATACGAAACCAGCCCATCAAAAAAAATAAATAACCTAATAAAATCAATTAGATAAATTTATTTTAAGCAGTAATTTTAGTTGGCAGCTTTATTGCAGCTGTCAGCCCTTGGTGCGAGCGACTCGAATAAGAGCCCCTAAGGAGACAGATCATGACCGCAAAACTTCAGGTTGAAGGATTCTTCGATCCTGCTACCAGCACCGTCAGCTATCTTGTGCTGGATCTAACCACCCGCCACTGCGCCTTGGTAGACAGCGTGCTTGATTACGATCCTAAATCAGGCCACACCGCCACGATGTCTGCCGACAAGTTAATTGCGAGAGTGGCCGAACTCAATGCGAAGGTCGACTGGATCCTCGAGACCCATGTTCATGCGGACCACCTGACGGCAGCGCCGTACCTGAAGGAAAAACTCGGCGGCAAGATAGGTATCGGCAGCCAGATAGCGACTGTGCAGGAGGTCTTCGGCGCTTTGTTCAACACAGGTAGCGACATGGCCCGTGACGGTAGTCAGTTCGATCACCTGTTCACGAATGACGAGTCGTTCGCCATTGGCACGCTGCAATGCCGAACGCTGCATACGCCAGGCCACACGCCAGCTTGCATGACGTATGTGGTCAGCGATAGTGAGGAAACGGCAGCATTCGTCGGCGATACCCTGTTCATGCCCGACTACGGTACCGCACGCTGTGACTTCCCCGGCGGTGATGCGCGCACGCTATTTCAGTCAATTAACAAGGTGCTGAGTCTGCCGGCCAATACCTTGCTGTACATGTGTCACGACTATCAACCTGGTGGTCGTGAAGTGCAATTCATCAGCACCGTTGCTGACCAGCGCGCGCACAACGTTCATGTCCGTAACGGCATCAGTGAGGAGGCGTTTGTAGCGATGCGCACCAAGCGTGATGCATCAATGGAAATGCCGACGCTAATCCTGCCATCGGTTCAGGTAAACATGCGGGCTGGACATTTTCCTGAGCCCGAAGCAAACGGCACACGCTATCTGAAAATACCGCTCAATGTCGCCTGACGTCGCCCGCAAAAATACCCATAACAACAATATTTTTAACGGAGACACCTATGTACATTCGCCACCTCGTACAAGGACTGTCGGTATCGGAGCAGATTGTGCCCCATCAGTTGGCAGAACTGAAAGCAAGGAGACTGAAATGCTTATAGTCTTGCTGCTCGGATTTACTGTTGGTGTCATTCTTGCTCTCACTGGCGCAGGCGGTGGAATACTTGCCGTTCCATTACTCGTTTTTGGCGTTGGATTGAGCATGGCCGAAGCCGGGCCTATCGGTTTGCTCGCTGTTGGATTGGCGGCAACCTTGGGTGCTGTGATGGGGCTAAAAAACGGCACCGTACGTTATAAAGCGGCGCTCTTGATCGCTGGAGCGGGGATCGTGTGCTCCCCATTTGGCCTTTGGCTGGCACAACGCACACCTAACCGCCCGCTGACGATCGTCTTTGCTTTTGTGCTGATGTACGTTGCATTTCGAGTGTTTCAACGATCATTGCCTGCTTCCGTCGAGTCAAAGACAGACGTCAAGAACAAGCCACCGCCCTGCCTATTGGACGCGAGCCGAGGCAAGCTAAACTGGACGGCTCCTTGTGCCTGGGCGCTCACAGTTTCTGGCATTGTCGCGGGTGGACTTTCTGGCTTGCTGGGTGTCGGCGGCGGCTTTGTCATGGTGCCGGCGCTCCAGCGATATACCGATTTGACAGCACAGTCAGTCCTGGCAACGTCTCTAGCCGTTATTGCACTGGTTTCAATCTCCGGAGTTGCCGCAAGCGCGGCGGCTGGACACTTGCAATGGGCAATTGCTTTTCCGTTTTCCATTGGCGCATTAGTAGGCATGATCAGCGGACGTCTGGTCGCCGCCAAGCTGTCGGGGCCTCATTTACAAAGAGGGTTTGCCATTGTGTCCGGCGTGGTTGCAGTCGCCTTGTTTGTAAAAGCTATTTAGCTGACCGAGTAGGTGACGGATTGCAAATCCGCCACCTACTCACACCGCACCTACGGCTTCTCATACGGCGACTCAGATTACCGCTTGTGCTTCGGCCCTTAGTTTCTCAGTGCTGACCCTGACAAAGACAGAGTCGCCGATTACCGTCAAAACATCACCTGCCCAAACCTCGCAAATAATCCGTGACTTGCGCCCTACCTCTCCTTCAACCCATGCCTTCAAGGTGAGCTCGACACCCATCGGTGTAGGCTTACGGTAGGTGAGGTTCAACTGCCCAGTCACGCAATCAATGCGAGGTAATGTTCCAGGCTCCCGCCCTTCCGCACGATAGTGATAGGCCATCGCAGTCCAGTTCGAGTGGCAGTCTACTAACATTGCAATGAAACCACCGTAAACCAACTCTGGCCAGCCAGTAAATTCAGGGGCCGGAGTGTGTTTGCACACAACATGAACTCCGTCGGCATCCCAGTGGCTTTTTATGTGGAGACCGCTTGGGTGTGCGCTTCCGCACCCGAAACAGATGCCTTCCGGGGCCGCTTGATCTTGCAATGGAAGAACGTGGATAGTCATCGATTGTCCTTTTTTGATTTGCTATCGGATTGCCGAAGTTTAACTAACTGCTAGCGTATGAACATGAAGGATTGCAGCCTCTCAACCCATTTAAAAATATATAGACGAACCGCCATAGCCTAACTTATCCGCTCAGGCAACTATTGAGCATTTGCACCTTCGGCTCGGAGTATTGCTCTCTGATTCAGGTGCAGGAGCGGCCGTCCCCACAGTGCCTGATGATTAACAAATTGCACGACAATATACAACAATATATAGTGTATACGCATTAACTGAGAAGGCACAATGAACGCTCATATACCTGAACTAGACATCCAGCAACTGCGCGCCAATGCCGATGCTGCCAGCCAGCTTCTAAAGGCCTTGGCCAATCAGGATCGCTTGATGCTGCTATGCCAATTATCCCAAGGTGAGCGCAATGTCAGCGATCTGGAGTCACTGCTAGGGATACAGCAACCGACTCTTTCACAACAGCTGGCGGTGCTTCGCCGCGAAGGACTGGTGGAGACCCGTCGTGACGGAAAGCAGGTGTTCTATCGCATCAGTAGTCCCGCTGCACTGGCAGTCATCAATACTCTGTATCAACAATTTTGTGCCGAAAAAGCCTCCTGATGGCTCACCTTCACTCCGCGGTCATCCCGTGCGCCGCGCGGACACCCTGACAGTATCGAAAGGTGGTTAAGACGCTCAAACCTGTTGAGATCCCGAACGGTTACAGCGTCAACGCTGGTCCGGGGATCAATATCACCACCGCGATTCTGGGAGCGTTACTCATAGCCTATCTGGCCATTATGTGAGCAAAGCGCTGGTCTCCCTTCGTCGGACGGAACATTGCCCGTTGGTTGATTATGTCCCGGCGAGGCCTGCCAACTCTGCTTTATGCGCTTATCGCTCCTGCTTCGTCCGCTGATCCTCTCCAAAGCAATAACAGCACTTGCCAAGTACTATATAAAAAAATATATTGTTTTTGTCTTAATTGAGCGCTTTTATCATGATCGCCTTTGAAGCCCCCTAACACCCGTGGAACGACAGGTCTAGACGCTTTGCCATGGCAAGCAGACCGATTAAACATCAGCAGTCCGGCAGCGCCTGCCGCCACCCAGACTTTTTACCCACTATTCCGTGCAGGAAACGCGACATGAGCATTGACTGGTTTAACTTCACTCCCTGGTCGGCACTGGCAGGAGGAGCACTGATTGGGCTGGCGGCCAGCTTCTTTGTTCTCGCCAATGGCCGTATTGCCGGAATAAGCGGATTGCTCGGTAGCGTACTCCAGTGGGGCAGTGATGGCTGGGGCGAGAAGGCGATGTTTCTTCTGGGCTTGCTGCTGGCACCCCTGCTGTGGGGGCTGTTTGCCGCCTTGCCGGTAATCCAGTTTCAGACAGGCTGGTTCGGGCTGGTGTTAGCCGGCCTGCTAGTAGGCGTCGGCACACGTTACGGCTCCGGCTGCACCAGTGGTCACGGCGTGTGCGGCATCTCGCGCCTATCCCCTCGCTCCATCATGGCAACGTTGTGTTTTATGGCGGCAGGCTTTACCACGGTGTACGTAGCTCGTCATGTGTTGGGGGCTTGAATATGATCAAGTTGACTGCTTTTTTCTCTGGACTGATCTTCGGACTTGGCGTGCTGCTGGCAGGCATGGCAAACCCCGCCAAGGTGTTAGGTTTTCTCGACTTGGCCGGTGCCTGGGATCCCTCTCTAGGGCTTGTCATGACCGGCGCTATCGCAGTTGCGATCCTGCCACTGAACTGGGCCCGCAAACAGAAGCAGTCCCTGCTGGGTGCACCCATGCAGATACCGGTCAAACGTGAACTGGATTCCCGACTGATCGGAGGTAGCCTATTGTTCGGGGTCGGCTGGGGCATCGCTGGTATTTGCCCCGGGCCCGCAGTGGCGATTTTGCTCACTGGGCACTGGCAAATCATCGTATTCATGGGGGCCATGCTGGCCGGTATCTTATTGTTCTCAGCGCTAGAAAACCGCCGAACGAATTGAGCAAAGGAGCAACACGGACATGACCCTGAAAACTATTAGCGCCCACGGCACCCTCGGCTCAGGCTTTGCAATCGACGTGACGTGCGGTGAACACCGCGTCATCATGGATCAGCCCAAGCACGCGGCCGGACAAGATACCGGGCCTACGCCACTTGAATTGATTCTCGCCGCGGTTGCCGGATGCTTTGGCACGATTGGCCGCTTTCTCGCGCATCAGCGCAAAATTGAACTGCGCGGTATGCGCTTTGAAATTCAAGCTGATTATGACCCTGCGGGATTACTCGGACGGGATCTTTCTGTTCGACCGGGATTTCAGGCATTGCGAATACTGGTAGACATTGACGCGGATCTAAGCACTGAGGAAAAACTGGCGTTTTTGCACGAGGTTGAACGTCGCTGCCCGCTGGCTGACAACTTGACCCATGGAACTCAGTTACATAGCCAGTTGGTGATGTCTTGAGCAAAATATTTTTGATCGGGTATTTTTGTCGTGCGCATCACTGAAGGAACACCACCACTTGCTCTGCATCGAACGGCCAGTCCAGCTCGGCGCCAGTGTCCACGCGCCGCAGCACGGGAATGCGCAGACCGTAATCGTCCACCAGCGCAGCGCTCTCTCCAATATCGACCAGTTCGACCAGCAAACCATGCTCGACCAATGGCAGCAGTTCGGCTTCGGCGACTTCACACAGATGACACCCAAGGGTGCCTAGCAATTGGCATTCAGGAGGCATGAAGACACCTTCAGCATGGCGTGTAGAGAATTGAGAGTGGTAGCATTTTAGGCCGACGCGGATAACCGCGTCGAGCCCGAATCCGCAGCCTCAGTCCTGACTGACTGAACCGATTTTGTGGATCGACAGGTCGGCGCCGTAGTACTCCTGCTCCTGAGTCAATCGCAAGCCAATGATCATTTTGAGTGTGCCGTATACCAGGAACCCGCCAAGCAGGGCCACAACCACACCCAGCCCGGAGCCGATCAATTGGCTGATGAGGCTGACCCCGCCCAGCCCACCCAGCGCTGTTTGACCAAAGACACCACACGCGATCCCACCCCAGAGGCCGCACAACCCATGCAGAGGCCAGACGCCTAACACATCATCGATTTTCCAGCGCACCTGGGCCGCAGTAAAGCACCAGACAAACAGCGCTCCGGCGATAACGCCCGTGATCAAGGCCCCTACCGGATGCATCAGGTCCGACCCGGCACAGATCGCCACCAGGCCAGCCAACGGACCGTTGTGCAGAAAGCCGGGGTCGTTACGTCCCACAATCAACGCGGCAACCGTGCCACCGACCATTGCCATCAATGAGTTGACCGCCACCAACCCGCTAACACCTTGCAAGGTCTGGGCACTCATGACGTTAAAGCCGAACCAGCCAACGATCAGGATCCACGAACCCAGCGCCAGGAACGGAATGCTCGAGGGTGGATAGGCAACCAACCGCCCTTCCCGGTATCGTCCATTGCGCGCCCCTAGCAACAACACGGCCGCTAACGCCAGCCAGCCGCCCATGGCATGAACCACGACGGAGCCGGCGAAGTCATGAAAGCTGGCACCAAAACGCTCCAACAACCAGGACTGCAGGCCAAAGTTGCCATTCCAGACGATGCCCTCGAAGAACGGGTAGACAAAGGCGACAATTAATACGGTTGCACACAACTGAGGCGCGAACCGGGCACGCTCGGCAATACCGCCAGAAATAATCGCCGGAATCGCTGCGGCAAAGGTCAGCAGGAAGAAAAATTTCACCAGCTGATACCCATGATTTGCACTGATCACGGACGCGGGTTGTAAAAAGTTTACCCCGTAAGAAATCCAATAGCCTATAAAGAAGTACGCCAGTGTCGATACAGCAAAATCGCTGAGAATCTTCGACAACGCATTGACCTGATTCTTGTGCCGGACCGTGCCGACTTCAAGAAAGGCAAAACCGGCGTGCATGGCCAGCACCATCACCGCACCGGTCAAGATAAACAAGGTATTTGAGCTTTGGACCAAAGAGTCCACAGCGCTTTGTAAATTTTCCATGGAGGGCAGGCCTGCAATTCGTCAAAAAGCACCAAAGCGGGTCAAATGATCCTCGTCGTGCACCGAACTGGCGCCATACATTGGCAGATAGGCGCAATGCGTGACCCGATTTGGAGCAGCCTACTTTTGAGGAAAAATTGTCGCTTGAGCTTTTTCTCAAGTTTTATGATGTAAGCGTAAGATCTGGGCACATTTGCCATTGTCTTCGCTCTTATTCAGCGCATCGCCCTCCATGGCGCACCATCTGGAAGCAAAACCTGTACCAGCTGATCGATTTAATACGGGTGTGAATTGGAATGAACCTTCCGTAATCCCTTAGACTCGAAATACCATTAAGCCACTAGACGGAGATAACCATGGCTAGCAAAACCGCGCAGAGCGCTCAGGAAATATTAATGGCTGATTTTCAAACTTTGGTCAGCGACACGGAAAAGCTTCTCGCGCACACCGCCACGTTGGCTGGCGATCAGGCCGATGAATTACGGGGGCAGATTAACGACAGCCTGTTAAAGGCAAGGGAAACACTGCGCCTGACAGAAGAGTCCCTGCGCGTACGTGGTAAAGCGGCGGTAACGGCCACCGAAGATTATGTTCAGAGCAATCCATGGCAGTCAGTGGGTATCGCCGCTGGCGTCGGTTTCCTCCTGGGTCTTCTGGCTACAAGGCGCTGACGGCTATGGGCACGGAATCAGGTTCGTCATCGGCGGACCAACACTCGTCACCGCGGCGCTTGGGTGCCGCTTTTCTGGGCCTGCTACACAGTCACGTGGAATTGTTCGGCATCGAACTGCAGGAGCAAAAATCACGCACATTGAGCCTGCTGCTATTCGCCGGGCTGGCGCTGGTTTTTACACTGCTGCTGCTGATCGGGTTATCCGCTTTATTGCTGATCGTCGTATGGGATAGTTATCGCTTGGCCGGCATCATTGGTCTCTGTGTTTTCTATGCCCTGGCTGCGGTGTTCTGCGGTTTGCGTTTGAAAGCGGCGATCTTCGACGAATCGTCACCGTTCAATGCCACGCTCCAAGAGTTGGCCAATGATCGCGAGCGACTGATGCCATGAACCTGCCTGAACTGTCGCACACAGCCTCCCGGCGAGAACTGCGCAAGGCGTTGATTCGCTTGCGCATGGAAATGCATCGCCAGGAGATTCGTCACGAATCGAGTCAACTGCTGGAGCCGATACGCCGCGTACGCAATATGACGCAGGATTGGCAAGGCACGCTGGGCATTAAACACGCGCCTCTGTGGGGCATTGGCATCGTCACCCTGCTGGGCTTCCTCAGTGGCAAAGGAGCCAAAGGTGGCGGCATCGGTGGTGTTACGCGCCTCGTAAAGCTGGGCGCAAGCCTACTCCCGCTGATAAAGCTCGCGTTACAAGGTTCCCCGCCTAAACGCTGAGTTGCCCCATCTGGCTGCATTCTTGCAAAGCACTCCAGCGCCTGCCACCTCATGGTCCTCCGTGGGGTGACAGGCTCTGCCTGCACGGCAAAACAATTCCAAGATCTACTAAGGAGGCTCCGTGATCGACGGGCAACCGCTTGCCTGCTTTCAGCCGTTCATCGACACCGCTACTGGTCGCATTGCCGGCGTTGAAGCCTTAGGTCGCCTACGCCAGAGCGATGGTCGCCTTTTATCCGTTGGCCCCCTGTTTGCTGATCCCAAGATGTCTCCTGCCATCCTGCGCCGTCTAGACCGGGCGATCCGCGACAATGCCTTGAGCCGCCTGCATGAAGCGCCCAACGACTGGTTTCTAAGTCTGAATATTTCCCCACGCTGGATCAATCGCCTGCGACCGGGTCAACCATTGCCCAGCCTCAAGCAGCTGCAGAGCCATGGCGTGGCACCACAGCGCATCGTCTTCGAAATCACTGAGCTGGGTGGCAACAGCCAACGTTTGGCCGATGTTGTGGCGCGCTATCGGGAAGCGGGTGCGCGCATTGCTATCGATGACTTTGGGGCCGGCTATTCGCAACTGGACCGGGTACTGGCGCTGCAACCAGACATTTTGAAACTGGACATGCGCTTGTTTCAGGCCGCCGCCCGGGGCGGCCACAGCAGTGATGTGGTCAAGGCACTGGCGCAAATGGCCGAGAAGACCGGCTGCTCGATTATCGCCGAAGGGGTGGAGACCGAAGCCGAACTGCATTTCGCCCTGGAGTGTGGCTCACGCTATGTTCAGGGGTTTTTGTTCGCCAAAGGTGAACTGGAGTTCTTTGCCGGCGATGCTTTCGTTCAGCATTTTGCTCAATTGCGTGACCGCTACGTGCTGCAAAAAGTGGCCGAGCGCGCCCGCCTGATGACCCTGCGCCTACAACTCAGCACGTTAATGAACCTGCTACAGAGTTGGGCCGAAGGGCAAGCCCCCCTGAGCCAGATACCTCAACTGCACGACTATCCGTGGCTATTGCGCATCTATCAATGCGATCGCCATGGCACGCAGCTCACACCGAATTTTGAATGGCGCAATGGAGTCTGGCAGGCTGATACCAGTTATCTGGGCCACAACTGGTCCTGGCGCCCGTACTTCTACCACTTGCTGGCAGAGGGGTGGGGTGAACGGCGCCTGACCCTGTCCAATACTTACCGCGACGTGACCAGTAACCAATATTGCCTGACTGCCGGACAGTTCTTCGAGAACGGCCAGTGCCTGCTGTTGATCGATATCGACGCCGCCGGTTTGTAATCACGGCGTTGCGACCAAGGCCCTTGCAGCCTATCGACTGAACCGGGAAGCTAGACGCAATCAATAGACGGAGTGAACGCCTTGGATTGGCAAACCCTGCTTAACCGCGAACGACTTGGCAAACCCATATATAGCCCTGAAGAGCTGGGGCGCAGTCCTTTCCACAAAGATCATGACCGCATTATTTTTTCCGGCGCGTTCCGTCGACTGGGCCGCAAGACCCAGGTTCATCCGGTCACAAGCAACGATCACATCCACACTCGCCTGACCCATTCATTGGAAGTCAGCTGCGTTGGCCGCTCGCTCGGTATGCGGGTCGGCGAAATCATTCGCAGCGCCCTGCCTGACTGGTGCGAGCCAAGCGATCTTGGAATGGTCGTCCAATCAGCGTGCCTTGCTCATGACATCGGCAACCCACCATTCGGGCATTCAGGTGAAGATGCGATTCGCCACTGGTTTCTACAGGCCGCCGGACGTGGCTGGCTGGATGCAATGAGCGACGTCGAGCGCAACGACTTTCTCAATTTCGAAGGCAATGCCCAAGGGTTCCGGGTGCTCACGCAGCTTGAATACCACCAGTTTGAAGGCGGTACCCGGCTGACCTATGCAACCCTCGGCACCTACCTGAAATACCCCTGGACCGCGCGCCACGCCGACTCGCTAGGCTACAAGAAACACAAATTCGGCTGCTACCAGAGCGAACTGCCGATCCTTGAACAGATCGCACACAAGCTCGGCTTGCCGCAGCTTGAAGAGCAGCGCTGGGCGCGCCATCCGCTGGTGTACCTGATGGAGGCCGCCGATGACATCTGCTATGCCCTGATCGACCTTGAGGACGGTCTGGAAATGGACCTGCTCGAATACGCCGAGGTGGAATCCCTGCTCTTGGGCCTGGTGGGCGATGACCTCCCGGAAACCTATAGGCAGCTGGGGCCCAACGATTCTCGCCGCCGCAAACTGGCCATTTTGCGGGGGAAGGCCATCGAGCATCTGACCAACGCCGCCGCGCGTGCTTTTGTCGAACAGCAAGATGCGTTGCTGGCTGGTACCCTCAGTGGCGACCTGGTGGAGCACATGCATGGCCCCGCCAAGCGCTGTGTACTCGATGCCAAGGACATGGCTCGCAAGAAAATCTTTCAGGATAAACGCAAGACACTGCACGAGATCGGCGCTTACACCACCCTGGAAGTACTGCTCAATGCGTTCTGCGGTGCGGCACTGGAGCAATTCGGAGGGCGAACCCCTTCGTTCAAGCACCGGCGCATTCTCGACCTGCTCGGCAATAACGCGCCCGATCCCCACTGGCCTCTGCACACCTCGTTCCTGCGCATGATCGATTTCATCGCTGGCATGACCGACAGCTATGCCAGCGAGATGGCCCGAGAAATGACCGGTCTCTCCAGCCCGGTTTAACACCAGCAATCCAATGACCAGATGAGTGAACGCCCGGTCACTCATCTGGCTGCAGATCTGCGGTATGCCCGCCCACGTTGCAATTAAAGAGAGAGCCTACGCTCAGAACAGAAAAGCCCTATCGCTTGAGATACCGGGCTACCGAATAATTCGGCTCTGGTTCTTGGCCATTGCCGGCGAGAACACCTACCCACCTGAGGCCACTTGGCACCTTCGGCTCAAATCCAGGCTGTTCCCTGTCGGGCGCTCTCTTGAGTGAGCGTGAACCTGCCCCGCAGGTTTGATTTGCGCATGTGGCGCCGTCGCTTTTGCCCGGAAGATCCTGATGTCAAAAAATAATCTGCGCATTTTATTGGTGGAAGATCATCCTTTCCAATTGATTGCCACCCAGATACTGCTGAACAATCAAGGCTATTACCGTTTGACCCCGGTGCTGACCGCTGCTGAAGCGCTGGCGGCTATGGAAACAGCAACAGAGCCCTTCGACGTACTGCTATGCGATCAATGCCTGCCTGATCTCCTGGGCCTTGAGCTGATAGATCTGGCAAGCCAGCGAGGCCTGATTCGCCGGGCGGTCGTGCTCAGTGGCTTGAGCCAAGAGCAATTGGACGCGCTGGAACGCACTGCAGATAGGCGCCAACTGCCGCTCCTGGGATGTTTGAGCAAGCCATTGGATGTCCAGGCCCTGACTGTATTGCTCGCCGCGAACGGCTTTTGCGAAGAAGCTTAAACACCGAATAAACATCCATTTGAAGCCAGCAAAAAAACAAGTTCTACCGTGTAAGCAAACCCTGCATTCACTGTAGGGTAATTCCGAAACGCTATAAACAGCATGTACATTAATAGCAAATTTACACAGTTGAATTATTCATTATTTTAAACGTCATCTGATGATATTTGGATATTTACGTACGCCAATACGTTAATTCCTGTAGGAACTTTCCTATATCCACTTGGTAGCCCTATCGGTTCATGTGCCTGCCTGAACATCTGAGCTAAGGTGCGCGCTTTCTTCACTGCTTGTATGGAATTGAATTATGAACTCGGTTTTTATTGTCGACGACCACCCTGTTATTCGCCTCGCGGTACGCATGCTGTTGGAAAATGAAAATTACGATGTCGTTGGCGAAACGGACAACGGTGTGGATGCCATGCAAATGGTCCGCGAATGCATGCCCGACCTGATCATTCTCGACATCAGCATTCCCAAGCTGGACGGCCTGGAAGTGCTGGCCCGCTTCAACGCGATGAACTTACCGTCCAAAATCCTGGTACTCACTGCACAGACCCCCAATTTATTCGCCATCCGCTGCATGCAATCGGGGGCCGCAGGCTATGTGTGCAAACAAGAAGACCTGAGTGAACTACTAAGTTCGGTGAGGGCCGTATTATCCGGCTACAATTACTTTCCAAGCCAGGCCCTGAATCCTGCTTCTCGCGCAGACGGGCCTCCTTCTGAAATCGAGCTATTCAAGCTGGTCAATGACCGCGAACTGATGGTGCTGCAACTATTCGCTCAAGGCAGAACCAACAAAGAAATTGCCAAAGGCATGTTTCTCAGCAATAAGACTGTCAGCACCTACAAGACTCGGCTCATGCAGAAGCTTAGGGCAAAAACCTTGGTAGAACTTATCGAGATGGCAAAACGCAATGCGCTAGTGTGAGATATCGGATGTCGAAGCGTTTAATGGATTATTTAAGGCTAGGCGCAGGTGTTTGCTTGAGCATTAATGTGCAGGCGGCTGAGCTTGCGTCCCAAAACTACACGTTGCTCAGTCGTTCCAGCCCCAGCCATATGGAGACCCGGCTGGACCGGGCTCAATGGCAGTGGCTGCAGAACAAACGTGAATTGAGGCTGGGCACTTCAGCCCCGGATTACCCGCCTTTTGACATGACCGGCACGGGGCACGATTACGAGGGATTTACCGCCGACTACGCAGGCATTCTTGCTCACGCGCTGGACACTCCGATCAAGGTCCAGCGCTTCGAATCCCGGGACGCGGCCATTCAAGCCCTGACTGAGGGGCAGATCGACCTTCTCGGCAGCGCCAATGGTTTCGAGGCCGAGGGCAAGAACATCACCCTGTCGGTGCCCTATGCCGTGGATCAGCCCGTGCTTGTAACCCGCGTGGGAGAAAACCGTCCACTCACCGAGGGCTTGGCCGGCTTGCGCTTGAGCATGGTTTACCACTATCTGCCGCTGAAGGAGGTCAAAGCGCTCTACCCGAACGCGATCTTGCAGACGTACCCCTCCTTTCAAAGTGCAATAAACGCGGTGGCATTCAACCAGGCAGACGTATTCCTCGGTGATACCATTTCGACCCACTACCTGATCAACAAGCGTTATCTGAGCAACGTGCAGATGGCCAACTTCGGGAAACATGAGGCTGACGGTTTCAGCTTCGCCATGCGCAGCGATGACACCCAACTGCTCGACGTGGTCAATAAGACACTGAAAGCAATCCCGATTGATGAACGGGTCAGCATTTCCAAACGCTGGAGCGCTGGCAGCGACGTGCTGCTCACCGATCAAAAGCTGCAATTGACCCAGCGCGAAGAGCGCTGGATTACCAGGCATCCGGTGGTGCGCGTCGTCATCAACGAGGCGTATGCGCCGTTGACGTTTCTGGACGCTAACGGCAACTTCCGCGGGATTACAGCCGATCTGCTTGAGCTGGTCCGACTGCGCACAGGTCTGAATTTCGAGATCAAACGCGTTCAGGGCATGGCCGAAATGATGAAACAGGTCATTGAGGGACAGGCCGATTTGATTGGCGCAATGATTCCCAGTAACGAGCGAGAAAGCCAACTCAGCTTCAGCCGCCCTTACCTGGACACCTCTTTTGTTCTGGTGACCAGCACAGAACCTTCCAGTCCAGCCCACCTGGATCAGCTTGCGGGCAAGCGCCTGGCCGTTAGCCGTGGCAGTCCGACCATGCCCTACCTTCAGCGCGAGTACCCACACATAAGCCTGGTGGAGACGGACAACCCCTTCCGGGCGCTGGACATGCTGGCCCAGGGACAGGTTCAAAGCGCAATTACCTCCCTACCCAGCGCCAACTATTTCCTGTCCTCGCAGCTGTTCGATGACAAATTACAGATGAGTGACACTGTCGGCGACGATCAGGCGCGTATCTCCATGGCAACCGCTCGCAATGCCACAGAGCTGAGTTCGATCCTCGATAAAGCATTATTGAGCATCGCCCCGGAAGACATGGCCGTAATTAACAATCGTTGGCGAACCTATGCCCCGCCAGGGACGGGTTACTGGCGCAATTACCATCAGCTGATTTATCAGATTGTGTTCGGCACTGGACTGTTGTTGCTAGGCTCGCTGGCCTGGAACGCCTACATGCGCCGCCAGATAAAACAGCGTGAAACGGCAGAACGCGCCTTGAATGACCAGTTCGAGTTCATGCGTGTCCTGCTCAATGGCACGCCTCACCCCATTTATGTTCGCGACCGTAACGGCCTGCTGCAAACCTGCAATGACAGCTACCTGGAGGCCTTCTCGACCCGACGCGAAGACGTCATCGGCAAAAGTGTCATGGACGGCGTATTGAGCAGTACGCTCGAGGCCCAGGAGTATGCCGCCGACTACCAACGGGTAATGGCCGACGGCACACCACTGATTCTTGATCGCGCGCTGCAGATTGGCGATCGCTACCTGACCATTTACCACTGGACCCTGCCCTTCCGGGACTCGCTGGGGGAGGTGCAAGGCATCATTGGTGGCTGGATTGACATCAGCGAGCGACGCCAACTGATCGAAGATCTACATGCCGCCAAGGACCTGGCCGATGATGCCAACCGCGCCAAAAGTACGTTTCTGGCGACCATGAGTCACGAAATCCGTACACCGATGAACGCCGTGATCGGGATGCTCGAACTGGCTCTCAAGCGTGCAGACCAAGGACATCTTGATCGTCCAGCCATTGAGGTCGCTTACAACTCGGCCAGAGACCTGCTGGAGCTGATCGGGGATATTCTCGATATCGCCAGGATAGAATCCGGTCGCCTCAGCCTGAGCCCCGAACGGGCCAATCTGCGGGAGCTAGTGGAGTCGGTGGTGCGCGTTTTCGACGGTCTGGCCCGCCAAAAGAGCCTGACCTTGCTACTGGACTTCGACAGTCGCATCAACGCCGACGTGCTGCTCGACCCGCTGCGCTTCAAACAGATTATTTCCAACCTGATCAGCAATGCGATCAAGTTCACTGAGCAGGGCCAAATCAAGATCAGCCTGCGCATCGATGACACCTCTGACTCGCAACAACTGCATTTGACTATGGGGATCCAGGACAGCGGCATCGGCATCAGCGATGACGATCAGCTGCGGCTGTTCGAGCCTTTTGCCCAAGCCGATAACTCCGGCCAACTGGCACGAAGCGGTGCGGGCCTGGGTCTGGTCATATGCCGCAGTCTGTGTGAAATGATGGGGGGCCGCTTGACCCTGAGCAGCCAGCCAGGGAAAGGCACACACGTCCAGGTTGAGTTGACCCTGACAACGTTGGATCAGACCCAGATCATCGAGCAACCTATTGAACTCCGGCCCAATGTCAGTACCCCATTGAATATCCTGGTGGTCGACGATCACCCCGCCAACCGGCTCTTGCTGTGCCAACAACTCGGGTTTCTGGGTTATCGCTATGAAGCCGCCGAACAAGGCGCTGCTGGCTTGCAAATCTGGTTGGACGGCCATTTCGATCTAATCATTGCCGACTGCAACATGCCCGTCATGAATGGCTATGACTTGACCCGCGCGATCCGCGCCCATGAGCAGGAAAAATCACGCCCTCGCTGCACCATTCTCGGGTTCACGGCCAACGCGCAACCCGAAGAGTTCCTGCGCTGCCGAAATGCCGGGATGGACGCCTGCCTGTTCAAACCCATTAGCCTGACGGCACTCCATGAGGAGCTGGCAAAAATAAATCCCCTGCCCCGGCGTCCGCGACAAAATATTTTTGCAGCCTTCAGTGTCGACGGCTTGGACATGTTGACCGGTGGGCGTCCGGAAATGATTCAACGCTTGCTCGCTCAGTTGCTTCTCAGCAGCCAGGAAGACCGCAAGGAACTCGCGGCGACCATGGCAAATGGCAATCGGCAGCACCTTAGTGACATGGCCCACAAAATCAAAGGCGCAGCCCGAATCATCCAGGCCAGCGAAGTGATCGAACATTGCGAAGCACTGGAAGATGCCTGTAACGAAGCAACGTCGGCCGAGGTCATCACAGCCCGTCATCAGGCGATCGACGCCGCCATGATCGAGCTTGAACACGCGTTGCGCGCACAACAGGTTGACGGCAAATGAGTCATCAGCAGCCCACTCAATCACGCAGGCTTAAACCAAATGGTGCATTTGATCACAATGAGCGAGGCGCAACTCAAGACCTTCGCTGCTCACTCGATTGCGGGTTATGCACAAGATATTGAGCAGACTTACGGGCTAACGCCCAGCCTCGCGCTGGAGCACGCTACCGAGGGCTTTAACGAGTTGCTTCCAGACGGGCTAAACACCTCCGACCATCACCTGTTCAGCTTAAGAGCCTCATCAGGTGAAGACATTGGTGTGCTTTGGTTCGGAATTGATTCAGCCTACGGGATCAAGAAGCTCTTCATTTATGACCTCGAGATCCACCCTCAAGCACGGCGGTGTGGTCACGGAAAAAAAACACTGGAACAGGTCGAGCGCTGGGCACGCGCCCGTGGGATCAAACGTATCGAGTTGAATGTATTTGCGCACAACAAAGCAGGGCTCGCGCTCTACCGCATGTGCGGACTTGATCCGCACGAAATGACCTTGGGCAAACGTGTGGACTGAACGGCGGGAAAGGTGCCAAATAGCCACTAATCGAGCGAAGTCATCTGATTGCAGAGTCCACTGCCTTCGATATCTTTCCTTTATCACGTCGCAAAGAGAACACCTCCTCACTCAGCAACTCCAGTAAGCCTTGGCTATGCTGGAGTCACAAGCAATGCACCGCACGACTATGGAGAGATTTGCGATGCCCAGTCATCCGTGGCCCAATCAACGCAGCTACCCTCTGCATGTGCATATCAGCGTCATGTTCACCGTATTGCTCCTGCTCACAGGCGTCGTGCTGGGCATTTTCAACTACCTGCAAACGTCACAGATAATCCTGTCGAGCAGTGAGAAGCTTTTCAGCAACATTGCGCAGGATGTGCAAGTCGATTTACAGCGCACCTATCAGCCTATCCACAGCCTGCTCAGCCTGCTGGCGGTCTACGATGCAAATCAGTCCAGCACGCTGGAGCAGCGGCTGCCGCTACTCAAACCGTTTTCTAAATCGTTGCGGGACAACCCAAATTTGGCGTCGCTGTATATCGGGTATGCGAACGGCGATTTCTTCATGGTCCGGCCCTTGCGCAGCGACACCCTGAAACGCTATTTCGAAGCGCCTGCCAAGGCGGCTTATCAGGTTTGGAGCATTGAACACGTCAACGACAGCCTGCGCTCTCAATCACTTTTTTTCGACGATTCACTGCACCTGATCAGCCACCGCGACAACCTCAACGAACATTACGATCCGCGTCAACGCGTGTGGTTCAAGAGTGCGCTCAGCGACACCGATCAGATCACCACGGCGCCCTACGTATTTTTCTCCAGTCGCAACGTGGGCACCACACTTGCCCGGCGCAGCAGCGACGGCACAGTGATAGCTGCCGACCTGACACTCGCGTCCCTGTCCTCGACACTGGCCAAGCATCAGGTCACCGCCAGCACCGAAGTTGTGCTCTTCGATGCCAGCGGAAATGCCGTGGCCTATCCCGACAGCTCAAAACTGATAGTAGAAAGCGGCACTGCTCACCTGGCAAAAGCTCGTGACCTGAGCCCGGCCCTCGCTCGCCTGTTCGACAACGGTGTTGACGCCAACAACCACTTGAGCGTGGGAAAGCGCTCCTGGGTCGTGGCCCAAAGCACCCTGCAGGAAGGAGGCCCGCAGGGGCTGAAGTTGGCGCTGTTAGTGCCGGAAGACGAATTGCTGGCCGACGCCCTGCGCCTGCGCTGGGAAGGGGCTCTGGTGACATTGACCACGCTGTTGCTGTGCCTTCCACTGGGCTGGCTGATGTCACGAATCATGGTCAAACCCTTGCGGGCACTGGTCAGCGAAGCGGATGCGATTCGCAGCTTCGATTTCAAACATCCTACCAGCCACCGATCATGGGTGCTGGAGGTCGATCAACTTTCACTGTCCATGGCCCGCATGAAGGAAACACTGGCCAGCTTTCTCGAGATCACGGCCAGCCTGTCGGCCGAAACCCGCTTCGAGACGCTGCTGGAGCGTGTTCTGTTCGAAACCGTCAATATCAATCAGGCACAGGCCGGGCTGATTTATTTGCTCGACGGTGACAGCGGGCACCTTGAACCCAAGGGCCTGATCGTCAAGGGCGTCAAACACGACCCGCAGCAATACAGCATCGCCACTCACGACCCGCAAGCAAGTGAGACGCCCTTATGGCTGCAGGACCTCGCCATGAAAAAAGATCACTGCCTGGTCGCTCTTGGCTTTGATCAGGCACTCGATTTACAAAGCCTGATGAGCGCGCTGGAGGCGCCGCGGATACACCTGTTGGGCATTCGTTTGAGCAATCAGCGAGGGGAAACCATCGGCGTCCTCACCCTCATACACGCGGATACTGGCACCGAGACCGATCTTGAAAAGCTCAGCCCTGATCGTATTGCATTTATCCAGGCAGTCTCCGGCGCAGCGGCCCTATGCATCGAAAGCCAGCGCCTGCAAGCCAGACAAAAAATGCTGCTGGACGCTTTCATCCAGATTATCGCGGGTGCCATCGACGCCAAAAGCCCTTACACCGGCGGCCACTGCCAGCGCGTGCCAGTACTTACGTTCATGCTTGCTCGCGCGGCGGCGGCCAGCCAACAACCGGCTTTTCGCAATTACCAGCCGACCGAGGACGAATGGGAGACCTTGCATATTGCTGCCTGGTTACACGACTGCGGCAAGGTCACCACGCCCGAGTATGTCGTGGACAAGGCCACTAAGCTGGAAACCTTGTACGACCGCATCCATGAAGTCCGCACCCGCTTCGAAGTGCTGAAACGCGATGCCTGGGTCGACTACTGGAAAGCCAAGGCGCAGGACGGCGACGAAGTGTCATTGGCCGCTGCCCGCAATGTTCAACTCAACGAACTGGATGCTGACTTCAAGTTTGTCGCCCTCTGCAATCTGGGCAGCGAAGCCATGGCTGATTCAGATTTAGAACATTTGCAAACGATTGCTGCACGGACCTGGATGCGTACGCTGGACGACCGGATCGGCGTGTCCTGGGAAGAAAACAAACGTCAGGCTCGAAACCCGGCACCGGACTTGCCTGTCAGCGAATCTCTGCTGGCGGATCGGCCTGAGCATTTGTTCGAGCGGGCGGCAGCCGAAGATATCCCCGCCGACAACCGCTGGGGCTTCAAGCTTGAGGTTCCGCAGTACAAATTCAACCGAGGCGAACTGTACAACTTGAGCATCACCCGAGGCACCTTGACTCGTGAGGAGCGCTACGTCATCAACCATCATATGGTGCAGACCATTCTGATGCTGAGCCGCCTACCCTTCCCCAGCCATCTGCAGGGGGTCGCCGAAATCGCTGGCGGCCATCACGAAAAAATGGACGGCACGGGTTACCCGAAACGATTGAAACGCGACGAAATGAGTCTGGCAGCGCGAATGATGGCCATCGCCGACATTTTCGAAGCCCTGACAGCGGCTGATCGACCGTATAAAAAAGGCAAAAGCCTGAGCGAAGCACTCACGATCATGGCTCAAATGTGTCGCGATGCGCATATCGACCCGGAGCTGTTTCAGTTGTTTGTCCAAACGGATATCTATCAGCACTACGCCTCTGATTTTCTGCAGCCGCAACAAATCGATGCCGTCGACAAAAGCAGTATTTTGGAGAAAGCCGGATTGAGTACACGGGGATAAACAGGACATCAGCCAGAGCGTTGCACTCGGCGAAAAAAGCAGGCTCTGGAGCCTGCTTCTTCTTACACCATCACACTACCGGATTGATCGACTTTTCCGGGTACCACACGTCGATCAAAGGGCTGACGGTCAATTCTGTCAGTTCGCTGCGGCTTTTCAGCCAGGCTTCGACCTTGACACGCTGCTCTTCGTTGACCGAACCACGTTTGCTCAAGCAAACCAGACCGAAGTCATCGCCGCCAACATAGTTCAAACCGTTGGCTTCCATGGCATCTGTCAGGAAAGCGTCGAGGAAGGCATCAATAGCCTGATCGTCCAGGTCTTGTTTGAAGTCCAGGTTCAGCTCAAAACCCAGCTCCTGGAATTCATCCACGCAGAGTTTTTTGCGCAGACGGCGGGAACGGTTAGTGGCCATGGAACAATCCTCATAAGTAATAACGGGCGGCACTTTACCAGTTTGGGCCATTAAATGCCCGCCTCCGTGCCAATGTTTGCGTGCCGTCGGGGCCGACACAGCAAAATAACCCATCAATGGTAAAAAATAGCCGATTGGACGGCTACGCCACGGCGCAAGTCACCCGCGCTTGGGGCATAATGCCGCTCAATATCGAGCTTTTTAAGTACCGACCATTCATCTGTCGGTGAAACAGGGTATTGAATCGCCGTTTTCATTTCGGTTGACGTTGCGATGATTGAGGGAATCCATCCATGCCCTCCATTTACCCCCTCCTCAGTAGCAGGGTTTTATTTCACATGATCAAATCTTTACGTCACTTATTTTTCGCCGGCCTTTTTTTGCCCTTGGCGATGCCAGTCACTGCGGCCCCCGTCAATACCTCGCTACCGCCCAAGGTTCAACAGGCCCTCAAAGCCGCCAAGCTGCAGAATAATGCCTTGTCCCTGGTGATGCTGCCGCTCAACGGTCCCGGCACCCCGACCGTGTTCAATGCCGATGTCTCAGTCAACCCGGCGTCGACCATGAAGCTCGTCACCACCTATGCGGCGCTGGAAATGCTCGGCCCTACGCATCAATGGAAAACCGAATTTTTCACTGACGGCACCCTGAACAATGGCGTGTTGCGTGGCAACCTCTACCTCAAGGGTGGTGGTGATCCCAAGCTCAACATGGAAAAACTCTGGCTTCTGATGCGTGACTTGCGTGCCAACGGTGTGCAACAGGTGACTGGCGATCTGGTCCTGGATCGCAGCCATTTCATCCAGCCGCAATTGCCGGTGTTCAACGACGACGGCAATGATGAGAACAAGCCGTTTCTGGTCAAGCCCGACTCACTGATGATTAACCTCAAGGCCTTGCGCTTTGTCGCGCGCAACGACTCCGGCAAAGTGCTGGTGTCTGTAGAGCCACCGATTGCCAGCATTCATGTCGACAATCAGGTCAAGGCGCTGGCCTCGAACAAATGCACCGGAGACATGCGCTATAACCCGGTAACCCAGGCTGATGGCAGCATTACCGTCGTGGTCAACGGTCAGTTGGGCGAAGGCTGCAGTTCGCAGACCTATTTGTCGCTACTGGACCATCCGACTTACGCGGCGGGCGCAGTACGCGCAATCTGGCAGGAACTGGGCGGCACCATTCTGGGCAAGGATCGGGTCGATGTCGTGCCCGGCAACGCCAAGCTGCTGGCCAAAGCGTTTTCCCCGGATTTGGCAGAAATCATTCGTGACATCAATAAATTCAGCAACAACACAATGGCTCAGCAATTGTTCCTGAGCCTTGGCGCGAAGTTCCGCAATGAAGCAGACGGCGATGATGCCAAAGCCGCGCAACGCGTGGTTCGTCAATGGCTGGCGAAGAAGGGCATCACTGCGCCGCACCTGGTGATGGAGAATGGCTCGGGGCTGTCGCGCGCCGAGCGGGTCAGTGCGCGTGAAATGGCGACTTTGCTACAGGCTGCCTGGCGCAGCCCCTACGCAGCGGAATTCATGAGTTCTCTGCCGCTGGCGGGCATGGACGGCACCATGCGCAAGCGCCTCAAAACTACGCAGATGAGGGGCGAAGCGCACATCAAGACCGGCACCCTGAATACCGTCCGCGCAATTGCCGGTTTCAGCCGCGACATCAATGGCAATACCTGGGCGGTGGTCGCGATCCTCAATGACTCACGCGTAGGCGGCACATCTTCGGTGCTCGATGAAGTCCTGCTCGATCTGTATCGCCAACCGAAGCTGGTCAACACCGCCATTTCACTGCAACAGTAATCCTGATACCACGTCGCTCGGACGTCCCCCGCACCTTCACGCAGGCTTGCCTGCGTGAAGGTGGCGTATCACACGACAGAACTGTTTTACCTCATGACAACTCTGGCTCGACGCGATCACGCCCAGCCTGTTTGGCGGCATAAACGCCCGAGTCCGCCCGCAGCAATAGCGAATCACCGCCTTCAACAGGACGCCAGCTGGCAACACCGAAACTCGCCGTCACCACGCCCACACCCTCAATGGGTTCCCCCCGCAGTACCTGCCATAACTCGAGTGCGAGCGCATGTGCGTTTTCCCCAGTCGCGTTGGGACACAACACCATGAACTCCTCGCCACCTAGCCGACAGAACACATCATCTTGCCTTAAGCGCTGATTGATCCGCTGACAAAGCCCTTGCAGCACATGGTCGCCCATCGCATGACCGAATTGATCGTTGATGCGCTTGAAGTGATCGATGTCGAGCATGATCACCGACAACTCCCCGCCATGCCGATGAACCCGAGAGAGTTCGGCCTTGAGCCGCTCCTGAAAATAACGACGGTTGTACACGCCCGTCAGCACGTCCGTCACTGATAGCGCGCGCAGTTCATCCTCAACACGCTTCAAGTCAGAAATATCGGAGATAAAGCCATGCCACAGCACCCCGCCGTCGGGTAATCGCTCAGGCATCGCCTCGCCATGCAACCAGCGCTGGCCCTGGCGTGGCAGCTCGACGCGATACTCCTCACGCCACGGCGTCAGGTGCTCGGCGGAATAGCAAATCGACTTCTTGATTCGCTGCAAATCCATGGGATGGATCCGATCGAGTACGGCCTCTACACTTTGCTGCTTTACATCATGAGGCAGTTCGTAGATCCGCCACATACCGCTGTTGGTGTAGGTAAAGAAGGAACTGCCATCGCTGTTCAATTGGTATTGATAAATTCCTCCAGGCACCTGTGCGCTAAGCTTTTCCAGCAATTGATCGCGCGCAGCCAACGCTTGATGGGCGCGTTTGCCTTCAGTGATATCAACGCAGATTGCGAGATAACCCACCCATTGCTGACGCTCATCGCGCACCGCCGTGACCAGCATATTGACCACCAGCGAGCTGCCGTCACGACGCACCAGCGTCCATTCCCGTGCAGGATAGGCACCCTCCTCCATCGCCTCGACTAACATCGCCTCGGCAGTCGGCACCTCGCAACCATAACGCTGGCTCAATGCCTCGCCATGAGCTGAAAGCTCGGTGCCAAGGTGTAAATCCCCCAACGTGAACTGCCCCAGCACTTGATCGCCACTGTAGCCGAGCATCTGCTGTGCACCCACGTTGAAGGTACTGATGACGCCGCGCAGATCAGTCGCAATGATCGCCACCTGAGTCGCAGCGTTTAGCACGCTGCGCAATTCGGCCGTACGCCGCTCAACCAGCAGTAAGGCGCGTTGACGCTGATTGACCAGGCTATACAGCAAAACGCTGAGGATCAGACTCAGCAATCCCCCCAACACAATCACGCTGGTCGACGACGACCGGTTGGCAGCAATAAAAACAGCGGATGGACGAAGTTCCAGCAGATAACGTCGGTCTGCCATGCTCAACAGCGTACTGATGCGCAGATTGCTTTCCACCGCCTGGTTTGCCGACTGATACAGCAGCTCGGGCTGCTCTGGCGAAGAAAGGTCGAACAGCTGCAACGCCAGATTGTCGCGATCCTGGGCGGGCAACCCTTCGGACATCAATATGCGCAGACCGATCACCGCCATCACGTACCCAGACAATGCCTGTTTCTTCGCGCCGCCATCGACTACCGATAACAGCACGGGTGCCACCAGCAATAGACCACTGGTATTCGCGGGCTCAAGCCCCACCAGATCCATTCGTGGCGACACGGCCATGCTGCCTCGTTGCGCGGCACGCTCAAGCGTGGCTCGGCGAATACTTTCAGACATCACATCAAAGCCCAGCGGCAGCGGCTCTGTGCTTCTGGATTGGGTATACAGGACTGGGAAGTACTCAGGGCGATCAACAGCAGGCGTTAGCTGACCGCTCGGGGACAGATCGCGAACGGTGAAATCGGTCAGCCCCTGTGCGCGCGCGTGCGTCTCAAACTGCGAACGTTCTGCGCCAGGGACCCTTGGCGCCCAGGAATACGCCTGCGTAACCACCAGTAAAGGCGCCGCGTAACCATCGAACTCAGCTTGAGTGATCTGGTCGGAGAAAACGAAGAAACGGCGAAGGCCATCCAGGCGCTGGACTTGATCGTCGAAACGTTCCTGAATACGACTGAAGCGTTCGCTGGCCAACAGATTGAAACGCTGATCAAGTCGGCGTTGGTGCATGTCGGCGCTGGCCGACACGAGCATCGCGGTCAGCACAGCACCTGCCGCAAAAGCCAGGATCGCTGCGGACGGCGCAAGCGCGTCTTCGTGGATCAAGCCGAGAATTCTGGACCGAACGCTGTTTGGCGACATAAGCAGAACTCATACGCCAGCGTTGTGGTGCAACCGTGACCATGGCTCAGTTATAGCCATTTGCCACCAGCTTGCCTAGCCCCACTTGAGTTCCCCCCCTAACTAATTAAGCCAGGGGGGGGCGTATCGCGGGTTCAGCGGGCTGTAATACGCCATGCACGGTGAATCTTGCTGTTGCGAGCAAAGTCCGGGTCAACGGTTTGCGCCGTAATTTCTTCGACCGCATAGCGCTCGCTAAGATTCTCATCGAGCTGGAACTTGCGGAAATTGTTGGAGAAGTACAACACACCGCCCGGCGCCAGACGCGCCATCGCCAAGTCAAGCAACTGCACCTGATCGCGCTGCACGTCGAAGATCCCTTCCATACGTTTGGAATTGGAGAACGTCGGCGGGTCGATGAAAATCAAGTCGTACTCGTCACGACTTGCTTCCAGCCACGCCATGACGTCGCCCTGCTCCAGACGGTTCTTGTCAGAGAAACCATTGAGCGACAGATTACGTCGAGCCCAATCCAGGTAGGTCTTGGACAGATCCACACTGGTGGTTGTGCGTGCGCCACCCTTTGCCGCATGCACACTCGCGGTCCCCGTGTAGGCGTACAAGTTCAGGAAGCGCTTGCCCGCGGCCTCACGCTGAATGCGCATGCGCATCGGCCGGTGATCGAGGAAAAGCCCGGTATCCAGGTAGTCGGTCAGGTTCACCAGCAGCTTGACACCGCCTTCGCTCACCTCAAGGAACTGTCCTTGGGCACTCTGGCGTTCATACTGCTTAGTGCCGCTCTGGCGCTCACGGCGCTTGATCACCACCCGGCTCTTGTCGATATTCAATGCTTGGGGAATCGCTGCCAGCGCATCGAACAGACGGGCCGACGCCTTTTCCGGATCGATAGTCTTGGGCGCGGCGTATTCCTGAACGTGAACCCAATCGTGGTACAAATCGATGGCCAACGCGTACTCGGGCATGTCGGCATCGTAGACCCGATAGCAATCAATGCCTTCACGACGGACCCACTTGCCCAGCAATTTGAGGTTTTTCTGCAAGCGGTTGGCAAACATCTGCCCGCCTTCACTCAACCGCGCCTGTTCAATAACCGGCTCAGGTTTGCGAATGGGGTTGCCGTTCTTGTTGTACTTTTCGTACTTGCCGGGCGCTTCGACTTCAACCGATACATCCGCCTCGATCTGCTCACGCTCAATCTGACGCTGCTCAGGTGTGCGGCGCTCGCCGGTGACGAACTGATCCGGCTGAACCTTGATCAGCAATAATTTGCACGGCAAGGCGCCGTTCCAGAAGGCATATTGCTTGTGGCTGCGAATACCCATGCGCTTGCCCAGATCCGGCGCGCCGGTGAACACCGCCGCTTCCCAGTTCAGGCATGCCTGACGCAGACGTTCGCCGAGGTTCTGGTAGAGATAGAGCAAGCTCGCCTCATCACCCAGACGTTCGCCGTAAGGAGGGTTACAGATGACCAACCCTTTCTGGTTCTGATCGGGACGTGGCTCAAACGTCGCGACTTCGCCCTGATAGACCTTGACCCACTCACTCATGCCTGCGCGTTCAATGTTGTTGCGAGCGGGCTGAATCAGGCGTGGATCGGCTTCATAACCGCGAATCCACAGCGGTGGCTTGGCCAGACCGATATCGGCCCGCGCCTGCGCCTCTTCGTGCAGTTTCTTCCACAAGGCAGGGACGTGCCCGAGCCAGGCCGAAAAACCCCAGCGTTCGCGCTTGAGGTTTGGCGCGATATCCGCAGCCATCATCGCCCCTTCCACCAGGAAGGTGCCGACGCCACACATCGGGTCTGTCAGCGCGCCGCCTTGAGCAGCGATGCGCGGCCAGCCGGCCCGCACCAGAATCGCTGCCGCCAGGTTTTCTTTCAACGGCGCCGCACCCTGCTGCAAGCGGTAACCACGTTGGTGCAAACTGTGTCCAGACAGGTCCAATGACAGAATCGCCTCGCCGCGGTCCAGGCGCAGGTGAACGCGCAAGTCCGGGTTGAGCTTATCGACCGAAGGACGCAGGCCCGACGGGGTACGCAGCTTGTCGACGATCGCATCCTTGACCTTCAGCGCACCAAAGTGGGTGTTGTCGATCCCCGAACCGTTACCGCTGAACTCCACCGCGAGACTGCCTTCAGCGTCCAGGTGATCTTCCCATTCGACATCGAGTACACCGTGATACAGGTCCTCGGCATCTTTCATCGGGAACCGCTTGAGCACCAGCAACACCCGGTTGGCCAGGCGCGACCAGAGGCACAGTCGATAGGCCGTCTCCATGTCGCCCATGCCACGAATGGCCGAGGTGTGCTCGCGGGTCTCCTCGAGGCCAAGCCCGGTGGCTTCCTCAGCGAGCAAACCTTCGAGGCCCTTGGGGCAGGTAAGAAAGAGTTCGTAACGGTCCGACATGGGTAATCCAGGGCCTTAAGCGATAAGCGGCGGGGCAACGCATTGCCCGACCAGATTTTAAACAGACGCCTTTCTTGGAGACCGCCTGCGTGGCACACATATTGTGCCGGTCCACCGTCATCGGCGCGTTGCGTCGATGCAGCAGTCAGTCCATCAGCTTGGTGGCCAAAAGACAATTGATCGTTCGATCATCGACCATTTAGGTTGAAGGTCGCTGTAATAAAAAGTCACATCCTGACCCTTCGTCGTTTTACGGCTGAAAGCAATCCGCCATCATTCGCGTTTGAAAAACCGTATCGGCCTTCATTCAAAGCCTCGGCTCAGGGGGCCTGTGGCAAAAAAAACCTGCGAATGAGTGTCATGCTTATGGCATTACCACGCCAATAGTTACGTTCTTATGACAAAACGATCATTCACAGAGCTAAGCGCATTGGTTAGAACTCGTCACAGGTTGTCACCGCAACGGTGACAACACCAAGCCCGCGACGCCGGCAGCGGGCACCAACGGCAGAAGATTCTGCCCGACCTCAACATGAGGTCATCAGGGACATTACAGTCAACAAACGAGGGCAACACCCTATGAGAAGACTTAAGCGTGATCCGTTGGAAAGAGCATTTTTACGCGGATATCAATTTGGTGTTCATGGTAAATCCCGTGAGCTTTGCCCCTTTACTCTACCGTCGGTACGCCAAGCCTGGATCAATGGCTGGCGAGAAGGACGCGGCGACAACTGGGACGGTATGACCGGCACTGCGGGTATCCACAGACTCAACGAACTTCACGCGGTCGGCTAATCAGGTACATTCCGATCAAGTTTTTTTAAAATTTTGAAAGATGACCTAAACCATGCACGCCCCACCCGGGCGGCGGGCTAAAGCCCAAGGGGTTCCGTCAAGGAACCCCTTTTTTATGCGCTGTGCCGGGACGACATCCCCGCTATTGCATCAACCGACTGGCGAATCAACGCAGGTCCTTTATAAATAAAGCCCGAATATATCTGCACCAGACTCGCACCTGCAGCGATTTTCTCAGCCGCATGCTTGCCTTCTGTGATCCCACCCGCCGCAATGATCGGCAACCGCCCGGCCAATTCACCCGCCAGTACTCTGACCGTATGGGTACTCTTTTCACGAACCGGCGCGCCCGACAGGCCACCTGCTTCGTCCGCATGGGGCAACCCTTCAACACCTTTGCGACTGAGCGTGGTGTTGGTCGCAATCACCGCATCCATGCCTGATTCAACCAGCGCAGCAGCGACCTGCACGATTTCTTCATCCGTCATGTCAGGCGCAATCTTGATGGCCAGCGGCACGCGCCTGCCGTGTTTTTGCGCCAGGTCCTCCTGACGCAGGCGCAGGGCTTCGAGCAATTGCTTGAGCGAGTCACCGAACTGCAGACTGCGCAAGCCAGGCGTGTTCGGCGAACTGACATTCACGGTCACGTAGCTGGCATGGGCATAGACCTTATCCAGACAGATCAGGTAGTCGTCCACGGCGCGCTCTACCGGGGTATCGAAATTCTTGCCGATGTTGATCCCGAGGATGCCGCGGTACTTGGCAGCCTGTACCCGGCTGATCAGGTGATCGACACCCAGATTGTTGAAACCCATCCGGTTGATGATTGCCTCGGCATGCGGCAGACGGAAAATCCGTGGTTTCGGATTGCCCGGCTGTGGGCGCGGGGTCACGGTGCCGACTTCGACAAAACCAAAGCCCAACTGCGCAAACCCATCGATCACCGTGCCATTTTTGTCCAGCCCCGCGGCCAACCCGACCGGGTTAGGGAAGTTCAGGCCCATGACCGTTACCGGTAACTGCGCAGGCGCCTTGGTAAACAAACCATTGAGCCCCAAACGCCCGCCCGCGCCGATCAGATCCAGCGACAGGTCATGGGAGGTCTCGGGGGAGAGTTTGAACAATAACTGGCGGGCCAGGTTATACATGGGCGGGATTGGCTCGTGAGCGGCTGAATTCAGGGCAGCGATTATAGACGGGCTAGGGCTCATAGGCGAGTTCGAACTTGCAGCGCGCTTGCCCTGTGCCCTTTCTGAAACGGCAAGCGCATTGGCGAGTCTGAAACTTCAGGTTACCAAGTCACATTGACCGGAACCAGGCTGAGCGACAGCTCTCCGGCTCGACACAAAGTGATACAGGGACTTGTCATGAGCAAGGACAACTCAAAAAAAACTTTCGACAGTTTTTTCGCATCAAGCCGGAATCTTCCGAACGGTGGTGGCTCGTGGGCAGCCTGGAATAAACCCTCTGAGCCAGAGCGGATTTACATCGCCGAAGATCGATGGCCGCCCCCCAAAAAACGTACAGACCTAGTCTTTGCCAAGTCCTGCATTTCTGGCAAATGGTGCCGCACTGAAGCCGGTACCGCCCCAGAGCCCACCTCAAACTTCGGCAACGTGATGGTGGCGGGTGCCATGTTTATTCCATCTGCCAACACCGCTATAGCAACGGCCCTCGGTGCCGATCTGGCGCTGGGTCGAATGGCCGGTGGCGGCATCATGCAGCGGGGGCTTAATTGGGCAATACGCGGCGCGGGCGGCCCTGCCAGCATTTTCATACTGGGGATGCTCCCGGCCAAAATGGGCGACGGCACACTCTACACCGACAATCAGTTGCGCAACATGACTCACGCGCCCACGCGTGTGCGCTTCCAGTTCCGCCGCGATGCCGAGGGCGCGCTGCAGGTCTACGGCATCCATACCGGCGCCTCGGGCGACGACACAGTACGCACGGTGCAGGCCACGTGGAACGCCGACAAAACCGCGATGGAGACCAAGCTCAACGGCATCACCATTCTCTGGACCCCGCGGCGCAGCGGACTGGTACAAATGCCGCCGCTGGTTTATCCCGACAACAATGGCGGACGGTTGGGCACTATCCTGGTCCACCCGATCCCCGAAGGCACAGACTCGCAGATTGAAGGCCTTCCCGGAGAGGACATCACCACCGACGACTGTATTCTGGTGTTTCCAGCAGATACGGGGCTGAACTCGCTGTATTTGGTGCTTTCAAAGCCTGCTGGCGGGGGTGATATCAAGTACCACAAGCCGCCATTGGTGTTGCCTGCATTTCCAGATACCTTTCCTGTTAAATCCAAAAGCAGCGTTCAGGGTGGTGGAGGTATGCGTAGCCGCTGGAAAGACCGCAAGGGCCGAATGTACGAGTGGGATAGCCAGCACGGCGCTGTTGAAATGTACGATCCGCAGGGGAAACACCTTGGTGAATTCAACGCGGAAACGGGCGAACAAACCAAGCCAGCAAAACCCGGCAGAACCACACCAAAATAGGATATGAGGCCAATTATGTTTTTATGGATCAGTGGGTTTTTAAAAGGCGATGATGAGGACGACTCGTTAAAATACGACCTCACCATTCAGCCTGAGCATGAAGCCGCTGTAATGGGAATTCTTGGCTGGAAAAATATGAATGAGAGCCCAGATGGGGAATGGTTGCTAACCAGCAAACAAGCACAGCAGATAGCCGTAGCGATCAATGAGCAATTGCCAATGGGACTAGACCTGTTTATCGGAGTACGGGCATAGCCGTAGGTCCCATCTTGATCCATGACATTTATCGTAATCAGTGGATTTTATCCCGAACCCAATCCGGAAATTCATTGCAGTACGAAAGAGCTGTACCGCAAGAGTTAGAGTCAGCAGTACTCGCCGCAATGGGGTGGGCGTCCCTGACGGACGTGCCTATGGGCGAAAACGATCTAACGTAAGGTCAAGCCGTAGCGGTAATGGCGGCACTCAGTGAGCCCATCAAAGATGACTTGATGTATTGCATTGGACTTTACAGCTAGCGCACTACAGGTCATGTGTCGCGGCAAGGATGGCATATGCCTTGCACATCCCACCGTTATCTACACTCGTTCCAACGGCGGAGCGAGGCATCGGACAATGGCGTCGTGACTGTCTTTGCTTGTGCAAAAGACTGCACGATGCTTTTTTATGGATGGCGCTTTGACCATGAATAAATCGGCATGAACACACTACCGAACAACGCTCTAGCCTGGGTCGCAGGCAGCGACGCGCCGGAAAAAAATACCATCGACCTGGGCTTCATGGCCCTGACCGACTGCGCACCACTGGTGGTTGCAGCCACCCAAGGGTTTGCTCAGCCCTATGGCTTGACCCTGAACCTGAAACGCCAATCGTCCTGGGCCAATCTGCGCGACAAGCTGGTGAGTGGCGAACTGGACGCCGCTCATAGCCTTTACGGGCTGATCTATGCGGTGCAATTGGGAATCAGCGGCTCCGTGAGCACCGACATGGCGGTGCTGATGGGCCTGAACCAGAACGGGCAAAGCATCAACTTATCCAAAGCGTTGCAGGACGCGAACGTGACCAGTCCTGACGCACTCGATCGGTATGTGCACCAAAGCCGTACAAAACTGACGTTTGCCCAGACCTTCCCCACAGGCACACATGCCATGTGGTTGTATTACTGGCTCGCGAGCCAGGGCATTCACCCGCTGAACGACGTCAACAGCGTGGTCGTGCCGCCGCCACAAATGGTCGCGCACCTGCAAGCCGGGCGTATCGACGGCTGCTGTGTCGGCGAACCCTGGTGCGCCAGCGCGGTGAATCAGGGCCTTGGCTTTACCTTGGCGACGACGCAGGCGATCTGGCCCGACCACCCGGAAAAAGTGCTCGGCTGCACCCGTGAGTTTGTCGAGCAGTACCCCAATACCGCACGGGCGCTGGTCATGGCAGTGCTGGAAGCCAGCCGCTTTATCGAACAAAACGATGAAAATCGGCGCAGTACCGCGCAATTGCTCAGCGGCAGCGATTACTTAGATACGCCGGTGGATTGCATAGAACCACGCCTCATGGGGGATTATGCCGACGGTCTCGGTAATCGCTGGCATGACCTGCATGCCGTGCGCTTTCATGGCGCAGGCGAGGTCAACCTGCCTTACCTGTCCGACGGCATGTGGTTCATGACCCAGTTCCGGCGCTGGGGCCTGTTGCGCGAAGACCCTGACTATCTTGGGATCGCCACGCAAGTACAGCAACTGAAGCTGTATAGCCAGGCAGCGGCCGCTGTCGGCGTTGCAGTCCCTGAGTCTGCCATGCGCAGCAGCCAGCTGATTGATGGCAAAGTCTGGGACGGTAGCGACCCCACGGCCTATGCACACAGCTTCAAGCTGCACGCGCTGGCCGATGCCGTCCCCACCCGTGTCAGTCGCTGAAGGAAGTCGCGAACATGCTGCGTATCCTGCTGATAAATGACACGGCAAAAAAAGTCGGACGTCTCAAGGCCGCACTCAGCGAGGCCGGTTTCGAGGTGATCGACGAGTCCGGGCTGACCATCGACTTGCCTGCACGGGTAGAGGCCGTGCGCCCCGACGTCATTTTGATCGACACCGAATCCCCCGGCCGAGACGTGATGGAGCAAGTGGTACTGGTCAGCCGCGATCTGCCGCGCCCTATCGTGATGTTCACCGATGAGCACGACCCGCTCGTCATGCGCCAAGCCATCAAATCCGGGGTCAGTGCCTACATCGTTGAAGGTATCAATGCCCAACGACTGCAACCGATTCTGGACGTGGCCATGGCCCGCTTTGAGAGCGATCAAGCGCTGCGTGCCCAATTACAGGCACGCGACCAGCAATTGGTGGAGCGAAAACGCATTGAATTGGCCAAAGGCCTGCTGATGAAAATGAAAGACTGCAAAGAGGAAGAGGCCTACACCCTGATGCGCCGCCAAGCCATGAGCCGCCAGCAGAAGCTGATTCAGGTGGCTGAGCAGATCATTGCCATGAGTGAGTTACTGGGATGAATTGACTGCTATCACGCGCTGCGCGAGAGCAATCCCCTGATGATGGCCCGGCTTTTGCTTCAGAGATTACACAGGTAGCCAACGGCGGTTGCCCCACTTACGACAAAGACGTCGCATACCCCTCTCGCAAACGCGAATCGGGTTGCGGCGTTTTTTTTTGCATTCGGGCCTCAGGCCACCACTCTTTTTTGCAGATGAGGTGTTCAATGAATACAAGCTTCTGGAAAGCCGGCCATAAGCCGACTCTGTTCGCAGCCTTCCTGTATTTCGACCTGAGCTTCATGGTCTGGTACCTGCTCGGCCCAATGGCCGTACAGATCGCCGGCGATCTGCACCTGACCACCCAGCAGCGCGGATTGATGGTCGCGACGCCGATTCTGGCGGGTGCCTTTCTGCGCGTATTCATGGGTCTGCTTGCGGACAAATTGTCGCCCAAGACGGCCGGCATCATCGGTCAAGTGGTCGTCATTAGTGCGTTGTTGACGGCCTGGCAGCTGGGCATTCACAGCTATGAGCAAGCCTTGCTGCTCGGAGTGTTCCTCGGCATGGCAGGCGCCGCGTTCGCAGTCGCCCTGCCGCTGGCCTCGCAATGGTACCCGGCCGAGCATCAAGGCAAGGCCATGGGCATTGCCGGTGCAGGCAATTCCGGCACCGTGTTCGCCGCCCTGATCGCCCCCGCACTGGCCTTGGTCTTTGGTTGGACCAACGTGTTCGGCTTCGCCCTGATTCCGCTGATCCTGGTCCTGATCGTTTTTACCTTGATGGCCCGCAACTCCCCGCAACGGGCCAAAACAAAATCCATGGCTGACTATATGAAAGCCTTGGGCGACCGTGACACCTGGTGGTTCATGTTCTTCTACGCAGTGACCTTCGGTGGCTTCATTGGCCTGGCCAGCGCCCTGCCCGGCTATTTCAACGACCAATACGGCCTGAGCCCGGTGACTGCAGGCTACTACACCGCAGCCTGTGTGTTCGGTGGCAGCATGATGCGCCCACTGGGCGGTGCTCTGGCGGACCGGTTCGGCGGGATTCGTACCTTGTCGGGGATGTACGCAGTAGCGGCCATCGGTATTGCGGCTGTCGGGTTTAACCTGCCCAGCTCTTGGGCTGCCCTGGCCCTGTTCGTTTCGGCAATGCTTGGCCTGGGTGCCGGCAACGGTGCAGTGTTTCAGCTGGTGCCACAGCGCTTTCGTCAGGAAATCGGTGTCATGACGGGCTTGATCGGCATGGCCGGTGGCGTGGGCGGCTTCCTCCTGGCAGCCGGTCTGGGTGCAATCAAGCAGAACACCGGCGACTACCAAATGGGTCTGTGGCTGTTCGCCAGCCTCGGAGTGTTGGCCTGGTTCGGCCTGCATAACGTCAAACGCCGCTGGAGAACCACATGGGGCTCGGCAGCGGTGACGGCGGCACGGGTTTAACCTCTCCGATGAGCTTGCAACTGAGCTTCGCCCATTTCAGCGCCAGCGGTCCGCGCACGGAAAATCAGGATGCGGGTCGCTTGGTGACGCCGATGCCGGCACTGGCGGCGAGCAAGGGCTACCTCTTCGCCCTCGCCGACGGTGTCAGCCATTGTGCCGACGGCGGGCTGGCGGCCCGCTCGACCTTGCAGGCACTGGCGCTGGATTATTACGCCACTCCGGAAACCTGGGGTGTCGCGCAATCGCTGGACCGCCTGTTGCTGGCTCAAAATCGGTGGCTACTGGCCAACGGGCTGCTGACCACGTTGAGTGCCATCGTCTTACGGGGCCGGCGTTTCACCCTGGCCCATGTCGGCGATTGTCGGGTTTACCGCTGGCACGCAGGGCAACTGCTGCTCGTCAGTGAGGACCACGTCTGGGAACAACCAGATATGCAACACGTCCTCAAGCGCGCGCTAGGGCTCGATCAATACGTGGTCATGGACTACCTCGACGGCGAACTGCGCGAGGGCGAACGTTGGCTGCTGCTCAGTGATGGCGTATGGGCAACGCTCAGCGAAGCCAGCATCACTTCGATCCTGCGCGAGCAGGACAATCTCGATAACGCGGTGCAGACCCTGGTCAGCGCCGCGCACCTGGCGGGCAGTCAGGACAACGCCAGCGCCCTGCTGATTCAGGTCGATGGGCTGGGGCAGGATAACCTTGGCGACACCCTGATCCAGCTTCAGCAATGGTCAATACCTCCCGCGCTGAAGCCAGGCCAACGGTTCGAAGGCTGGCAGGTGGAAACGGTACTCGGGCAGTCGCGGCAATCCCTGCTATACCGGGTCCGCGATCAGCAGCAACAGCCCTGGCTACTGAAAACCCTGCCTGCAAGTCGTCATGCCGAAAGTAATGCCGGACAAAGCCTGCTACTGGAAGAGTGGTTCTTGCGGCGCGTGGCCGGACGGTTTTTCCCTGAAATACATCCCGCCCCCGAACGTCAGCATTTGTATTACGTGATGCGCGAATACCCCGGTCAGACCCTGGCCCAGGTGTTCGAGGAAAACGGTCCACTGCCGTTGCCGCAATGGCAGGATATGGCCATAAGCTTGCTGCGCGCCCTGGGTCTACTGCATCGGCGCAACATCGTGCATCGCGACATCAAGCCGGAGAACCTGCTGCTCGATGACGGTGGCGAGCTGCGCGTGCTGGATTTCGGCCTGGCGTATTGCCCCGGTTTGTCAGTCGATACCGCCAACGACTTACCCGGCACACCCAGCTATATCGCCCCCGAAGCTTTTGACGGCGTAGCACCCAGTGGACAACAGGACTTATACAGCGCCGGAGTGACCCTGTATTACTTACTCACCGGGCACTATCCCTATGGCGAAATCGAAGCGTTTCAACACCCGCACTTTGGCGTGGCGGTTCCAGCCAGTCGCTATCGACCGGACGTACCGGACTGGCTGGAGCGCAACCTGAGCCGGGCGCTGAGCGCAGACCCGACCCAGCGTTATGAGACCGCCGAAGAGTGGTTATTGGAACTGGAGCAGGCCGAACTGACCACGCTCAAGATCAAGCCCAGACCGCTGCTGGAACGGGAGCCGCTGAAGGTATGGCGAGCACTGGCGCTGACGTCGTTGCTGGTGAATCTGTTGCTGATTATCTGGATCTTGCGTGGATGAGGTGGCGACCCAAGATCGCACCACTTGCGCGCAATCCGCGTTAAAAGAGTGCAATCAACCCCGCACAACGCCTGGAAAACCCCAGTAATCATGGGCGCCCACCGACTTGGCACAACCACTGCATTAGGTTCATCAAGCAATTTATAAAGTGGCCGCTTTCAACGACGAAAGCTGCACTTCCCGAGAGAACGGGACTGGACAAAGGCGTCCTCGCTAGGTGACTAGCGGGACGCCTTTTTTTGTTTGCGCGGAACTTGTCGAGCACGCCCCTCGTGGTCTCTCGGAGGCACTATGAAAAAACTCAAACTGGTGATGATTGGCAACGGCATGGCCGGCGTTCGCACCCTCGAAGAGCTGCTCAAACTGAGCGCCGACCTGTACGACATCACCGTGTTCGGCGCAGAGCCACACCCCAATTACAACCGCATTCTGCTGTCGCCAGTATTGGCCGGCGAGCAAACGTTCGATGAAATCGTGCTCAACGATTTGAGCTGGTACCTGGAAAACAACATCCAGCTACTGCTCAACCGTAAAGTAGTGAAAATAGATCGCGCCAAGCGCCTGGTAATCGCCGACGACGGCACCGAAGCCCACTATGATCGTTTGCTGATCGCGACCGGCTCGACCCCCTTTATCCTGCCAATCCCTGGCAATGACCTGCAGGGTGTGATCGGCTACCGCGACATCGCCGACACCCAGACCATGATCAACACCGCCAAGACCCACACCCACGCAGTGGTGATTGGTGGCGGCCTGCTCGGCCTCGAGGCCGCCAACGGCCTCAAGCTGCGCGGCATGCACGTGACCGTGGTGCACATCGGCGAATGGCTGCTGGAACGCCAACTGGACCAGACTTCCGCGCATTTACTGCAAATGGAATTGGAAAAACGCGGCCTGACGTTCCGCCTGAAAGAACAGACCCAGGCACTGCTCGATGACGGCAAAGGCCGGGTGAAAGCTGTGCAATTCAAGAACGGCGATGTGATCCCTGCTGATCTGGTGGTCATGGCCGCCGGCATCCGCCCCGCCACCGAATTGGCCGAACAGGCTGGCATCCCCTGCAACAGGGGGATTCTGGTCAACGACACCCTGCAAACCTACGACCCGCGCGTGTATGCCATCGGCGAATGCGCCAGCCATCGAGGTATTGCCTACGGACTGGTGGCGCCGCTGTTCGAACAGGCCAAGGTCTGCGCGAACCACCTGGCACAACTGGGCTTTGCGCGCTATCAAGGCTCGGTGACCTCGACCAAGTTGAAAGTGACCGGCGTCGACCTGTTTTCCGCTGGCGACTTCATGGGCGGCGAAGGCACCGAAACCATCACCCTGTCCGACCCGATTGGCGGGGTCTATAAAAAGCTGGTGATCAAGGATGACATCCTGGTCGGTGCCTGCCTGTATGGCGACACCGCAGACGGCGGCTGGTACTTCCGGCAAATCCGCGAAAACCATCAGATCAATGAAATCCGCGACCACCTGATGTTCGGCGAAAACGCCTTGGGCGATGTCGGCCACCAGGGCCAGGACAAAGCCATGAGCATGGCCGACAGTGCCGAAGTCTGCGGCTGCAATGGGGTCTGCAAAGGGACCATCGTCAAGGCGATTCAGGAACATGGCCTGTTCAGCGTCGATGACGTGAAGAAGCACACCAAGGCAGCCAGCTCATGCGGTTCTTGCGCCGGTCTGGTGGAGCAGATTCTGATCAACACCGTGGGCGGCGCGGCGGACGTCAAACCGAAGAGCGAAAAAGCCATCTGCGGTTGCAGCGACCTGAACCATGGACAAATCCGCAAGGCCATCCGCGATCAGCATCTGCTGACCATCGCCGGCGCCATGAGTTACATGAACTGGCGCACCCCCAACGGCTGCGCCACCTGCCGTCCAGCGCTGAACTATTACCTGATTTCCACCTGGCCAGGCGAGGCAAAGGACGATCCGCAATCGCGCCTGATCAACGAACGCGCTCACGCCAATATTCAGAAAGACGGCACTTATTCGGTGGTACCGCGGATGTGGGGCGGCGTGACCAACCCGTCCGAGCTGCGCCGTATTGCCGATGTCGCCGACAAGTACAACGTGCCCATGGTCAAGGTCACCGGCGGGCAGCGTATCGACCTGTTGGGGATCAAGAAGCAGGATTTGCCGGGTGTCTGGAAAGACCTCGACATGCCTTCTGGGCATGCCTACGGCAAATCGATCCGCACGGTGAAGACCTGTGTCGGCAGTGAGTTCTGCCGCTTTGGCACGCAGAACTCGACCCAACTGGGTATCGAACTCGAGCACGATCTTTTCAATATGTGGTCACCGCACAAGGTCAAACTGGCCGTGTCCGGATGCCCGCGCAACTGTTCGGAAGCCGGGATCAAGGACGTCGGCATCATCGGCGTCGACTCCGGCTGGGAGATGTACATCGGTGGCAACGGCGGGATCAAGACCGAAGTCGCCGAATTCTTCGTCAAGCTGAAAACCGCTGAAGAAGTCCGCGAATACAACGGCGCCTTCCTGCAGCTGTATCGCGAAGAAGCATTCTACCTGGAGCGCACCGTGCACTACCTGCAGCGGGTCGGCATGGAGCACATCAAAAAAGCAGTGCTGGAAGATCACGATAACCGCCGGGCCCTGAACGCGAAATTGCAGTTCTCACTGTCATTCGAGCAGGACCCATGGAAAGAGCGCATCGAGCAACCGCTGCTGAAGAAAGAATTCGAACGCATCCCTGTGGAGGTGCTGGCATGAACTGGCTCGATATCTGCGCTCTGGAAGACATCAACCCACTGGGCTCGCGCATCATCGAAGGGCCCAAGGGGGACATCGCCATCTTTCGCACCAGCGACGATGAAGTCTTCGCCCTCGACGACCGTTGCCCACACAAAGGCGGCCCATTGTCTCAGGGGTTGATCTATGGGAAGCGCGTAGCGTGCCCGCTGCACAACTGGCAGATCGACCTGGAATCGGGTGCAGCGCAGGCGCCCGACGTGGGCTGCACGCACACACACTTGGCCCGGGTAGAGAACGGCCGCGTGCAACTGGCATTGAAGGAAGCAGCATAATGCGCCCACCCGCCGCTACAACGCAGATCACCGCGTCGACCTGCTGTTATTGCGGAGTCGGCTGTGGCGTGCTGATCGAACATGACAACGAGCGCATTCTCGGCGTCAGCGGCGATCCCCGGCACCCGGCCAACTTCGGCAAATTGTGCAGCAAAGGTTCAAGCCTGCACCTGACCGGCGACTTGACGGCTCGGGCGCTGTACCCGGAACTGCGCCTGGGTAAATCCTTGGCCCGCAGCGTCACCGATTGGGACACAGCGCTTGACCACGCGGCCAACGTGTTCGCCGACACCATTCGCGAACACGGCCCGGACAGCGTTGCGTTTTACGTCTCCGGGCAACTGCTGACCGAGGACTATTACGCGTTCAACAAACTGGCCCGGGCACTGGTCGGCACCAACAATATCGACAGCAACTCGCGGCTGTGCATGTCTTCCGCAGTGGTCGGCTACAAACGCAGCCTGGGTGCAGACGCACCACCGTGTAGCTACGAGGACATTGAGCTCAGCGATTGCGTGCTAATCGTTGGCAGCAACATGGCTTATGCCCACCCGGTGCTCTTCCGTCGGCTGGAAGAAGCGAAAAGCCAGCGGCCGGACATGAAAATAATCGTGGTCGACCCGCGCCGCACAGACACCTGCGAACTGGCGGACTTGCACCTGGCGATCCAGCCCGGCACCGATGTCGCGCTGTTTCACGGCATCCTGCACCTGCTGCTTTGGGAAGACTGGATCGATCGCAGCTTTATCGATCAGCATACCCAGGGCTATGCAGAGCTAAAAACCCTGGTGCGCGATTACACCCCGCAAATGGTCGCCGAAATCTGCGGCATTCCCGTGGAGCAACTGCACGCCTGCGCGCAATGGATTGGCACCGCCCCGAGCTTTCTGTCGCTGTGGTGCATGGGTTTGAATCAGTCCACCTCGGGTAGCGCCAAGAACAGCGCACTGATCAACCTGCATTTGGCAACCGGGCAAATCGGCCGTACCGGCGCAGGCCCCTTCTCTCTCACCGGTCAGCCCAACGCCATGGGCGGCCGCGAAACAGGCAGCTTGTCCAATTTGCTGCCGGGCCACCGCGAAGCGGCCAACGCCACGCATCGCGCAGAGGTTGCCGCGTATTGGGGGGTCGATGCGTTACCCGACTCTACCGGCCTGACCGCCATCGAGTTGTTCGAGCAATTGCAGGCGGGCAAGATCAAGGCCCTTTGGATTGCCTGCACCAACCCCGCGCAGTCGTTGCCCGATCAACAGAAAATTCAGCAAGCGCTGACCACGTGCCCCTTTGTGGTCCTGCAGGAAGCCTTTCGCACCACCGAAACCTGCCGCTTTGCCGACCTGCTGTTGCCTGCGGCGAGTTGGGGCGAAAAAGAAGGCACGGTCACCAACTCGGAACGACGCATCTCTCACGTGAGCCAGGCGATACCGGCCCCCGGCCAGGCGCGCGCGGATTGGGCGATTACCGTGGACTTCGCCCAACGCCTGGAACAACGGCTACGTCCAGGCACGCCCAGCCTGTTCGCGTTTGATCAACCTCAAGCGCTGTTCGATGAATACAAACAGCTGACGCGCGAGCGTGATCTGGATCTGTCGGGCATCAGCTATGCCGTGCTCGATCAACAAGGCCCACAACAATGGCCCTTCCCAGCCGGTGCCCGGACAGGAACACCGCGCTTGTATGGCGACGGCATCTTCCCCACCGAGTCGGGCCGCGCCAACTTCATTGCCGAACCCTACAGAGCCGCCAAGGAACTGCGTGACGCACGCTTCCCGCTGACCCTGAACACAGGGCGCCTGCGCGATCAATGGCACGGCATGAGCCGTACAGGCACCGCTGCCCGGTTGTTCGGCCATGTCAGCGAAGCCGTATTGAGCTTGCACCCTGACGAGATGCGCCGCCATCGCCTGCAAGCGGGCGATCTGGTAAGTCTGAAAAGTCGTCGCGGTAGTTTGATCGTGCCCGTCAGCAGCGATGACAGCGTACGACCAGGCCAGGCGTTTTTGCCGATGCACTGGGGTGATCGCTTTCTCAAGGGAGGCGTTAACGTCCTCACACAACCGGCGTTCGACCCACTGTCCAAGCAACCGGAGCTCAAGCACACCGGTGTGCGCATTGAGGCAGTGACGTTGCCGTGGCAACTGTTTGCGCTGGTCGAAAGCGACGTACAAGCTCATCTTGAAGCCCTGCGCCCGCTGTGCGAAAACTTTGCCTACGCCAGCCTCAGCCTGGCCGGTCGCGAGCGTCCTGCTCTGCTGATCCGCGCTGCCAGCACCCAAGCGCCGGACAATCAATTACTCACACAGATCGACCAGCTACTTGGCCTGAATGAAGGCCCGGTACTGTCCTATGACGACCCACGCCGCTCTATTGGCAAGCGGGTGCGCATCGAAAATGGCCGAATCACCGCCATCCGCCTGGCCGGGGAAACCATCGCCCAGCATTGGCTGCAGAACCTGTGGCTGGAAGGCCGCGCCGATGAACAACTGCGCCGCTGGCTTCTAGCGCCGATCAGCACCCCACCCGGTAACGCAGCGGCCACGCCTCACAGCAGCAAAACCTTGTGCAACTGCATGAATGTCAGCGAAAGCGCCGTGCTGGCCGGGATTGGTCGCGGACTTGATCTGATTGAGCTGAAAACACAACTGGGCTGCGGTAGCCAATGTGGCTCATGCGTACCGGAAATCAAACGACTGCTGGCGGCCAACCCGCTGCCAATAGCAATTAGCTAATGAGGGCTGCAGCATGAGCGCAAAAGTCTGGCTGGTGGGCGCAGGCCCTGGTGACCCTGAACTGCTTACGCTCAAGGCCGTGCGGGCCTTGCACGAAGCCCAGGTGGTGTTGATCGACGACCTGGTCAATATTGCGATACTGGAACACTGCCCTACAGCTCGAGTGATCGCCGTCGGCAAGCGCGGCGGCTGTCGCTCGACACCTCAGGCCTTCATCCATCGACTCATGCTGCGTTATGTCCGACAAGGCAAGTGCGTGGTGCGACTTAAAGGTGGCGACCCGTGCATCTTCGGACGCGGTGGCGAAGAAGCCGAGTGGCTGAGGGCGAAAGGGGTTGAGGTCGAACTGGTCAACGGCATCACTGCCGGACTGGCCGGAGCAACTCAGTGCGGTATATCTCTGACTTTGCGTGGCGTCAGTCGTGGCGTGACCCTGGTCACCGCTCACACGCAGGACGACAGCAGCCTGAATTGGCCAGCGCTGGCACAAAGTGGCACGACACTGGTGGTCTACATGGGCGTCGCCAAACTGTCAGAAATACGCGACAACCTGCTCGCGGGTGGTTTGGCTGCGAACACGCCTGTGGCCATGATCGAAAACGCCTCACTGCCCCATCAACGCGAATGCCGTAGCATGCTGGCTGACATGCAGCTGGACGCCGTCGCCTTCGAACTGAAAAGCCCGGCGATTCTGGTGATTGGAAAAGTGGCGGGGGGCTACAACTCTGCGGGAGCCGATGTGTTGGCGAATAGCCTTAAGCACTGTGGCTGACCTACCGCACACAACGAGGCATCAAAGCATCAAATCGCAGACAAAGAAAAGCCCGGCCAAAGCCGGGCTTCTCTTGAAGCGGGGGCTAATTACTTAGCTTGAGCTTCTACTTGAGCTTCTACGCGACGGTTGATAGCGCGGCCAGCGTCAGTTGCGTTATCAGCAACTGGGCGGGATTTGCCATAGCCAACCGAATTCACGCGGTTAGCACCAACACCGTACTGGTTAACCAGAACCTGTTTGACAGCGCTTGCACGCTTCTCAGACAGTTTTTGGTTGTAAGCGTCAGGACCGACGGAGTCAGTGTGACCTTCAACAGTAGTGCGGGTCTGTGGGTACTGCTTCATGAAGTCAGCGAGGTTCTTGATGTCGCTGTAGCTGTTAGGCTTGACAACGGCTTTGTTGAAGTCGAACTTCACGTCCAACTCAACACGTACAACCTCAGCAACAGCTGGTTCTGCAACGGGTGCTGGCTCTGCAGCAACTGCCTCTGGAACCGGTGCCGGAGCTGGCTTGGAGCCACCACCGAAGTTCACACCCAGACCGATGGTAGGAGCGTAGTCCCACTTACCGTTGTCCAGTTTGTACGAAGCGTCAACGCCAGCACGAGCGTACAAGTTGTCAGTGATGTACCACTTGGCACCGCCACCGACTGTAGCGAATGTGGATTGGTCACGACCCGAATGGCCATCAGCCTGCACGTTGGTCAAGCTCTGGTGAGCGAAACCACCGGAAACGTATGGACGAATAGCGTCACCAACAGTACCGAAGTGGTACATACCGGTCAGAGAAGCTTCGTCGCCGCGAATTTTCTGCCAGTTGGTGTTGTTGTTCGAGCGCGTGTAATTGGTTTTGTCGTAGCCCAAAATCACTTCGACGTCATCGGTCAGGAAGTAGCCGATGGAAGCACCAGGATTGTAGCCATCCTCAACGTCGTCGACGCTACGGTTGAAGTGTTTCTGGTAGAACAGCTCACCCTCGACCGCGCCTTGGCCTTGTGCCAGAACGCCGAACGAAGTCACGGCTACAATAGAACCAATGGCAATGCCCAAGGTGTTTTTCAGTTTCATCCGTTAAATCCCCATCTGGTGATTGTTAAGCGATCCTTCGTACTGAAGGACAGCTCGTCGGCAAGTCTATCAGAACTTACCAGCACGTTAGAGATATTTGCCACGACTTAAGTTTCAGTCATGCCTGCAAATTTCTCACGTAGTTTATCAAGAGCCCGTTTATAGCGCATTTTTGTGGCGCTCAAGCCCATGTACATAATATCCGCGATCTCCTGAAATTCCAGCTCTGCGACAAAGCGTAGCACCAAAATCTCCCGATCAATCGGGTTCACATACACAAGCCAACGATCAAGGCTGCCCCGTTCTTCAGGAGTAGGCGCCTTCTCTTCAGCCGCCTCCTCAAGTGGGTCCAGGCTCAACGCGTCCATCAAGCGACGCTTCCGCCGTTCCTTTCGGTACTGCGTAATGCATTCGTTGTAAGTGATGCTGTAGAGCCAGGTCTTGAACTTCGACTTACCTTCGAAATTTTTCAGCCCGTACAACACTTTCAGCATCACTTCCTGACAGACATCGTCAGCATCGCGATCGTTCCCTAAATAACGCGCGCACACGTTAAAAAGGGTCCTTTGGTAGCGCCGCATCAACTCTTCGTATGCGCGCGTCACATGAAACAGCTCGACGTGCGCCCGCGCCACCAACTCCTCATCGGAGAGTTCGCGGGGGTCGTAGCGCATGGACAGCGATTGGGGTTTATTCAAAACAAGTCGTGCCGACAGTCAGGTCAATGTCCGCCACTGCCGATGTTTCCGGCAATTTGGTGGCGGCATACATTAGCAGGATTCGCCGTGTTAGCGGCTGCTCACTCGCTGCTCGAGGAGGATTCGGTTGGACAATGACACCAACTCTCCCTCATCGGTCAGCAAGGTTGTTTTCACCGTGCCAATTTCTTCGATCTGCCCTTCGACCTCGCCCACACGCACTTGTTGCCCAACCTGATACAACTCCCGCACATAAATTCCCGCCAGAATCTGTCCGGCGATTTCACGACTTCCAAGCCCCATTGCCAACGCAACGGCCAGACCAACGGTAATCAAACCGATCACAATCACGTGGTTAAGCAGGTCTGTTTTGACCTCTAACTGGCTGATTGCGACTGAAATACTAATGATAATGACCAGCCCTTGAGCGATGCGCCCAAGGCCAGCAGAATAGTCGAGGCCTACGCCTTCAGCCGCGCCACGCACCAGGCCATTGGCTAATTGCGCCAGCAGTACGCCCACAAGCAGCACCAATGCCGCGCCAAATACCTTCGGCAGGTACAGGGCCAACATGTCCAGGGTCGCAGATACGCGTTCCAACCCAAGGGATTCAGCGGCTGACACAAGAAAAATCAGTAACACGAACCAATAGACGATTTTGCCGACCAGGGTCGAAATCGGTACCTGAACACCCGCCCGCGCAATCAACTTGGTCAACCCGGTGCCGCCCATTAGGCGATCCAGACCCAGCTTGGCGAGCAATTTAGACAGCAGCGTGTCGAGTAATTTGGCAACAACAAAGCCCAGCAGCACCACAATGAGGGCGCCGAACAGGTTCGGAATAAAGTTTGCAACTTTGGTCCACAACACAGTCATGGCGGTCACAAGGCTCTGCGTCCAGAGGTTCAATTCCATGTTCAATCAGCCTTATCAGCAGGGCGAGCAGAGGAAAGCGTGCTACGCGAAACAGGTGCTATATGCGCCGAACCGTTGTTGAGGCCGATCATCAGTGCTTGCGACCAGCGGCCGAGCAAACTGAACAAATCCCCTGCACCTACCTGACGGTTGGCAGTTTTCAAAACACGGCCCAAGCAAGCATCGTCATCCCGACTGGAGGATGAAGAGTTGAGCATGTCGCGCAGTGATTGTTCGAATGGATCGTGCATAGGTAACCTCACGCAATGTCACTGAAAGACGCGACAAGAATCGACCGAGTCACAAATGGGTCATTTAGTAGCAAAAAGCCTTCATCTCTATACCCAGCGCAAGCGACGGAACAACCACCACTGGCCAAGCCCCACTGCCGCCATTATCGAGCAAGCAATCAGAAACCCGTATGGATTGCTCGCACCAGGCATGCCTCCCACGTTGACGCCCAGCAAACCGGTCAGAAAGCTCATCGGCAGGAAAATACCGGTGATGATACCGAAGCGATACATCACCCGGTTCATGCCCTCGCGCATCCGTCGGTCCTCGGACTCAAGGACCAGGCCGACACGCTCACGAGTCAATTCCAGCTCTTCCAGGTAGCGGATCAAACTGTTGTTAAGTTCATTCCAGTAACTCGCATCATCATGGGCAAACCAAGGCAATTTGTTGCGAGTCAATTGCGCGTAAATCTCGCGTTGCGGCGCCAAAAAACGGCGCAGACCGGCAGCACGTCGACGGATATGCAACATGTCACCATGATCGGAAGCGTACCGTTCGTCGGCATCTATCTTTTCTTCCTCTTCGTCGACCAATTCCGACAGTTCACTGACCAGCGTCTGGACCTTATCCGTGAGGTATTGAGCGAGATAAAGGATCAATTCAGAGGTGTTTTTTGGACCGTTGCCTTGATTCAGGTGTTCGATCAGCTCATCGGTGGCTCGCAAGGGACGCAAACGCAGAGAGATAACCTGTTGCGCCGCAGCAAAGATGCGTACCGACACCATATCCTCGGGCTCGGCACCCGGATTGAGGTTGACCCCACGCAGAAACAGCAGCAACTCGGCGTTGGGCAATGGCACCAAACGCGGCCGTGTGTTCTCTTCAAGCAGCAGGTCACAGCTGAACTCGCTCAGCCCGCTGGAGGAGCGCAACCAGGTCTGGGTTTGCGGATGACCGCGATCCCAGTGCAGCCAGACACTTTCGTCTGGCTGCATTTGAAGGTCATCCAGTTCGGTTCGAGCGATGAAACGCGCCCCGCCTTTACCATCCAGCACCAAGGCATGTACCAGCCCCCATTGCGCGTTTGCTTCGTCGAACATTGGGTGTCCTGTTTATTCCGGCATCTTCAAAGGGCTTGGGGAGATGATCACGCCATTATTGTCAGCGTATACGTACTCGCCCGGACGGAAGGTCACACCCGCGAATGTCACCGCCACGTTAAGGTCGCCGATACCGCGCTTGTCGGTTTTCATTGGGTGGCTGGCCAGTGCCTGCACGCCCAGATCGGTTTGCGCGATGACGTCGACGTCGCGGATGCAACCGTAAATCACCAGGCCTTCCCAGCCATTCCTTGAAGCTTTTTCGGCGAGCATGTCACCCAGCAACGCCTTGCGCAGCGAGCCACCGCCGTCGACTACCAACACTTTACCCTTACCGTCGAGATCGACCTGCTCTTTGACCAACGAGTTGTCCTCGAAACACTTGATGGTGACGATTTCACCACCAAAGGAATCGCGGCCACCAAAATTGCTGAACATCGGCTCAACGACCTGCACCAGTTCCGGGTAGGCATCGCACAAATCGGGGGTGAGGTAATGCATGGGTGAACTCCTATCATTAAAAAAAGAGGATCTGAGGTGTTGCGAGACATTTGACCGTTTCAAATCAATGGCTCTTTAGAAAAACGTCATGCAGATGCCTGTGTTAAGCCGTGGGCACGCTGGCGCAGCTAGACATCGATACCAATTCGATCACCTTCATAGGTCAGGGTAAAAAACTTCAGGCCCGGGCATGACGCCTGCAAGGGACGCCCGCTCGGTAATTGGAACTCAATACCATGACGCTTGCATCGCAAGACCGTACCCACAAGGGTCCCGCTGTGCAAGGGCGCGCCTTGATGCGGACAGCTGTCCTCGAGCAGCAGGGGCAGGTTATCGACGACCATCAACAACATATCTCGCCCAGCGACTTTGAAGGTTCGCCGGTAGCCTTCATTCAAATTGATCAGGCGCTCAAGTGGCACGAACATAAATGCAGGCCCGGAAAGCGAAAATGGCTGAAACAGTTTAATGCGTCATAGCTTAGCCGCAACGCTACTTTAGCGAAACTGCCCGACCGCTCTGTATCAGCGCTTCATCGCCAAACCGTGGGTGTTACTGCTCGGTCAGAGGCACAGACGGATCCCGCAACCAGCCCGCTACTAACGGCCATACTTGCGTTTGCGCGCCTCTGCTGACGAGCATTTCGACATGGCCAAAGTCTTCGGCAAAGCCCTGATCACGACCGAGGCAGACAAACTGGCGTCGCTCTGAACCGAACTGCTCGTACAGCTTACGACAAGCCCATACGGGGTCTTGATCATCCCCAGTGGCGGCAACCGCGAGCACCGGCACTCGGACCTCGCTCAACCCCGCCCACCAATCTCGCTCGGCATCGCCAAAGCGACGGAAAAGCCCATACCAACGCATGCTTTCCAATGCCAGCCCAATAGGCTCATCTTCGGGCCCTCGCTTCAAGCGCGAGCCGGAGATATGCCTGAAGCGCTTGAGCAACAGGCGCCCGCCCCACTCAACTGGCGGGATCTTCAACGGCCAATACGTACGACTGATCTGACTGCCGAACAGCGCAACCGAGGCCACGCCCTCCGAGTCAAGGTAATGCCCACCAAGCGCCGCCGCGAGCGTGATACCGCCCAGCGAGTGGCCAATCCAGTGCGGGGGCTGCCCACTTTGCTCTCGCACAAAGGCGCCAATTGCCGGCAGGTCATAGCGCGCGTAATCGGCCACACGGTTGTGCCGGTAAGCTTGATTGCGCGAAGACAGACCATGCCCGCGCATTTCCGGAATCCACACATCGAAACCCGCGCGCGCCAGATACGCGCCCAGGCCAATGCCTTTGGGTGAATACCAGAAGCGTCGATTGGAGAAACTACCGTGTAGCAGGACCACTGGAATGCCCCGCGTATCGGGCTGTTCGGCCAGTCCGAGACGGGTCACGGCCAGTTCGACACTGATGTCCGGGCTGTTGGCGGGTTTCAAACGGTACACGTCCTCAATCAGATCGCCACGGCGTTCGGCGCTGATCAAGGCCACAGGAAAGAGATTGCTGCTGCTTTGCATATTGCTCTTGCACAAAAAAGGCGGTTTCTTTGAGAAAACCGCCCAAGAAAACGCGACGAAGCGCCGACCTGCCAAAGCAAGCCGACGCCTCACTCATCACATCAGACCGGCGCCTGAGCTTCCGCCAGGAAGAACCAGGTTTCCAGCACGGAGTCAGGGTTCAATGAAACACTTTCGATGCCTTGCTCCATCAGCCACTTGGCCAGATCAGGGTGATCCGAAGGACCCTGACCGCAAATACCGATGTACTTGCCAGCCTTGTTGCACGCCTGGATTGCGTTCGACAGGAGCTTTTTGACAGCAGGGTTACGCTCGTCGAACAGGTGAGCAATGATCCCTGAGTCGCGATCCAGGCCCAGGGTCAGCTGAGTCAGGTCGTTGGAACCAATCGAGAAGCCGTCGAAGAATTCAAGGAACTCCTCGGCCAGGATCGCGTTGGAAGGCAACTCGCACATCATGATGATGCGCAAACCGTTCTCGCCACGGACCAGACCGTTGGCCGCGAGCAGATCGATGACCTGACTGGCTTCGCCCAGGGTGCGCACGAACGGCACCATGATTTCGACGTTGGTCAGGCCCATCTCATTGCGCACACGCTTGAGGGCGCGGCATTCGAGCTCGAAACAGTCACGGAAGTTTTCGCTGATGTAACGCGAAGCACCGCGGAAACCCAGCATCGGGTTTTCTTCTTCCGGCTCGTACAGCTTGCCGCCGATCAGGTTGGCGTATTCGTTGGACTTGAAGTCCGACAGGCGCACGATGACTTTTTTCGGCGTGAACGCCGCTGCCAAAGTGCTGATACCTTCAACCAGTTTCTCTACGTAGAAGCCGACCGGGTCGTCGTAGCCAGCGATACGCTTGTCGACACTGGCCTTGATGTCTTGCGGCAGACCGGCGTAGTTCAGCAGCGCCTTGGGGTGCACGCCGATCATCCGGTTGATGATGAACTCCAGACGCGCCAGGCCGACACCGGCATTGGGCAACTGGGCAAAATCGAACGCGCGATCAGGGTTACCAACGTTCATCATGATCTTGAACGGCAGATCAGGCATGGCATCGACCGAGTTCTTCTTGATGTCGAAGCCCAGTTCGCCCTCGAAAATGTAGCCGGTATCGCCTTCGGCACAGGAAACGGTCACGCCCTGCCCTTCTTGCAACACTTCGGTGGCGTTGCCGCAACCGACCACGGCCGGGATACCCAGCTCGCGAGCGATGATTGCCGCGTGACAGGTACGTCCACCACGGTTAGTGACGATGGCGCTGGCGCGCTTCATCACCGGCTCCCAGTCCGGGTCGGTCATGTCGGAAACCAACACATCGCCCGGCTGCACTTTGTCCATCTCGGATACATCTTTGATGATCCGTACTTTGCCAGCGCCGATGCGCTGACCGATAGCGCGACCTTCCACCAGCACAGTGCCGGTTTCCTTGAGCAGGTAGCGCTCCATGACGTTGGACGACGTACGGCTTTTCACGGTTTCAGGGCGGGCCTGAACGATGTAAAGCTTGCCATCATCACCGTCTTTGGCCCATTCGATGTCCATCGGGCACTTGTAGTGCTGCTCGATAATCATTGCCTGCTTGGCCAGTTCGCTGACTTCGGCGTCGGTCAGGCAGAAGCGCGCACGATCAGCCGGCTCTACGTCGATAACCTTGACCGATCTACCAGCCTTGGCTTCGTCGCCGTAAATCATTTTGATGGCTTTGCTGCCCAGGTTGCGGCGCAGAATCGCTGGGCGACCGGCTGCAAGGGTATTTTTGTGAACGTAGAACTCGTCAGGGTTGACCGCGCCCTGAACCACTGTTTCACCCAGGCCATAGGCGCCTGTGATAAACACCACGTCACGGAAACCGGATTCGGTATCCAGCGTGAACATCACGCCGGCAGTGCCGGTTTCCGAGCGAACCATGCGCTGCACACCTGCAGACAGAGCGACCAGTTTGTGATCGAAGCCTTGGTGCACACGATAGGAAATAGCGCGGTCATTGAACAGCGAGGCGAACACTTCCTTTGCTGCGCGGATGACGTTTTCGACACCGCGAATATTAAGGAAGGTTTCTTGCTGGCCGGCGAACGATGCGTCGGGCAAGTCTTCAGCGGTGGCCGAAGAACGCACGGCAACAGCCAGGTTCGGGTTGCCGGCCGACAGCTCGGCGAACGCCGTACGAATTTCAGCGTTGAGTTTTTCGGGAAACTCGGCCTCCATGATCCAGGCGCGGATTTGCGCACCCGTCTTGGCCAGAGCGTTGACATCATCGACGTCAAGCGCATCAAGGGCGGCATGGATCTGATCGTTCAAACCGCTCAACTCAAGAAAATCACGATACGCTTGAGCCGTAGTGGCAAAGCCACCGGGGACCGAAACACCGGCGCCCGCGAGGTTACTGATCATCTCGCCGAGGGATGCGTTCTTGCCCCCCACGTGCTCCACATCATGGACGCCGAGCTTATCGAGGGAAACTACGTACTCTACCAAGGTGATCTCTCCACTAACTGTGTTGGGAAAAGCTCAGGGCGCTGAAACATCTATTAAGAGCGGTTCCGAGCGTTTGTGGCCTGGACCTGGAAAATAAGTGAGAATGCTGGCCATCAAGGTCCGCAAGCGGGCCTATCATATCCAAGATTCGTCACCAGCTTAAGGCCCACGGCGCAAATGAAACGATCTGCTTTCTTCATCTCCGACGGCACTGGCATCACAGCCGAGACACTCGGCCAAAGCCTGTTAGCGCAATTCGAAAACATCACGTTCAATAAGTTCACGCGACCGTACATCGATAACGTGGAAAAGGCGCGCGCTATGGTACAACAAATCAACAGCGCCGCCGATAAGGATGAACTACGACCGATCATTTTCGACACCATCGTCAACCAGGAAATTCGCGAAATCCTGGCGACCTCAAACGGCTTCATGATCGATATCTTCTCAACCTTTCTCGCCCCGCTGGAGCTGGAGCTTAGTTCACACTCCTCGTATTCAGTCGGTAAATCCCACTCTATCGGGCACAACTCCAACTACATGGAGCGGATCGAGGCGGTTAACTTCGCGCTCGACAATGACGACGGCGCCCGTACGCACTACTACGACAAAGCCGACCTTATCCTGGTGGGCGTCTCGCGCTGTGGCAAAACGCCAACTTGTCTATACATGGCCATGCAATTCGGCATTCGTGCGGCCAACTACCCGTTGACCGAAGACGACATGGAGCATTTGCAATTACCGGCTGCGCTCAAGCAGCATCGAAACAAACTGTTCGGCCTGACCATTGATCCGGATCGATTGACGGCGATTCGCAACGAACGCAAACCCAATAGCCGCTACTCCAGCTATGCCCAGTGCGAGTTCGAAGTCCGCGAAGTAGAAAGCCTCCTCCGCCGTGAAAACATTCCGCACATCAACTCCACGCACTTTTCGGTTGAAGAGATTTCAGCAAAAATCCTCGTAGAAAAAGGCGTCGAGCGACGGTTCAAGTAATGCGTGAACCCTGTAGGAGCTGCCTTGTCTGCGAATCGGTCCGGGTCGCGTCCGACCGAAGCGCTCGCAAATGGCTGGATTAACCACCGCACGAAGGACCTTCGGCCCTTATCGCAGACAAGTCAGCCCCTACAGTTTCAGATTTCAGCCGTCATTTCAAATCACGAACAAATCAACAAAACGGTTGACCGGCGTAGCTTCCAGCTTCGCCTGATCCTTGCACAGGGCGAAGATTTCGCTGGTGCGCTGGGCGGTGAATCTGGTTGCCAGGTTGGCCTTGAACTTGTCTTCGAGCAACGGAATACCTTCGACGCGACGACGACGGTGACCAATCGGGTACTCGACCACAACCTGTTCGGTGCTGGAACCATCCGTGAAGAACACTTGAATCGCATTGGCGATGGAGCGCTTGTCGGCCTCCAGGTATTCACGGGTATAGCGCGCGTCTTCCACAATCACCATCTTCTCGCGCAGCTCGTCAATGATCGGATGAGCGGCGTGGAAGTCGTCTTCGTACTGCTCGGCAACCAGGTTACCAAACGCCAGCGGCACCGCCGTCATGTATTGAATGCAGTGATCGCGATCTGCCGCGTTGGCCAGTTTGCCTTGCTTGGAAATGATCCGAATAGCCGACTCGTGGGTCGTGATGACGATTTTCTCGATCTCGTGCAGGCGATCCCTGACCTGCGGATGCAGGGTTACAGCGGCTTCACACGCAGTTTGCGCGTGGAATTCAGCAGGAAAGCTTATTTTGAACAGCACATTCTCCATCACATATGTGCCGTATGCCTGAGAGAGGGCGAACTCACGCTTGCCCTCTGGCTTGAGCGCCAGATCCTTGTTGGTGTGGCTAAACAATACGTCGTAGAAGCCCCACTGCGGCGCACTCAGCACGCCAGGAATACCCATCTCGCCGCGCATGGCGATATCGGCCAGACGCACGCCACGGCTTGAGGCGTCGCCCGCAGCCCAGGACTTACGAGAGCCGGCATTCGGCGCATGACGATAAGTACGCAACGCCTGACCATCAACGAACGCATGAGACAGCGCAGCCAGCAGCTGTTCGCGGTTAGCACCCATCAGCTTGGCGGTGACAGCCGTCGATGCCACTTTCACCAACAATACGTGGTCAAGACCGACGCGATTGAACGAGTTCTCCAGCGCAATAACACCCTGGATTTCATGAGCCATGATCATCGATTCAAGCACGGCACGCACGGTCAACGGAGCATCACCGTTGGCGACGCGCTTTTGCGACAGATGGTCCGCCACGGCGAGAATGCCGCCGAGGTTATCGGACGGGTGACCCCACTCAGCGGCCAGCCATGTGTCGTTGTAATCAAGCCAGCGCACAATGCAACCAATGTCCCAAGCCGCTTTTACCGGGTCAAGACTGAAACGGGTACCAGGAACACGTGCACCGAACGGCACAATAGTCCCTTCGACGATTGGGCCAAGATGCTTGGTGCACTCAGGGAATCGCAGTGCCAAAAGGCCACAGCCCAGGGTATCCATCAGGCAGTTGCGCGCAGTGTCCAGCACTTCCCTGGACTCGATCTCGAAGTTCAGGACGTAGTCAGCGATATCTTGCAAGACCTTGTCGTAGTCCGGACGATTGTTCAGATCAACGTTGGCACTCATGGTGTTTTCGACTCTCTCTATAAATAGGAGGATTGATTAACGCAGCTCAACGGGTACAAAACGGCGTTGCGCGATGGTCCATTGAATACGTCGTAACACGCTCTCGGGCAGGGCCTGAAAATCGTCTCATATGAGACTCGTGATTTCTATAAGACGCAGCACATTGTCAACATCTTACCGATAAAAGCTAGCCATAAAGGGTATATCAGTCAATTAAAAACACAACATTGTCGACAATTGCCTGATGAGCGCTGCTTTTGACGCGTCATCAACAAGGACGTTTCCCACAGCGTTTGAAGGCTGCTTACTATCCTCACGGCGCAAAACCTTCATGCTAGAATGCCGCGCGCCTCTGTCGACTGGAACCGGTACCAATGCCCGTCTACCTGTATGTCAGGCGCACGAGGAAGCTTGCGCGCTATGTGAAAACCGCCCTCGCCCCGAAGATAGTCCTTTCACCGCGCCAGGATTTATGAGACTCAAGCCCTTCCCCACATTATTCTGTTTATTCCTTTTACCCGGTGTAAGTGCTGCGGCTGACAAGACTGTGTATGGCCTTAACGAATACGCCACACTCTCCGACATCGATCTGCAAGTCGCGGCAAAACTCGACACCGGCGCCAAAACCGCCTCCCTCAGCGCCCGCGACATCAAGCGCTTCAAACGCAATGGCGAAACCTGGGTGCGCTTCTACCTGGCCATCGACGATGCCCACGCACATCCGATCGAGCGACCATTGGCACGGGTCAGCAAGATCAAGCGCCGCGCCGGCGATTACGACCCTGACGATGAAAAAAAGTACACCGCGCGCCCGGTCATCAGCCTGGATGTGTGCATGGGTACTGCTATTCGCAGCATCGAAGTGAACTTGACTGACCGAAGTGCATTCCAATACCCGCTTTTGATAGGTTCCGAAGCACTCAAACGCTTTGATGCGCTGGTCGATCCGAGTCTTAAATACGCAGCGGGCAAGCCTGCCTGTGCCACCGACGCTCATACCGCAGAGTAATACCCATGCGCTCGATTACCCTCCATCTGAAAATCCTGATTGCTGTCCTGGTGACACTGGGGATAGCGATCACGGCGTATCAGATTTTCGTTCTCGGCATTCCAGTGACCGAGGATGAAACGGACGACTTGTGGAACATCGACGCCAAAGTCGAGTTCGTCGCCAACACCAAAGACCCAGTCAAGATCCAGATGTTCGTACCGCCCCTGAGCCACGACTACGTCAGCCTCAACGAGAGTTTCATCTCCAACAATTACGGTGTAAGCGTCAACCGCGTCGACGGCAACCGCAAAGTCACCTGGTCGGCCCGACGCGCCACCGGCAACCAGACACTTTACTACCGCCTGGTACTGACCAAACGCTACAGCGGAGATAAACCCAAGATCAAAGGCTCGGTTTTCCGTGACAGCATCGCCATTGAAGGCGCGGAAAAAATTGCCGCCGAAGCCCTGCTCGAACCTATCCGCCAGCACTCGGCGGACATCGAAACCTTTGTTACCGAAGCCATCAAGCGGGTCAACAACCTCAGCGACGACAACGTAAAGCTGCTGTTGGCGGGTGACACGTCGACCTCGAACAAGGCAAGAATCATTGAGTTATTGCTGTCCATTGCCCACGTACCGGTCGAAAAACTGCACACCATACGCCTGACGACCGATCAACCTCAGACCCCCGAGTTGTGGCTGCGCAGTTTCAACGGCAAAGACTGGTTGTACTTCAACCCGGACAACGGCGAACAAGGCCTGCCGACAGATCGGCTGACGTGGTGGATCGGCGATGAGAACCTGGTGAGTGTCGAAGGCGGAAAAAAAGCCACGGTGAACTTCACCCTCAACAACAGTGAAATGAACGCGATCCGCCTGGCCAAGCTGACCGACGCAAACACCGACGACCACTTCCTTGGGTACTCGCTCTACGGGCTGCCGCTACAAACCCAGCAGACGTTCATGATCATGGTGATGATCCCGATTGGCGTGCTGGTGATCCTGATCCTGCGTAACCTGATTGGCCTGGAGACCCTCGGCACCTTTACCCCGGTGCTGATCGCCCTGGCGTTCCGAGAGACACAGCTGGGCTTTGGTATCGTGCTGTTCACGATCATCACCGCGCTCGGCCTGTCATTACGCTCCTATCTTGAGCATTTGAAGCTGCAAATGCTGCCGCGATTGTCGGTGGTGCTGACCTTCGTCGTGGTACTGATTGCGGCCATCAGCCTGTTCAGCCACAAGCTTGGCCTTGAACGTGGCTTGTCAGTGGCGCTGTTCCCGATGGTGATTCTGACCATGACCATCGAGCGGCTGTCGATCACCTGGGAAGAGCGTGGCAGCGGTCATGCGATGAAAGTCGCCATTGGCACCCTGTTCGCAGCGTCTCTGGCACACCTCATCATGAGCGTGCCGGAACTGACTTACTTCGTCTTTACCTTCCCCGCCGTGTTGCTGATTCTCGTGGGCTTCATGCTGGCGATGGGACGTTATCGCGGCTACCGCCTGACCGAACTGATGCGCTTCAAGGCGTTCCTCAAGGACGAGCCAAAATGATCGGCTTCTGGAAGACCTGGAAGGCCCTGGAAGCCAAGGGCATCATGGGTATCAACCGGCGCAACGCAGATTACGTACTCAAGTACAACAAGCGCAGCCTGTACCCGATCGTCGATGACAAAATCATCACCAAAGAGCGTGCGATCCTGGCCGGTATCCATGTGCCGGAGATGTACGGGGTCATTTCCACTGAAAAAGAAATCGAAAAGCTCGACGAGATCATCGGCGGGCGCAACGACTTCGTGATCAAGCCGGCGCAAGGTGCGGGTGGCGACGGAATTCTGGTGATCGCTGACCGCTTCGAAGACCGGTTTCGCACGGTCTCGGGCAGAATCATCAGCCACGAAGAAATCGAACATCAAGTCTCCAGCATCCTTACCGGTCTGTATTCACTGGGCGGGCACCGTGATCGTGCGCTGATCGAATACCGGGTCACGCCGGACCAGATCTTCAAGAGCATCAGCTATGAAGGCGTGCCCGACATCCGCGTCATCGTGCTGATGGGCTACCCGATCATGGCCATGCTGCGCTTGCCAACACGTCAATCCAGCGGCAAGGCCAACCTGCACCAGGGCGCTATCGGCGTCGGGGTCGACCTCGCCACTGGCCTGACCTTACGCGGCACCTGGCTGAACACCATCATCAGTAAACACCCGGACACCACCAACGCTGTGGACGGCGTGCAATTGCCGAACTGGGACGGCTTCATGAAACTCGCCGCTGGCTGTTATGAGCTGTGCGGGCTGGGCTACATCGGCGTCGACATGGTCCTGGACCAGGAGAAAGGCCCGCTGATTCTTGAACTCAATGCCCGCCCCGGCCTGAATATCCAGATCGCCAATGACTGCGGCTTGACCCATCGGGCTCATGCCGTCGAGGCTCGCCTTGAACAGTTGGCACTTAACGGCGAGCAGGAAACCCCGGAAGAGAGGGTGCGTTTCGTGCAAGAGCTGTTTGGGCATGTCCCCGTGGTTTCCTGACTTCCCGCTAGGAGTCGAACCCTCTGAGGATTACAATCCTCGCCCTCACGCCGACACTGATTTGTTTCGAATGCCGACCTGCTCTGTACACCCTCTGCCCTACCATCCCAACCCCGCCGAGTATTTCTCGAGGGTTCGCCATGCACCGGGGGCCGTGCTGCTCGATAGCGGCAGACCCAGCGCTGAACGCGGGCGATTCGATCTACTAAGCGCCTGGCCGACTGAACAGTTATGGGTCCAACATGACGAAACCGGCAGCGACTTCCTCCAACGCCTGCGCCAGAGTCTTGATCAACTAGGCACCGCGCAACTGCCTGAAGAATACCCGCTGCCATTTGCAGGAGGACTGATCGGCTACCTTAGTTACGATTTTGGTCGGCGTCTGGAGCCTCTGCCCGCCCACGCCATCGATGATCTGCAACTGCCTGATGCGCGCTTCGGTGTTTATGCCTGGGCGATGATCAGTGATCACCAGCAAGGCACCAGTCAATTGGTATTCCATCCCGCATTACCCGACAGCGAACGGCAGCGCCTGCTCACGCTGTTTTCACAAGCGTCTGCCGCCGATTCGGCGACCTTCAAACTGATCGGCGCCTTCAAAGCCGACCTGACTGAACGTGATTACCGCCGCGCGTTTATGCGCATTCAGGCCTACATCCAGTCCGGCGACTGTTATCAAGTCAATTTTTCCCAGCGCTTCCAGGCCGATTGCCAAGGTGACCCTTGGGCGGCTTACTGCGCCTTGCGCAGGGCGTGCCCGACGCCCTTTTCCGGCTACATGACCTTGCCTGATAACAACACCGTGCTGAGCCTGTCCCCGGAGCGTTTTGTGCGGGTCAGTAACCGCCAAGTGGAAACACGCCCGATCAAAGGCACCCGCCCTCGCAGCAAGGACACGACGCAAGATGCCGCCTATGCCGCCGAGTTACTGAGCAGCCCCAAGGACCGCGCAGAAAACCTGATGATCGTCGATTTGCTGCGAAATGATCTGGGCCGTAGCTGCAAGACTGGCTCGGTGACAGTCCCGGAACTGTTCAGCCTGGAAAGTTACCCGAACGTGCATCACCTGGTGAGCAGCGTGACGGGGGAACTGGCTGCGGATAAGGATTCGCTGGACCTGATCGCCGGCAGCTTTCCCGGAGGCTCGATCACTGGCGCGCCGAAAATTCGAGCGATGCAGATTATCGACGAGCTGGAACCCTCGCGTCGGGCGCTGTACTGCGGCTCATTGATATATCTGGATGTGCGCGGCGAGATGGACAGCTCCATCGCCATTCGCAGCCTGCTGATCAAGGATGGACGGGTTTCATGCTGGGGCGGTGGCGGCATTGTCGCCGACTCGGAGTGTGAAGCCGAATACCAAGAGTCAATCACCAAGGTGCGGGTGCTGCTCGATACGTTGCAGGCTCTTTAAGCGTAGCGCGCTGGCCTTTGCGGCCAACGCGCTGCGGGTTCAACCTTACAGACTCAATTCACGGCTCGACGCCTTGAGGAATTCCTTCTTCAGGTCCTCGAAGGTGTGTACCGCTGGAAACTGCGGGAATTCGCGGATCACGTTTTCCGGCGCATGGAAGAGGATACCCGCGTCAGCTTCACCGAGCATGGTGGTGTCGTTGTACGAATCACCGGCTGCAATGACGCGATAGTACAGACTCTTGAAAGCCAAAACCGACTGACGCTTCGGGTCTTTCTGACGCAGCTGATAGGTGGCGACACGGTCCGTCTCGTCGGTGATCAGACGATGGCAGAGCAAGGTCGGGAAGCCCAGCTGCCGCATCAGTGGCTGTGAAAACTCGTAGAAGGTGTCCGACAGAATCACCACCTGGAAACGCTCGCGCAGCCAGTTGACGAATTCGATGGCGCCGTCCAGTGGGCTGAGGGTCGCGATCACCTCCTGAATATCGGAAAGCTTCAAGCCGTGCTCATCGAGAATCCGCAGACGCTGCTTCATCAGTACGTCGTAATCGGGAATATCCCGGGTGGTCGCCCTCAGCGATTCGATACCGGTTTTTTCAGCAAAGGCGATCCAGATCTCCGGGACCAGCACGCCTTCCAGGTCGAGACAGGCAATTTCCACAGAACACTCCTAGAGGGGACTTCAAAAAAGAAGCGGCACTTTAGGTCGTCTGATCAATTATTTCCAGCAGTGCAGCACCGACGCCAACCGGCAATTACCCAAAAGATTTTGTTACTATCACACCTATTACGAGCGCGAAGCGCCATACCTGTTAGGAAGCCGCCTGATGAGCCAACCCTTCAACGTCGCCGAACTTGCAGCGACTTACGCAAACAAATCTGCACAGGACATTCTGAAGCTGGCCTTCGAGCATTTCGGCGATGAGTTATGGATCTCATTCAGCGGTGCCGAAGATGTAGTGCTGGTAGACATGGCCTGGAAGCTGAACAAAAACGTTAAAGTGTTCAGCCTCGACACCGGTCGTCTGCACCCGGAAACCTATCGGTTCATCGAACAGACGCGTGAGCATTACAAAATTGATATCGAGCTGATTTCGCCGGATCAGCGCGTGCTCGAACCTTTCGTCAAAGAAAAGGGACTGTTCAGTTTCTACAAGGATGGCCATGGCGAATGCTGCGGTATCCGCAAAATCCAGCCGTTGCGCCGTAAACTGGCAGAGGTCAAAGCCTGGGCTACCGGTCAACGCAGGGATCAGAGCCCTAGCACCCGCAGCGAAGTTGCCGCCCTGGAAATAGACAACGCCTTTTCCACCCCTGAGCGCACGCTGTACAAATTCAACCCGTTGGCGCAGATGACCAGCGAAGAGATCTGGGGTTATATCCGCATGCTGGAGTTGCCTTACAACACCTTGCATGAGCGTGGCTTCATCAGCATCGGCTGCGAGCCTTGCACGCGTCCTGTGCTGCCGAACCAGCACGAACGCGAAGGCCGTTGGTGGTGGGAAGAATCTACGCAGAAAGAGTGCGGACTGCACTCAGGAAATCTGATCGCCAAGGTGTAAGACTTGCGCCGCCTTCGCCAATTTATTCGCGAAGGGTTTGATGCGGTGTGCCAGGCACACCGTCTTGATCGCAATCAGTGAACTGGCAACTCGACACCCTCGAACAATTCTTCGAGCTCTTGCTTGTTGTGACACTGGATGGCTTTGGCCATCACTTCGCGGGTCAGATGCGGTGCGAACTTCTCGATGAAGTCGCACATGAAACCGCGCAGGAAGGTACCGCGACGGAAACCGATCTTGGTGATGCTCGCTTCGAACAGCTCGCTGGCATCAAGCACCACCAGATCGCTGTCGAGCTTGGCGTCTACTGCCATTTTTGCCACGATACCGACACCCAGGCCCAGACGGACGTAGGTTTTTATCACGTCCGCATCGGCGGCAGTAAACACCACTTTCGGGGTCAGGCCACGGTGGCTGAACGCTTCGTCCAGCTTTGACCGGCCAGTAAAACCAAAGACATAGGTCACGATGGGGTATTCGGCCAGTACTTCCAACGTCAGTTTTGGCACCTTGGTCAGCGGATGACCTTGCGGCACAACGACGCAACGGTTCCAGCGGTAGCACGGCATCATCACCAGATCACCGAACAACTCCAGCGCTTCAGTCGCGATAGCGAAGTCCACAGTACCATCCGCCGCCATTTCGGCGATCTGCATCGGCGAGCCCTGATGCATGTGCAGCGCGACGTCCGGGTATTGTTTGATGAAGCTGCTGATCACTGGCGGCAGGGCATAACGCGCCTGGGTGTGGGTGGTAGCAATCGACAACGTGCCTTTCTTCTCGTTGGAAAACTCCTGGGCGATCTGCTTGATGCTCTCGACTTTGCGCAGGATCTCGCCAGCGGTAGTAATGATTCTTTCACCGGCCGGCGTGACCCGGGTCAGGTGTTTGCCGCTACGGGCAAACACTTCGACGCCCAGCTCGTCTTCAAGCAAGCGGATCTGCTTGCTGATCCCTGGCTGCGAGGTATACAGGCTCTGAGCCGTAGCGGAAACGTTGAGGTCGTGGTGCGCCACTTCCCAGATGTAGCGCAATTGTTGAAGCTTCATATGTATCCCTCAAAGCAGTAGACGCCACGGTCATCAGCGACGGTATATAACTATATTAATGGTTAGACTGATAAATCTAGAACTTTTTATCACTTTTACAGAGCAATGGCACGCTCAATTTCAGCGACACATAGACTTATTCGCGCCCTCGATGCATGGGTACCATGTAGACCGGAACCTCCGACAATTGCAGAACCCTGGCGACGGTACGGCCCAGCGGCGTATCGCCTTCTGTGCCATGGCTGTGACTGCCGACGATCAACAAATCGACGGCCAGCTTTTGCGCTTGCTCGAGGATCACACTGGAAGGATCCCCCTGCATCACCCGCACCGTGCGAATCAACGCGAGATCCTGATGACTTTCGCCTAACTCATCTCGAAAGCCATTCAGAACGCGCTGTTCAATCGTTTCCATGACGGTGTTCAAGCCCTGGTTGTGCAACTCTTTCAACGTATCCTCATCAAGATAGCTCTGCAAAACAGACTCGGCGAACAACCCTATCGGCTCAACCGCATGAATCACATTCAGCTCGGCATTGAAGGTTCGCGCCAGCGCCAAGGCATGCTGCAGGACATAAGGCGCATAAAGACCGAGGTCAGTGGCATACAGCATTGAACGAATCATACGACCTCCTCGATTGCCAATAGTGGCGGAGATTGACTCAGCTTAGCAGCGCCTTGACGACTGCGGCGGCCGCTATCTCACGAGAAAACAAAGGCTCAAGGCTTTACTTCATTGCTGATGCCATGCGGCACATGCCCCGTTGCGACGACATCACGCGCCTTTTCACAATGCCCAGGCTGATCGTCAAAAAACACATCGGCGGCGAAGGCTTCAAGAAACGCCGATTTCTCCAGACCACCCAGAAACAATGACTCGTCCAGACGAATATTCCATTCTCGCAATGTGCGAATCACCCGCTCATGCGCGGGCGCAGAGCGCGCGGTAACCAGTGCGGTACGGATTGGGCAAGCGTCCTCGGGAAACTCGCGCTGCAACAGGTTCAGCGCGGCAAGAAAGGGCTTGAACGGCCCCCCACGTAACGGCTCGCGCGCTGACTCACGCTCACTGGCCTGAAACGCCTCCAGCCCGTCGGATTGATAGACCCGCTCGGACTCATCGGAAAACAGCACCGCGTCGCCATCAAACGCGATACGCAATTCGGCGCTGGCTGCACGGCGTGCACCGCCCGACAGAATCGTCGCCGCGGCAAAGCCGGCATCCAGCGCGCTGCGTACATCCTCGGCGTGGGTCGAGAGAAACAAATGACAGCCAAACGCCGCCAGATACGGATAAGGGCTGCGTCCGCCGACGAAGGCAGCACGCGTGATGTCCAGGCCATAATGCTGAATCGAATTGAATACCCGCAGCCCCGTGTCGGCGCTGTTGCGCGAAACCAGGATGACTTCGACCCGCGACGCCTCAAGCCTGGCATTGAGGCTAAGGAGTTTCTCCACCAACAGGTACGCATCGCCCTGCTCAAGGATCTCTTCCTCATGCTCGATCTGGTATTGGCGATACGCCGCCACGCCATCAGCCTCGTACACCGCATGGCTTTCACGCAGATCGAACAAAGCTCGCGAAGAAATCGCCAGGACCAATTTTTTACCTAGACCCGTAGCCATATATCACCCTGCCTGGCTGTATCAGCCGTTACGCGTATCGATGAAGGCCAATGCTTGGTACAACGCGCGAATTTTCGGCATGTCATGCCCGGATTTCAGCGCTGCCGCCAATGGCTTGGCATAGATAGCATCCAACTCCAAGGGTCGTTTTTCCAGAAAATCAAGGTACATGCTCGGCCTGTAATCCGGCATTTTTTCTGTCACGGCAAACAGATGTTCAGCGTACCCCTCGGGCAAGGCGTGCCCACATGCCCGAGCCCCCTGCACCACTTCGCTCATGACTGCCTGAATCAACTCGCGGCTATTCGCGTCGCCCATTAATGGTGTGGTGCTCGCCCTCAGCAGCACGGACAGACCGTTATACGGAACATTCCACACCAATTTCTGCCAGCGCGCCTGAGACAAGCTGGGCGTCGCCTGGGATTCCAGCCCGGCCTTGCGAAACAGCTCAGCCCCCTCCTCGGTGATGCTCAACCGAGACACCGCGTCAGTTGCCGGACCGCTGTGGTACCCGAGATTTACCGCACCCAACGCCTGATGCGTGATAACCCCCGGCGCAGTTCGGTGGACACAGACAAAGCACAAACCACCCAACAGGTGCAGCGACGCTGGCAACAATGGCTGCAGATCGTCCTCGACGCCCAGACCATTTTGCAGCAACAGCACTTTAGCGCCAGGCGCTGCAGCCTGGGTGATGATCGGTGCAAGGTCCACATTACTGGTGGTTTTAGTACCGACCAGCAACCAATCGCAAGGCGGCATATCCGCAGCCGAGGAATAAGCCTGCACCGGATTCAAGGTCAGAGCGCCATGAACGGCACTGTCCAGATGCAGGCCATTGTGTGCAACTGAGGCAAACTCGCTGCGCAACAGAAAATGCACATCAAAGCCGGCACGTGCCAGCATCAAACCGTAAAAACCGCCAATTGCACCGGTGCCTATAATTCCGATCCGTACCCGTTTTGCTTTACTCACCCTCGCAACTCCCCGTCATGGCAACTCTTCAGCATCAACACTCAACACCCGATTCAAGCCAGCGCTGAGCTCGGACAACGTCAGCCGAGCATGCAAGGCCCCATAGAATTCACCGTCACGCACCACAAACAACGCCGGCAGATGGAACACCTGATAACGCTGAACCACGCCCCCATTTTCAGCAGCGTCAATCCAGCACACACGCTCGACAGGCAGATCGAGGCTAGGCAACACTTGCCTGGCCCAACGACAGCTGGCACATCCGATGCTGGTAAAAATGACCAGCGAGGTGCCCGGCAACGTCAGCAAACGCTGATCCACATCGAAGTCGGTCAGTTCCAATTCATTCACAAAAGACTTCCTGAAGATGGCCGTACACTATCCGTCTCGACGGGCCTGCTTGTAAATTCCTCTTTAAATCGTGTACGGCCTGGCCTTTATAGACACCCCATCTGTCCGTCAAAGATAGCGATCAGGCCATGCCGCCGGGATTAAAGCCGCGTTTGCCCATTGTCGAACAGCCGGATAACGCGCTAAGGTTCCGGTCCCCGCTGTGCTCAATCGTGCTGGGCTCCGCCGCACGGGGATCGTTGGCGGCCAGCACCCGTGACCTGACGAGTAACACGATGGCTGATTTACCGATTGACGACCTCAACGTTGCTTCCAATGAAACCCTGATCACGCCGGATCAGCTCAAGCGCGAGCTCCCGCTCACAGAAGCTGCTCTGCGCACGGTGACCAAGGGCCGCGAAGTGATACGCAATATCCTCGATGGCAAGGATCACCGCCTGTTCATAGTGATCGGGCCGTGCTCGATCCATGACATCAAAGCTGCTCACGAATACGCCAATCGCCTCAAGGCCCTTGCCGCTGAAGTGTCGGACAGCATGTACCTGGTGATGCGCGTGTACTTCGAGAAACCGCGCACAACCGTGGGCTGGAAAGGCCTGATCAATGACCCGTATATGGATGACTCGTTCAAGATTCAGGACGGCCTGCACATTGGCCGCAAGCTGCTGCTTGATCTGGCTGAAATGGGCCTGCCAGCAGCCACTGAAGCTCTTGACCCGATCTCACCACAGTACTTGCAGGACTTGATCAGTTGGTCGGCCATCGGCGCGCGCACCACTGAATCACAAACACACCGCGAGATGGCTTCTGGCCTGTCTTCAGCCGTTGGCTTCAAGAATGGCACTGACGGCGGTCTGACCGTTGCCATCAACGCCTTGCAGTCGGTCTCCAGCCCCCATCGTTTCCTGGGCATCAACCAGGAAGGCGGGGTATCTATTGTCACCACCAAAGGCAACGCCTACGGTCATGTGGTATTGCGCGGCGGCAATGGCAAGCCTAACTACGATTCGGTCAGTGTCGCCGTATGCGAGCAGGCGCTGAAAAAGGCCGGTATTCGCCCTAACATCATGGTCGACTGCAGCCACGCCAACTCCAACAAGGACCCGGCCCTGCAACCGCTGGTGATGGAAAACGTTGCTAACCAAATCCTCGAAGGCAACCAGTCAATCATTGGCCTGATGGTTGAAAGTAACTTGAACTGGGGCAGCCAGTCGATCCCTAAAAACCTTGAAGAGCTGCAATACGGCGTGTCCGTTACCGATGCCTGCATCGACTGGGAAAACACTGAGAAAACCCTGCGCAGCATGCACGCAAAACTCAAGAATGTGCTGCCCAAGCGCCAACGCAACTGATTACTGCAGAGACAAAAACGCCGAGCAAATGCTCGGCGTTTTTTATTATCGTGGCGGCATCCTGATCAGATTTTTACCGCATGTCGCTGGTGACGCTCCATGTACCGCTCAACATAAGAGCAAGACGGAATCACCGTGTAGCCCATGCTATCGGCGTACGCGAGCGCCTGTTCGGTCAATGCAGCAGCGATACCTCTGCCTCGCAGGGCATTGGGCACAAACGTCCGATAGATATCCAGGGTCTGCTTGCCTAGGTCCATATAAGTCAGATAGGCACGATGGCCGTCCACATTGGTCTCGAATTGATGGCCAACATGGTCATGGTGGATGGACAACGCCTCGCTCATCACTGCTCCTCGCGGGTCTTGAAATTAGACCCCTACCTTACCGATGTTTTTCCGGCGAAGGAACCTCTACGCCACCCCTGTGCCTGTTTTGGACATCGAGAACAGCTTTGCCATTCTCCTACACACGAGCACCTGCAAATAGTAGGCGTCATTTCGGTATTTGCTCAAGCTGTTGCACAGGAGGCGCTGAAAAATCCGACGGTCGCTCTGACCGTTGACGTGAACATTGCCGTGGGCTGCCGACTGAGACGAATCTCCGATGAGAAAGTTCCCCCTGTACCCGCGCAAAAAAGCAAACTCACGACAAACACGGAACATGTGCCCGATGGGGAGGTGCCATATACTAGCCCGCGAATCGTCTATTCTCTTCGTTACCCGGTCAAGGGCGTCCTTGAGCCCTGCCCGATTTAGTGCGAGCGCCGCCAAGTTGATGCCGGCGATTGGATATTTTTTATACAAAACCCCCGAGAAGTTGTTCGGAACAGTTTAAAACACAAGAAATTTGCCCGCTTCTTGCGCTTCCTCAGTTTACTTACTACAAACAATGGGTAGTATGTATCGCGGTCATTTTCTCACTTTCGAGAGATGACTATTCATTAGAAAGTCCTGGAAGGTGAACACGATGAACAACGCTCTGAAATTCTCTGCTTTGGCTCTGGCCGCAATTCTGGCTACTGGTTGCAGCAGCGTCTCCAAAGAAACCGAAGCTCGTCTGACTGCTACCGAAGACGCAGCTGCTCGCTCCCAAGCACGCGCTGATGAAGCCTATCGCAAGGCTGATGAAGCTCTGGCTGCTGCTCAAAAAGCTCAGCAAACTGCTGACGAAGCCAACGAACGCGCTCTGCGTATGTTGGATAAAGCAAGCCGTAAGTAATAATCTTTCGGGATTATTGAGAAGCCGATCCAGTTCTGGATCGGCTTTTTTATTGCCTTCGTTTTACCCCAGACAATAAAAAACCCGCCTACCCAGCCTTGGAATTCAAGGCAAGGCAGACGGGTTCGCTTGCAGGCGATTACTGAATATTGAGCGGCTCGCTCGACACCACCGACCCGCTCGGCACTGCGATCTCAACCGGCATGCCATCCTCTGCAGCCACCACATCCCGCACCACGTCCCAGTTCATGCGCAGGTTGTTGGCCAGATCCTCACGCTTTAGCAAGGCATTGATCACTGCAGTGTGCTTGTCGACGACCGATGGATTGCCCTTGTCGTCCAAAGGCGTATGCGCTTCCAGATAGACCTTGCCGCCACTGATGCCGAATTTGTAGGGTTCGTTCAATATCCGCACTGGCGTACCGACCGGCACCATACCTGCCATCTCCAGCACGTTGTTGTTGTACATGCGGAAGCAGCCGTGACTGGTACGCATGCCAATGCCGAATTTCTTGTTCGAACCGTGGATCAGGTAACCCGGCAAACCGAGACTGAATTTGAACGGCCCCAACGGATTGTCGGGACCGGCCGGTACGACGCTAGGCAGCGGATCATTGTCAGCCGCATGCTCGGCCTTGATCGAAGCAGGCGGCGTCCAGGTCGGATTCGGTATCTTTGCTGTCACTTTGGTCAACGCGAGAGGTGAACCCCACCCTTCACGACCAATCCCCAACGGATAGGTGTGAACCACGTTCAAGCCTTTGGGGTAATAGTAAAGACGGTACTCAGCCAGATTGATCACGATGCCTTCACGCGGACCAGGCGGCAATACGAAACGCGTTGGTAATACCACTTGGGTACCCGCCCCCGGCAACCACGGATCGACACCGGGGTTAGCTGCGATCATCTCCAGATAACCCAAATCGTAGCGGGTCCCCAAGTCGGCGAAGGTATCTTCATATTTTGCGGTTACGGTCTGAACCTGACCGACAATATCTTCGCCCGGAGGGGGCAGAGGGAACTCTAATGCAGTGACGGGGCCCGCCGCACAGAGCGCAGCAAGTGACAGACAGCGAGCGACGGCAGGAATGCGCGACAACATCCGGAAAATCCTTGGGATAAGCGACGGGAAGTAAAGTGAAGGAATTGTACACCGCCGACCATAAAATCGGGAGGCAGCTAACGATTTACTGACTGAATCGAAGCTCTGGCCAAATAGGGCGCGTACCCCGCTTTTGCGCCTCGAGAATCGCCCGACACAGCGAACACAGACGCTCATCACGAAGCTTCGCCGAATTGACACCCGACCAGCGAGGCTGTGCTGGCAACAACGTGCCACACAATGTGCGGTCGATCGAGCCACCCAACTCAAGCTGGCGCGCGACCAGATGCACCCGCACTTCCTGGCACGCGAACAAGTCGAGTTGCTCATCAGGCTCGATCAGTTGATAGGCAAATAAAGACCAGGCGGGACGCGGCATCGGGGGCTCCAAATCGGGGCGCCACCTTAGCCCAAAGTTCGCCGCTAGAAAAGCGTCAAAGCAGCGGTTTTAGCGTCGGCCAGACGTTTTCCAGCAACTTGCCCTGTGCCGCGGCGGCCGGGTGTAGACCATCGGCCTGCATCAACTCGGGAATACCGCCCACACCCTCAAGGAAAAACGGCACCAACGGGACTTTTTCCTGCTCTGCCAGATTGCTGTAAACCGCCTCGAAAGCCTGGGTATAGCGGGCGCCATAATTGGGCGGAATACGCATCCCCAAAAGCAGCACCTTGGCCCCTGCCTTCTGCGACTGCTGAATCATCGACGCAAGATTTTGTTGCAATTGCGCAGGTTGCTGTCCGCGCAGCCCGTCATTACCGCCCAACTCCAGGATTACCAACTGCGGTCTATGCTCTGCAAGCAGCGCTGGCAGCCGCGCCTGGCCTCCAGCACTGGTGTCGCCACTGACCGAGGCATTGACCACCTTATCGGTGAAACCCTCCTTCTGCAGGCGCTGCTCCAGCAATGATACCCAGCCCAGCCGGGTATCCAGGCCGAAAGCAGCGCTGATACTATCGCCAACGATCAGCACTGTGCCCGCCGCAGCTCCTTGAGACAGCAACAGCAAAACCAGGCCAGCACTTAAAAACCACGCACGCATCGGATTCTCCATGAGCGAAAGTATTCTCAGTGCTCGGAACCTTAGCAAAGTGGTCCCCAGCACCGAAGGTGACCTGACTATCCTGCACGAACTCTCCCTGGAACTGAACAAAGGAGACAGTCTGGCCATCGTCGGCGCCTCTGGATCGGGCAAATCCACCCTCCTCGGCCTGCTGGCGGGACTCGACTTACCCAGCGCCGGAGCAGTCACACTGGCCGGACGCAACCTCAGCGATCTCGATGAAGATCAGCGTGCGCGTATCCGTGCGGAGCATGTCGGATTCGTCTTCCAGTCATTTCAACTGCTCGACAGTCTCAATGCACTGGAAAACGTCATGCTGCCCATGGAGCTCGAAGGCCGCAAGGACGCCCGCGAGCGCGCCCGGATTTTGCTCGAACGCGTGGGGCTGGGCCAACGCCTGACGCATTCGCCACGCCAGCTTTCCGGTGGCGAGCAACAACGGGTGGCCATTGCCCGGGCCTTTGCCGCCAATCCCGACGTGCTGTTTGCCGATGAACCCACAGGTAACCTCGACAGCAACACCGGTGAACGGATCAGCGATTTGCTGTTCGAGCTGAACAGAGAGCGTCACACGACACTCGTACTAGTCACCCATGACGAACGTCTGGCGCATCGCTGCCAGCGCATGATCCGTCTTGAAGGTGGCCGATTGGTCACCCCTCTGGAGCCTTGATGGCACGCTTGCCGCTTCTTCGTCTGCTGAGCCTTGCGACTCGCCAACTCCTGCGCGACGCACGCGCCGGAGAGTTGCGGGTGTTGTTTTTTGCCTTGCTGGTTGCCGTGGCAGCAAGCACCGCCATCGGCTACTTCGGCGCTCGCCTCAATGGGGCGATGCTGCTGCGCGCCACCGAGTTTCTCGGCGCGGACCTGATTCTCGAAGGCACCAGCCCCGCCCAACCAACGCAGATCGAAGCAGGCAAGCAGTTAAAGCTGGACCACGCACAGGTGGTCGAATTCTCCAGCGTGATTGCTACTGACAGCGGCATTCAACTCGCGAGCGTCAAAGCGGTGGACACTGCTTACCCCTTGCGCGGCGAGCTAAAGAGCGCCGAGGCGCCCTATCAAGCAGAGGCATCCGGTGGCCGACCGAATCCGGGTGAAGCCTGGGCCGAATCACGATTGTTTGCGGCACTGAATCTAAAGGTTGGCGACAGTATCGACGTCGGCTCGAAAACCCTTCGACTGAGTCGGGTACTGACCTACGAACCCGACCGCGCCGGCAACTTCTACAGCCTGACGCCCAGAGTGATGATCAATCTGACGGACCTTGCCGCGACAGGCGTCGTCCAGCCCGGCAGCCGGGTCAGCTATCGTGAGCTCTGGCGCGGCAACCATGAGTCTCTGGAAACCTACCGTCAGGCAATCACCCCGGGATTGGCCGCTAATCAACGCATACAGGACGCTCGCGACGGCAATCGGCAGATTGGTGGTGCGCTGGGCAAGGCCGAGCGTTACCTGAACATGGCCAGCCTGGTAGCAGTCTTGCTGTCCGGTGTGGCTGTGGCCCTGTCGGCCGCCCGTTTTGCAACACGACGATTCGATGCCAGCGCCTTGCTGCGCTGCCTGGGTCTGTCACGCAGAGAAGCACTGGTTTTATTCAGCCTGCAACTCGCAATGCTTGGGCTGCTGGCCAGCGTCACCGGCGCGCTGCTGGGCTGGCTCGCACAATTGGGTCTGTTCGCCCTGCTGCACGATTTGCTGCCTGCCGCCGTCCCGCCCGGAGGCCTGCTACCGGCCATCGCGGGCATCGGTACCGGCCTCGTCGCCCTCGCCGGCTTTGCGTTGCCACCCCTGGCCGCGCTGGGTCGCGTGCCACCCCTGCGTGTACTGCGCCGCGACATGCTACCCATTCCTCCCAGTTCGTGGCTGGTCTACGGTACCGCGCTGCTAGCGCTCGGCCTGATCATGTGGCGCTTGAGTCTCGACCTGGTGTTGACCTTTGCCCTGCTTGGCGGAGGGATCATTGCCGCTGTCGTTTTGGGTGGCTTGCTGCTGCTCGCGCTGCAAAGCCTGCGCCGTCTGCTGGCAGGTGCGTCGCTACCGTGGCGACTGGGTCTGGGCCAACTGCTGCGCCATCCTTTGGCCGCCGCCGGGCAATCGCTGGCATTCGGACTGATTCTGTTGTCCATGGGACTGATCGCCCTGCTGCGCGGAGAACTGCTCGACACCTGGCAGAATCAGCTACCCAAAGATGCACCGAATTATTTTGCGCTCAATATCCTCCCGGCTGACAAAGACACCTTCACCGAACGGATGGCTAGCCTCTCCACCCATGCTGCGCCGCTTTATCCCGTCGTGCCTGGACGTTTGATCAGCATTAATGGCGAGCCCGTCCGCAACATCGTGAGCAAGGACTCGCGTGGCGAAAACGCGACTGAACGAGACCTCAGTCTGACGTGGGCCGCCGAACTGCCGCAGGGCAATCGCCTGAGCGCAGGAAACTGGTGGCCGAATACGAACAGCAGCGCAACGACCACCGCCGAGCAAGTTCCCGGGGTGTCTGTAGAGTCGAAACTGGCAGCAAGCCTGAAGCTCAAACTCGGTGACCGCATGAGTTTCATCATCGGCGGGGCCGCCCGAGAAGCTGAGGTCACCAGTCTGCGCGAAGTGAATTGGGACAACTTCCAGCCCAACTTCTTCATGATCTTCCAGCCCGGTACGCTCAAGGATTTGCCGACCACGTACCTGACCAGCTTCTACCTGGCACCCGGGAACGATCAACAGATCGTCGAGCTGTCTCGCGCCTTCCCGGCGGTGACCATCCTTCAAGTCGAAGCGCTGCTGGAGCAACTTCGGAGCATTCTCGCTCAGGTGACGATCGCAGTGGAGTACGTGCTGCTGTTCGTGCTGGCGGCGGGGCTCGCGGTTTTGTTCTCCGGCCTGCAAGCAACCCTCGACGAACGCATCCGCCAAGGCGCCCTGCTGCGCGCACTGGGTGCCGAGCGATCACTGCTGGTCAAGGCGCGACGCATCGAGTTTGGCCTGTTAGGCGCAGCCAGTGGTGGGCTGGCTGCATTGGGTTGCGAACTGGTGAGCTTTGCGCTGTACCGCTATGCTTTCGACCTTCAATGGCACCCCCACGTCTGGCTGCTGTTATTACCCATCATCGGCGCCCTACTGGTCGGCGGCGCCGGAGTGTTCGGCACCCGCAGAGCCTTGAATGTCAGCCCACTGACGGTGCTACGTGATGGCTGATAAACTTGGCGCATCCTAATCGCCAGGCGACAGACCATGAGCCGTTACCGTCCTCCTCGCTCCGCTGGCACCGCGCTTATTACCCCCGAAGGTGAAGCGCGGATGCGCGCCGAACTGCACGAACTCTGGCACGTACGTCGCCCTCAGGTCACGCAGTCCGTGAGTGAAGCAGCCGCACAAGGTGATCGTTCAGAAAATGCCGAATACACCTACGGCAAAAAGATGCTGCGCGAGATCGATAGCCGGGTACGTTTTTTGACCAAGCGTCTCGAAAGCTTGAAGGTGGTCAGCGAACACCCCAGCGATCAGAGCAAAGTCTATTTTGGCGCATGGGTCACTGTCGAAGACGAAGAGGGCATAGAAGCCCGTTACCGAATTGTGGGACCCGACGAATTGGACCTGAAGCAAAACCTGATCAGTATCGACTCACCGCTGGCTCGCGCCCTGATTGGTAAAGCGCTGGATACAGAAGTTCGAGTTCAAACGCCCGTCGGTGAGCAGATCAGTTACATTGTTGCTATCGAATACTTCTGATCACTTGAATGCCTCAAGTCAAAAGACAAACAGCAGCGTCTAACATTCAACCGCGAGTAATCAGCCCCTGCCGGGCAACACGGATCAGATGTTTAATGAAGTCTTCAGCCTCGTCAGCACTCGGCGACTGGACCACCGCAAGGTCAAACCGGTCGTTGGCAAAGCGCGACAGGGATTCACAATGGTCGATGAACTCGATGAGAAAGGCCGCTGGCTTACCGTTGCGTTTTGGCCAGCCTTCGAGATAACGCAGCAGCGTCGGCTGATGCGAACCTCCCAGCAGAATCCTTGGATTGCGGCGAGTCAGGGGGGACGTAAAGGGGGACAGTCGTATCAGGGGACGCGGACAGCTCATCGTGTTTTATCTCAGCCTCAAAAATCCCGCTGGGCAGCGGTGAGAGGCAACACCGAACCAGCGCTTTAGCGGTATTTCGAAGCCTGTGAAGACTTCAGTCGGTAAGGGTTCAACCTCACCTGGCGCCCCGCAAGTAGCTGTTTAAATCGGCGCATGAGCAGCATCCTAGAGAAGCTGCCTGTGAACTGTCAAGACGGCATAGGTCGCAAAAAAAGCAAGGCTCGCACATTGCGAGCCTTGTTCGTCACGGTGATCGCTCAATCGGCGATGGCCTTGTCCACCGACAACTTGCCAGCACCTTCGATCAACACGGCGACCGCTCCTCCTAGCAGTGCCAGAGCGAACTCATAACCATTGTTGGCCATAAACAGACCATTACCGATGTGCACCGAGAAAATCGCGACCACGAGCAGCACCGTCAACAAGGCCGCAGCGGGTCGCGCTAACAGGCCAATGACCAGCGCCAGACCACCGAAAAATTCGGAACCTCCGGACAGCATCGCCATCAGATAACCTGGCGCCAGACCAATGCTTTCCATGTATTGCGCGGTACCCGCCAAGCCATAACCGCCAAACAGGCCGAAGAGTTTCTGTCCACCGTGGCCGATGAAAATGATGCCCACAAAAATACGCAGGACAGTCAAGCCGTAACCGGCACGGGTTGCGAAAATGGTTTTAATCAGTGTGCTCATCGCGTTCATTCCTTTGTAGGAGAAGTATGTTGGCCACCATGATAATCAAACTAGCCAATGTTAAAACCCTAAAAGTAGCGGCATAAACATCGATAATGTAGATCATTTATATGGCGTAAACGTTCTCGCCTCACCCTTCTGCGACTGCGTCTCCAAAGCCTCCCGCTCTCGATCGAACGCCAGGTAATACTTGTTGACGCTGTTAACATAGCTCACGACGCCCACTCCCGCCTGCTCCAGGGCGACTCGCTCGACCTGAAAAAACCACTGATTCGGATTCAGCCCACGTCGCCGCGCCTCGGTACGCATGCTCTGCACTCTCTCCGGCCCTAGGTTGTAAGCCGCCAGGACGAACGCCATACGCTCACGTTCGTTGACGCGGGAGCTGGAAAAAAATTTGCGCCGGATCATGGTCAGGTACTTGGCACCGGCCTGGACATTACTGTCCAGGCTTTGAATATTGTCGACGCCCACTCGCTGCGCGGCAGACGGGGTGATTTGCAGCAACCCCGTTGCGCCGCTACCCCCTTTCACTCTGGGGTCCAGCGCTGACTCCTTAAAAGCCAAGGCCGCCAGATTCAGCCAATCCATGCCCTGCTCATCTGCCGTGCGCTGCAGGATCGGCCGCAGTTTTTCCAACCGCTGACGGTCGTCGCGAGCCAAAGGATTGTGCACCTGATACAGACGTTGGTAGGCCCGTTTAAACGCCGCATCCTGATCCGCCGGAACACGGTAGGTCTTGAGAAAGCGATCAATACTTGCACGCAACATTGATGCGTCGCGGCGCACGTACCAGTTCATGTCACCACGGGTGCTCAAGACCAACGTCCGATCCACTCGCAGCTTGGGCAGGACCTTGGCCCAGCGCTCGGCAATCGGCTGTTCGACAACCGTCAGGTGAAAGATTCCGGCCTGGACCATTTCCAGGACATCTTCAACGGCGAGGCTGGGATCAACCCATTCGATCTTGACCGGCGGCAGTTTGCGCAATGCCAGCTTCTGGTTGAGCTGGTGGACCGCCTCGTCGGCCGCGCTGCCGGTGGGCAGTGTCAGCGTGTGTCCGGACAGCTGCTCGACGTGCTTGAAACCGCGCTCCCCCTTGATACCGACCACGATCAGCGGCACATGACTGACAATCGGGTCACTGGCATCGATATTCCGTGCAGCGCTGGTGTTGAGCAGCTCTCCCGGCGCGACCAGATCGCCTTCACCGCGTTGCAATGCCGCGAGCAATTGATCCTTGGATTTGGGGATGATTTGCAGCGTGAGTTGTTGCCCGTCACGCGAATGGCCATTGAGGTATTGCTCGAAGGCGTGCAACCGGTGATATTCGCCCCCGATCGCCTCGCCCTGGACTTCACCGGAGCTGTTACGACTCTGATTGACCAGCACCCGCAGCACCTTACTGCTACGGATAGCCGCCAGATCGCGTACCTGGCTTTTGTGCACCACCACAGGCGGCCCGGCAAGTCGCGCAGCCGCAGGAAATGGCAGCAACGCCAACAAACAAAGCACGATCAACAATGAGGGTCGCGTCATCCGTTCTCCAGGGGAATGCGTGCCAAAAAAGAAGCCGCAAAAAGTCCAAAGCCTGTGATATCTGCGGAGTGACGGCGAACCGCAGTGGTGAAAACACTTCAATATTTTTTTATAACCAGCTGTATTAACTGGATTTTTTTATATCGGCAAAGCTCTGATATTCTCATCAGCCTTAGGCCTGAGGTAGTACCATGCAACTCATCGACATCGGCGTCAATCTGACTAACTCAAGCTTCGCCAATAAACAGCAGGCCGTACTCGATCGCGCCTACCAATCCGGCGTATGCCAACTGGTGTTGACCGGGACCAGTGTCGAGAGCAGCGAGCAGGCTCTTGAGCTCTGTCAACAATTGGACGAAACGGCGCAACGGTTGTTCTCCACGGCGGGGATTCACCCGCATGCAGCGAGCGATTGGACCTCCGATACCGAGCGCCAGTTGCGTGCGTTGCTCAAAGAAGATCGAGTGCGGGCCGTCGGCGAGTGCGGACTGGATTTCAACCGCGATTTCTCGCCGCGTCCACAGCAGGAAAAAGTCCTCGAAGAACATCTGGCCTTGGCCGTAGAGCTGCAATTGCCGGTATTCCTGCATGAACGCGATGCCAACCAGCGCTTGCTGGAGATCCTCCGCGACTATCGCGACCGCCTGCCTGCTGCCGTGGTGCACTGCTTCACGGGTGAGCAACGTGCGCTGTTCAGCTATCTGGACCTGGACCTGCACATCGGCATCACTGGCTGGATTTGCGATGAACGACGCGGCACTCATCTGCACCCATTGGTCCGGGAAATCCCCCGTGGCCGGTTGATGCTGGAAAGCGATGCCCCTTACCTGCTCCCGCGCAGCCTGCGACCCAAACCGAAAAGTGGACGCAACGAACCCGCCTACTTGCCTGAAGTACTGCGTGAAGTTGCGTTGCATCGGGGCGAAAGCCTGGAAGACCTTTCCGCCCATACCACCGCGTGCGCCCGCACCTTTTTTGCCTTGCCGACATGGATAGAACCGGACAGCGTCGAAGCTGACCGATAGCCCCGGGCCTACTAAGCCCTAGTATTTGCTTGACCCATATCAAATGATCGTCTAAAGATTGGCGGCACAATGCTGGCACCTTGCCTACATTCATTTCCGCGAATCAAAAAGAAGACCTCTCATGGGCGCCTGGCTTAGCAACATTTCTTTGAAGTACAAGTTCTGGGCCGTGAACGCGGTCGCTTTTATCACCACGCTGATGTTGGTGCAGTACGCCTTGCAGCTTGAGCAACAAGCCCGGGTGGAGGATGCGCAAGGTTCAGCCCAGGCCCAGGCTCACCTGCTCAGTGCCTGGCCTGGCACTCAAGCACTGCCCTCCGGCGCCAATCTGCTGGTCTATACCCAGGGTCAAGCGCCCAGCGTGAAAGGGCAACCATTGCCTGAGTTGAGCAATGCCAACGGCTGGGTCGAGTTAAGCCATCAGCCGCTGATAGGCGACGATCCACTGATCGGTGCTCAGGTGGTCACGCGACCCGATGGTCAGAAGCTCGCGGTGCTGGCCTTCGCACCGAGTCTGATGCAAGTACTGGCAGATCGCTTCGCCCAGTACGCCATCGCTGTGTTCATCCTGACACTGGCCATGCTGGGGGCCTCACAGTTGCTGATCCGCTTTCTGCTCAGCCACCTCAACACCCTCAAGGACGTGATGCTGCACGTAGAAAAAAGCGGCGATCTGTCTGCTCGCGTGCCCCTGATCGGCGAAGATGAAGTGGGCCAGATGGCCAAGGCATTCAATGCCATGCAAGCCGGCTACCAACGCGTGGTCAATACCGTTGCCCAGACTGCGGCACGGCTTGACATAGGTGCGGGACGTCTGGCGGCAGGCATGAGCGAGGTACGCCACGGCATGCTCGGTCAGCAGAGCGAGACTGACCAGGTTGCAACAGCGATCAACGAAATGACCGCCACAGTGTTTCATATCTCTCAACACGCCAATGCTACCCGGGACCAGTCGCAGGCCGCCGATACACTGGCTGGCAGCGGTAGAGAAGTGGTCAATCGTGTACAGCTGTCAATCGCCGGGCTCTCCAGCGGGGTGCAGCAGACCGCAGAGATGATCCAGCAACTGGCTCAGGACAGTCAGAAAATCAACGGTGTGGTTAACGTCATCCACAGCATCGCCGAACAAACCAACCTGCTGGCCCTCAACGCAGCCATCGAAGCCGCGCGTGCCGGCGAGATGGGCCGTGGATTTGCGGTAGTCGCCGACGAAGTCCGTAACCTCGCCAAACGGGTGCAGACCTCGACGGATGAAATCACCAGCATGGTCTCCGCCTTACAGGCTGGCACCCGTGACGCGGTGGACTTTATGCAAGAAAGCTCGTTCAAGGCTGATGACTGCGTGCAACAGGCGAAGGAAGCCGGGGAAGCGCTAGAAGCTATCACCGGCGCGGTTGCACAAATGCGCGAAAGCAATACCCAGATCGCCGTGGCAGCCCAGCAGCAAAGCCAAGTGGCAGAAGAAATGAACCGGGCGGTGGTAAGCATTCGCGATGTGACCGAACAAACCGTGCAACAGACCGTCGACTCAGCCACAACTAGCGGCGAGTTGGCCACCCTGGCAGGCGAGCTGAACCGCGCCATCGGCCAGCTCAAGCTTTAGAGCCCACGCCCACGCTATGAGCCTCATAGTCAGGTTTGATTCGCTGACAACCGGGGCGCAGCCTATTCTTCGACCATCTGAACAGTGTTTCGAAGAGGACTGCCGCATGGGCAAGCGACTTCCCAATCTCCGCACGTGGCAATGGCGCGGTTATGCCGATAACCATCGGCACCCGACCAATCTGGCGTTGCATTTGATCGCCGTGCCGCTGTTCATTGTTGCGGCGCTACTGATCGTTGACGGGCTGCTCGGCCTAAGCTTCTCATCGATTGCCATCGGAGTGATCGGTCTGATCGCGGCGCTGGGTTTTCAGCGCCACGGCCATTCACTTGAAGCGCAATCGCCAGAGCCGTTCACTGATCGCAACGATGCGCTCCAGCGTTTGCTGGTCGAGCAGTTCGTGACTTTTCCACGCTTCGTACTCAGCGGCGGCTGGTGGCGAGCCTGGAAAGAACGTCATCGCCACCGTCATTGATGTCAGCGGTTAAAACAAACCTAGCCAAACACAGTGACCGTCTGCCGGCTGATCGCGATCAACTCACCCTGAGGCGACCACAATGCAGAAGCGGTATGCCCGTAGCCATCGCGGGCATGCTCGATCACTGCCCGGTACACACACCACTCCAGCGTGCTAACCACTGGCAGCGGCTGGACGAACTCGATGGTCCAGGTCAGTGAGCTTCCGGGCGCAGGCTTGCTTAAATGCGGCAGTAACGCAGGCGGCCATGTGTCGACCAACGCCAATAGATGCGCTTCAGTCAGGCGCTCCTCTTTGACCTCACCGCGCATACGCACATACCCGCCGATTTCCATCGACGGTGTATTGCTGAAAGGCAAACCACCCAGGCCCCAGCGCATGACCATGAAGCGCAGGTACTCAGGCGTTACCCCCTTAATAAAGGGCAACTCCTGACAGTCTTCCATCGGTTTCAGGGTGGGTGCGGGCAAAGACTGGACTGCAATCGTCGATTCACGGGGCGCGCCGAAGCTGCCTTGAACCAGGGTCATGACCTGACCATTTTGAGAGGCACGCCCCAGCACTTGGCTGACCGCCTTGCCTTCACGCAACACTTCCACGTCGAAGCTGATTGGCACACCCGACTCGGCAGGACCGACAAATGTAATCGCCAACGAGCGAATCGGCCGATCCGCCGGGACCTTTGCGCGCATTGCCTCAAACTGCAACGCGGCCATCAACCCGCCAAAACAGGCGCGACCTTGCGACCATTCAGAGGGAATGACCACGGACAAGGGATTATCACGTACGGCGTCAACCAAGCCAGAAAAACTCATGCAGACCTCATGCCTGTAAACGGAAGAAAAACGCTGCATGGATCTTAACCAGCGCGGTGCCAATGCGCAGGGTACATTTACGCCAAACTGCGGCCTGAATTCGACCTAACGACCAAAACATACCTTACCCAAACGCTCCAGCGCCGCATCGGCTTTGCGTTCGGCGCGCACGATCCCCAAGTGCCAACCCACCACACACTGTGCCAGATCGTGTTCTTGCTCGGCCCGTGTCAGCCATTGCAGATGGTCGTGCCAAGTGCCCAATTCACCTTGCGCAGCCTTCAGGCTGGCCTGGATTTTTTTGCTGGAATGGCTGAAGTCCGGGTATGCCTCGGCGCCGTAGCGTACGCGCTTGATCAGCAGGCGCAGACGATGGCGATCATGTTCAGGATCATTCATCGCAGCCTTGAGCGTCTTCCATTGCTTGTTCAGTCGCTTTTCGATAAGCGTGTGCAAGCCACGCAATAACTTCTGATGCTGTGACGCGCGAACAAAACGCGGGAATGCTTCCAGCACGCTAAACAGTCGAGCCAGTGCCGGAGAGGTTGCGACGGCGGCATAGGCTTCGCTCAATGAATCGCTACGCTGTTTCGCCGCCTGAATCATGCCCTGTTGATGCAGCCAGGCAGCCAGCACCTCCTTGTCACGCAGCGGCGTGGTCAGCTGCCCCACCTCTTTGGCCGCAGCTTCAAGCTGCTCGACGCCGGGCAGGTCACGCAATGGTCGCAGCAGACTGCGTAAGCGCCGTACGGTGATACGCAGGTCATGCAGCGCCTCACTGTCCGTCTCGGCGGTCAACCGCGCATGACAGGCCATGAGTTTTACCTCAAGGGCCAACACCTGAGCGACAAGACGATCCACCCGTTCAGACATGCTATTGCTCCTCTTCGACTTTTATTGTTGAAAATCGCCACGGCAGACTTCGCCGCAATTGCTTCAATTGTCGCCGCAATGGTGTCAACGACGGCGTCTTGCCAGCATAACGCTGGGCTTCGAATTCGATGACGAAGGCCAGGATAGCCGCAGCTTGCGCCGGAAGCTGCAGGGCCGCCCTCCGGGAAAAATCATGTGCACCCTCTGCTTGCCGACGATGCACACCGTGTCGCGCCAATAATCGCTCAAATGCCTTGAATAATCGGAGTTGCGGGTCGCTTTCGCGCTGCCAGGGTTTGAACAACCACAAGGCCAGTAGCCCTATGATCGCTGCAACACCGCCAAAAAACGCCGCACCGTCGAAGCCTGAAAACCAGCGACTGAGCACCAGTACTTGCTGCTGACCCTGATAACCCAGGACCCAACGCTGCCAGCCATAGTTGAGACTATCCCAACTTAATCGCAGCGAATTGAGCCATGGCAAGTTTCGGTAACGTAGGGTTGAAAAAGGCGAATTTTCGAGAAACGGCTCATCCGCTGCCAAGGCCTGCTCCAGCCCCTGCTCGATCCGTTGCGGGGCGACGGCGGCAGTGGGGTCCACGCTACGCCAACCTATTCCCGGTTGCCAGTATTCAACCCAGGCGTGGGCATCGAACTGGCGCACGCTCAGGTATTGGCCGTCCGGATTAAGTTCACCGCCTTGATAACCGGCCACTACCCGTGCCGGAATCCCTGCCGCGCGCAGGACAAAGGTCATTGCACCCGCGTAATGGCCGCAGAAACCACTGCGGCTGCTGAAGAGAAAGTCATCGATGCTGTCGGCACCCAGCACCGGCGGCTTCAGGGTGTAGTGATAGGGCTCATCGCTGAAATGCGCCATCATCGCGTCGACCAACGTGTCGGCATGCGGATGACGGCGGCTCAAATCTGCAGCCCATTGCCGGGCCTGCGGATTGCCGCGAGGCGGCAGTTGCAGATTTTGGCGTCGGGCGCCTTCGCTCAGCTGTGTTTCGCGAACCGCGTTAGGCCAGGAGCTGACGCCATACAGCAAGGTCTGCTCAATGGGGTGCCGGCGCTGCAAGCGAAAATCGTTCATCTGGCGTACGTCCGCCAGGCGGGTTTCGCCAATGTCCAACGCCAGTAACCAGGGGCGCCCGCTGGGCTCCATGACGATGCTGTAAGTGATCTCGTCCCCCCGCTTTTGCCAATCTGGCACCTGACTGACCATCGCCCTTCCAGACTGCGACCAGCGTCGACCATCGAACTGCTCCAGACTCAGGCCGCGCCAGTACAGCTGATTATGCGCCGGTATCGGCCCCTCGAAGCTGGCACGAAACACCAACGCCGCCGACCTGCTCAGCTGTGCGATATCACCCGGCGCCATGCTGTCGGACAGGCCTGTGATGCCTTTGTTGCTGGGCTGCGGCAGTGACCACAGCGGTTCCAGGCGGGGGAAGAACAGGAACAGCAACACCATCAACGGCACGGCCTGTAGCAACAGCTTAAGCGCCAGTTTCAGGGTGCGGACCGGTTTACTCGCCAACTCGGCCTGTTGCAGACCAATCAGTGCCGCCAGTAGCGTGCTGACCGTGAGCAATGTGAAGACGGCCCAGAGCAGGCTGTCCTCGAACAGATAGCCCACCACCACGCAAAAAAATCCAAGAAAAATCAGGACCAGCGCATCGCGACGAGTGCGCATTTCGAGCAGTTTTAGAATGAAGGCCGCCATCAGCAACGCAGCACCCGCATCCAGGCCGATCAGGCTGCCTCGTGAGAAAAACACTCCGGCAGCGGTCGCCAGCAACAGCGTGCATTTAACCAGCGTGCCTGGGTACTCGGCACGCATGCGCAAGATCTGCACCCGCCAAAGGCTGCAACCAGCCCACAAACCAATCATCCAGATCGGCAGGTGCGGCAAATACGGAACCATTACCAATGCCTGCGCCACCAACAGCCAGATCAGGCTGGAGCGCGGAATCGGCAGGTTCCGGCTCATGGACGGCTACCAAATAAAGCCAATGCTTGCAGACAGGCCTCGCGGTGCTCATCGCCACTGCCTGGCGCAAGCAGGAAGCCGGGCAGGCGCAATGCAAAAGGTTGACGGCGCTGGGATAACTCCAGCACCCAATAGCAAAGGCGCGACAAGCGCTCTTCGATATCGCCGCCCAAGGCCATGAAGTCCAGACACAAGTCATGACCGCTGACGTCAGTAAAATCCTTGATCAGCAGGCCTTGTCCTCGGGAATAGGCTTTCCAGTGCAGGCGCCGCCGTGAATCGCCCGGTTGATACGTTTTCAAGCCTTGATAATCATCGACGCCGGGGCCTTGCGTTATCTGGCCCAGATCGTCGGCATGGGGTTGCGCTCCTACCAGCAACGGCATGGCGCCGGGCAAGGGCCGTGGATAGATCAATACCGACTGTTGCAGATCCAGCCAGCTCCAGGCGCAAAAAATGCCCAACGGGAAGCCGCTTTCCACCCGCAGCCGGGGCGCGCGCAGCCAACCGCGCGCGACGGCAGGCAGGCCGACCTCAACATCGACCCGCCCGGCGCCAGGTACATCGAATGCCTGCAACTGACTGACATCCCAACCCACGGCAATCGACTGATGCGGGGGGCCGACACTTTCCAGGCGCAGTCGCAGCAGGAGAGGCTCGCCAACAAACACTGAGCGGGCGGCACCTGAACTGAGGACCAGGCCGCTGAGGTTACGATACGTGTGCAGAATGGCCAGCACCGCCACCGACAGCAGGAGGAAGGTCAAACCGTAGGCCAGGCTGTTTTGGTAGTTGATCGCGACCAACAGCATCAGGATCAGCACCAGCGCAAAAATCGCTCCGGCGCGGGTGGGCATGATGAAGATTCGGCGGTGGTTCAGTTCAATACGCGAGGCTGGGGGAATCCGCCGCACCAGCCAGCGCTGCCAAAACGGTTTGAGCTGTTCGATCAAAGCACCGGCACCTCGCGCAATAACCATTGAACCAACGCCCCGCCGCCATGCCCGGTGGGGTCGGAACGTTCGCGTAAACGGTGACTGATCACTGAAGACAGCACCGCCTGAACATCTTCAGGGATCACATAGTCACGACCTGTCAACAAGGCCCAGGCCCGCGCAGCCGCCAGAATCGCCAGACTCGCCCGGGGCGACAGGCCCCAAGCGAACTGTGGCTGGCTGCGGGTGGCGTCTACCAGACGCAGCACATAGTCGACCAGCGCGTCACTGGCGCGCACTTGCCGGGCTTCGGCTTGCAAGGCCGCCAACTCAGTATGGTTGAGAATTGCTTGCAGGCGCGGCAACAGATCACGCCGGGGCTCGCCCTGCAACAAGGCTTTCTCCGCGGCCTTGGCCGGATACCCCAAAGACAGACGCATGAGAAAACGATCCAGTTGCGACTCAGGCAAGGCGAAAGTGCCCCCTTGGCTGAAAGGATTTTGGGTGGCAATGACGATAAACGGGTCGGGCAGCGGCCGCGTCGCACCCTCGATAGTCACCTGCCCCTCCTCCATGGCTTCGAGCAATGCACTCTGGCTTTTGGGCGTGGCCCGATTGATTTCATCTGCCAACACCAGTTCGGCGAAAATCGGCCCTGGATGGAAGGTAAACTGCCCTGTTTCCCGATCAAAGACCGACGTTCCAAGGATGTCACCGGGCAACAGGTCGGACGTGAACTGAATCCGCTGGAAGCTCAGCCCCAGAACCTTGGCCAGGGTTTGGCTAAGGGTGGTCTTGCCCATGCCCGGCAAATCCTCAATGAGCAAATGCCCACCGCCCAACAGACAGGTCAGGGCCAAACGCACCTGAGCTTCCTTGCCCAACACCACTTCATTCACGGCGTTGAGGCACGCATCGAGTTTTCTGACCATCGAAAAGCTTCTCCAGACGACTGTCGTGGCGGTAACGCTGCAATCAATGCCAGATGTGTGGCCACTTTACGGTCAGCCCAGCCTGTTTAACCAGACCCTAAACACAAAAGCCACCGAGTGCGGATAGCGCTCGATGGCTTTGGTAGACAGGTTAGCAGGTCGTTTAGCGACCGGCGCGAGACTCACGAATGTAGAAACGGGCTTTCTCGGCCTTAGTGGCACAGCCTTCGAACGCTTCAAATTGCTGCTGAGTTTTAGCCCCGGTCAACAGCGAAAGCGCCTTGGAGTAGCTGACGGTACCGGCAAAGCCTTCAGCCTTGGCCAAGTCCAGCTCGTGCCAGGCGGCGTCGATCTGGGTCGCGCAGCTGTCGCGATAAGCGGTTTTATTACCGGCACAACCTGCGAGAACCAAAGCAATCAATGGTATGCAAATCCAGGCTTTCATCGGTGTTACCTCAAAAATTAAAATCGATTGTGCGGGCTTTGACGGTGCAGACAGTAAAAAGTGCCGCAGGCCAAGCGCTGACAAGGGTAACCCAGTTCCAGACTGATCGCTTCGGGCGTATGGTGGACTTACCGCTAGCAGGAAAAAACACATGAACAAACGAATAGCACTGGTGCTTGGGTCTGGTGGCGCACGCGGTTATGCGCACATCGGGGTGATTGAAGAGCTGGAACGGCGCGGTTACGACATCGCCTGCATAGCGGGTTGCTCCATGGGTGCGGTGGTCGGCGGTATCTACGCCGCCGGCAAACTCAAGGAATACCGTGAATGGATCGAAAGCCTGGATTACCTCGACGTACTGCGCCTGGTGGATGTCAGCTTCCGCCTAGGGGCGATTCGCGGGGAAAAAGTGTTCGGCCAGATTCGTGACATCGTTGGTGAAATCAATATCGAAGACCTGCGAATTCCTTATACCGCCGTCGCCACCGACCTGACCAATCAGCAGGAAATCTGGTTTCAGGAAGGCTGCCTGCACCAGGCCATGCGTGCTTCCGCAGCGATTCCTAGCCTGTTCACACCAGTCATGCAGGGCAATCGGATGCTGGTCGACGGCGGCCTGCTCAATCCGCTGCCCATCGTGCCCGTGGTCTCGAGCCACTGCGACCTGATCGTTGCGGTCAACCTCAACTCGACCAACCAGAAGCACTATCAGCTACCCGTGATCGAACGGGCACCGGCAGTAAAGAAGCGCTTCGACAACCTGATCAACTCGTTGGGGTCGCACCTGCCGTTCCGGCGCAAGCTCGAACCGGCGACGGACCTTGATGTATTGCGACTCGAACAGGACAGCCTCAAATCCAGTTCTGCGACGCTTCCAAACCCCTGGCTGGAAGCCGCCGACCCTCAAGCTCAGCAACCCGCCGCAGCCCCGGAGGCCGAGCCCGCTGCTGGACCGGCACCGAAGTCCGCCAGTGGCTCATTCATCATCGACAACGTTGGCCCTGCTTCTTTGCTGGATCTGATCAACCAGAGTTTCGAGGTCATGCAAACCTCACTGGCCCAGTACAAGATCGCCGGTTACCCGCCCGATATCCTGATCAACGTCCCCAAACGCGTGTGTCGGTTCTTCGAGTTCTACAAAGCACCGGAGTTGATCGCGTTAGGGCGCGAGATCGCTCGGGACACCCTGGATCGGTATGAGCAAGAACGCAATCGTTGAATCAAATGGACCGTGTTGGCGAAAGCGTCCTTGCAGACACCGCAGATTTAACGCTCCCGCAACCGATACCCCACCCCGGCTTCAGTCACGATGAAGCGCGGATCGGTCGGGTCGTCGACCAGTTTCTGGCGCAGATGGCCGACGACAATGCGCAGGTAGTGACTGTCTTCGGTATGGGTTGGACCCCAGATATCCTTGAGTAACTGCTGCTGGGTGATGACTCGCCCTGGATACCGGGCCAGTTGCGCCAGCACCGCGTATTCCTTGCGTGTCAGCCCCACTTCAACACCGTCGAGCAACACCCGCCGATAGGCCAGATCCACTGTCAGTGGCCCGAATATCAGCGCTGCTTCCTGTGCCTCACCGCTGGGCGCCTGACGCAATAACGCACGGACCCGCGCCAGAAACTCTTGAATACCGAACGGTTTAGTCACGTAATCGTTGGCGCCGTTGTCCAGCGCCTGGACTTTCTGTCCCTCACTGGCGCGTACCGACAGCACCAGTACCGGCACTGTCGACCATTCACGAAACGCCCGCAGCACGTCCTGGCCGTCCATGTCCGGCAGACCGAGGTCAAGCACCAGCAGGTCCGGCTTGTTCAATGCAGCCTGGCTCAAGCCTTCGGTACCGGTACTGGCTTCAAGCACTTTGTAGCCTTGCGAGGCCAGGCTGATGCGCAGAAACTTGCGGATCTGCGGCTCATCATCAATCACCAGGATGGTCGAGGTCTGGCTCATGGTTGCCTTGCCGTTTCACAATAAACAACAAGCGTAACCCAAGACGCCATCACCGCGTGTGCTCCATTTCTGCTTCAGGCTGAGTCTGCAGGGGTAGGTGCAAGGTGATACAGGTACCTCGCCCGTCGATGCCATCCGCGACGGTAATCCTTCCGCCATGGGCACCCACCATACCTTGGCAGATCGCCAAGCCCAGACCTGTACCCTGCCCGCCCCGGTCACCCCGCGCTGCGGTGTAGAACATGTCGAAAATCTTCGCCCGTTCGGCTTCGGGAATCCCCGGTCCTTCGTCGCTCACGGAGAAAAATAATTCGTTGTCACTGGCGCCAGCCTCCACCCGCAAACGCCCCTGCGACGGCGAAAAACGTGCGGCGTTTTCCAGCACGTTGACCAGCGCCTGCTCGATCAGCGCGGCGTGCACGAAAAGCAGCGGCAAATCCGCCGGCACGTGAGTGCTGACCTGCAAGGGCGCCAGCACCGTGCGCAAGCGATTGAGGGCGCTGCCGACGATGTCGCCGGGAGACACCCAGTCCCGCGCCAGCTTCAACGCGCCATGGCCCAGGCGCGTCATGTCCAGCAAGTTCTGGATATAACGATCCAGACGCTCGGCCTCGTCGCGGGTGCCTTCAAGCAACTCGCGGCGGTCTTCCAGGGGAATCGCCTCGCCCAATGCCAGCAAACTGTCGATACCGCCGCGCATGGCGGTCAAGGGGGTGCGCAGGTCGTGGGACACCGAGGCCAGCAAAGCACTGCGCAGCTGTTCGGTTTCACCGTGCAGACGTGCGGCCTCCAGCTCTTCAGCCAGTTGCGCCCGAGCCAGCGCCTGCGCCAGTGGTTGGCTGAGCGCGGTCAGCAGGCGCCGACGCTGGTCGGTAAATGGTTGCCCCTCACGCGGGCAAACACCGAGCAATGCCAAGGGCCCCTCTTCCATCGACAGCGGCCACCACCACCAACGACCCAGCGGTAAAGTGCCCGTACCCAACCCCGCGGGCTGATCGTGTTGCCACGCCCAGTCCGCTGCAGCACGTTCGGTTTCAGAAAGCTGTAAGGGGCTGCCGACTTCGACCTTCCAGCCGTTATGCCCGTCTCGATTGAGCAGGCACACCTGTAGCTCTTTCCAGCCATTCAGATGTTGCTCGGCAGCACTCAATACCGCCTGACGATCAGTGGCGGCCGTGAGTTTGCGCGACAAGTCGAGCAATTCGCTGGTTTCCTCCTGAGTGTCGCGCAAGGCCTCCAACTGCCGACGCTGCCGAGCAGCCAGGTTGCCGGTCAAGGCTGCCATCAACAGAAAAAACAACAGCGTCAGCACATCTTCTTCACGCTGGATGCTGAACGAGAATATAGGAGGGATGAAGAGGAAGTCGTAGGCCAGAAACGACAGCGCCGCACAGGCCAGCGCCGGACCGAGACTGCTACGCACCGCCACCAACAACACCGCCGCGAGGAATACCAGGGAGATGTTCGGCAGCGCCAGCACACTTGCCACTCCCCAAGCCAAGGCAGTGGCCAGAACCGTGGCAATCAATGCCAGACCATAATCGAACCAGACGACTGCGCGGGTCGAATGCGAGCGCGGCTGATCTGGCTGAGCTTCACTGTCGAGCACATTGATTTCAAGGCCATGGGCATCGCGCAGCAAGCGTGCCGCCAGACCACCGCCAAACAGCCGTCTGCGCAAACATAGACGCGATTGACCCACCAGCACCAGGCTTGCGCGCCGCTCGGCTGCATGTTGGATCAGGGTTTTTGCCACTTCACCCGCGCGCAGCAACACCACTTCGCCGCCAAGGCGCTCTGCAAGCTGTTGGGCGTTTTGCAGGCGCATCCGGGCCTGTTCATTGATGACCTTGCCGTTATCGACATGCACCAGACTCCAGGGCAGATGCCGACGTTGCGCCACCCGACTGGCATGTCGCACCAGACGCTCGGCCTGGGCATCACCGTCGATACCCACCAGCAATCGACCGCGTACTGCGGGCGCGGCCTGACCCAACTGACGGTAACCCAAGGCTAGATCATCATCGACCTGAGCCGCTGCGGTCTGCATCGCCAACTCGCGCAACGCCGTCAGGTTGGTCTGGGTGAAATACGCATCAATGGCTGCCCTGGCCTGCTCCGGCACATAAACCTTGCCGTCACGCAACCTCTCCAGCAGCTCACGCGGAGGCAGGTCGATCAGCACTAACTCATAGGCTTCCTGCAACACCCAGTCGGGCAAGGTTTCGCGGACCTGCACCCCGGTGATACCGCGCACCTGATCATTGAGGCTTTCCAGATGCTGGACGTTAACGGTGGTGTAGACATTGATCCCCGCCGCGAGCAATTCCTGAATGTCTTGCCAACGCTTGGTGTGGCGGCTGCCGGGTGCATTGCTATGGGCCAGTTCGTCGACCAGCACCAGTGTCGGTGCGGCCTTGAGCAGGCCATCCAGGTCCATTTCTTCCAGTGTGACGCCACGGTATTCCGAGCGCACCATTGGTTGTTGTGGCAAACCGCTGAGCAACGCTTCGGTTTCGGCCCGGCCATGGGTTTCCACCACGCCCGCCGCGACCTGCACGCCCTGGTGCAACTGCGCATGGGCCGCCTGGAGCATGGCGTAAGTTTTGCCCACCCCCGGCGCGGCGCCGAGAAATACCTTGAGCCGCCCGCGACCTTCTCGGGGCAGATCGGCTAATAGTGCATCGGCTCGACCAGCGTTACTCATAGTTGCTCTCGCATCACAATTGCGCAGAAGGTAACTCATTCAAGGTTTGATTCAAGGTCAACACGTTTACCACGGGTGGGCCAATCAGTGGCCGATAGGTGTTTTCATTCACCAGTCGTTGCACCGTTGTCGTCGACAGATTACGCGCAGCGGCAACGCGCGCTACCTGATAGGCCACGGCTTCGGGCGGCAAGTGTGGGTCCAGGCCGCTGCCCGAGGTCGTCAGCAAGGCCAAAGGTACCGCGCCTTGCCCGGGAACCACCTCATTGGCGACGTCCGCCGCGACCCGCGCGGCGAGCGCCGGGTTGCTCGGCGACAGGTTGCTGGCACTGCTCGATACCGTGGCAAAGGCCCCGGCAGAGGGACGTGAGTGGAACCAGCCATCACCGGTAAAATTCTGCGAGATCAGTTCAGAACCACGCACGGTACCATGGGTGTCGCGTAACAGGCTGCCATTGGCTTGAACAGGGAACGCCACTTGGGCAATCCCGGTGACCACCAGCGGGTACGCCACGCCGGTGATCAAGGTCATTAAAACAATCAGGCTCAGGGCCGGACGCAATACAGTCGACATCATCGAATCCTCAATCAGTGTGAACGCCGCCCCCTGTCGAGCACGGCGAAGGTAACTCGCTTAAACCAGATGCAACCCGGTGAGCAACATGTCGATCAGCTTGATCCCCACGAACGGCACAACAATCCCGCCCAGGCCATAGATCAACAAGTTGCGGCGCAACAGATGAGCCGCACTGGCTGCCTGCACACGCACGCCACGTAGCGCCAGCGGGATCAGCACCACGATGATCAACGCGTTGAATACAATGGCCGAGAGAATGGCGCTCTGCGGACTGGCCAGGTGCATGACATTGAGCACCCCCAACTGCGGGTAGATCGAAGCGAACAACGCAGGCAGGATCGCGAAGTACTTGGCCACGTCGTTGGCAATAGAGAAGGTGGTCAAGGCGCCGCGTGTCACCAGCAATTCTTTGCCGATCTGCACCACATCCAGCAGTTTGGTCGGGTCGCTGTCGAGGTCGACCATGTTCGCCGCCTCACGCGCCGCCTGAGTGCCATCGTTCATCGCCATGCCAACGTCAGCCTGTGCCAAGGCAGGGGCATCGTTGGCACCGTCGCCACACATTGCGACCAAACGACCGTCGTTCTGCTCCAGACGAATGCGCTCCAGCTTTTTCTCTGGGGTCGCTTCGGCCAGAACGTCATCGACCCCGGCTTCAGCGGCAATCGCGGCTGCGGTCAATGGGTTGTCGCCTGTCACCATGACCGTGCGAATCCCCAGCTTGCGCAATTCGGCGAACCGCTCACGGATGCCTGGTTTGACAACGTCCTTGAGGTGGATCACGCCCAGCAACTTGCCGTCCACGCACACCAGGAGCGGCGTGCCCCCGGTTTTGGCGATCTTTTCGACTTCCCGGACCAGCGCTGGCATCAGGTCCGTGCGTTTGACATCAATGAATGCCAACAGCGAATCCACCGCGCCTTTACGATAAACCCGGCCTTGATAGTCGACCCCGGACAAGCGGGTTTCAGCGCTGAACGCTACCGGTGTCAGCGTCGCGACATTGGGTTCGACCATCGGGTGCAGCTCACGCAGGTATTCGACAATCGACTTGCCTTCAGCCGTATCATCCGCCAGCGAGGCCAACAACGCGCCCTCACCCAACTCCTTGGCGCTGACACCCGGCGCGGGGTGTATCGCGGTGCAGCGGCGGTTGCCGAAAGTGATGGTGCCGGTCTTGTCCAGCAGCAACACGTGCACGTCTCCGGCGGCTTCCACTGCACGACCGGATTTGGCGATGACATTGAGCCTGACCAGACGGTCCATCCCGGCAATACCAATGGCCGACAACAAGCCACCGATGGTGGTCGGAATCAAGGTCACCAGCAGCGCCACCAAAAACACCAGCGGTAAACTACCGCCTGCGAAGTGGGCGAATGGCTGCAACGTCACCACCACCAGCAAGAAGATCAGGGTCAAGCCAATCAGCAGAATATCCAGCGCAATTTCGTTGGGGGTTTTCTGCCGTTTGGCACCTTCCACCAGCGCAATCATTCGATCCAGAGTGGACTCGCCTGGGTTGGCGGTGATACGCACCAACAACCAGTCGGACACCAGCCGGGTATTGCCGGTGACCGCTGAACGATCGCCGCCCGACTCGCGAATCACCGGTGCGGATTCGCCCGTAATCGCTGCCTCGTTGACGGCGGCTATACCTTCGATGACCTCCCCGTCACCGGGGATCATCTCGCCCACTTCGACGCGGACCACATCGCCTTTACGCAGGCGGCTGGCTTCGACCATGCGGAAGGTTCCGCCATCATCCTTGAGCCGTGCCTTGAGGCCTTCGCTACCGGCCTTAAGGCTATCGGCGCGGGCCTTGCCACGACCTTCGGCCAGCGCTTCCGCAAAGTTGGCGAACAGTACGGTGAACCACAACCAGATAGCGATTTGCACCGCTACCGAGGTCGGCACCTGAGGATCAGGCACCAGGCACAGAAAGGTCGTCAAGATGGCAGTCAGTTCGACCACCAGCATGACGGGCGCACGCTGCAACTGGCGTGGATCAAGCTTGACGAACGCTTGCACCAGTGCCGGGCGCCATAACGCCGATAGCGTGACACTTTTGCTGGCATGCGCTGTGTGTTCAGCCACGGGTTGTTTTTCAGCGATTTTGGTTACTTGCGTTGGCATATTCATGATCTGTTCCTCAGAAGCCCATGCTCAGGTGTTCGGCAATCGGCCCCAGCGCCAATGTCGGCAAGAAGTTCAAGCCACCAATCAACAAAATGGTCATCGTCAACAGGGTGACGAATAACGTGCCATGGGTCGGGAAGCTATTCAGGCCCAAGGGTGCGGTCTTTTTCGCCGCCAGGCTGCCAGCCAGCGCCAGCACCGGCAGAATGTAACCAAAGCGACCGAGGAACATCGACAGGCTGAGCATCAAGTTATGGAACAAGGTGTTCGCGCTGTACCCGGCGAACGCCGAACCGTTGTTGGCGGTGGCTGAGGTGTAGGCATACAACAACTGACTGAAACCATGTGGACCCGGATTACTGACCGCCGCCATCGGTCCCGGCAAGCTCGCGGCCAAAGCACCGAATACCAGCACACCAACGGGCATCACCAGCAAGGTCGCGACCAGTAGCTGAACTTCCCTGGCTTGTAGCTTTTTGCCCAGGTACTCAGGGGTGCGTCCGATCATCAGACCGGCAAGGAATACCGCGATCAATACATTGAGGAGCATGCCGTAGAGACCCGCGCCAACCCCGCCGAAGATCACTTCGCCGACCATCATGTTGACCAGCGCCACCATGCCGGTCAGCGGGTTGAGGCTATCGTGCATCGCGTTGACCGAACCATTGGACGCAGCGGTGGTGGTCGCGGTCCAGAGCACGCTGCCGGTGGTACCGAAACGGCTTTCCTTGCCTTCCATCGGTGCGGTTTGCTCGACCGACGCGATATTCAGGGTCGGGTTCGGTTGATACTCGGCCCACATCGCCGTCGCGCCACCGACCAGAAACAGGGTCAGCATGCACGCCATGATGGCCTTGCTTTGACGCATGTCTTTGACGTAGTTACCGAAGGTGAACACCAGCGCCACCGGAATCAGAATGATTGATACCAGCTCGAACAGGTTGCTCCAGGCTGTCGGGTTCTCGAACGGATGCGCCGAGTTGACCCCGAAGAAACCACCACCGTTGGTGCCCAGTTGCTTGATCGCGATCTGGCTGGCCGCCGGCCCCAACGGGATGCTCTGATTGGCGCCTTGCAGGGTCACCGCGTCCACGTAATGAGCGAAGGTTTGCGGAACGCCCTGCCAGACCAGAAACAAGGCCAGCACCAGACACAACGGCAGCAGCCCGTAGAGGGTGGCGCGGGTCATATCGGCCCAGAAGTTACCCAGATTTTGCGTCGAACGACGGCTGATGCCACGGCAAAATGCAATCAGCACCGCGATGCCGGTGGCGGCACTGACGAAGTTCTGCACAGTCAGGCCAGCCATCTGACTCAAGTAGCTGAGCGAGGCTTCACCGCTGTAGTTCTGCCAGTTGGTGTTGGTGACAAAACTCATTGCTGTGTTGAACGCCAGCGACCACTCCATTCCCGGTAGTTGCTGCGGGTTGAGCGGCAGAGCGCCCTGGAACAGCAGAATCGCGAACAACAGGACGAAACCCGCCAGGTTGAAGGCGAGCAAGGCCAAGGCGTAGTTTTTCCAACTCTGTTCGGTCTGCGGATCAACCCCGGACAGGCGATAACAGACGCGCTCGACCGGACCCAATACCGGGGTCAAGAAAGTTCGTTCCCCTTCCATGACCCGGTAGTAATAACGTCCTAGCCATGGCGCCGGCAGCAGCACCAGCGCAAAAAAAGCCAGGATCAGTAGATAGTCATAACTGTGCATGGCTGCTCCTAATTCCGGTTAGCGCGTAACAGCGCCACCAGTAAGTAAATGAACAGCCCTGCCGCCAACAGCAGTGACACCCCGTCCAGAACGCTCATGGAAATTCTCCGTCGTACGGCAACTGCCGCGTGTCAGCCATTGTCCGCAGGGAGGGTGTAAAGGAACGAGATCGACGAACCCGGATGGGCATAAAGAAAGCGTAAACAATGGGATTTACAGGGGGGGGCCTCAGGAGGACCGGGGGATATCCTTCGCGAAGATGCCATCACCGCTACAACAGTCAGGCTTTGTATCCAACCCGATACATTCCAGACAACCGCCGGACACTCGGACACAACAGCCTTCCGCCCCGCGCGCCAGAGAAGTAGCATGGCGGGCAGCGTTGTTCTTCAATCGCGGCCAGTGATGGCAGCCCCCTCAGGCGACAGTCGTACCATGCAAGCAGTCCCCCCTATCAGTATCGACAACGCTCCGACCGATGAACGCCGCTGGAATACCCGCGCCCTGATCGTTGACGACGATGTGCCCATACGCGAACTTCTTTGCGATTACCTGGCCCGTTTCAACATCCACTGCCGCGGCGTGACCGATGGCAGCGCCATGCGCCAGGCGCTCGGCGAAGAGACCTTCGACGTGGTTGTACTGGATCTGATGCTGCCCGGTGAAGACGGCCTATCGCTGTGCCGCTGGCTACGCGGCACATCAGACATTCCTATTTTGATGCTGACCGCCCGTTGCGAGCCCACCGACCGCATCATCGGTCTGGAACTGGGTGCCGACGACTATATGGCCAAGCCTTTCGAACCCCGCGAGCTGGTGGCACGCATCCAGACTGTGTTGCGCCGGGTGCGCGACGACCGAAGCGAGCCGCGCAACACCATCCGTTTCGACGCCTGGCGCCTGAACAGCGTAATGCGCCAATTGACCGCGCCCGATGGCTTGGTGGTGCCACTGTCCAACGCCGAGTTCCGCCTGCTACGCGTGTTTCTTGAACGCCCACGGCGCGTGCTCAATCGTGAGCAATTGCTGGATGCAGCACGCGGCCGGACCATAGAAGCCTTCGACCGCAGCATCGATTTACTGGTATCGCGCCTGCGACAGAAGCTCGGAGACGACCCTAGAGCACCGCAACTGATCAAAACTGTACGCGGCGAAGGTTATCTGTTCGACGCCAGGGACATCGGTTGATCCGCTCGGCCGACACACTGTTCGCCCGTCTATTCGGCGGGGCGTTGCTCGCGATCCTGTTGGCGCATGTGCTGGCATTCATGTGGTTCATGCATTACGGACCGCCCCCGCCGCCTCCCCCTATGCCGGACGCGTTCGGTCAGCCGCCTCCTGGCTTCGACGCATCACACCACCCAATGCAGCGCCCACCAGGAAGGCCGCCCTTGTTCGGGGGCCCCGTCGTGCCGCTGATATTTCAATTAATCACCTTGGTCGCCGCCGCCTGGTACGGAGCAAAAGCCCTCAGCCGACCGATCCAGCGCATGAGTGAGGCGGCCGAGCGCTTGAGCGAGAACCTCGACAGCCAACCGTTGGAAGTCAGCGGCCCACGTGAGGCGCGTCAGGCGGCGCAGACGTTCAACTTGATGCAGCAACGCATCCGCGAACAGGTCCAGCAACGCGGACGCATGCTCGCTGCCATGTCTCATGACCTGCGCACGCCACTGTCGCGCCTGAAACTGCGCGTCGAACAGATCGACGAACCGAGGCTGCATGGGCAAATGAGCCAGGACCTGGACGACATGATCGGCATGCTCGATGCCACCCTGACCTACTTGCACGAACAGCGTAATAGCGAGGCGTTGCAGCTTTTCGATGTGCAGGCACTGGTCGAATCCCTGACCGAAAACGCCCAGGATCAGGGCGATGACGTGCACAGCAGCGGTCAGTGCAAACCGTTCATGGCGCAGCCAATGGCGTTGCGTTCATGCCTGGGTAACCTGATCGATAATGCCCTGCGCTATGCGGGGCACGCGCATGTCGACATTCAGGATCACCCACAACGGGTGCAACTGCGGATCAGCGATCAAGGGCCCGGGATCGCTGCAGTCCTGCGTGAGGCGGTATTCGAACCATTCTATCGCGTCGAAGGCTCGCGTAATCGTAACTCCGGCGGCATTGGTATGGGCATGACCATTGCCCGCGAAGCCGCCCGGCGCATGGGCGGCGACCTGCACCTGGAAGAAACTCCGGGAGGCGGCCTGACCGTCATCCTTGACCTGCCTCGCCTGTAAAATCCGACGCTGCGACTGTGCGTGTCAGCCTCGATACCAAGCCCACATACCCCTGACACTTGACGCCCCGAGGCTTCATAAGCCGGTGCACTGCCACCGGCCCAAACAACCTGCGGAGTCAAGCCGATGATCAGTGGCGTCAGTAACAGTTATTCGAGCTATACACGCTCAAGCTCGAGCACAACGGCCAGCGCGAGCAGCAAGAAGTTTCAGGAGGAATTGCTGGCCAAACTGGACACTAACGGTGATGGCAGTATCAGTAAGGATGAACTGACCAGCGCGCTGGACACCGCCAGCACCAATAGCAGCACAAACAGCACAACGGGTTCTTCCGCCAGTACCAGTACGTCTGATGCCAGCACGCTGTTCAGTAACCTCGATACCGACAGCAGTGGCAGTGTCAGCCTCAACGAACTGTCCTCTGCGCTGGGCACTGACACCACAGGGCAAAGCGCCAACGCCAAAACGGCCGCTGCCGAAGCGTTGAGCAAGATGGTCGCTGCGCTGAGCCAGCGTTATGAAACAGACGGCAGCAAGCCCATTGGCAAACACCTGAACGTCGCAGCCTGATAACCAAACCCGTCGCGAAGGCTGTGTTTCGCGGCGGGTTTGGTTACGACTTGTGCAACACGGGTTATGGGGTACTTGGCGTATCAGGCCTTTTGTCTTTCGAGGCAGTCCAGTCGATCAACAGGCTGTACGCTACCGCTAGCAAAGTCGGGCCGATGAACAGGCCGATGAAACCAAATGCCAGCAGACCGCCAAACACCCCAAGCAGAACGATCACCAACGGCAGGTTGCCACCCCGACTGATCAGGTAGGGTTTGAGTACGTTATCAACACCACTGATGATGAACGTGCCCCAGATGCCGAGAAAAATCGCCATGCCGTATTCGCCCTTCCAGGCCAGCCAGGCAGTGGCGGGAATCCATACCAACGGCGGGCCCATGGGCACCAGACTGAGCAGAAACGTGACAACGCTTAATACCAGCGCACCCGGAATGCCGGCTATCAGAAAGCCGATTAGCGCCAAAACCGCCTGCGCCGCTGCGGTGCCGATCACGCCATTGACCACCCGTTGCACGGTACCCGCCACCAGGTCCAGATAGTAACTGGCACGCTCGCCGATCAAGCGTTCAAGCAGGCTCAAGACGAATGCCGCCAGTCTCGGACCATCGCGATAGAAGAAGAACACGAACACCAGACTCAAGGTCAGGTCGAGAATCCCGCCACCTATCTGCGCGCTACGAGCCAGCAGCCAGTTGCCGACTTGACCCAGGTAGGGCTTGATCGCGGCCATCGCCGCAGCGCCCTGCTCATCGATCGTGTTCCAGAACCTCACCAGCCGCTCGCCCACGAGCGGTACGCCTGACAGCCATGCCGGCGGCGCAGGCAGGCCGTCGACCTGCACGTCCTTGATGAAGAGCGTCACGTCACGGATGTGGTCCGCCAGGTTGAACCCTAGCCACACCAATGGCAATGCCACCAACAGCATCCAGATCAAGGTCAGCAGCCCCGCCGCCAACGCTTCACGACCATTGAGCCAGCGCGTTACCAGGCGCATCAACGGCCAACTGGCGAAGGCCAGCACCGCACCCCAGAACAGCGCCGACCAGAATGGCGCCATCACCCAGAGACTGGCACCGAACAGCGCCAGGAGCAGGAGCTGCACCAACAGGCGATCATTATTGGGCATGAGGGTTATCTCGAAAAAACGAATGATGAGAGCATAACGGCGAACACCTGCAGCGCCAGTACTCGGCCGGTGAGCGCGTGATTCTAGCGAATAAGTTCGACGAACAGCCCCGGCTTATCGCCGCTGCCAGCCTCAATCCGCGCGGCACGTACGCCCTTGGCAATCAATGCCTGACGCCAGGCCTCGGCATCTGCCCCGGACACGGTGACGCGCAGGTTGCCATCCAGGTTGAGCCCACGCGAGAGCAGGGTCGCCCAAACATCCTGCGGCTCACCGGTAAGCTTGGGAAGACTCAGCACACCGGTACTCTTGAGTTGACGTAACAGGGTTGCCGAGGTTGGCAACACGTCGCCCAAAGGTGCTGCTGCGCTAAACTGCTCTACATGCAGGTAAGCTCGACGGTTGCCGCGAGTGATGCTGTACAAGGCCACCAACGTATCGTTTTTCGGCGCAGCCAGACGCAACAGTAAATAAGCCTGCTGCTCATCGGCGCCATACAATTTTGAGTTACCAAACACTTCATTGGCCCATAGGCTGCTTTCACCACAATCACGGGCCTGGCACCAGAACAACAACTCGGCGCCCTGCTTCTGCAGGGCTTCACGGGCGGCTGTGAAGGCTTCGTCAGAGGTGTGTTCAGCAGGCAGTTGGTAGGTCACCGAGGTGACATTGCCCCGCGCGCCGATCTGGCCGTCGAAGCGTAACTGGCCGCTGATCTTGCGGATCGAACCCAACGGGTAGATTCGTTCCAGCTCCGTGACGGGCCGATAGTCGACGATTTCAGCATCTGCCAAACGCGGCACCCCCTCCAGATCGTGGCTGCCAGGCACGTCGGCGGCGCAGGCTATCGCGCTAAGCAGCGAGCCGCAGATCGAAACGCCAAGAACACGGGATAAGCGCATACGTGTTCTCATCGGATCGCCAAAGTTGGGGCGGTGTTAATCGTCTTGCATGTGCCAGCGATAGATAGGTCCATCAACGTTATCTCCCATTTCAATCCGCCCAGCCTCGGCAGTTGCCTGCTGCAAGTCAAGGAACGGCATAAAAGCGATTGAAACAGTCTGCAACAGCGCGCGCGCCCTCCTCGTCATTCAAATGCAAATGATGGCCGCCAGGCAAGGTCGTGGTCTCGAAAGTCAGCTGTGACAGCAGTTCGCTGTGCTGGGCCAACATGCCCTGCCCAGCCACCACCAGATGGGTTGGGCAACTGACACGTTTGACAAACGCCATCGCCTGCTCACGAGTCAAACGCATAGGAGAGGCCAGCGTCAGCCGGCTATCACTGCGCCAGGTGTACCCTCCCGGCACTGGCATCAACCCTCGTTGAGCCAGCAGTTCTGCCGCTTCACGGCTGACGGCAACCAGCCCTTTCATCCGCGCCTCGACGGCTCGTTCCAGATCGCTATAGACAGGTTTGCGCTTATTCGACAGGTTCAGTTGTGCTTGCAGGGCCATGCCCAACCGCTCGGCCGCATTACTGGCTTCGCCGGTTGGTGGGATAACGCCATCGATCAGTGCCAGACGGGTCACACGCTCAGGCAGCGCACCCGCCAACACCACCGAAATAATCGCACCCAATGAATGCCCAAGCAGGGAAAAGCGCTTCCAGCCCAGTTGCTCGGCGACATGCAGCACGTCATGCACATAGTCCCACAGGGTATAACCGGAACCCACCGGACGATGATCGGAGTGACCATGCCCGGCCAGATCCAGGGCCACGATACGCAAGCCTTTGAGCTGCGGTGCCAGGCGGGCAAAGCTGTTGGCGTTGTCCAGCCAACCATGCAAAGCGATCACCGGCTGACCGTCTTCAGGCCCGAACAGGTGCGCGGCCAATTCAATATGCGGCAGGCTCAGGCGGACTTCTTCGACGGGCATGCTCATGCGCATGCCTGCTCGGCGCAACGCGCATCCCAGCGAGCGAACAAGGTCTTGAGCAGAGCGGCAGTGTCTTGTGGACGCTCGAGCGGGAACATATGTCCACCGGGCATGGACAGGTACTCGCCTTGCGGCATACGTTTCACCGACTGGGCGTGGTGACGCATGACCACCCGACTGCGTAGCCCCCGCACCACCGCCAGTGGCACTTTCAACTGCTGCGCCCGACCGGGACTCGTGTGAGGCACGCTGCGGTAAATGCTGATTTCAGTCGCTGGATCGAAACGCAGGCGCAACTGATCGCCGTCCTGTTGCAAACCATGCTGCAGGTAGGCCTCTAAACATTCAGGATCGAAACCGCGAAACAAGGTCTTGCCGGCGAAATACGTGCGGGCAGCGTTCAGATCAGCGAAAGCCTCCCGGCGTCCAAGAGTGCGACCGGCCGGGGTGATACGATCAATGAAACCAAAGCGTTTGGCGGCGCGAATCATCCACTGATCAACCCACGTCAGCACCGGAGAATCGAGCATCACCACCCCGCGATACAGCTCAGGACAGCGCAACGCTGCGTGAAAGTGCAGCACACCTCCCAACGAGTGTCCTACACCCCACACAGGTTCAGGTTGCTGGCGCAGGTGATGAATCAGCTCGTCGACCAGATTCAGCCAGTTGTCATTCACCGGGAAGCGTGGATCGTGAGCGTGCTGCTCCAGATGTGCGACGGCGTAATCCGGCGCCAGTGCGTCGAACAATTTGCCATACGTAGCCGACGGAAATCCGTTGGCGTGAGCGAAAAACACCTGTTGCGACATGCCAATACGTCCAAAAACAAAAGCCAACGGCGATTGTGCGCATCCATCGCCGACACAGCAATGACTGTAACTGCCAGGAAGGGTGACACTTGAGCCAGAATGATGATCCGCTTGCTATCAGCGCGCTGGCGGCTGCTCACCTACTGGCACAACAGCCATGGTCAGACGGGAAACACAGCTGGCCTTGCCTTCATCGCTGGTCAGACGGATGTCCCAGACGTGAGTGGTGCGGCCGATATGCACAGGGCGCGCGACTGCGGTGACACGACCACTGCGCAAACCACGCAGGTGGTTAGCGTTGACTTCCAGCCCTACGCAAAAGAATTTTCCGGGATCAATACACAAGTAACTGGCCATGGAGCCCACGGTTTCAGCCAGTACCACCGACGCCCCGCCGTGTAACAGGCCGTAGGGTTGATGAGTACGGTGGTCGATGACCATGCTCGCGGTCAGAGAGCTCTCGTCGAATGCCTCGAAACGAATGTCCAGCACTTCACCAATGGTATTTTTCTGCAGCGCGTTGAGTTGGTCTATATCGGGAGTTTTAAGCCATACGCTCATGTTCAATCCTTTTAAGTGGCGCTCGCATGACGAACGCCAGACATAAATGGGTCACTCTTGCCACAGCACAACCTCGGACCGATCGCTCCATTCCTGGAAGCGGGCGCCATAGGTCGACTCGATGACCGCACGTTTTATTTTCAAGGTCGGCGTAAGAAAGCCATTCTCGACCGCCCAACTATCTTTCACGACGATCAGCCTGCGCAAGCGCTCATGTTTGTCGAGAGCAGCATTGACCTCTTCAAGCAGCACTTCCAGACTCTCATGCAATGCGCTACGGGCGCCGCTGGCTGCATCTTGCAGACCTGTTGCGGATAACACGCACAACACCAGCGGCGCACTCAAACCGTCGCCGACCACACACACTTGTTCGATGCGAGTGTGCACGGCCAGACGGTTTTCGATGGGTGCCGGCGCGACGTACTTGCCTTTACTGGTTTTGAAAATCTCTTTCAGGCGGCCTGTCAGGCGTAAATAACCGTCGGCGTCCTGCTCGCCTTTGTCCCCCGTGCGCAAAAAACCATCCTCGGTGATGGTTTCGGCAGTCTTGAACGGTTCCTTGAAATAACCCTGCATGGTCGCTCCGCTGCGCACCTGTACTTCGCCGCTCGGATCAATCCGGACCTCGACTTGAGGACAGGGCTGGCCGATCCAGCCAATTTTCTGCTTACCCGGCAGGCTGATGTGCGAATAACCGCAATTTTCAGTCATGCCGTAGACCTCCAGCACCTCCAGGCCCAAGCGCCGGTACCAGTTCATCAACGCCTCGGGGATAGGTGCGGCGCCGGACAATGCGATGCGCAGCGCATCCAGCCCCAACCCGGCCAGCACTCTGCGGCCCACGATTTTGCCGATGATCGGCAAGCGCAGGAGCGCGTCGAGGCGAGCGGCGGACATCTTGTCGTAGACCCCCATCTGGAACTTGGTCCAGATACGGGGCACACCGAACATTGCAGTGGGCCGGGCGCGCTTGAGATCGACCAGAAAGGTGTCCAGACTCTCAGCGAAAAACACCGTTTGCCCCGTATAGATTGACGCCATCTCGACGAACATCCGCTCTGCCACGTGGCATAACGGCAAGTAGGACAGCAGCCGATCCTGCTCCCCTAACTGGAATAGGCCGACCCCGTGGCTGGCGGCGAACGCCAAACCACCGAAGGTATGCATCACGCCCTTAGGCAGCCCGGTGGTGCCGGACGTGTAGATAATGGTCGCCAATTGCTCTGACGAGGGCGACGGGTTGTCCTGAATCGGCGCGCAGGCCTGCAGCTCGGACCAGTTGAAGTCGAAGTCGGCCGTCGGGCAAATAGGCAAGGCAACAGTAGGCAAGCCGGGCCTGACGCCGCCAGCCATGCTCGGCCAATCATCGAGCTTGCCGACAAACACCAGTGCCGCTTCGGAATGCTCCAGCACTTGAGCAACGGATTCAGATGTCAGATTGGGATACAACGGCACCGATACATGGCCAGCCATCCAGATCGCCAGGTCGGCAATGATCCAGTGGGCGCAGTTCTTGGAAATGATCGCAATATGGCTGCCTTGGGGCAATTCACGTCGGCGCAGCCAGTGTGCCGCGCGCCGGGCCTGATCTCCGACATCAGACCAGCTCAACGTCTGCACGTGGCCGCCTGCCAATGGCTGGACCATATAGCGTTTGTTCGGATGACGGGCTTCGCGTTCGTAGAATACGTCGAGAGGCAAACGAATAGCGCCAGACATGCGACTTGCTCCTGGTTTTTTATTTCCGGGAAGCGTAGCTGACCAAGCACTTGCTTGGTAGTAATTTCAAAATCAAGTGCAGTGCGGTCGAGTGCCGAGATCAGCTCGGTCAAACAATCGGTGTCTGTGCGGCCGGATCAAGGATGCCGAATGCTGCACAGTTCCATCAGACCCGCCAGCGGAAAATCCCCTTCGAGCTCAGCCAGGCTGGCGGTGCTCATGGGTTGGGCCTCCCGGTAATGACCGTCGACAAGCAATCCCACCAGCGCTCCCACCAGCGGTTGATGGCCGACCAGGAGCACATCGTCCGTCGAATACAGATCCAGTTCGCTCAGAACCTTTTGCGGGTCGCTGTCCGGAGTCAACCAGGGAACGGTCACGATCGGCTCGTTGAACCCGAGGACTTGATGGACCAGTTCAGCCGTCTGCTGTGCACGCACATAGGGGCTGGCGATGATCCGGTTCAGCGGCTTGCCCAGCAGGTGCGCTGCACTTTTTAGCACGTCTTCGCGACCGTGAGCGGTCAGTTCGCGCTCGGCATCGCTGCGCGCATGGGAGTGAGCTTCGCCGTGGCGCAAAATCCACAATTTCACAGTTTAGGTTCCTCGTCTCGGACGGGATGCGGCGCAGGGGCAACGCAATGCGGCGCCTCGCCTTCGGGCGCTCGCGGCGCAGGCCAATCGGCGAAAGGCCAGGGTTTCTGGTCGCTGTGGAACGCGCCGAAACGGCCGATCTGCGCCAGGTACTGACTCACGCTGTCGCCAAAGTTCATCAAGCTGCCACTCGGAGCGCCGTAGATCAGGCGGTAGCCCACCTGCACCAACACCACGCAGCCGAGCACGACTTGTGCCAATTGCCAGATCAATACGAACAGCAGCATCCACAGGATGCGCAGCAGGACCGACTCATTCTGTTCGAGTTTCGATTCGTTCAAGACCTTCACCTATTTCTAAGGGCTTCAGTTAAAGGGTGGCGCGGTTAAAAACCACTGGTGGAAATAAAGTCGACATCGGTTTTCGGCTCCGCACGCATCAACACTTCGATGACTTGATTGAGCGTACGGCCTTCGAAAAGAATCGCATGCAAGCCCGCGACCAGTGGCATATACACCTGCAACTCATCCGATTTGGCCTTGAGCACCTTCAGGGTATTCACCCCTTCCGCCACTTCGCCCAAACGGGTGACGGCCTCTTCAAGACTCAAACCCTGACCAAGGGCGAAACCCACCTGATAGTTACGGCTCTTGGGCGATGAGCAGGTCACGATCAAATCGCCGACCCCGGCCAAGCCGAGAAACGTCATCGGGTTAGCGCCCTGACTCACGGCAAACCGGGTCATCTCCGCCAAGGCACGGGTGATCAGCATGCTCTTGGTGTTTTCGCCCATGCCCAACGCAACCGCCATGCCCGCGATAATTGCGTACACATTCTTCAGCGCGCCGCCCAGCTCGACACCAAACCGATCGGCGCTGGCATACACGCGAAACGTCCGACCGTGCAGCGCGGCCTGCACCTGCTGGCAGAGGTCTTCATCTGCACTGGCCACCACCGTGGCGGTCAACGCGTGCTCGGCGATTTCTCGGGCCAGATTGGGTCCGGACAACACACCGATGCGCGCATTCGGGGCGATTTCTTCGAGGATTTCGCTCATCAGCTTGAAGGTGTGCGCCTCAATGCCTTTGGTCAGGCTCACCAACATCTTGCCGGTCAAAAGGTCAGCATGAGGCGCCAGCACCGAACGCAAGGCGCTGGAGGGCAAGGCGACGAAAATCAACTCGCTGCCGTTCAGTGTGGTCAACAAGTCCGTGACCGGCTCAACCGCAGGGTGAACCTTGATGCCTTTGAGGTACCGTGGGTTCTCGCGGTTGACACGGATCGCCTCGGCCTGAGCCGGGTCGCGCATCCACTGCCTGACCGGATAACCGTTCTCTGCCAGCAGATTCGCCACAGCAGTACCGAAGCTGCCGCCTCCAAGAACCGCAATAGGTTGCTGTTGAGTCATAACCAATCCATTTAGAGCCATCACATCTGGCGATGGCAGCATTATACGGGGCAGAGCCTGCGCGACCAGCCTTGAAGAGATTCAATTCAGGCCGATCAACACCCTACAAGTTCAATGGAAATTACCGCAGCGTCGGTTACCATGCCCGACTCCCCCTTTTGATGGCGTTTCGCGATGACCTGTCAGTCAAGGATAAGCAGCGTTTATGACCAATGGATCATAAAACTGTGTGCGCAGCTCACGTGCCTGCCGGGGAGCGATCCACCGCGGGCGGCAGGAGAAAGCGTCCGATGACTTTCCGCCTGAACTGGGGCATCAACACCCGCACCCAAATCATCAGTCTGGGACCGGCGCTGCTACTGACCTTACTGCTGATCAGCTTCTTCACCTTCGTGCGGATTCAGGACTTGCGTCAAGAATTGACTCATACCGGTCAATTGATCGCCAACCAGCTGGCTCCAGCGTCGGAATATGGCGTGATCGTGGGCAACGATGACGTTCTCGAAGGCCTGATGCGCGCTACACTGGCCACGCCCCACGTGCGCTTTCTGGAAGTGCAGGACAACGCCAACCACGTGCTGATGTACGTCGAGCAACCGAAGGAAAACGGCACACGACCCACTCAAGTGGAGATCTTCCAGGCACCTATCCGGTTACAGAGCCTCCCGTTGGGGAATGACGTCCTGCAAGCCCCGCCACCCTCGGCCAGCTCGTCGAATGAGGATTACCTGGGCCGGGTGATCGTCGGCATGTCCAACGATGCATTCAGTCAGCGCCAACAAGAAATCCTGCTCAAGGCCGGGATTCTGGCACTGTTTACTCTGCTTTTTACCTATATCCTCGCCCGTCGCCTGGCGCTGAGCCTGTCGCAACCGATCAGCGACATGGGTGAAGCGGTCAAGGCAATCCAGCAAGGTGACTACAACAGGCCATTACCGGTGACCGACGACAGCGAACTGGGTGACTTGGCGCGACACATCAATAACCTAGCCTACGGACTTGAACGCGCCAGCCGCGAACAGCAACAGACCATTGACCAACTGATTCAGACCCGGGAAGAAGCCGAACGCGCCAACAGCGCCAAATCCAACTTTTTGGCCATGATGAGTCACGAACTGCGCACGCCCATGAACGGTGTACTGGGGATGCTGCAGTTGATGGAAACCACCCAAATGACCGATGAGCAGACTGAATACGCTGCGTTGGCGACTGAATCAACCGAGCATTTACTGCGGGTGATCAACGACATCCTCGACTTCTCGCGTATTGAGCGCGAAGCGCTGGCGCTGGAGCATATACCGTTCAATCTGGCTGAACTAATCAGCACCTCGGCCCAGGCTTTCCACCATAACGCCCAGCAACGCGGCATCTCGCTGGAGCTGAATATCCCTCTGGGACTGGAGACCCTGGAGGTCGAAGGTGATCCGACCCGTATTCGGCAAATTCTGGTCAATCTGATCGGCAACGCATTGAAATTCACTGACCTGGGTAGCGTACAGATCGAGACCCGGTGGCAGCCTCTGGATCAGGAGTCGGTCTGGTTCACCTGCACGGTATGCGACAGCGGCATCGGCATCTCCGCCGAGCGCCTGGAACTGATGTTCAATGCCTTTGAACAGGCGGACAGCTCGATCTCCCGGCGGTATGGCGGTACTGGGCTAGGTTTGCCTATCGCCAGAAGCCTGGCCGAGCGGATGGGCGGAACGCTGCGGGCACGGAGCGAAGAAAGCATGGGATCAATCTTCACCCTTGAGATTCCGCTGGCGCTGCACAGGAAAAAAGCCCCTGAACAGGTACCGACCTTCCTCGCGGGTAACAGCAACGGCAAAAATCAGCATGTGCTGCTGGTTGAGGACAACCCGGTCAATCAGACCGTGGTCGAGGCGATGCTGCGCAGTCTGGGCTTCCAGGTCAGCGTGGTCAGCGATGGGGCGCAGGCTGTGAGCGTGGCTCAGACTGGAAATTTTGCGGCGATACTCATGGATTGTCGCCTGCCAGTGATCGACGGCTACGAAGCGACGCGGCAGATTCGTCAACTGACAAACTGCATTCAGGTGCCCATCATCGCCCTGACCGCCAACGCATTGCACGGTGATCGGGAGGCCTGCTTACAGGCGGGAATGAGCGATTACCTCGCAAAACCCTTCAAACGTACTGATTTACAGCAAGTTCTTCAGCGTTGGCTGCCCTTTCAAGCATCTGCGACTGGCGATAAATGCTAAATTACGGCAGTCTTAGTGACCAGATCAGCTCGCAAACGCTGCTTGGATAATAATTCCAGTGCACAAGTGTACTTTCATTTCCCTTGTGCTGTGACTTTCACTACAACGCAATAGTCTATGAGTAGGCTGACGGCAGAGACCTGGCGCGTCAGCCGGACAGGAAAATTTGCCTTACCCTGCCGCACAGGATTATTGAGGAGCTCGCATGACCCAACAAAACGCCTATACCCGGGAAGACCTGCTGCGCTGCAGTCGCGGTGAGCTGTTCGGCCCAGGTAACGCGCAACTGCCCGCCCCGAACATGCTGATGGTAGATCGCATTACCCATATCAGCGCAGAGGGTGGCAAGTACGGTAAAGGTGAATTGGTCGCCGAGCTGGATATCAATCCGGACCTGTGGTTCTTCGCCTGTCACTTCGAAGGTGACCCGGTGATGCCAGGCTGCCTGGGCCTTGATGCCATGTGGCAACTCGTCGGCTTCTATCTCGGTTGGCAGGGTAATCCTGGCCGCGGCCGAGCTTTGGGGTCGGGCGAAGTGAAGTTTTACGGTCAGGTTCTTCCGACCGCAAAAAAAATCACCTACAACATCCATATCAAACGCACCATGAAAGGCAAACTGGTCCTGGCAATTGCCGACGGCACCGTGAGCGTTGATGGTCGCGAAATCTACAGTGCCGAAGGCCTTCGGGTCGGCCTGTTCACTTCCACTGAAAATTTCTAAGGGTATCCGCATGCGCCGCGTCGTTATCACTGGTCTGGGCATTGTTTCCTGCTTGGGCAATGACAAAGACACCGTTTCCGCTAATCTGCGTGCAAGCCGCCCTGGCATCCGTTTCAATCCGGAATATGCCGAAATGGGTCTGCGTAGCCAGGTTTCCGGCTCCATTGACCTCAACCTCGAAGAGCTGATCGATCGCAAGATCTATCGCTTCGTCGGCCATGCAGCGGCTTACGCTTACCTGGCCATGAAGGACGCTATCGTCGACTCCGGGCTGTCCGAAGACCAGGTGTCCAACCCGCGCACAGGCCTGATTGCCGGCAGCGGCGGCGCGTCGACGCTTAACCAGATGGAAGCGCTGGACATCCTTCGCGAAAAAGGCGTCAAGCGCGTTGGCCCATACCGCGTCACGCGGACCATGAGCAGCACCGTCTCCGCCTGTTTGGCCACCCCGTTCAAGATCAAGGGCCTGAACTACTCCATCGCGTCTGCCTGCGCCACCAGTGCTCACTGCATCGGTAACGCAATGGAACAGATCCAGATGGGTAAACAGGACGTGGTCTTCGCCGGTGGCGGTGAAGAGGAGCACTGGAGCCAGTCGTTCCTGTTCGACGCGATGGGCGCTCTGTCCAGCCAGTACAACGAAACGCCGGAGAAAGCCTCCCGCGCTTACGATGCCAAACGTGACGGTTTCGTCATTGCCGGTGGCGGTGGCATGGTCGTGGTTGAAGAGCTGGAGCATGCTCTGGCTCGTGGCGCGAAAATCTACGCAGAAATCGTCGGCTACGGTGCAACGTCAGATGGCTACGACATGGTCGCCCCAAGCGGCGAAGGCGCTATTCGCTGCATGCAAATGGCGCTGTCCACTGTTGAAGGCCCGATCGACTACATCAACACTCACGGGACTTCGACTCCGGTCGGCGACGCGAAAGAGATGGAAGGTGTACGTGAAGTCTTCGGCACCAATGCGCCTGCTATCAGCTCGACCAAAAGCTTGTCGGGTCACTCTCTGGGCGCTGCCGGCGTTCACGAGGCGATCTATTGCATGCTGATGATGGAAGGCAACTTCATTGCTGGCTCTGCCAACATCGAAGAGCTGGACCCGGTTGTCGCCGACATGCCGATACTGCTCAAGACCCGTGAAAACGCAAAAGTCGATCAGGTCATGAGCAACAGCTTCGGCTTCGGTGGCACCAATGCCACCTTGGTGCTGAAACGCTGGCAGGGTAAGTAATACCTGCATATAAAACGGCACCCTCGGGTGCCGTTTTTCTTCGCTTTTTTTCGCACCCACAGCACCTTGTGACACCTCCCTACGTAGCCGAATGCCATGGACGAATATGATCGCAATGTCGGCGCAAGGCCTGGCATCTCACGTGGTAGCGACCCCAAGCGAATGAAGAGGCCCTACTTACTCGGTATCGTTTCAATTACAGCCTTCTTTTTTTTAGCTGCAGTTCCCGTGCATGCCCAAAATTCACCAAGTCCGCTGGCCAGAGACGATGTCAAAAACGCCACGGCCTTCGTCAGCCAGGCACAGCAGATCGTTGCCAAGGCAACCCTCAAAGCTCACTGGAGCGGCCCCGAGTCCGGCCCTCCCGCCCCTCGGGGAAAAAACATTGCCTTTGTGGCAGAAGATTTACGCAATGGCGGAATTATCGGTGTTGCGCAAGGCGCACGCGAGGCGGCAGCGGTGATGGGCTGGTCGCTCAAGATATTCGATGGCGGCGGATCTTCAGCCGGACGCGCGAAAGCCTTTGCCGATGCGCTGGCAGCAAACCCCGACGGCCTTATCCTGTGCGGCTCCGATGCACGCGAGAACCATGCAGCACTGGAAACCTTTGCCAACCAAGGCGTGCCTGTCGTTGCCTGGCACGCGGGCGCGCAACCGGGGCCGATTGCCGGCACGCCTGTCGCCATGAACGTCACCACCGACCCGGTGGAGGTCGCGCGCCTCACTGCATTGGCGGCAGTAGCGCAATCAATGGGTCATGCTGGCGTGGTCATCCTGACCGACTCCAGGTACAGCATCGCCACAGCCAAGGCCAAGGCCATGGAAGACGTCATCCAATCCTGCAAAGGGTGCACCCTGCTGGAAGTGCGCGACATCGCAATCTCCGAGAGTGGCGAGCGTATGCCCGCGATTACAAGGGATCTGCTCCTGCGATACGGCAAACGCTGGACGTATATGCTGGCCATCAACGATATCTATTTCGACTACTCAACTGCAACGTTGACCAGCGCCGGGATACCGAGCAATGGGCTCAATCTGCTGTCTGCCGGAGATGGCAGCGCTTCCGCATTTTTGCGAATTCAGGCAAAAACTTATCAGACCGTCACAGTGGCCGAGCCTCTGAATTTGCACGGATGGCAGGTGATGGATGAATTGAACCGACTCCTTGCAGGGCTCCCTGTCAGCGGATTCGTAGCGCCAGTTCATCTGGTCAATGTCGACAACGTCGCTTTCGATGGCGGGGAGAAGTTCCAGTACGACCCAGACAATGGCTACCGGACTATGTACCGCCGCCTATGGAACCGCTGACCGTGAACGTGACGTCCCGACTCACAGCCGTGTATCGCCAGCTACTCCCGCAATCGCTACGTGCTCAGTTCATCCTTGCATTTCTAGCGCTGACCCTGTTGATCCTGGCGGGCGGCGCGACGGCGGTCTACGCCCTGCGTACATCAAACAACGCCGCCCGAGAGCTGACCAAAGAGCAACTGGTCCGCATGCAAGCTGGACAGGATATGCTGCAGAGCACTCTGCTGATCGAACGCCAGACGGATCAACTACTGACCACCCCCTCTTTCGATACCCTGCGTTCAAGCTATGCAGAGACGGTTAAACAGCTTGAGGCACTTGATCGCCTGGTGGTTCAGCTGACAACCGCGAGCAATGCTGTCGCGATACTTGACGTGCATCAGTCAAGTCAACTATTTCGCAATACCGCCAATATCGTGGCTCAACTGCGCGAAGGCATGCTGCAAACCGAAGTCGACTTCGAGCGCACCCTGAAGGATCGTACCAATCGCTTGATCGGCACCCAAACTCAAGGCAGCCCGGAACTGGCGGTTCTGCTGTACAACTTGCCCGTCGTGAGTGACCGCAATGCGGTGGAGCTGCTGCGTACGCGGTTCATGCGCAAAGCCGCCGCGACACGCGAATTACCCGATGCAGTGCGAAACGATGTCGCCACCCTGCAATCGCAACAACCTGACCCCATTGATCCTGAGGCGCAAGATCCGTTCTCCCTACGCCTGAAACTGATCAGCCAGCACGACGTTCTAGAGCACTTTCATGACGCTCTGGAAAACCAGGCAGAATCCTTGGTGATGGTCGCACGCGAGCAATCCGACGCGTACACCCAAGACTACCGGGAAGCCGTGCAGGATCTGGTCGAGGCCTCCAATCGCAGCCAGCAATGGATCCTCATCATGCTGGGCGGCAGCCTGATACTTGCATGGTTTGTGACGCGCATATTCATGGGTCGTCATGTGCTCGTGCGCCTGAATGAGATCAGCCGCCAGCTACGGCAGGAGCGTATCGACGATACGTCGCTAGTGATGGAGGTGCGGGAGAAGGACGAGATCGGCGACATGGCACGCGCCGTGAATCAGTTTCTGAAAGATCGCCAGCAGCTTGAAAGAAAAACCGCCGAATTGAGCACCGTCAAAGAACGGCTCGCCTTGCAAAACTCACAATTGCAGCAGGAGGCCGTTGTACGCACCGGCCAGGGTCACGTCCTTGAGCTGATCGCGAAAAGTACTGAACTCCAGGAGGTCCTCGACAGTCTGGCCCATCTGGTTGAATCGCAGATGAACGACATGATGGTGTCCATCCTCCTGCTGGACGAAGAGGGAACGCATCTCCTGCATGGGGCCGCACCCAGCCTGCCGAAGACCTACACCCAGGCCATCGACGGGGTTGCAATCGGCCCGAAGGTCGGTTCATGTGGCACTGCCGTGTATCGACGGGAACCGGTGATTGTTGCTGACATCGAGGACGACCCGTTGTGGGAAGATTATCGATCAATCGCAGCGCCCTACGGCCTACGCGCCTGCTGGTCGACCCCCATCCTGTCCCATGATCGAAAGGTCCTGGGAACCTTTGCCTTGTATTCCCGTACGGTGCGCAGCCCCGTCAAGGTCGAGATGCAGCTGATTGGCATAGCGACACACCTCGCCGGAATCGCAATTGAGCGCAAACACACGGAAAACCGCATCCGCTACATGGGAGACCATGATGCATTGACCGGACTGCCGAATCGCACGCTGCTGGAAGACCGCCTCAAACAGGCCATCCTTTACGCTCAACGTTGTGCTCGCCGGGTAACGGTGGTGTTCATCGACTTGGATAAATTCAAACTGGTCAATGACAGTCTGGGCCACAGCGCCGGGGATGAGCTGCTGAAAACCGTCGCCAGCCGAATGGTCCAATGCGTGCGACGCACCGACACGGTCGTTCGACTGGGCGGCGACGAATTCGTGATCATCCTGTTCGATCAGCCCTCTGACGCCGACGGTATCACCCCGGTCCTGCAGAAAATCCAGGAAGCCATCCTGCAACCCATCCAGCTCAACAGGCACACACTCCATGTCACCTGCAGTATGGGACTGGCCACCTACCCTGCCGATGGAACCGACACCGAGACCCTGCTCAGAAACGCAGACGCCGCCATGTATCGGGCTAAGGAGCTGGGCCGCAATAGTTACCAGTTCTACACCAGTGAGATGAACAGCAAGCATAAGGGCAAGCTTGCCATGCAGGACGGGCTTCGAAATGCAATTGACCATGAGGAGTTCCTGTTGCTGTATCAGCCCCAGGTGGATTTACACTCAGGTCAGGTCATCGGCGTGGAAGCACTGATCCGCTGGCAGCACCCCACACTCGGCATGGTTTCCCCCATCAAGTTTATTCCGCCAGCCGAAGAAACCGGATTAATCGTGCCCATTGGCGATTGGGTGATCCACACAGCCTGCAAACAGAACAAAGCCTGGCAGGATGCAGGCATGCCCCCAATCACCGTGTCAGTCAATATTTCAGCACGCCAATTCATCGAAAGGGACTTGGTCAGCCGGGTGCAGCACGCGTTGCAGGACAGCGGGCTGGACCCCAGATACCTAGAGCTGGAACTGACCGAAAGCTTGATCATGCAAGACCTTAAGCAAGCCATTGTCAAAATGAAGGAACTGCAAGCGATGGGGATAAGCCTCTTGATCGACGACTTCGGCACCGGCTACTCAAGCCTCGCCGCACTGAAAAGCTTCCCCATTGCCCGACTGAAAATTGACCAGTCTTTCGTGCGTGACCTTCCCGATAACGAGAATGACAGGGCCATCGCCACGGCCGTGATTTCATTGGGGCATAAACTGAACCTCAAGGTGATCGCCGAGGGCGTAGAAACCGAACAACAGAAAGTTTTCCTGCGTGAAAACGGCTGCGATGAAATGCAAGGCTATCTGTTCAGCAAGCCTGTCTCGGCACAAGAGATAGAGCAGCTGCTTCTGCTGTAATACGCCAGTTCCATACCGCAAAGTGCCGCTTCATCTCTGAGAGGTTTTCCATGACCATCACTGTCAACACGCTGTCCGGCAACGGCTATCGCCACAGCATTGAAATCAATCACAAACATAAGCTGCTGACCGATCTTCCTGTAGGCCTCGGCGGCGAAGACTCCGCGCCCGATCCTCATGATTATTTCGATGCAGCCCTGGGCGCGTGCAAGGCATTGACGCTCAAGCTGTATGCCGAAAAACACGAAATCCCGCTGACCGGTGTCACTGTCGAGGTCACACGCGACAGCAGTCAGGAGCGGGAAGGCAAGTATCATCTGCATGTCGAACTGACCCTTGAGGGCATGCTGAGCGATGAGCAGCGTACCCTGCTGCATCGCATCGCAGATCGCTGTCCGGTACACAAGCTGATGACCACGACTGAAGTCAGCATCGAAACTCACCTGACAGAAGGCGCCTTCGACCAATAACGCCGGACACATCAACGCGGGTTATGCTTTGTGCATCGACCCGCACTGCTTGCCGAGATGACGCTCATGATCGTAATCAAGCCCCGCACAGAAGATGTCGAAGGCCAACCGATTCTACGCCCGCTGCCGTCAGCCAAATGCCGCAGTATCGGCCCTTTCGTTTTTTTTGATCACATGCTGGAAACGGATTACCCAGCTGGCAGCGGCATGAATATCCGTCAACATCCGCATATCGGCTTGTCTACCCTCACTTACCTGTTCGAAGGCCAGCTCTTGCACAAGGACAGCCTTGGCAGCGACCAGTTGGTCCTACCCGGTGATGTAAGCTGGATGACGGCCGGTAGCGCCGTTGCCCACATCGAACGCACACCGGAAAAGCTGCGCAGCAGCGGCTCACGCTTGCATGGACTGCAGGTCTGGCTGGCGTTACCTAAACCATACGAACAAGGCCCAGGGCATTACAGCCATCATCCCGCACAGACACTGCCGGTTAGCGATAACCTCGGCGTCTGTATTCGGATGATTGCTGGCAGCGGGTTTTGCCTGTCATCACCGGTACCGGTGCTGTCGACTACGTTATATGCCGAAGTAAGCCTGCAAACCGCCACTGCGCTGACGATCCCCGCTGACCACGAAGAGCGGGCGCTGTATGTGGTCAGCGGTGACGCGCAACTGGATGGCGAGCCGATAGAGGCGCGCAGTTTGATCGTGCTGCCGGTCGGAGAAAGCGTGACGTTATGCGCTGACAGCGCATGTCATGCCGTGCTGATTGGCGGCGCCGCGCTGGACGGACCACGACGGATCAACTGGAATTTTGTGGCCAGCGACCCGGCGCTGATCGATCAGGCACGAGCGCGCTGGGCGGCCGGTGATTGGCCGACGGTGCCGGGTGAAAGCGAGAGGATCGAGTTGCCTTAGTTTGAATCCGGGTGCCTGACACTCCGCCATCGCGGACAAGCCCGCTCCTACAAATTGAATGAGTGGGCTTGCAGGCCGCGATAGACCCGACAGGATCTCGGTTATCAGCCTTTGAACACCTCATCCAACAAATTGTGCATCGACGCAAACGCTCGCTTCGCGGTTTTGGCGTCGTACATCATCATGCCCGGCGTGTTCGCTTCCGGATCGGTGAACGAGTGCACCGCACCGCCGTAGCTCAGCAATTGCCAGTCCACGCCCGCCGCGTTCATTTCAGCTTCGAACGCAGGCAGTTGCTCTTTAGGCACCAATGGATCGGAAGCGCCATGCATGACCAACACCGCCCCCTGGATATTTTTTGCGTCCGCCGGGCTGGGTGTATCCAGCGTGCCGTGGAAGGATACCGTCGCTTTCAATGCAGCACCGGTACGGGCCAGTTCAAGCGAGCAGCAGCCGCCGAAACAAAACCCGAAAGTCGCCAACTTGAGGGTGTCTACAGGCGCGTCTACCTGAGACTTCAACGCGTCGAGCGCAGCCTGCATGCGCTTGCGCAGCAATGCCCGATCATTTTTAAGCGGCATCATCGCTGCGCCCGCCTCATCGCCATTTTTCGGGCGCGTACCCTGACCATACAGGTCGGCCACCAGCACGACATAACCTTGCTCTGCCACCGCCTGAGCGATTTTTTCCGCACCTTGGCTAACGCCCATCCAGTTGGGTGCCATCACCAGACCCGGACGCGAGGACGCGTCACCGGAATCAAACACCAAACGGCTCTCGTAGGGCTGGCCATCAATCTGATAAACCACTGAACGAACAGTCACGTTGCTCATTGCTGACCTCCAAAGAAAATGACTAAAAAAAATCCCGCCGAGGCGGGATTTTCATACCGGGTGTTTAAACCGACAACTCTACCAAGAGCTTGTTCAGACGGCGCACATAAGCGGCTGGGTCTTTCAAGCTATCACCTGCGGCCAGGGCCGCCTGATCGAAGAGAATGTGCGACAGGTCGCCGAATCGCTCTTCACTCTGCTCAGTATCAAGTTTGGCAATCAATGGGTGGGCCGGATTGAATTCGAAGATCGGCTTGGACTCCGGAACCTTCTGGCCACTGGCCTCGAGAATCTGACGCATCTGCAGACCGAGGTCCTGCTCGCCAATCGCCAGAATCGCAGGAGAGTCGGTCAGGCGGTGGGAAACCCGCACTTCACTGACTGCGTCGCCCAGAGCGACTTTCAGCCGTTCGATCAAGCCTTCTTTATCCTTGGCGACTTCTTCCTGGGCTTTCTTGTCCTCTTCGGAATCAAGCTTGCCCAGATCCAAGTCACCACGGGCCACGTCGACAAAACCTTTGCCGTCGAAGTCGCTGAGGTAGCTCATCAGCCACTCATCGATACGGTCGGTCAACAGCAGCACTTCGATGCCTTTCTTGCGGAAAACTTCCAGGTGCGGGCTGTTCTTGACCTGAGCGTAAGTTTCGCCAGTCAGGTAATAGATCTTGTCCTGACCTTCCTTGGCGCGCGCCAGATATTCAGCAAGCGCCACAACTTGCTCACCGCCGTCTTCATGGGTCGACGCAAAGCGCAGCAAGCCGGCAATTTTTTCTTTGTTGGCGAAATCTTCTGCCGGGCCTTCTTTCATGACCTGACCGAAGTTTTTCCAGAAGCCTTTGTATTGCTCAGGCTCGTTCTTCGCCAGTTTTTCCAGCATGTCCAGCACGCGCTTGGTCAGCGCCGACTTCATCGAATCGATGATCGGGTCTTTCTGCAGGATTTCACGGGATACGTTCAAAGACAGGTCATTGGAATCGACCACGCCCTTGATGAACCGCATGTACAACGGCAAGAACGACTCAGCCTGGTCCATGACGAATACGCGCTGGACATAGAGCTTCAGCCCACGCGGCGCTTCACGCTGATACAGGTCGAAAGGCGCACGACCCGGAACGTACAGCAACGAGCTGTATTCCAGCTTGCCTTCGACCTTGTTGTGGCTCCAGCTCAGTGGGTTTTCGAAATCGTGAGCGACGTGTTTGTAGAATTCCTGGTATTCCTCGTCCGTCACCTCAGTGCGCGGACGGGTCCAGAGTGCGCTGGCGCGGTTGACGGTTTCCCATTCCAGCTCAGGTGCAGCTTCACCTTCGACAGCGGCCTGTTCTTTCGGCAACTGGATCGGCAAAGCAATGTGATCGGAGTACTTCTTGATGATGTTGCGCAGACGATAACCGTCGGCGAATTCACCTTCAGCGCTTTTCAGGTGCAGAACGATACGGGTACCACGATCAGCTTTCTCAAGGGTCGCGATTTCGAACTCGCCTTCGCCCTTGGACGCCCAATGCACGCCTTCGCTGGCAGGTACGCCAGCACGGCGGCTGAACACTTCAACCTTGTCGGCAACGATGAACGCTGAATAAAAGCCCACACCGAATTGGCCGATCAGGTGCGAATCTTTCTTCTGATCGCCGGACAGGTTCTTCATGAAGTCAGCAGTGCCCGACTTGGCGATAGTGCCCAAGTGGGTAATCGCATCTTCACGGCTCATGCCGATGCCGTTGTCTTCGAGCGTGACGGTTTTCGCGTCCTTGTCGAAGCTCACACGGATTTTCAGCTCAGCGCCGCCTTCGAGCAAGTCCGGTTTGGACAACGCTTCGAAACGTAATTTGTCGACAGCGTCAGAGGCGTTCGAGATCAATTCGCGAAGGAAAATTTCCTTGTTGGAATACAGCGAATGGATCATGAGGTGCAGCAGTTGCTTTACCTCGGTCTGGAAGCCCAGGGTTTCCTTTTGAGTTTCCACACTCATGGTTATCAAACTCCAATCAGATGGCACAAGCCGCATACACAGCGGCGGGATGTCATCAAAATGGGGGCTGGGTCCGATTTTTCAAGGGCTTATACGTGTCGATCTATGATTCTTCGATTTTAAAATGCGCCCGCGCCGTGGCAACGGGCTCGGCCGAGGTGCTCTGCCAGGCGGTAACAGCGACATTGGCCACCCGTCGCCCCTGCCGCCAGACCTGGCACTGCGCATAGGTGTCCCGAAAATAACCGGCACGCAGGTAGTCGACCGAGAAGTCGATGATCTTGGGGACTGAGCCCGATCCGGTGGCAACCAGCAAATGCATGGCTGCCGCCAACTCCATGAAGCCTGCGATCACGCCGCCGTGAAGGGCCGGTAACAGGGGGTTACCGATATTGTCCTTGTTGGCAGGCAGGCGAAACAGCAACGCATCATCCTGACGCGAACATTCAATACCGATCAGTTTCGCGTAGGGAATCAGCTCGAACAATCTTTCATAGCTGCCCTGTTCACGAGCCTGGCGAACCTGGTCCTTGAAATCAATCGTCATAACGCACCGCCATTGATCGAGCCGCTCAACCCCTTACTGCCTGCAGCAGCCCCCTTGCCCATGCGCATGAACGTCCCGACCACATGGGCAATCGGCTGTTGCGGGTCAGCCTGATAAGCAAAACCCCGGATAAACATAACGTCGGTGGTCACCCGATAACACTGGGCAAAACCAAAGACGTCTTTGTGTGGTTCAGCGGGATGCATATAGTCGATGCGCAGATCGAGAGTCGGGCACACTTCAAACTCCGGCAGCACGCAAAGCGTGGCAATCCCGCAGGCGGTGTCCATCAACGACGTCAGCGCGCCGCCATGGATAACGCCGGTTTGCGGATCACCAACGATGTGCGGACTGTAGGGGAGGATCAGGGTCATGCCTTCGGTATCTGCGCGGTGCACGCGCATGCCCAGAACCTGGCAATGCCGGAGCACCGAAATAAAGCGCACCGCGCGCTCAAAAATGGGGTTATCGCTCATTGAACGCTGACTCTGATTATTTTTATAGGAGGCCAGCATAGCCTCAGCGTAAAGCGCCTAAAACATCAACCTTTATATATCTGTAGGACAGGTGGAACTAAATTTATGGGCCGGCGCTCGAAAGGCTAGTAGATATCTTTGATAAGGAGAAACACCCCATGCGTAAATCTTTAGCCTGTGTCCTGATGCTTTCTGCCACTCTGGGTCTCGCCGCGTGCAATAAAGCCAGCGAGAACAAACAGCAAGATGCCAACAAAGCAGCGCAAGAATCCCAAGAGTCGATGAACAAGGCCCAAGACAAAGTCAACGACGCCGCCAAAGAAAGTCAGGACGCTGCCCAGAAGAATGCTGAAGCCGCTCAAGAGCGCGCCAAAGAAGCCAACGGCCAGGCCCCAGCACCAACCACTACCAAGTAAGCTGAGACGTTTTCAGGCCATGAAGCCCGCTCGTAGCGGGCTTCATTAGTCTCAGCGCAGCAACGGGCTGAGCATTAATCCCAACGAACACAACAGCCCGACAAACCAGGCCAGGCTGCGCACGGTTGGAATATCCGCCAGATACGCTCCCAGAAAAATCAAACGCGCAATCACGAAAACCACGGCGATCCCATCGATTAAAAAGCCTTGGGTCTGCGTGGTATGGGCGACAAACACCCCCGCCGAAAACAACACGAACGCTTCGAAACTGTTCTGATGCGCCGCCAATGCGCGGGCGCCATAACCGGTCAATTGCGCCTGCTGGGCACGCGGCAAATGGTTGTTGTAACCACCCTGCTCTTTCATCGCTTTGCCGACCGGAATCCGCGCCACATAAATCAACACCGCGCTGATAAACAAACACCAGAAAGGGATACTCATAACGCCGTCGTCTCCTTGATGGGCTCCGCAGTCGGAGCCTCCGTTTGGGTGTAGACCATCACTTGCAACACATCGGAATGAAACTCCCGCCGGTACAACACCAGCACCACCCCTGTGCTCATCAACATGAATAACCAGGGGCTGACAAACCAGGCGAGCATCGTCATGCCGAAATAGTAAGCGCGCAACCCGAAGTTGAACTGGTTGGCAGCCATGGAGATAACCCGGGCAGCGCGTAAGGCAAACGACTTGCGCTCCAACTCGCTGACATGACGCTCACCGACCATGGGTGCAGAGCCGATCAGCACCGCCGCGAAGTTGTACTGACGCATGCACCAACTGAATGTAAAAAAGGCGTAGACGAAGACGGATGCCAGGCACAACAGTTTGATTTCTGACATGCCCTGCGAAACCTGCTGGACCATGGGAATGTCCGCCAACAGCGACACTGCCCGCTCGGAAGCGCCCAACACAGTGAGAATGCCGGCAAGGATGATCAAGGTGCTCGACGCGAAAAAAGAGGCGTTACGTTCCAGATTACCGATCACGCTGGCATCGGCGATACGGTTGTCACGCAGCAGCATTCGGCGCATCCAGTCCTCCCGATAAAGGTGCAAAACGCTGGCCAGGCAAGCAGTGTCGGCGGCCTTCAGGCTGGCATAGCGGGTATAACCACCCCAGCAGATGATGAACCAGAGTGCTGCCATGAGATGAATTAGATTGGCTTGAATGAACGACATGCAGTATTCCGAAGCGCGTGGGCAGGATTGAGAACAGTAAAGAGCATTCTCTGTGCTTCGACGACACCCCATGGAAAAAGACACTGATCACGCGTGCAAAAAAAGCCCCGCACTATTAAATGCAGGGCTGTTTGAGTGTTGCAGCATGCGACAGGAAGAGCGCGATCCACCCGTGCAATGTTAGCGAGTGACTTCAGGCCAGCGCTTCGCGGCGCTTGCCCAGCAGCCGGTCGCAGATGACTGCACCGGCCAGCGTGATCACCGCTGGCACCAGCCACGCCAGGCCTTGCTCACTCAACGGCAAATGCGCCAGTCGAGTCGGCAGCCAATCGGCGAGACCCGCACCCTTGCAGGCGTCGATGATGCCAAACAACAACGACACCAACATCACTGGTGCGACGATGCGACTTTGTGAGTGCCAGAAGTCCTTGCAGAAGCTCAGCGCCACCAAGACGATGCACGGCGGGTAGATCGCTGTCAGCACCGGGATGGAGAATAGAATCAGCTTGGTCAGCCCCAGATTGGACACCAGCAACGAAAAACCAGCCAGCAGGATCACCAGCGCTTTGTAAGACAGCGGCAAGATATTGCTGAAATATTCGGCGCAGGCGCAGGTCAGGCCGACAGCCGTCACCAGACAGGCCAACGAGATCAGCACCGCAAGAAATCCACTGCCCAGCGAACCGAAGGTATGTTGCACGTAGGCGTGCAGCACCACAGCACCGTTACTCGCCCCTGCCGCTATCGCATGGCTGCCTGCCCCCAAGCGAAACAGGCAGATATAGACCAGTGCCAGACCAAGGCCGGCGATCAGCCCGGCAATGATTGCGTAACGAGTGATCAGCTGTGGCGAATCAACGCCCCGCGAGCGGATAGCGTTGACGATCACAATGCCGAACACCAACGCCCCAAGGGTATCCATGGTCAGGTACCCATTGATAAAGCCTTGAGAGAACGGCGCAGCCACGTACGCTGGCTCGGCAACCCCGATGTCGCCAGCGGGCAAGGCAAATGCAGCAATCCCCAGTACGGCCAACGCGAAGATTTTTAGCGGGGCAAGGAAGCGACCCACGGTGTCGAGTAGACGACCCGGGTACAGCGACACCCAGAACACGACAAGGAAGTACACCAGGCTATACAGAAACAGCGCCAGCGGGCTGTCACCCGTCAATGGCGCCAGCCCCACTTCGAACGACACGGTGGCCGTGCGTGGGGTCGCGAACAGCGGCCCCACCGCGAGGTAGCAGACCGCCGCGAGAATGCCGCCAGCGACTTTACCAATCGGGCTGCTCAGCGCATCCATCGCGCCGCCGACCTTGGCCAGAGCGATGACCGTGACCACCGGAAGACCCACTGCGGTAACCAGGAAGCCCAGCGCCGCCATCCACACCTGCGGCCCGGCCTGCAAACCCACGATGGGAGGGAAGATGATATTGCCAGCCCCGACAAATAGGGCAAACGTCATAAAACCAAGTGCCAGAATGTCCTGGCCTTTCAACACTTTCATTACGGAAATACCACACTACTGAATCGGAATTTAGAGGGGATTTCCCGGAGGGTTAGGGAAATGATGCCGGTCCTTATAAGACAGGCACGTAAAGCGAAACGGCTCCTTATGGGACCCGGGTACGCAAAATGGCAAGTAGCCTAACGAATCAGGCCATGGAACGCACTATTGTAGGGCGTACTGTCTCATTAACGACTTACCATGTCGTATTTGTGACAGTGAGGACAGCGATCGCCTGTCAGTCGTTAAATGCCAGAAAGCACAAAGGCCACCCGAAGGTGGCCTTTGTTGATTGCGTTGTCAGGTCAGCAGAAGCTTACTTGATAGCCCAACCAGTCAGTTCAGCCAAGGCTTTACCGATGTCTGCCAGCGAACGCACGGTTTTTACACCCGCGTCTTGCAGCGCAGCGAATTTCTCGTCTGCAGTGCCTTTGCCGCCAGAGATGATTGCGCCAGCATGGCCCATGCGCTTGCCCGCAGGGGCAGTCACACCAGCGATGTAGGAAACAACCGGTTTGGTCACGTGTGCCTTGATGTAGGCAGCCGCTTCTTCTTCAGCCGAACCGCCGATTTCACCGATCATAACGATCGCTTCAGTCTTCGGGTCTGCCTGGAACAGCTTCAGGATGTCGATGAAGCTTGCGCCCGGGATCGGGTCACCGCCGATGCCCACGCAAGTGGACTGACCGAAACCGGCGTCAGTGGTCTGCTTCACAGCTTCGTAAGTCAGGGTGCCGGAACGCGACACGATACCGACTTTACCTGGCAAGTGAATGTGACCGGGCATGATGCCGATCTTGCATTCTCCTGGAGTGATCACGCCTGGGCAGTTAGGCCCGATCAGGACCACACCCAGTTCGTCGCACTTGACCTTGGCATCAAGCATGTCCAGGGTAGGGATGCCTTCAGTGATGCAGACGATCAGCTTGATACCGCTGAATGCTGCTTCAAGGATGGAATCCTTGCAGAACGGTGCTGGAACGTAGATCACGCTGGCGGTAGCGCCAGTGGCTTCTACGGCTTCACGCACAGTGTTGAACACTGGCAGGTCCAGGTGAACTGTACCGCCTTTGCCCGGTGTCACGCCGCCAACCATTTTGGTGCCGTAGGCAATGGCTTGCTCGGAGTGGAAAGTACCTTGTGCGCCAGTGAAACCCTGGCAGATGACTTTGGTGTCTTTATTGATCAGGACGCTCATTACTTGCCCTCCGCAGCTTTGACAACTTGTTGAGCAGCGTCGGTCAGGCTGGTAGCCGCGATGATGTTCAAACCGCTTTCTGCCAGTACTTTAGCGCCCAGTTCAGCGTTGTTACCTTCAAGGCGAACAACAACCGGGATTTTCACGCCAACTTCTTTCACTGCGCCGATGATGCCTTCGGCAATCATGTCGCAACGAACGATGCCGCCGAAGATGTTGACCAACACTGCAGCGACATTGCTGTCGGACAGAATGATCTTGAACGCTTCAGTTACGCGTTCTTTGGTAGCGCCACCGCCAACGTCGAGGAAGTTGGCTGGTTTGCCGCCATGCAGATTGACGATGTCCATGGTGCCCATGGCCAAGCCAGCACCGTTGACCATGCAACCGATGTTACCTTCCAGCGCCACGTAGTTCAGTTCGAACTTGGCAGCGTGAGCTTCGCGCGGATCATCTTGCGATGGATCGTGGAAAGCTTTCAGCTTTGGCTGGCGGTAAACAGCGTTAGGATCGATGTTGATCTTGGCATCGAGGCAATGCAGGTTGCCGTCAGCCTTGATAACCAGCGGGTTCACTTCCAGCAGAGCCAGGTCGTAGTCCTGGAACAGCTTGGCCAAGCCAACGAAGATGTTGGTGAACTGCTTGATCTGGTCGCCTTTAAGGCCCAGTTGGAAAGCCAGGTCACGGCCCTGGAAAGGCTGAGCGCCTACCAGCGGATCGATAGTGGCCTTAAGAATCTTCTCAGGGGTGTCGTTAGCGATTTTCTCGATGTCCACACCACCTTCGGTGGAAGCCATGAACACGATGCGACGGCTCGAACGATCCACTACAGCGCCCAGGTACAGCTCTTTGGCGATGTCGGTGCAGGTTTCAACCAGGATCTTGGTGACTGGCTGACCATTGGCATCAGTCTGATAAGTCACCAGACGCTTGCCCAACCACTGTTGAGCGAAAGCCTTGGCTTCTTCTTTGCTACGAACCAGCTTTACGCCACCCGCTTTACCGCGACCACCCGCGTGAACCTGGGCTTTGACGACCCATTCGGTCCCGCCAATTTTATCGCAAGCTTCTGCTGCTGCTTCCGGGGTGTCTACTGCGTAGCCTTTGGATACTGGCAGGCCGTATTCAGCGAAGAGCTGCTTACCCTGATATTCGTGAAGATTCATTCTTATTACCGTCTTCGTTAGTGCTGCGCATTCGGTGCTGCACTTCGAGAAGTGCCGCACCACCTGTGACCGCTACCTCGGATGACCTCAGGAATGTGCCGAAACAATGCTCTGTACGTTCCTGAAGGCGCCCATAAGCTTGAGTCCGGCGGACGTTCCGCGGTGAGACTTGCTAGCAAGGCTCACGACGGGCAGTCCGTCGTGGCTTCTTATTGTCTTAACGTTTCTTTTTATTCTGGATGTGGATGGCGCCACCATTCACTGCCAGTGCTGCTTCATGCAACGCTTCGGACAACGTCGGGTGAGAGAAAACCATCATCCCGATATCTTCAGCACTGCTGCCGAATTCCATAGCGATTGCGCCCTGCTGTACCAACTCTGCTGCGCCTGGACCAATAACGTGAACGCCCAATACGCGGTCAGTCCTGGCGTCGGCGATAACTTTTACAAAGCCGCCGGTATCGTTTGCAGCCATGGCACGGCCACTGGCAGCAAACGGAAAGGTGCCAACATTAACTTCAACGCCTTCAGCCTTCAAGGTTTGCTCGGTTTTACCGACCCATGCGATTTCCGGATGGGTGTAGATAACCGAAGGAATCAGGTCATAGTTGATCTGGGCTTTGTGGCCCTTGATACGCTCAACGACCATGATGCCCTCTTCCGAGGCCTTGTGCGCCAGCATCAGACCACGAACCACGTCACCAATGGCATACACGCCTGGAACGCTGGTAGCGCACTGATCATCAACGAAGATAAAGCCGCGTTCGTCGATGGTCACACCGCTGTCGGAAGCCAACAACTCAGTAGTCACCGGACGACGGCCAACAGCAACAATCAGCTTGTCGAAGGTAATGGTCTGTTCGCCAGTGGCGTCAGTGTAGGTCACCACAACTTCTTCGCCGCTGACCTTGGAACCGGTCACGCGTGCGCCAAGCTTGATGTCCAGACCTTGTTTGGTGAAGGTCTTCAAGGCTTCTTTGGAAACCTGCTCGTCAGCCGCTGGAATGAATTTTTCCAGAGCTTCGAGGACAGTGACTTGTGCACCCAGACGAGCCCAGACCGAACCCAGTTCAAGGCCGATCACGCCAGCGCCGATCACGCCCAGGCGTTTCGGAACTTGCTGGAATTCAAGGGCGCCGGTGGAGTCGACGATAATGTTGTTATCGACCGGTGCAGGAGGAATGTCGATTGGACGCGAGCCAGAAGCGAGGATCACGTTTTCAGCTTCGATCACTTCAACCGTGCCATCAGGGCGGGTCAGTTCGACTTTCTTGCCGGCCAGCAGCTTGCCGTGGCCCTGCAGGGAAATCACACCATTGGCTTTGAACAGGCTGGCTACGCCGCCAGTCAGACCTTTAACGATGGCCGATTTACGACCAACCATGGCGGGTACATCCATGGTCACTTCGGACGTCGAGATACCGTGGACTTTGAAGCCGTTTTTAGCTTCGTAGAATTTCCAGGAGCTATCCAACAGCGCCTTGGAAGGAATGCAGCCAACGTTCAGACAAGTACCGCCAAGGGCCAGTTTGCCCTCCTTGTCCTGATATTTCTCGATGCAGGCAGTCTTGAGACCAAGTTGCGCTGCCTTGATAGCGGCAACATAGCCGCCAGGGCCAGCACCAATCACTACCAAATCGAATTTCTGGGTCATGAGTCATTCCTTTTTCAAATCAAACCGGACGGTCCCTTGTGAGGACCGTCGTGGGACGAAGCTGGTTCATTCAACAATCAGGCAGGACATCGCGATCAACCGCGACCCTGCCCGACAGACGAAATCAGATATCCAGCAGCAGACGAGCCGGGTCTTCCAGCAAGTCCTTGATGGTAACCAGGAAGGTAACTGCTTCTTTACCGTCGATCAAACGGTGGTCATACGAGAGTGCCAGATACATCATCGGCAGGATCACGACCTCACCCTTGACCGCCATTGGACGCTCCTGGATTTTGTGCATACCCAGAATAGCGGCTTGTGGCGGGTTGACGATCGGGGTCGACAGCAACGAACCGAAGGTACCACCGTTGGAGATGGTGAAGGTACCGCCAGTCATGTCGTCCATGGTCAGCTTGCCGTCTTTGGCTTTCTTGCCGAAGTTGGCAATGCCGCCTTCGATTTCAGCCAGGCTCATCAGTTCGGCGTTACGCAGCACCGGCACAACCAGACCACGGTCGCTGGACACGGCAACACCGACGTCGGAGTAGCCGTGGTAAACGATGTCAGTGCCGTCGATCGAGGCATTGACCGCAGGGTAGCGCTTCAGCGCTTCTGTGGCCGCTTTCACGAAGAACGACATGAAGCCCAGACGTACGCCGTTGTGCGACTTCTCGAACAGGTCCTTGTACTTCGAACGCAGGTCCATGACCGGCTTCATGTTGACTTCGTTGAACGTAGTCAGCATCGCCATGTTCGACTGAGCGTCAACCAGACGCTCTGCAACCTTGGCACGCAGGCGGGTCATAGGAACGCGCTTCTCGACCCGATCACCGGCCGAGAACACTGGAGCAGCCGCAGCGACTTTGGCAGGCGCAGGGGCAGCGGCTGGAGCGGATTTCTTCGCTTCAATCGCAGCGACCACGTCTTCCTTGGTCACACGACCATCTTTACCAGTGCCTTTGACGTTGTTCAGGTTGATGCCGTTTTCTTCAGCCAGCTTGCGCGCAGCTGGAGCACCGATTGCATCTTCGTCGCCAGCAGCAGCGGCTGGAGCCGCCGCTGCTTGGGCTGTTGCAGCAGGAGCGGCAGCCACTGGAGCAGCAGAGGCAGTAGCGCCTGCATCCAGGGTTGCGATCAGTTCATTGGACAGGACAGTCTCGCCCTCGCCCTTCACGATCGATGCCAACACGCCGTCAGCTTCAGCCAACACTTCGAGAACAACTTTGTCAGTCTCGATGTCGACCAGCAGCTCGTCACGCTTTACCGCTTCGCCCGGCTGTTTATGCCATTTGGAAATGGTGCCATCGGCAACTGATTCCGGGAAAGAGGGGGCTTTGATCTCGATAGCCATTATCTGTAATTCCTTAAATTCGGTTTCTAATGCACGAAGGCGTTAAACAGTGAAGGCATCTTGCAGCAGTTTTGCCTGCTGCTCGGCGTGCATTGATGCATAACCACAAGCAGGAGCCGCAGAGGCGTCACGACCAGCGTACTCAAGGACCAATGCCTTGTTGTGACCGCTGATGATACGACGCATGTGATGCTGGCTGCAGTACCAGGCGCCCTGGTTCATTGGCTCTTCCTGACACCAGACGATGTGCTTGAGGTTTTTGTACGGGCCCAGGACTTCGATCAAGTCGTCTTCCGGGAACGGGTACAGCTGCTCAATACGTACGATGGCGATGTCATCACGACCTTCGGCACGGCGTTTTTCCAGGAGGTCGTAGTAGACCTTGCCGCTACACAGCACGAGGCGACCTACTTTTTCCGGATCCTGCACGTCGACTTCTGGAATAACAGTCTGGAACGAACCTTCAGCCAGATCTTCCAGGGTCGAAATTGCCAGTTTGTGGCGCAACAGGGACTTCGGCGTCAGCACAATCAGCGGTTTACGCAGCGGACGAATGACCTGACGACGCAACAAGTGGTAGATCTGAGCCGGGGTCGTCGGTACGCACACCTGAATATTGTGCTCGGCGCACAATTGCAGGTAACGCTCCAGACGCGCAGACGAGTGCTCTGGCCCCTGACCTTCATAACCGTGCGGCAGCAGCATGGTCAGACCGCACAGACGGCCCCACTTGTGCTCGCCACTGGTGATGAACTGGTCAATAACCACTTGGGCACCGTTGGCGAAGTCGCCGAACTGGGCTTCCCAGATAACCAGTGCATTAGGCTCGGTGGTCGAATAACCGTATTCGAACGCCAATACCGCTTCTTCCGACAGCAGGGAGTCGTACAGGTCGAAACGTGGCTGACCTTTGTACAGATTCTGCAGAGGAATGTAGGTAGCGCCATCTTTCTGGTTATGCAGCGTCGCATGGCGGTGCGAGAACGTACCGCGGCCGATGTCCTGACCGGTCATGCGAATCGGATGACCTTCGAATGCCAGGGTCGCGTACGCCATGGTTTCGGCGTAACCCCAGTTGATCGGCAGGCCGCCAACTTGCATTTTCTGACGATCTTCGTAGATCTTCGACACCTGGCGCTGAACCACGAAGCCTTCTGGCAGCTCCATCAGTTTGGCGGACAGTTCTTGCAAGGTCTTCAAGTCGAAACGGGTGTCGTGACGAGCAGTCCAGGCATGGCCCAGATATGGACGCCAATCGACGAACAGTTCTTTGTTCGGCTCTTTGACCAGGCTTTTTACTACATGCAGACCGTCGTCCAGCGCATTGCGATAGTCGTCGATTTTTGCCTGCACGCGCGCGTCGTCGAGAATACCAGCCAGGGTCAGGCGCTCGGCATACAGCTCGCGAGTGGTGCGCTGTTTGGCAATCTGCTGGTACATCAACGGCTGGGTACCGCTTGGTTCGTCAGCTTCGTTGTGGCCACGACGACGGTAGCAGACCAGATCGATCACCACGTCACGCTTGAACTGCATGCGGTAGTCGATGGCCAACTGGGTCACAAACACGACGGCTTCAGGGTCATCACCATTCACATGGAGAATCGGCGCCTGAATCATCTTGGCAACGTCGGTTGCGTACTCAGTGGAGCGCGCGTCTTCCGGGTTGCTGATGGTGAAGCCAACCTGGTTGTTGATGACGATATGGACCGTGCCGCCCGTCTTGAAGCCGCGAGTCTGCGACATCTGGAAGGTTTCCAGGACCACGCCTTGACCTGCGAACGCAGCGTCACCGTGGATGGAAATTGGCAGAACCTTGTCACCGGTCGGATCGTTACGACGATCCTGACGTGCACGCACCGACCCTTCTACCACAGGAGAAACGATCTCCAGGTGAGACGGGTTGAATGCCATCGCCAAGTGGACTTCGCCACCGGCTGTCATCACGTTGGACGAAAAGCCCTGGTGATATTTAACGTCACCGGAACCGAGCTCGACCTTTTTCTTGCCTTCGAACTCGTCGAACAAATCGCGCGGGTTCTTGCCGAAGGTGTTGACCAGGACGTTCAGACGTCCCCGGTGGGCCATGCCGATCACGATTTCTTTGGTGCCGTAAGAGCCCGAACGCTGGATCAACTCATCCAGCATCGGGATCAGGCTTTCGCCGCCTTCCAGACCGAAACGCTTGGTGCCGGGGTATTTGGTACCCAGGTATTTTTCCAGGCCTTCAGCGGCAGTCACGCGCTCGAGCAAGTGGCTTTGGATGTCAGCGGAGAACGCTGGACGCCCGCGCACGCTTTCGAGGCGCTGCATAAACCAGTTACGCTGCTCGGAATCGACAATATGGGTAAATTCAGAGCCAATGGTGCGGCAATATGTCTGCTGCAACGCTTCGAGAATTTCGCGTAGGCTAGTTTCCTCTTTGCCGATGAACAAATCCCCGGCGCGGAAGGTTGTATCAAGATCAGCGTTCGTCAGACCGTAATGATTGATCGACAAGTCGGCTGGCGCAGGACGTTGCCACAATCCCAGCGGATCGAGTTGGGCGCCCTGATGGCCCCGCATCCGATAAGCCTGGATCAGTCGCAAAACTTCAACCTGCTTCTTCTCGTGTTCGCTGCTCACGCTACCGGCGGAAACCGGTTGGGCGCGGCGCTGGTTTTTGGCCAGCAACACAAAGTGATCGCGGATTGTCGAGTGCGAAACATCGGTGGCAGTGCTGCCGTCAGCTGGCAACTTCTGAAAGTAGGTGCGCCATTCTTCTGGCACAGCGTTAGGGTCGTGCAGGTAGAGCTCGTAGAGCTCTTCCACATAGGCAGCGTTACCACCGGAAAGGTGGGCACTGTTCCACATGCGCTGCATCACGCTTTCTTGCATGCTTGGTCACCCTCGGTAAGGGGACACCACCGGCGAAGACACCGCAGTAAACCTGACAAAGTCCATGTGAAACGACTCAGACAAGCCACCAAGGTTCACGCAGATAGTCCGGGTACCAGCCCGGATGCCCCTGCTGGTCTCATTTCTTCAAAGTAAGAGCCGCAGCTTTATGAGCTACTGCTCAGGTTAAAACTACGGCGCCGGTTGAAGCCTGCGCCGCAGCTAGTACAGGTACATCAGTTACGGGTGTTGCGGTGCTACGAGTACAACAGTCAAATCAGACGCCGCTTTGCAGCAGCATGCTGCGAACGTGACCGATAGCCTTGGTTGGGTTCAGGCCCTTCGGACACACGTTCACGCAGTTCATGATCCCGCGGCAGCGGAAAACGCTGAACGGGTCATCCAGCGAAGCCAGACGTTCCTGGGTATGAGTGTCACGGCTGTCAGCCAGGAAACGGTAGGCTTGCAGCAGTGCAGCTGGACCGAGAAACTTGTCAGGGTTCCACCAGAAGGACGGGCAGGAAGTCGAGCAGCAAGCGCACAGAATGCACTCGTACAAACCGTCCAGCTTCTCGCGTTCTTCTGGCGACTGCAGACGCTCGATGGCCGGAGCCGGCGTGTCGTTCAGCAGGTAAGGCTTCACCTTCTCGTACTGCTTATAGAAGATGCTCATATCGACGACCAGGTCACGAATAACCGGCAAACCAGGCAGTGGACGGACCACCAGCTTGTTGCCCTTGACCACGGCAGACAGCGGCGTGATACATGCCAGGCCGTTTTTACCGTTGATGTTCATGCCGTCTGAGCCACACACGCCTTCACGGCAAGAGCGACGATAGGAGAAACCCTCGTCCTGCTCTTTGATCAGGGCCAGCACGTCCAGAACCATCAAGTCTTTACCGTTGGTATTGACCTTGAATTCCTGCATGAACGGTGCAGCGTCCTGATCCGGGTTGTAGCGATAAACACTGACTTGCAACATATCGGCCACCCTTAATAAGTGCGGATCATGGGCTGGAAAGTCGGAACAGTCTTCGGCGAGAAGTTCACGGCACGCTTGGCTACGCGTTTTTCACCCGGGAAATACAGGGTGTGGCACAGCCAGTTCACGTCATCGCGATCTTCAAAGTCTTCACGGGCATGAGCGCCACGGGACTCTTTACGATTTTCTGCGGCAATCGCGGTAGCTTCGGCAACTTCCAGCAGGTTTTGCAGTTCCAGAGCTTCGATCCGAGCCGTGTTGAACGCTTGGCTCTTGTCGTTGATCTTGACGTTGGCGATGCGCTCGCGCAGGCCTGCCAGCTGAGCAATACCCTTCTGCATGTATTCGCCAGTACGGAACACACCAAAGTAGTTCTGCATGCAGCTTTGCAGTTCTTTACGCAGCGAAGCGACGTCTTCACCGGTGGTCCGCGCGTTCAAGCCAGCAAGGCGCTCGAGTGCGAAGTCAACATCGGTTTCAGTTGCGCGGCGGTATTCAACACCTTCACGCAGGCTTTGTTCCAGATGGATACCGGCTGCGCGGCCGAAGACCACCAGGTCGAGCAACGAGTTACCGCCCAGACGGTTAGCCCCGTGCACCGATACACAAGCCACTTCGCCGACAGCGAACAGACCTGGAATGATGGTGTCAACGCCAGCAGCGTTCTGGGTGATTGCCTGACCATGAATGTTGGTGGCAACACCACCCATCATGTAGTGGCATGTCGGAACCACAGGAACCGGATCGGTCACTGGATCGACGTGAGCGAATGTCTTGGACAATTCGCAGATACCTGGCAGACGGCTGTGCAACACTTCTTCGCCCAGGTGATCGAGCTTGAGCATTACGTGATCGCCATCTGGACCACAACCGTTACCGGCGATGATCTCTTTAACCATGGAGCGTGCTACCACGTCACGACCAGCAAGGTCTTTGGCGTTCGGAGCATAACGCTCCATGAAACGCTCGCCGTGCTTGTTGATCAGGTAACCACCTTCACCGCGGCAACCTTCTGTAACCAGTACACCTGCGCCGGCGATGCCGGTTGGGTGGAACTGCCACATCTCGATATCCTGAACCGGCACGCCTGCACGCAGCGCCATGCCGATACCGTCACCGGTATTGATCAGTGCGTTGGTGGTCGACGAGTAGATGCGACCAGCGCCGCCAGTGGCCAGTACCGTCGCGTTTGCGCGGATGTACGAAGTTTCACCGGTTTCGATGCAGATCGCGATGATACCGACGAACACGCCGTCCTGGTTTTTCACCAGATCCACTGCATAGTATTCGTTGAGGAATACAGTGCCGGCTTTCAGGTTGGCTTGGTAAAGAGTGTGCAACAACGCGTGACCGGTACGGTCGGCAGCTGCGCAAGTACGTGCAGCCTGACCGCCCTTGCCAAAGTCTTTTGACTGACCGCCAAATGGACGCTGATAGATGCGGCCTTGCTCGGTACGGGAGAACGGCAGACCCATGTGCTCAAGTTCGAAGACCGCTTCAGGGCCTACGGAACACATGTATTCGATAGCGTCCTGGTCACCGATGTAATCGGAGCCCTTGACGGTATCGTACATGTGCCAGCGCCAGTCATCGTTTGGATCTGCGGAGGCGATGGCACAGGTAATGCCACCCTGAGCAGAAACGGTATGGGAACGAGTCGGGAATACCTTTGTAACTACAGCGGTCTTGTGACCGCCCTGGGCCAGCTGCAATGCTGCGCGCATGCCAGCGCCGCCGCCACCAATGATGATAGCGTCAAAAGAAAGCGTATTAATGTTAGCCATGAATCAGATACCCCAAAGAATCTGCACACCCCAGACGAAGTAAGCGAACATCGCGATGCCGCAGACAGCCTGGAAGAGGAAACGTACTGCAGTCGCGGACTTGCCCAGCGCCATCGGCGTCAGGTAATCGGTTGCGATGGTCCACATGCCAACCCAGGCGTGAGCGCCCAGAGCAACAAAGGCCAGCAGACTGAAGATACGCATCGCGTTGTTAGCGAACAGCGCGTGCCATTGGGCGTACCCCAGGCCAGGGTTCGCGATGAGGTACCCGATCAGGAATATGAAATAAGCCGCGAGCACGACCGCAGATACGCGCTGCGCCATCCAGTCATAGAGGCCCGAACGCGACAGGTTAGTGACGTTGGTTACCATATCCATACTCCCGCCAGAACGATCAGCACCGCGGAGACGGCGAGAACGATTTTCGAGCCCAGTTTGCCGCCTTCCAGCGTTTCACCGATGCCCATGTCCATGATCAAGTGGCGAATACCTGCCACCAAGTGATACAGCAAGGCGGACAGCAGGCCCCAAATTACTAGCTTGGCTAGCACACTGGTCAAACACGCCTTCACTTCCCCGAAACCTTCCTCAGAGCCCAGCGATTTGCCCAATGCATAAAGCATGATGGCAAGGCCGACAAAGAGGATGACACCGGAAATACGGTGAAGAATGGACGTGTAAGCAGTGACTGGGAGTTTGATGGTCCTTAGGTCGAGGTTTACAGGTCGTTGGCTATTCACGGCTTTTTTTCACACTTGAAGAGCCCCTAACAATCAGGGCAAAGTTGTTGGGAAGTGCACTGGTCAGGTACCCACCACCCAGGGAGTGACGACCCCTATGAAACAGGCCCTAAAGCCCCCGGCGGTCGGAGCCAGAGTATAGACAGTTAGGTCACTAATGACAACGCGCAGACTTCACGCTAATAGGCAATTGCGCCCGACTTATAAAAGGCGTAGACGGCTCGGATCTTCATGAAAAAACCTCGCCCAAAGCCCCCAGCAGCAAGACTTTAGGCAAATTGACTTTAAGATTTATCTCACTATAGTGGTGCGGGCCCTGCGTGGGGGGTCTGTCTGATGATTTGAAGCATATATAGGAGGCCACATGGCTGACAAAAAAGCGCAGTTGATCATCGAGGGCGCAGCCCCCGTCGAGCTGCCAATTCTGACCGGCACCGTGGGTCCCGATGTAATCGACGTTCGCGGTCTAACCGCCACCGGCCACTTCACATTCGACCCTGGTTTCATGTCGACCGCCTCTTGCGAGTCGAAGATTACCTATATCGACGGTGACAAAGGCATCCTGTTGCACCGCGGTTACCCGATCGAGCAGCTTGCTGCACAATCGGACTACCTGGAAACCTGCTACCTGTTGCTCAACGGCGAACTGCCAACGACTGAACAGAAAGCCCAATTCGTGATCACCGTGAAGAACCACACGATGGTGCACGAACAGTTGAAGACATTCTTCAACGGTTTCCGTCGCGACGCTCACCCAATGGCCGTTATGTGCGGCGTGGTGGGTGCCCTGTCGGCGTTCTATCACGACTCTCTGGACATCAATAACCCGCAGCATCGTGAAATCTCCGCGATCCGTCTGGTTGCCAAAATGCCTACTCTGGCAGCGATGGTGTACAAATATTCCATGGGGCAACCCATGATGTACCCGCGCAACGACCTGAACTACGCAGAAAACTTCCTGCACATGATGTTCAACACCCCCTGCGAGATCAAACCGATCAGCCCGGTGTTGGCCAAGGCAATGGATAAGATCTTTATCCTGCACGCCGATCACGAGCAGAACGCGTCGACCTCTACTGTGCGCATGGCTGGCTCCTCAGGGGCCAACCCGTTCGCCTGTATCGCTGCCGGCATCGCAGCCCTTTGGGGTCCGGCACACGGCGGCGCCAACGAAGCAGTATTGGCTATGCTCGATGAAATTGGCGATGTCTCGAACATCGACAAATTCATTGCCAAGGCCAAAGACAAGAACGATCCGTTCAAGTTGATGGGCTTCGGTCACCGGGTTTACAAAAACCGCGATCCGCGCGCCACCGTGATGAAGCAGACCTGCGACGAAGTACTCAGAGAGCTGGGCATCACCAACGATCCGCAGCTGGAACTGGCCATGCGTCTCGAAGAGATCGCCCTGACCGACCCGTACTTCATCGAACGCTCCCTGTACCCGAACGTAGACTTCTACTCGGGCATCATCCTGAAAGCTATCGGCATTCCCACCAGCATGTTCACCGTGATCTTCGCCTTGGCGCGGACTGTCGGCTGGATCTCGCACTGGAAAGAAATGCTCTCAAGCCCGTACAAGATTGGCCGTCCTCGCCAGCTGTACACCGGCTACGTGTCTCGCGACATCGTGCCGCTGGAAGATCGTAAGTAAGACTGCAAACCATTCTCGACCTCAACCATCGGGAATAAAAAAGGGCTGCCATTGGCAGCCCTTTTTTGTACCGCAGGGAAAGTTGCCCCCCCGACGATCAGAATCAATTACTTCTCTGCCTTCTCTTTCAACGCCTTCAAGGTATTGAAAGGAGCGTCCACCACAAACTTGTTGGCCAGCCAGGACGGCACGCTACCACCCGGCTCTGTATGAACCTGATACGTCACTTCAGTTTGATCGGCACCTTTGGGAACGAACTTCCAGAGACCTTCTACTTGCGCAACCCGCACAAAGCCTTTTTCCTCGGGGATATACGTTGGCACGCCCTTTAGCGTGCGCGTCAGGGTGCCATCAGCGCCCTGCTCGGAAGTCACCAGCAACACTGAGTCGCGCGGAGTCACAGGCCAAGGCGTATTGAACTGAGCGTAAGTCCACGTCCTGACGCCGTCAGACTTGAGCAACTTCTGCGACTTGCATTCATGAATCCAGGTACAAGCGCCCACAACATCTTCCTGCAGGCCGCGCAACTTGGCCACACTTGCCTTGATTATAGTGATACCGCGATAAGCCTTGTACTTGGAGCCCGCCACATCGCTCAAGGAGATATTGATACCCCCCTCATCCTTCGCAACTTTCCAGTCTTCAGCCTGAGCGGCAGCAGCCATCAATACAGTCAAACCACACACAACAGCTATCCGATGCAGCGAACCCATTGTTTTATTCCTTGTTGTCGAAGTTCTGGTAAACCGGTTTGCGGGAAATCAGTTCTGCTTAAGTAAAGGCCATCAAGCCACTGCGGTCGCTTGCTCCCACCAGCCAATCAGACGAATAGCCTCCGCCTGGTTCGACCCGCAGACCTCCTCATCCGCCGAAAACGCACTGCACACCGCAGGCCGATCAGGCCTGCCGAACAAAGCACACAGCGATTCGACAGAAAGATGCAGGCAACGTTCTCCTGCGGCCTTGCCATTGGGCATGCCAGGAATAGGCGAACTGATGGAGGGTGCAATGCAGCAGGCCCCGCAATCTGGACGACAGTCCATAACGAATATCCTCGCGACCGGCAATGGTTAAAATCGAAGGATATTACCCGTTTAAACGCCCGTTTGAAATCAGTCTGACGGCAGACTGCTCTTTAGCGCTACTGCTTGAACTCGAAATCGAGGGCAGCACCTTCGACTTCCCGCCGATTTTCGTCGCGCATTTGCAGCTTCATTGCGTTATTCAGTAAGCGGCCGTTGAGCTGGAAAGGACCTTCCGGAGCCGTTTTTTTCTCGCCAAACATGGGTGGCAATAAAGACTTGTTAACGATGGGCGCCACCGTACCAACGGGTGCCATCTCCTTGACCATATCTGTCGGCAGACTCAAGTCCAGATTCGGCTGGGAGAGACGAGTTTGCCGCACCACTTCACTCGCAGGCTTGGTCTTGCTGGACATTGGTGCGCGAGGCTTGGCAGGGGGCGATTCGGATGTGGCTTTGCTGGAGACAGTCTTTTGTACTGACGCCCTGGCCGAGGAGGTCACCACTACCGGAACCACCGGAATGTTAGGTTTCAACTCATGGATATGCACCTGCGGTGCGATTGGCGCAGGCGGCACGACGACCGACTCCCCCACGGCGCCCACTGGTATACCTGACGCCGCCCCAGACACGACCTTGGGCACCGGCGCAGCAGGTTTTTCAGGACCACAGGCACTCGCCAGTACAATTAACAGCAACCCGATACAACGAAGAAAATTCATAGACATAAATGGCAGCAAGGCAGAGGGCCATATGCTGGCCTGTTGAAGGGTTCATGACAAGCCAGCAGATTCAAACCGGACGAGTAAAGAGGCGCCGAGCACAGTACTCACCCGCGGGGTAATACCTCAGTAAGCTTGCGCCGTTTCTTGACACAGTTGCTTGGCGAGCATGCCCAAGGTCATCAGTGCGCGCTCCGCTTCGCGGTTCCACGGGATACCACAGTTGAGTCGAATACAGTGATTGAACTGTTCTGTATTGCTAAAAATAAGCCCCGGCGCGATGCTGATTCCCTGCTCCAGGGCGCGCACATGCAACTCTTGAGTGTTAACCCGCCCAGGCAAGCTTACCCACAGAATAAATCCTCCCGTCGGCCGACTCATTTGAGTCCCTTCAGGGAAGTACTGTTGCACCGCCAACTGGAACGCGCTCAAATTTTTGCGGTACTCCAGGCGAATGAACCTTAAATGTCGGTCATAACCGCCATTTTCCAGGTAAGCAGCAACGCCCATTTGGGTGACGCTGCATGCCGAATGAGTGCTGAATGTCTGTAATCGCTGGATTTCTGCTTGATACTTTCCGGCAATCGTCCAGCCGATACGCACACCAGGCGCCAAGGTCTTGGAAAAACTCGAGCAATAAATCACCCTACCCAACCGATCAAAGGCCTTCAACGCTTTGGTTCGCCCGAGTTCAAACATCAACTCGCCATAAATGTCGTCTTCCACAATCTGAATATCAAAATCCGAGGCGAGTCGCAACAGATGCCTCTGTCGCTCTTCAGGCACGGTCCCTCCCAATGGATTACTCAGACGCGACGTCATCACCAACGCCTTGATCGACCACTGGTTGGCCGCCAACTGCAACGCTTCAAGGCTGATGCCGGTGGCAGGATCACTCGGAATCTCGATGACCTTGAGCCCCAGAAGGTCGGCCATTTGCAACAAACCATAATAGGTGGGCGACTCAGTCGCGATCAGATCACCGGGCCTGGTCAGTACCCGCAAGGACATTTGCAACGCATCGACACAACCGTGGGTAATCACCACCTCGGACGGATCGACCACCACCCCGGCATCGCGCATGCGAATGGCAACCTGACGGCGCAACGGCTCGAAACCGGGACTGAACATATAGCTAAAAGCGCGCGGACTCTGAAAACGCGTCACTTTTGCCAGTTGCTGATGCAACGCCCGCACTGGCAGATAGTCTACGTGAGGCACTGCAGCCCCTAACGGAAATACACCTTCACGGCGTGACTCGACTAAAACCTGCTGGATGATGCTACTGCGGGTGACCAGACCAGGACGCTCTACGCGAGCAATGTCCGGGGTGGGCGCAGTCAACGCCGGTGTCTGGTGCACGTAATAACCCGACTGCGGCCGCGCCCGGATCAAACCTTGATCTTCAAGGTTTGCATAGGCCTGCAACACTGTTGCATGACTCACATTGAGCTGCGAACTCATTTTGCGTACAGAGGGCACGCGCTCACCAGGCTGATAGACACCCCGGCGAATATCCTCAGCCAGCTGCTGAGCAATGCGTTGATAAAGTAGAAGATTGGTCATGACGCGGCCCTCGATGCTGCTGACAACTTATTTTTATAGAGTGTTCAAGACGGGTGACTACCGTAACAGTAGGGAAGTGTACGGGGACAGTTTCTAGAAATGATAGCCCTCCTCAGCAGTGATAAAACAATTCCATCGAAAAACCCCCTGTTCGCCCCCATTTTTCTCAAAAAAAACCCGGCACCTTGCGGTCACCGGGTTTCTTTAACGAGAACGCCTAGCGCGCTGCACCCAAATGGCCTTTGTCGTCGGAGAAAACGATTTCAACCCGACGATTCTGCGCCCTTCCACGCTCCGAGGCGTTCGCTTCGACAGGGAATTCATCCCCATAGCCTTCGACCTGAAGACGCTTCTCGTCAATACCCAGATCCATCAGCAAATCAGCCACCGACTGCGCCCGATCCCTGGAAAGCTCAAGGTTTTCCTGCTTGCCGCCTGTGCTGTCGGTATAGCCTTCGATCCGCACGACGCGCTTGGGATTAAGCTGGAGAAATTGCACCAACTTGAGCACCGTGCGATTGGCCGAACTTTTTAGCTCAGCGTTCCCCGTATCAAATAGTACGTCGCCCAGGGTCATGACCAGACCGCGATCAGTCTGGATGGTGGCCAGAGCAACCATCTGCTCCTCCAGCCATTTGCCTTGCTGCTGCACACTGGACAATTTGGCTTCACGCAACGCGAGTTGCAGGCGCTGACGGTCTAGCTCCGACTTGGCCAACTGTTCCTGATTGAGCATCAGGTTAGTGTGCTCGCGAGCAATTTCGCTGTAGCGGCCGCTAAGGTAAGCGTAATGGCTGACGTCTGCGCCACTGCCCCAATAGCCGGACAAACGCTCGGCACGCCCTAACAATTCGCCGGCACGAATAACATCTTTGGGGGCGCCGCGCAGAACGTTGGTATCTTCTCTGACTTTCTGGAAGTCGGCACTGGCTTGCTGCACTGCCCGCTCGCTGTTCTGGTGCCCTGCACAACCATAAAGGCCAGCCGAACCCAGCAGCATGACTGCACTGATGATACGAGGGATACGATTCACTGAGCGACTCACTGAACGTCTCCCACTTGCTTACGCAGACGATTGAGGCGAGTGTTCAGCTGCATTATTTGCTCCTGACTCTTCTGGGTCAGGACGCGTGCTTCGGCGAGCCGCGCATCGAGTTCAGACTGCTCGGCCTGCATGCGAGCCTCTTTGAATGATTGGTTGGCCATGTCGGCGCGAGCCTGAATCAGTTTCGACTGGGCCAGTGTCAGCTCTGGGATTTCTTCGGTGGCACCCACCGCCTTGGCTTGATCCACTGCTTGCTCGGTCAGTCGTAACTGTTCGATTGGTGCCGGATCGTTGGCACAGCCGACCAGAGCAGCAAAGACTGTGGCGGCGAATAAAGCTCGAATACTCACGAAAACATTCCTACTTGTTTGGGGCGGTGGCTGGCAGCAGCAACTGCGCTTTCCAGAGTTCCAGATTGCGTTTCACCGCCTCGCCTGACAGGCCGGAGGCGGCCGATTCTGTCATCTTTTTGGCCAGCTGTCCGCGTAACCAAGGATCATTGCAGGCTGAATTGAATGACAACGCCAAGTACAGCCCCTGCTTATCCAGTGGCAAAGGCTGCGCAACCAGGTCCGCAGACACCCCCAATGCCTGGGCCATCGCCAGACCGGCGTAACGGCCCGCCAGTACATATTCAACCTGCCCCAGAATCAATTTTTGAAACGCCTGAGTCAGATTCTCGGTGCGTTCAAGTCTCAGATGCTCACTGACTAGCGCCTCAAAGGGTTGTGTGAAGCGAATTTTGTTCGATACCGCGCCTGGGTGATCGCGCAGATCGGCAAGCACATTGAAGGGCTGCGCATGATCATGTCGAGTCCAGACAACGATTTCGTTCTGGGTGATCGAAGGATGAATGTAATCAAGCGATTCAAGTTCCGACGTCTTCAACGGCGCGTCGGCCAACAGGTCCATACGCCCACTGCGCACTTCTTCCAACGCCTGACTGCGCTTACCTGCATACAGCAGCTCTACTTTCAGGCCCAACTCTTCAGCTGCTTGTTTGAGCAGGTCGGCATTGGCGCCCATCAGGTGCTTCGGGTCTTGGGGGTCACGCCATAAATAAGGCGGCGCATCAGGGCTGCCTGTCACGATCAGACGCTCACATTTGCCCGCGGCGAAACTCAGTGATGGCAACATGAACACGCCTAAAAGAAGCGATGGCAATAGCAGCCGAGGCCTGCTCATAGGTCAATCCTTAATCGAATCCAATAAAAAACCCGCTCATCGAAGGCCGTGGGAATCTGCGGCGTAGCGCAATTTCACACAGCCCGAAATGAACGGGTTCTCTTTATAAGTGAAGAGCCTGGATTAAACCAGCTTCTCAAACTCAGGAACGGCTTCGAACAAATCAGCCACCAGGCCGTAATCAGCCACCTGGAAGATCGGCGCTTCTTCATCCTTGTTGATCGCAACGATCACTTTGGAATCTTTCATACCGGCCAAATGCTGGATCGCGCCGGAAATACCGACCGCAATGTACAGTTGTGGCGCAACGATTTTGCCGGTCTGACCGACCTGCATGTCGTTGGGTACGAAACCTGCGTCGACTGCGGCGCGCGAAGCACCCACAGCAGCGCCCAGCTTGTCGGCCAAGGCGTACAGGTGTTTGAAGTTCTCGCCGTTCTGCATGCCACGACCGCCGGAAACGACGATTTTGGCAGCCGTCAGTTCTGGACGATCGGACTTGGCCAGTTCTTCGCTAACGAAGGTGGACTTGCCAGCATCGTGAGCAGCCGAGACCGCTTCAACAGAAGCCGAACCGCCTTCAGCCGCCACCGGATCAAAACCGGTGGCACGCACGGTGATCACTTTGACCGCAGCCGAAGACTGCACTGTCGCAATGGCGTTACCGGCATAGATCGGACGCTTGAAGGTGTCAGCGCTTTCAACGGCGATGATCTCGGAGATCTGGTCAACGTCCAGCTGCGCAGCAACACGCGGCAGGATGTTTTTGCCGTTGGACGTAGCAGCAGCCAGGATGTGGCTGTAAGCCTTGCCCAGCTCGGCAACCAGCGGCGCGACGTTTTCCGGCAACTGATGAGCGTAAGCCGCATTATCAGCGACCAGTACCTTCGAAACACCGGCGATTTTCGCTGCTGCTTCGGCGACTGCACCGACGTTGGCACCGGCCACCAGTACGTGAATATCACCACCGATTTTTACAGCGGCAGCCACGGTGTTCAGGGTTGCCGGGGCAACGACACCATTTTCATGTTCAGCAATAACCAAGATAGTCATTTAGATTACCTTCGCTTCGTTTTTCAGTTTCTCGACCAGTTCAGCCACCGACTTGACCTTGATGCCTGCGCTGCGGGTAGCCGGCGCTTCAACTTTCAGGGTTTTGGTCGTGGAGGCGGTAGAAACGCCCAAAGCGTCCGGAGTCAGCACTTCAAGAGGCTTCTTCTTGGCTTTCATGATGTTTGGCAAGGAGGCGTAACGTGGCTCGTTCAGACGCAGGTCTGTGGTCACGATCGCGGGCAGGCTCAGGGACACCGTCTGCAGGCCGGCGTCGACTTCACGCGTGACGCTGACTTTGTCGCCAGACACTTCGACTTTAGAGGCGAAGGTGCCCTGAGCGTAGCCGCTCAGTGCAGCCAGCATCTGGCCGGTCTGGTTGTTGTCGCTGTCGATGGCCTGTTTACCCAGGATCACCAGCTGCGGTTGTTCTTTGTCGACCACAGCCTTGAGCAACTTGGCCACGGCCAGGGAGTTCAGTTCGTCGGCGCACTCAACGAGGATGGCGCGATCAGCACCCAGAGCCAATGCGGTACGCAGTTGCTCCTGAGCGGTGGTCGGACCAATGGAAACGACGACGATCTCGGTCGCAACGCCTTTTTCTTTCAGGCGGACGGCTTCTTCTACAGCGATTTCGCAGAAGGGGTTCATCGACATTTTGACGTTAGCGAGATCGACGCCGGAGTTGTCCGCTTTGACGCGAACCTTGACGTTGTAGTCGACCACTCGTTTGACAGCTACAAGAACCTTCATGGATTCCTCGTTACTCTCCGGTGAAAAGAAAATCGCCCGGGCGGACCTGGCGATTGATACGCGTCGGTAAAAAGGACACCTCTAAAAACAACTGCACCGCGCTCCAACGCTTTTTAGAGGTGCCCTTTGAAACCAGCGGTCAGCCTACGGCGAGCGCAAAACCGCCCGTATCTTGACCGGAACGTCTTTTCTGGTCAATACGCTAAAACGGTCAGATATGAGCAGCGCGTCTTTGATTTATCTGGCCTGCAGCAAATTCAAACAAACGTTTGTATTGGACCTGAGCGATGGTCCAGATATAATGCGTGCCTTTGCGGCGCGCAGGTCGGTCAATGTTACTCGCGACCCGCGCTAGTTGCTTCATATAAAAAAAACTGTTGAGCCCTGAGTAGGAGATAGCCTGTGGAACGCGAATACATGGAATTCGACGTCGTCATCGTCGGCGCAGGCCCCGCGGGTCTTTCCGCCGCTTGCCGACTGAAGCAGAAGGCCGCCGAAGCCGGAAAGGAAATCAGCGTCTGCGTGGTGGAAAAAGGCTCTGAAGTGGGCGCGCACATTTTATCCGGTGCCGTGTTCGAACCTCGCGCCCTGAACGAATTGTTTCCGAACTGGAAAGAGCTCGGCGCGCCTCTGAACACCCCGGTCAAGCGCGACGATATCTTTGTACTCAAAAGTGCCGACAGCGCAACTAAAGTACCCAACCTCTTTGTGCCTAAAACCATGCACAACGAAGGTAACTACATCATTTCCCTGGGCAATCTGTGCCGCTGGCTGGCTCAGCAGGCTGAAAACCTGGGTGTCGAAATCTACCCGGGCTTTGCCGCCCAGGAAGCACTGTTCGACGAGAACGGCGTGGTACGCGGGATCGTTACCGGCGATCTGGGCGTTGACCGTGAAGGCCATCCTAAAGAGGGTTACTTCACCCCTGGCATGGAACTGCGCGGCAAGTACACGCTGTTCGCCGAAGGTTGCCGTGGCCACATCGGTAAACAATTGCTCAAGCGCTTCAACCTCGATACCGAAGCCGATGCGCAGCATTACGGTATTGGCCTCAAAGAAATCTGGGAAGTCGACCCGGCCAAGCACGAGCAAGGCCTGGTGGTCCACACCGCTGGCTGGCCATTGGACGTAATGGGCACCGAGAACACTGGCGGCTCTTTCCTTTATCACCTGGAAAACAATCAGGTGGTGGTCGGCCTGATCGTTGATCTGTCCTACTCCAATGCCTTTCTGTCACCGTTTGATGAATTCCAGCGCCTCAAGCACCACCCGGTGATCAAACAGTACCTCGAAGGCGGCAAGCGCATCAGCTACGGCGCGCGCGCCATCTGCAAGGGCGGCTTGAATTCGCTGCCGAAAATGGTCTTCCCGGGCGGCGCGCTGATCGGCTGCGACCTCGGCACCCTGAACTTCGCCAAGATCAAGGGCAGCCACACCGCCATGAAATCCGGCATGCTCGCGGCTGATTCGGTGGCTGATGCCCTCTTCGCTGGCAAGGAAGGCGGCGACGAACTGAACACCTACGTTGAGGCCTTCAAAGCCAGCTGGCTCTACGATGAACTGTTCGCCAGCCGTAACTTCGGCCCGGCGCTGCACAAGTTCGGTCCGATCCTCGGCGGTGCGTTCAACTTCATCGATCAGAACTTCTTCGGCGGCAAGATCCCGTTCACCCTGCACGACACCAAGCCGGATTATGCGTGCATGAAGCTCGCGGCCGACTCGAAAAAGATCGATTACCCACGCCCCGATGGCAAGCTCAGCTTCGACAAGCTCAGCTCGGTATTTCTCTCCAACACCAACCATGAAGAGGAACAACCCTGCCACCTGAAGCTGGCCGATCCAAGCATCCCGATTGGCACCAACTTGCCGCTGTACGACGAACCGGCGCAGCGCTACTGCCCTGCCGGCGTGTATGAAGTGGTGACGAAGGAAGACGGCGAGAAGCGCTTCCAGATCAACGCGCAGAACTGCGTGCACTGCAAAACCTGCGACATCAAAGACCCTTCCCAGAACATTACCTGGGTAGCGCCTGAAGGCAGTGGCGGTCCGACTTACCCGAACATGTAAGGCTGATCAAACATCAAGGCTCCTTCGGGAGCCTTTTTGTTGAGTCCGAAAAACCACCTGCCTGCACCTGAACGATCAGCATTATGGATGAGCACCCATCGCTTCATCCCCCGGGCTGTGCTCGAAGTAACGCTTATATTCCCGACTGAATTGCGACGTACTTTGATACCCCACGCGCAGGGCAACCTGCGCCACACCGATGCCTTCGGCGATCAACATCCGCTGCGCCTTGAGCAGTCGTAGACGCTTCAGATACTGCACCGGGGACAACAGGGTGCCGCGCTTGAAGTGCTCATGGAAGGTCGAGGCACTCATGTTTGCGCAGCGAGCCAGGGTCTCGACGCTGAGCGGTTCCGCATAATGCGCATGCAAATGGCTTAACGATGCAGCAACACGGGCAAACGGCCCTTGCTGCTCGACCAGCGCCCGCAACACACTCGCCTGAGGGCCACGCAGCGCGGCATACAGTACCTCTCGCAAACGCGTGCGGCCCATGATCTGACACTCCATCGGATCATGCAGGCAGCGCAACAAGCGCTCGACACTTTCGCGCATGCCCGCGTCAAGCGCGGCGGAGCTCATGGACTCCAGGGTCTGGGGTTGAGTGTCACGCCCCGGCATTAGCCCCATGGCCAGCACCAACTCCCCCAGCATGATCCGGTCAATGCCAATCGAGATGCCGAGCAACGGCACTTCGGGTGTGGCAAAGGTTTCGCACTCGAAGGGCATCGACAACGCCTGAACCAGATAGCGCCCCGCGCCATATTCCAGAGTGCGCGGCCCCAGGTAGGCCAGTTTGCTGCCTTGAGCAATGATCATCAGGCTTGGCTCGTAAATCTGCGGGCAACGCGCCACATTGCTGCGAGCCGAAACGATTTGCACCTCAGGCAATAGCGTCGGCAGAAACCCCGGACGAGTGGCGAGCGGCTGGATCAACGAGACCAGTGTTGCATTGGCATCAAGGTGGCGGGTCAACAACATGGGAATCCAGCTTCGCAAGAGGAATAGACAGCGCCATCATCGCAGATCCGCCCAAAAAAATAGCCAATCAGCGCTGATGCCGGAGGAATAGGCAAGATAGCCGGAGGAATGACCATGGCCGGTCATGCCTTGCACGGGGACAATAGCTCGCATCACCCAGTCATTGTTTTGCGAGGTTCACTATGTATAAAGCCATCGGTTACGCCGCCCAGTCGGCCACCGCCCCCCTCGCCCCCATGAACTTCGAACGCCGCAGCCCTCGGGCCGATGACGTGGCCATCGAGATTCTCTACTGCGGCGTCTGCCACTCCGATATCCACCAGGCACGCAACGAATGGGGGATCGCCGTCTATCCCTTGATGCCAGGCCACGAGATCGTTGGCAAGGTGACCGCTGTCGGCGCAGACGTCAGCCGCTACAAAGTCGGCGATAAGGTCGGGGTCGGTTGCATGGTCGATTCCTGCCGCCAATGCGAAGCCTGCAACGCTGACCTGGAGCAGTATTGCCTGGAAGGACCGACCCAGACTTACGCGTCGAAAGACCGCGTCGACGGCAGTATCACCATGGGTGGTTACTCTGACAGTATCGTGGTCAGCGAGCGTTTCGTCGTGCGCATCCCAGAGAAACTGGACTTGGCCAGCGCGGCGCCAATTCTCTGCGCAGGGATCACCACGTACTCGCCACTCAAGCACTACAACGTGAAACCGGGCGACAAGGTCGGCATCCTCGGCATGGGCGGTCTGGGTCACATGGGTATCAAATTCGCCAAAGCCATGGGCGCCGAAGTGACCCTGTTCACCCGCTCCGAGGCCAAGGCAGAGGAAGGCCGTCGTCAGGGCGCCGACCATGTAATCGTGTCAACCGATGCCAAACAGATGGCAGCCGCAGCCGGCCATTTCGACTTCCTGCTGGACACCATTCCGGTGCAACACGACCTCAACCCCTACCTGCAAACCCTGCGTTTCGATGGCGTGCATATTCTGGTGGGGCTGGTCGAGCCGGTGGAACCTCCAGTGCATTCGGCCAACCTGGTCACGAAACGTCGCGTGCTGGCAGGCTCGATGATCGGTGGCATGGCGGAAACCCAGGAAGTCCTGGACTTCTGCGCCGAGCATGGCATCACCTGCGACATCGAGATGCTCGACATCCGCAACATCAACGACGCCTTCACTCGAGTGGTCGCGGGCGACGTGAAGTACCGTTTCGTCATCGACATGGCGAGCTTGAAAGCCTGATTCAGGCTTTGGCCCCTAACTCGGCCGAGAGTCGCGCTGCGGTCTGTTTGATCAGCGGGATCAGCTCGGCCATTTTCTCCAGGGGCATATAAGGCACGGTACTGGCAATACTGATGCCAGCAACGATTCGGTTGCTGGCATCACGTACCGGCGCGGCGACACAGCGAATCGACGGTTCGTTGTCCTCCAGATCAAACGCATAGCCCCCCGCGACATAGTCCTGCATTCGCTGCTGGAACTGTTCCCAGGACTGTTCCTGATGCTGCGGCCACACCATGGATTTTCCGTCGACTGGCAAACTGACCTGATACAGACGCTGCCACTCGTCCTGCGTGCAATCAATCATCAACGCCTTGCCAATCCCGGTGCGCGCCAACGGCATGCGATGACCGACCCGCGAGCGCATTTCGGGACCATTGCGACCTGGATTTTTGTGCAGATACAGCACGTCATCACCCTCACGAATCGCCAAGTGCACGGTATCCCCGGTCAGCGCTGACAACTCGTCGAGGTATGGACGCGCCAAAATTGCCAGCGGCACTTCCTCACGGGCCTGAAAACCCAGCTCGATCAGCTTGGGCCCGAGCAGGTAACCCACCTGTGGCAAAACCCGCAGATAACGCTCCTCCACCAGACAACTGACCAGGCGATGGGTCGTGCTGCGCGTGGTGCCGATAACCCGGGCAATTTCCTTGAGGTCACGGGCACCGCTGGCCACGGCCTGAACCACACCAAGCCCACGCAACAGGGTTTGGGTACCGGTTGGCGAGACGTCCTTGGTGGCGTTGCTTATCGCAGGGTTGAGTGAATCGTGCTGCATATCACGCCTTATTCATTCAGAAAGCTGACGGCATTATTGTCGCCAGCTTGCCTCGGTTACAACTCGATGCGCTCGACCTTCCCCACCAACAGAATGTACGACAGCGCCCCTACCAGCGCCAACACGGCTACGTAGGTGATCGCGGGCGCAAAAGAATCCCCTGTTGCCAGAAAACCGATCACGATGGGTGTGGTGATCGCCGCCAGGTTGCCGATGAAATTAAAGGTGCCGCCGGTCAATCCCAGCAATCGGGCTGGCGCCAGAGTCGACACCAGCGACCAGGTGATCGACGCCAGCCCGTTACCGAAGAACGCTAGCGCGAGAAAGGCGATCACCAGCGGTGTCGACTCGACGTAGTTGGCGCCTATGATTGAGGTCGAAATCAGCAACCCGCCGATAATCGGCAACTTGCGGGCAAAACCCACGCTGCTGCCGCGACGGATCAGCCAATCGGAGAAGAAACCCGAACAGAGCACACCCACGAATGCCGCAAGAAACGGCAGTGAGGCCAGTAAACCGGACTTTATGAAGTCCATGCCACGGTACTTCACCAGGTAAGTCGGGAACCAGGTCAGGAAGAACCACAGCGTCGAGTTCAGACAGAACTGGCCCAAATAGATGCCCCAGAGCTTGCGCTTGCTCAGGACGATCCCCAGATCCGGCCAGCTGAAACCGCGTTTGTTTTTCTCGGTACTGGTCTGGATATCCACCAGCCCGCCCCCGTCGCGAATCAGCTCGATTTCCGCCTGATTGACGCCGTTGAAATCACGCGGCTCGCGATACACCAAAAACCACACCAGTGCCCAGATGACACCCACGGCACCAGTGCTGACGAAAACCATGTGCCAGCCATACTGCGCCTGCAACCAGGCCAGAACCGGCGTCAGAAACGCCAGCCCGACAAACTGCCCGGACGTATAAAACCCAATCGCCGTCGCCCGTTCACGCTCCGGGAACCAAGTGGTCACCACGCGGCTGTTGATTGGATAAGCCGGCGCTTCCAGGGCGCCCACTGCCATACGCAGAACAAACAGCGCGATAAAACTGGCCGCGAAGCCGAGCATGATGGTCGCCAGTGACCACAGCAACAGCGCGACGGCATAGAGAATCCGCGGCGGTACGCGGTCCACCAGCCAGCCGCCGGGGATCTGCATCGCGGCGTAGGTCCAGCCGAAAGCGGAAAAGATCAAACCGACATGAATCGGATCGATCCCCAGCTCCGTGGTCAGGGCCGGTGCAGCAATCGACAGGTTGGCGCGATCCAGGTAGTTGATCACTACCGTAATGAACAACAGCACCATGATGAAAAAACGCTTACGGCTCGGCGTCACTAATGACGTCTTTCCTGCGAAGGTCTGAGGTTGCATGGGGTGCCTCTTATTATGATTATTTGAGGACAACACGGAGCGGGGGATTACTGAATCACCACTCGGCAAAACTGCCATCGGCATGGCGCCAGATCGGGTTACGCCAGCGATGGCCGATGGCGGCGCGCTCCTTGACGTATTCTTCGTTGATTTCGATGCCCAGGCCCGGGCCGTTGGGGATCTTCACGAAGCCTTTGTCGTAGTCGAATACTTCCGGGTTTTTGATGTAATCGAGCAGGTCGTTACTTTCGTTGTAATGGATGCCCAGGCTCTGCTCCTGGATAAACGCGTTGTAGCAAACCGCATCCAGTTGCAAACAGGCAGCCAGGGCAATCGGCCCTAGCGGACAATGCAGCGCGAGGGCGACATCGTAAGCTTCAGCCATGTTGGCAATTTTGCGGGTTTCGGTGATCCCGCCTGCGTGCGAGGCATCGGGCTGAATGATGTCGACGTAGCCTTCGCTCAGGACTCGTTTGAAGTCCCAGCGCGAAAACAATCGCTCACCCAAGGCAATCGGGGTGCTGGTCAGGGGCGCCAGTTCCTTGAGTGCTTCGTAGTTCTCGCTGAGCACCGGTTCTTCGATGAACATCAACTTGTACGGATCGAGTTCCTTCATTAGCACCTTGGCCATGGGTTTGTGCACCCGGCCATGGAAGTCGACGCCAATGCCGACGTTAGGCCCGACGGCATCCCGCACGGCGGCGACGTTGGCCAGCGCCAGGTCGACTTTTTCGAAGGAGTCGAGGAACTGCAACTCCTCGGTGCCGTTCATCTTGATGGCGGTAAAACCACGGTCCACGGCCTCTTTGGCAGCGCGAGCGGTGTCGGCTGGGCGATCACCGCCGATCCAGGAATACACTCGGATTTTGTCGCGCACCTGACCGCCGAGCAAATCGCTGACCGACACACCCAGGGCCTTGCCCTTGATGTCCCACAACGCCTGATCAATCCCGGCCAGGGCGCTCATGTGCACCGCCCCACCCCGATAAAAACCGCCGCGATAGAGCACGGTCCAGATGTCCTCGATGTTGCGCGGGTCCTTGCCAATCAGGTAATCGGACAATTCATCCACCGCCGCAGCGACCGTGTGCGCACGGCCTTCGACCACCGGCTCGCCCCAACCGGTCACACCTTGGTCGGTCTCGATTTTCAGGAACAACCAGCGTGGCGGAACAATAAACGTCGTGAGTTTGGTGATTTTCATGTGTGCGCTCTCTTATTGGAGGCGACGCTCAGGGCGCCGATCAGCTCAGCTCAATTGATTCCATGCAGATACGTAGGCATCGGCGCGCTCGGCAACCTCAGCGGCGCTCATCCCCGGTTTGAACAACCCGGAGCCAAGTCCGAAACCGCACACACCGGCGTCGATAAAGACCTGCATGTTGTCCGGGGTAATGCCGCCCACCGGGATCAGTGCGGTACCGGCTGGCAATACAGCAAGGAAGGCCTTGACCACTGCGGGCCCCATTTGCTCGGCGGGAAACAGCTTGAGTACGTCCGCGCCCTCAGCCAGTGCGGCGAAGGCCTCGGTCGGCGTGGCAACACCCGGCGACAGGTACAAGCCCGCCGCTTTGGCTGCGCGCAGCACCTTTGGGTCGCTGTGCGGCATGACGATCACTTGACCGCCCGCCTCCTTGACCCGCCCCACTTGCTCAGGCGTCAACACCGTGCCAGCGCCGATAAGGCAATCGGCGGGCAACGTTGCGCGCAGAATACGGATGCTGTCGTAAGGCTCAGGTGAGTTAAGCGGCACTTCGATGACGCGAAAACCCGCTTGATACAGCACCTCACCGATGGACGCCGCCTCTTCAGGACGCAGACCACGGAGGATCGCGATCAAGCCGTTTTTAGCCAGTGTTTGTTTGAGCATGTCAGACCTCTACAAGAGTGGGCTTGAGCAAGTTGGCCTGTACCGCCAATTGCCATAAACCGCGTTCGGTAGCCTGTTCGGCCACGGTCACCTGAGCGAAACCGCAGGCGGCCAGCGCACGTGAATAACGCGCGCACAGCTGGCTATTGCCGATCAGGATGATGGGAGGGAGGTGTTCGCGGGCTCGCTGCTGCAAGGCGACAAGCGCGACCAATTCGTGACCGATCAACAGACCGGACAGATAGTCGGACTGCGCGGTGGCGCTGAGTTCACCGGTCAAGCCAAGGGTCCGACAGCTGAATATCGTCGACAGCAGCCCGGCTGCACCGTCGGCAGACCCTGCGACAGCGACACCGCGATCAAATGCCTCGGCGTCGAACGCCTCGCTGTGCTGCAGGGTTCGACCGAGGATGGTGTGTGCACTCAGGGCGGCATAGACCTCGCCCGTCATAAACGTGTCGAAATGCACGATGCAGCCATCGGTGACCTGCACCCATTTCGAGTGGCTGCCAGGCAGGCCGATCAACAATGGGTCGTGATTTTTTTCGGCGGGCAAGCTGGCGAGAATACCCATAACCTGGGTTTCTTCACCGCGCATCATATTGGGCAACACAGAACGCTGCAGCACGCCAGGAACGATGTGTACATCGACCCCACGGACACTGCGTACGGTTTGCAGGGCTGCGCTGAGACCCGCCACATCCGCAGGGGTTTCGCGGTACACCGCTTCACTCCATCCCTGGGCGCTGCCAACCATGCCGCAGGCGATGACAGGCGTCCCGGGCTCGGCGTCGAGCCAATCACCACACGCCTGATCGAACGCCAGCTCAAATCCATCGACACACATCACGCCGGCAATCAGCCGAGGGGCCGTCGGCAACTGCATGATGCCTGCGCTCAGTGAGCGCTGTTCCAGAACCTGACCCTGTTCCCCGAGCCGATAGGCACGCAGAGAGGTTGTCCCCCAATCGAGCGCGATCAATTGCGCGTGCATCGCTTCACCTGTTTTATTTTTTTGCGAGATAAGTGAGTGCGCGACGACTATAGACCCAAAGCCTGCATCGTCTCAATATGTAAATTCATATCCCATATATAGGGAATTACAAGCCATACATAAAGTGCCGACAAACGCGCCTGTACGCAGCACGTCAGCACTGGCATCATTTCTGCCAAATACGGCATACTGCCCAAGCATTCCCCAAGTTGATCCACCCTCCAATCGGCCCCTGCGCCGAGGGTGGTAACTATCCTTAAATTCTTCGCCCGTTCCCTCCCCGTGTGTTCTCTGTCTCTGGCCTGTTGACGCTTTGTCGCGCACAGGTTTCCAGGGTTGTGGTCATGCCGTGCGCATTGCGTTTGTGCGGCCATTGCCGCGTTGCCAAAAAAGTCGTCAGACCCACTTCTCATCTGCAAGGACAACTGCCATGAAGCGATTTCTGGTGCTCGATAGTTTTCGCGGTCTGTGTGCCTTGGCGGTGGTGATGCATCACTCCCACGCGCTGCGCAGCTTTACTGAACTGACGTTTTTCAAGAACGCTAACTACCTCGTCGAGTTCTTCTTCGTCCTCAGCGGCTTTGTGCTTTATCACACCTATGCGAACCGGTTGGGCTCGGTCGAGCAGTTGCGCCGTTTCGTGATCACTCGCACCTGCCGCCTGTACCCGCTGCACGTGGTGATGCTGGCGGTATTCATCGGCTTCGAAGTATTGAAAGTCGTGGTCGAGCGCTACGGGATGTCCTTCAACGCCCCGAGCTTCACCGGCGCCCGGGCGCCCGACGAGATTGTGCCGAACCTGCTGTTGATTCAGTCCTGGTGGCCGAGTTTCAACGCGCTGTCGTTCAACTATCCGTCGTGGAGCATCAGCGTCGAATACTACCTGTACCTGATCTTCGGCCTGATCGCCCTGGCCTTGCCGACGCAGGCGCGCAAGGTTTTCGTAGCCATCGCGGTACTCGCTTTCCTCGCGCTCTACTTCAAGAGCACGCTGGTAACGGACAATGCGCTGAAAGGTCTGGGCTGTTTTTTTGCGGGGGGCGTTACTTACCGGGTATACGCAAAACTGCCAAGCCTGCACCTGAGTCCACTGCTTGGCAGCGCGCTTGAGGTGCTGGTTCTAGGTGTGATCTACCTGATCATGATTTACAGCGATACGCCCCAGGATATTCTCCTGAGCCTGCTGTTCTGCGTGGCGATCTGGGTGTTTGCGTTCGAAGCCGGCTGGGTGTCGACGCTGCTGCGAAAATCTCTGTTCACCTGGCTTGGCATGCTGTCGTTTTCTATCTATATGACCCACGCAGCGGTGATTTTCGCGATGTCGATCGGGGTGATGATTGTCGCCAAGCTTACCCACCTGCCGCTGCTGATAGACCTACCCAGCGAAATCGTTGGCGTGGTTATCCGCTATATCGATACCGGCAGCATGGCACTCGACAATCTACTGATGGTCATTGAAGTGGCGGCGGTGCTGGCTGTTTCGGTGCTGAGCTATCGCCACATCGAACTGCGCGGCATCGCGCTTGGCAAGCGATGGAGCAAGGACCGCTTGACCGCGGCAAGCCTGGCACCACGCCTTCCCGAATGAATTCGCTCGCTACGCTTTCACACGCGCAATAAAAAACCGCTTCTCAAACGAGAAGCGGTTTTTTTTGAAACAGCTAACGCATTAACGTTCCAGCAGAATCCGCAACATACGACGCAGCGGTTCGGCGGCGCCCCAGAGCAACTGGTCGCCAACAGTGAACGCGCCCAAGTATTGCGAGCCCATGTTCAGCTTGCGCAGACGTCCCACCGGAATGCTCATTGTCCCGGTTACCGCCGTTGGGCTCAGCTCTTGAATGCTCGCTTCACGGTGGTTCGGTACCAGCTTCACCCATGGGTTGTGCTGGCTGATCATGCCTTCGATGTCGGCGATTGGCACATCCTTGTTCAGCTTGATGGTCAGCGCCTGGCTGTGGCAACGCATGGAGCCGATGCGCACGCAGATACCATCGACCGGGATCGGGTTCTTGAAGCGACCCAGGATCTTGTTGGTCTCGGCCTGGCCTTTCCACTCTTCACGGCTCTGACCGTTCGGCAACTCTTTGTCGATCCACGGAATCAAACTGCCGGCCAATGGCACGCCGAAGTTCTCAGTCGGGAAGGCTTCGCTGCGCATGGCTTCGGCAACCTTGCGGTCGATGTCGAGGATCGCGCTGGCCGGGTTGGCCAAGTCGTCGGCCACGGCAGCGTGAGTAGCACCCATCTGCTTGATCAGTTCACGCATGTTCTGCGCGCCGGCACCGGAGGCCGCCTGATACGTCATGACGTTCATCCACTCCACCAGACCGGCTTCGAACAAACCGCCCAGGCCCATCAGCATCAGGCTGACCGTGCAGTTGCCGCCAATGAAGTTTTTGGTCCCGGCATCGAGCTGCTGGTCGATCACCTTGCGGTTTACCGGGTCCAGCACGATTACCGCGTCATCCTGCATACGCAGGCTGGAAGCGGCATCGATCCAGTACCCCTGCCAGCCGGCTTCGCGCAGTTTCGGGAAGACCTCATTGGTGTAGTCGCCACCCTGACAGGTCAGAACCACGTCGAGGGTTTTGAGTTCTTCGATGCTGTAAGCGTCCTTCAGGGGCGCAATATCCTTGCCCACGGCCGGGCCTTGGCCACCGACGTTGGACGTGGTGAAGAACACCGGCTCGATCAGATCAAAATCCTGCTCTTCCAGCATCCGCTGCATGAGCACGGAACCGACCATACCGCGCCAACCGATCAGACCTACACGTTTCATCGCAACTGCACCTTTAACGAAAAAGTGGGCCGCTCCGATAAGAGCGGGCCCGAGATATTACAGATTGAGCAGCGCGGCGACTACGGCCTCGCCCATTTCCTGCGTACCTACTTTGGCGTTACCAATCGACCAGATGTCGCCGGTACGCAAACCTTGATCCAGTACCAGGCTCACAGCCCGTTCGATCGCCTCAGCAGCAGCCAGCTGATTGAAGCTGTAACGCAGCATCATCGCGACCGACAGAATCGTTGCCAGCGGGTTGGCAATGCCCTGCCCTGCGATGTCTGGAGCAGAGCCGTGGCAGGGTTCGTACATGCCCTTACTGTTGGCATCCAGCGACGCCGAAGGCAGCATGCCGATAGAACCGGTGAGCATCGAAGCCTCGTCTGACAGAATATCGCCGAACAGGTTATCGGTGACGATCACATCGAACTGCTTGGGTGCACGTACCAGTTGCATCGCCGCGTTGTCGACGTACATGTGGCTCAGCTCGACATCAGGATAATCCTTGGCGACCTGTTCGACCACTTCACGCCAGAGCTGGCTGGATTCCATGACGTTGGCTTTGTCCACCGAGCACAGTTTCTTGCTGCGAAGCCGGGCCATGTCAAAGCCTACACGGGCGATACGACGGATTTCGCTCTCGCTGTACGGGAGAGTGTTGTAACCCTCGCGCTCGCCGTTGTCGAGGGTACGAATACCCCGTGGCGTACCGAAGTAGATACCGCCGGTCAGCTCACGAACGATCAGGATGTCCAGGCCCGACACCACTTCCGGTTTCAAGGTGGACGCTTCAGCCAATTGCGGATACAGAATGGCTGGCCGCAGGTTGCCGAACAGTTTCAGCTCGGAGCGAATCTTCAGCAGGCCTTTTTCCGGACGAATTGCACGGTCCAGCGTGTCCCATTTCGGGCCACCGACGGCACCGAGCAGCACAGCATCGGCAGCGCGGGCGCGGGCCAGGGTTTCATCGGCCAAAGGCACGCCATACTTGTCGATGGCCGCGCCACCGATCAGGTCATGGCTGAGCACGAAGCCCAACTGAAACTTGTCATTGACCAACTCCAGCACCTTGACCGCTTCGGCCATGATTTCCGGACCGATACCATCACCTGGGAGAATCAGAATCTGCTTGCTCATACGTTCCTCAATCCATTTAAACGGCGCGTGATCGTGCGCCTGCAAAAAGAACCATCACTGCTTTTTATAGAAGCAACAAGACTAACGTTCTGCCCACAACACCAGCACATCGGTGCTGAAGGAGCCGTCGTCAGTGATCTCAAAATACTCGCGCACTTCTGCACCCATTGCCTCCTGCAACTCACGAATCGCGACACGCAACACCTGTGGCGTGCGCATACGCTCGACCCACGAACTGTACTCCAGGTGCAAGCGCTGACGGCTGTGACTGCGGGTGAATAACCCGGCCTCGCTGACATGGCGCAACCACTCACCCGCAGAATAGTCGCGGACGTGGCTGGTGTCGCGCAGCACTTCAACACTTTGCAGATACGTATCGAACAGCGGACTGCCTGGCGACATGACGTCGATAAACGCCGCAACGCCACCCGGTTTCAGCACGCGTCGCACTTCACGCAGGGCCAGGCCCAGATCGCTCCAGTGATGCGCCGAGTAACGGCTGAACACAAAATCGAACTCGCCGTCCTCGAACGGAAGGCGCTCGGCGGCCCCACAGACCGTTTGCACGTTGCTCAGTCCACGCTCTACCGCCGCGCTGGCGACCACATCGAGCATCTGCTGCGACAGGTCGTAAGCCACCACCTCGCCCACCGACGACGCCACATTAAAACTCACATGACCGGCGCCACAGCCCAGATCCAGCACTCGCGCATCGCCACGCCCGGCCACTTCGGCCTGTAGCAACGCGAACTCGGTGCCTTGAGCGTGCACAGCACTGCTCAGATAGGCCGCTGCCTGTTCACCGAATTGACGCTGGACGACTTGGGTGTGCGCGGTGTGGGTCATCATGGAGTTCCTTAATAGGCTTCGACTGTCGGGACGCTATCGCGGGCAAGCCCGCTCCTACAAGAACAGTACGCATTCTGCAGAAGCGGGCTTGCCCGCGGTCAGCTTGACGCGGTCTATCAATCAGTCGCGAAACAACCACGGCTGGCTGGCGCGATGCATGCTTTCGAAGCGGGCAATCGCCTCGCCATCCATCAGCGTCAGACCAATGTCGTCCAGGCCGTTGAGCAGGCAGTGCTTGCGGAACGCATCGATCTCGAAGCTCAAGACTTTGCCGTCAGGACGGGTCACGGTCTGCGCCACCAGATCAACGTTCAATTGATAACCCGGCGTGGCCTCGACCTGTTCGAACAACTCATCGACCTCCGCATCGCTGAGGATGATCGGCAGCAGACCGTTCTTGAAGCTGTTGTTGAAGAAGATGTCGGCATAGCTCGGCGCAATGATGCTGCGAAAGCCATATTCTTCCAGCGCCCAAGGCGCGTGTTCACGGCTGGAACCGCAGCCAAAATTCTCGCGAGCCAGTAATACGCTGGCACCTTGATAACGCGCGTTATTGAGCACGAAATCCTTGTTCAATGGACGCTTGGAGTTGTCCTGATAAGGTTGCCCCACATCCAGATAGCGCCACTCGTCAAACAGATTAGGACCAAAGCCCGTGCGTTTGATCGATTTGAGAAACTGTTTGGGAATGATCTGATCAGTGTCGACGTTGGCACGATCCAAAGGAGCGACGAGGCCGGTGTGCTGAGTAAATGCTTTCATGCTGGGCTCCTTAGTGTTGGATCAAGTCACGAACGTCGACGAATCGACCGTTGACCGCCGCCGCTGCCGCCATGGCAGGGCTGACCAGGTGAGTACGGCCACCGGCGCCTTGACGGCCTTCGAAGTTACGGTTGGATGTGGACGCGCAATGCTCGCCGGACTCCAAACGGTCCGGGTTCATCGCCAGGCACATCGAGCAGCCCGGTTCACGCCATTCAAAACCGGCCTCGATGAAAATCTTGTCCAGCCCTTCTTTTTCCGCCTGCGCCTTCACCAGACCCGAGCCTGGCACCACGATGGCCTGTTTGACGGTGGAAGCAACTTTGCGGCCTTTGGCGATCTCTGCCGCAGCACGCAAGTCTTCGATCCGCGAGTTGGTGCAGGAGCCGATAAACACACGATCCAGCTGAATGTCAGTGATCGCCTGATTGGCATGCAAGCCCATGTACTTCAACGCGCGCTCGATAGAACCCCGCTTGACCAGATCGGTTTCTTTGGCCGGGTCAGGCACGTTTTGATCGACGGCCAACACCATTTCCGGTGAAGTGCCCCAACTGACTTGCGGCTTGATCTGAGCGGCATCGAGCTTGATCACGGTATCGAAGGTGGCGTCGGCATCGGACACCAGGTCCTTCCAGGCTTCGACAGCCAAGTCCCACTCCGCACCTTTAGGGGCAAACGGACGACCCTTCACGTAAGCGACCGTTTTTTCATCAGTCGCCACCAGGCCCACGCGAGCGCCGGCTTCGATGGACATGTTGCAGATGGTCATACGCCCTTCGACGGACAGGTCGCGAATCGCGCTGCCTGCGAACTCGATAGCATGACCATTGCCGCCCGCCGTACCGATCTTGCCGATAACAGCAAGAACGATGTCTTTGGCCGTGACGCCAAACGGCAATGTGCCTTCGACCGACACCAACATGTTTTTCATTTTCTGGGCGACCAGGCACTGCGTAGCGAGCACATGCTCGACCTCGGAAGTGCCGATGCCATGGGCCAACGCGCCAAACGCACCGTGAGTCGAGGTGTGCGAATCGCCGCAGACCACGGTCATACCCGGCAACGTAGCGCCTTGCTCAGGGCCAATGACGTGAACGATGCCCTGACGTGGGTCATTCATCTTGAATTCGGTAATGCCATATTCATCGCAGTTGTCGTCAAGGGTCTGCACCTGCAGACGAGACACTTGATCGACGATGGCCTCAATCCCGCCTTTACGCTCCGGTGTCGTCGGCACGTTATGGTCTGGAGTGGCAATGTTGGCATCGATCCGCCATGGCTTGCGCCCGGCCAGACGCAGACCCTCGAAGGCTTGCGGCGAGGTCACTTCGTGAATGATGTGACGGTCGATATAAATCAGCGCCGAACCATCGTCGCGCTGTTTGACCAAATGCGAATCCCAGAGCTTGTCGTAGAGCGTTTTGCCGGCCATCAGACGTTTCCTCATCAGCTTGTTTCTATGCCGGTTATCGATGACGTGGCTCAATAACCCTTTGGCTTGTGAGGAAGATCCTATGGGGTATGATTAAATAACTCAAATTCATATTTTTTATGCTTTGGATAACCAATTGGAATCCTAAAATGGATCTAGCCAATCTCAACGCGTTTATTGCCATTGCCGAGACAGGAGGCTTCTCAGCGGCAGGGGAACGCTTGCATCTGACCCAGCCAGCGATCAGTAAACGAATTGCCGGTCTGGAGCAGCAACTCAAGGTTCGGCTGTTCGACCGACTGGGTCGTGAAGTCAGCCTGACCGAGGCTGGCCGGGCACTGCTGCCCAGAGCCTATCAAATCCTTAGCGTGCTGGACGACACTCGCCGCGCATTGACTAACCTCAGCGGCGAGATCAGCGGACGCCTGACCCTGGCAACCAGCCACCACATCGGCCTGCATCGCCTGCCTCCCTTATTGCGCGAGTTCACACGGCGATACCCCGAGGTCGCGCTGGACATCCAGTTTCTCGACTCGGAAGTGGCCTACGATGAAATCCTCCATGGGCGCGCCGAACTGGCGGTGATCACCCTCGCTCCGCAACCGCATACGCTGGTCAAGGCGGTAGTGGTCTGGGACGACCCACTGGATTTCGTCGCAGCCCCAGAACATCCCTTGGCCAACAGCGGCGCTGTAAGCCTGATGGATATAGCGCGCTATCCAGCGGTGTTTCCCGGAGAAAATACATTCACCCATCACATCGTCAGCCGCCTGTGCGAAGCTCAAGGCCTGAAACCGAACATCGCCATGAGCACCAACTATATGGAGACCATCAAAATGATGGTCTCCATTGGCCTGGCCTGGAGCGTCTTGCCACGCACCATGCTTGATGATCAAGTAGCGCGCATCCCTTTGCCGGGCATTCAGCTCACTCGCCAGCTAGGCTACATTGTGCACACTGAAAGGACACTCTCCAATGCCGCACGAGCATTCATGGCATTACTGGATGCGCAAATAACGTAGTCTCCGAGCATAAAAGCGCTTAAAACAATCAACGTCTTTGCCCACTTTCTCAAGGCTTGTTGACCGATGCCCAAAACAGCTGACGGCCTCCTACTCCCGGCGTTTCACCAGGTCACCGACTCCAGCGAGTCGGAAAAACGCTTTGAGACTCTGTATAACCTCAGTCCCAATGTAGTCCTTCTGACCCGGCTGGAAGACGGCCTTATCTGTGAGGCCAATCGACATTTCGAAAGCCTGCTGGGCTGGCCAATCAAAGATATTCTGGGCCGTACCAGCGTGGAAATCGGGCTGTGGGCTGTTCCGGCACAACGTCAACAGGTTCACGACATGGTCAAGGGCGAACCCAAACCCGTTACCCTTGAGGTGCAATTGCACGCCAGCAATGGCCGGGTTCACGATGGCACGCTCTGCGCACAGAAGATCGTGCTGGATAACTGCGCCTATCTTCTCAGCACTTTTCTGGACAACACCGAACACAAGCGTGCCGAACTGGCCCTCAAAGAAAGTCAGGAGCGTCTGGACCTGGCACTGGATTCGGCGCAACTGGGCACGTGGGACTGGCACATCCCCACCGGCATGTTGTATGGGTCAGCCCGAGCCGCGCAGTTGCACGGCCTGGCACCGGAGCCTTTTCACGAATCATTCGATGCTTTTTTCGAGGGTGTGCCCGGCAAAGACCGAGACCACATGCGTCAGGCCTATCGCAGCCTGCGCGAAGGTCCGGCGGGCAATTATCAGATCACCTACCGCATTCAGCTGGAGAACGGCACTTCGCGCTTTCTCGAAAGCCGCGCCCGGCTCTACCGTGATGCAAACGGCGAACCGCTGCGCATGGCCGGTACGTTGCTGGACATCAGCGACCAGGTCGAGCGCGAGCAACGCCTGAGCAGTTCAGAGGAGAAGTTCGCCAGCCTGTTTCAAGCCAGCCCTGACCCGGTATGTGTCACCCATTTCGAGACCGGCCAATTCGTCGAGATCAACCCCAGTTTCACCCAGACATTTGGCTGGAAAGCCGATGAAATCATCGGCCTGAACGTTACGGATATCAGTTTTTGGGCGGACCCGTTAAAACGCCAGCAACGCAACAAGCAAATCATCCGCGACAAGGGCCTGGACAACCTTGAGGTGCTGCTGAAGAACAAGGAAGGCGAACTGCTGACCTGCGTCATCTCCAGCCGCTTGATCGTGGTCGACGAACAACCGTGCATTGTTACCACCCTGCGCGACATCACCCAACAGCAACGTGCCGAAGCGGCGCTCAAGGCCAGCGAAGAGAAGTTTGCCAAAGCGTTCCACTCCAGCCCCGACGCCATCACCATCACCGAGCGCGATTCGGGTCGCTACCTTGAGGTCAACGACGGTTTCTGCCGGTTGACCGGCTACAGCTCCGAAGAGGTGATAGGACGCACTGCCTACGACGTGGGCATCTGGGCTGAACCGGCGCAGCGCAGCCTGATAATCAGTGATTTACAGGACCAAGGCCGCGTCCATCACCGGGAAATGCTGGCACGCAATAAAAATGGAGACATGCTGACGGTTGATGTGTCAGTGGAGCCCATCACCCTGAATGAAACGCCGTGCCTGCTGATGACTGCCCGCGACATCAGCCAATTGAAGAACGCTCAGGCGCAGATTCAGCACCTGGCCTACCACGACCCGCTGACCGACCTGCCCAATCGCGCGTTGCTGATGGATCGTCTAAGCCAGCAGATTGCCCTGCTCAAACGTCATAACCTGCGGGGCGCGCTATTGTTTCTCGACCTCGACCACTTCAAGCACATCAACGACTCTCTCGGTCACCCGGTCGGCGACAGCGTGTTGAAGGTCATCACCGCACGCCTGGAAGCCAGCGTGCGCACCGAGGATACGGTGGCGCGTCTGGGCGGCGATGAATTCGTGGTCCTGATCACCGGACTGGAAGGCACGCGGGCCGAAGTCACCCATCAGGTACGCGGCCTGGCTGACACCCTGCGTGAGTTACTGGCAGAGCCGATGTTCCTCGACGGTCAACGTCTGCAGGTGACACCGAGCATTGGCGTGGCCTTGATCCCCGATCATGGGTCAACCCCGGCTGACCTGCTCAAGCGTGCGGACATTGCCTTGTACCGGGCCAAGGATTCTGGGCGCAACACCACACAACTGTTCCACAGCACCATGCAGAAAGCCGCCAGTGAGCGCCTGAGTCTGGAAAACGATTTACGCCTGGCCCTGCCCCGCGGCGAGTTCAGCTTACACTACCAGCCTCAGGTGGACGCACGAGACAGCCGCATCGTCGGTGCCGAAGCGTTGCTGCGCTGGCAGCGTCCGCAATTGGGCGCGATGGCACCGAGTCACTTCATTCAGGTGCTGGAAGAAAGCGGAATGATTCTGGAAGTCGGTAGCTGGATTCTTGATGAAGCGTGCAAGGCAGGCGGACAGCTATTAAGGGAAGCGTTGATCGACGCGGATGATTTCAGCATGTGCGTCAACATCAGTCCCCGGCAGTTTCGCCAGAATGACTTCGTCGAGCGCGTCGAACGTAGCCTGCGCGTTCATCGCCTACCCAGCCGGCTTCTCAAGCTGGAGATCACCGAAGGCATCGTAATCCAGAACCTGGACGACACCATCGCCAAAATGCGTCGCTTGAAGAAAATGGGCGTCAGCTTCGCGATGGATGATTTTGGCACGGGTTACTCGTCGCTGACCTATCTCAAGCGCTTGCCGGTGGACGCGCTCAAAATCGATCAATCGTTCGTGCGCGATGCAACCACTGACCCCAACGACGCCGAAATCATCCGCGCCATCGTGGCCATGGCCCAGAGTCTGAACCTGGCAGTGATCGCCGAGGGCGTGGAAAAACCGGAACAACTGAGGTTTCTCGAACAATTGGGTTGCCATTTATATCAAGGGTATTTGTTCAGCGAGGCGCTGCCGCTGGAGGGGTTTATGGGGATGCTGAGTCAGGAACAAGAGCCATGAGTTTGGCCGCCATAAGCCCATAAACAAGAAAGGCGCCGATCAGGGCGCCTTTCTTGAGCCAGAATGATTTCAAGCCGCCTCGCTGTGAACAAATCCAATCAACTGTCCGATCCGCTCGCAATCGGTCTCACGCCGCAGGGTGTTAAACAGCGTTGTCGCCTCGGGATAGCTTTTGGTCAGCAGCGCCAGCCATTGCTTCAAACGGCCGGGGGCCTGAATCGGGGTCATTTTGTTCAACGCCTGTTGCCAGAAGTCTTGCAGGAAGGGCTGCAGTTGCGTCCAGGTCATCTCGATCACGTCTTCGCCCGCCTCGGCAGCCGCAATTTGCCGGGCCAGATCAGGGCGCGCGACCAACCCGCGACCGATCATGATGTCTCGGGCGCCACATATTTCCCGGCAGCGTCGCCAGTCGTCAACGGTCCAGATTTCGCCGTTGGCAACGACCGGGACCTTGACCACTTCCTGGATACGCGCGATCCATTCCCAGTGCGCTGGCGGTTTGTAGCCATCGACCTTGGTCCGAGCATGGACCACAATCTGCTCCGCACCACCATCGGCCAGTGCCCGGGCGCAATCGAGAGCGCCCTCCGGGCTTTCATAACCCAGACGCATTTTCGCCGTCACCGGGATATGCGCAGGCACAGCGCGCCGTACATGGTTGACGATGCTGTGCAGCAACTCCGGCTCTTTGAGCAGGATCGCGCCGCCACGGGAACGATTGACGGTCTTGGCCGGACAACCGAAGTTCAGGTCCAGCACGGGGGCACCCAGCTCACAGGCATAGGCTGCGTTTTCGGCCAGGCACACAGGATCGGAACCCAGCAATTGCAGGCGTAAGGGCACACCCGCATCGGTCTTCGCCCCCTGGTGCAACTCCGAGGCGTATTTGTAGAAGTAGTGGGCCGGCATCAGGCGCTCGGACACACGAATGAATTCGGTCACACACCAATCGATGCCGCCAACCTGAGTCAGCACATCGCGCAGGATGTCGTCGACCAACCCCTCCATGGGCGCCAAGGCAATTTGCATGGGTCACACTCGAAAAAAAGTCCGGCAGTTTACGGGGCGTCCACTGGATTGGAAACGCTTATACGCCGTTTGGCGTCAGGCTTGCGGGTTGACCAGCGCCGGACCATAGCCTTCGATGAACTCGGCAGGCATACGTTTGGGTTTACCGCTGGACAGTTCGATGCAGACGAAGGTGGTTTGCGCGCGCAGTAACGTCAGACCGTCACTTGGCCGCTTGAGCTGAAAACGGCGGGTCATCTTCAGGCGTTGATCCCAATCGACGATCCAGGTTGCCAATTGCAGCTCGTCGTCCTCGTAGGCGCTGGCCAGGTAGTCGATTTCATGCCGGACCACCGCCATCGCCCGATCGATTCGACGGTACTCGCTCAAATCCAGGCCAAGCCGTTGTGAATGTCGCCATGCGCAACGCTCCAGCCAAGTCACGTACACCGCATTATTGGCATGACCCAGCCCATCGATGTCTTCAGCCACCACACTCAGGTCAATGACGAATGGCGTTGCCAGATCCCAGCTCATGCTCGCTCCTTGATGTGTGCCCCAACGTGGAGAGCAACTCGCGAGCAGTGTAACGGAAGCTCAGGCAGATTGGCGCTGCGGGTGTGCGCTGCCGGCCAGCAACGCCAACACGCCCTCGATCACCTTCGGATCGGCCAGCACCCGCTGATGTCCGCCCTGCTTGAGGAGCAACAAGCGGCTGTCAAACCAGGCATCGTGGATCCGTTGCGCTTCGTCCACCGGCACCATGAGGTCATCCTCCGCATGCACGATCAAGCCTGGCACATTCAGCTCATAGCGGCTGACATCCAGCGCAGACGCCGCCATGCCCACCTCGCGTTCGAACTGCCTGATGAACGAAGAGCGCGCAACAGGTGGCAATCCAACCCGATGCGCAAAACCACGCAGCACCCCCAATACACGGCGCGGCGCGGCAATGCTCACCAGGGTTTCGCTGCGCAGGCCCATCTGAGTCGCCAGCAGCACGCTGGCGCCGCCCATGGAATGGCCAATTACGGCTTTGAGTGGCGGAAGCTCTGCCGAAGCTTCCAGCAGCGCCCTGGCAAACAACACCACATGAGCTTCATGACCGGGGGACTGTCCATGGACTGGACCGTCAAGCGCCACGACGGTATAACCCGCAGTGACCAAGGCCTCTATCAAACTGGCGAATTGGGTTGGGCGCCCTTCCCAGCCATGCATGAGCAACACCGTAGGACCCGCCCCCCAACGCAAGGCGGAAAGACCGAAGCGCAAGGTCACGCGCTCGGCACGGGCCAGGACTGGCAACTCCCAGTCAGACGGCAATCGATGCTGCGGGGTAGTGAACGCCAGATGCATTTTTGCTGCCACCAACCTGGGTGCCAGCCGACCCAAGGTGCCATTGACTCCGCGAATCCAGCCTAACCTGCTCATCGCTTCTCTCCTGCAAACCCACTGCGTTGCGTTGTGTGTTTTAAATTCTGGCACTGCAAACAGCGTTGATCACAGTACCGCCGACTTTGCGGCCCGGAGCACCCGGTCAGATAATTCGCAAGGGCCTAAAGCGCGCGCCAAGGCCAGACCACCGGTCATCAATGCCATGTCCGCCAGGACCTTGTCGGCGTCCTCAGGGCTGTCCGCCAATTGCGCCACCATCAACTCCACATGCTCGGCCAATACCGCACGAAAACCGTCAGGCAGACGCGACAGCTCACCCACGGTTGATGGCAACGGACAGGCATGCTCCGTAGCGTCCCGATGCTTACGCGACAAATAGAAGGCAGCGACCAGCGCTCGGCGCTCATCGCCAGCCAAGTGCTCGTCAATTTGCGCCATCAGCGCCCTGCGCTGGCCGAGCAATTGACTGAAGGCCTCGAGCATCAAGGCATCCTTACTTTCAAAGTGCGCGTAAAAACCACCCACCGTAAGGCCGGCAGCACCCATCACGTTGCTGACACTCGGCTCAACCGGACCCTGCTGGATCAGAGCAGAGCTGGCGGCCTGAAGAATACGCTCGCGGGTTTGCGCCTTTTTATCGTTCATGCTCGCCTCCAAATATTATGGATATAATATTATCTCCATAATATTTATTGGCAAGCAGATTGTCATGCCGCCGGTCGGCAGGACGAATGCGATACAGCGCAGGAAGGGGTTGACGGAAAATACGGCAGGAGGGGTAAAACGCAGCACAAAAACAAAAGGGCCATTCAATAATTGAATGACCCTTGGTCCCGTAGAACGGGCAATCGTGGCGTCCCCTAGGGGACTCGAACCCCTGTTACCGCCGTGAAAGGGCGGTGTCCTAGGCCACTAGACGAAGGGGACGCAAAACCTTCTATACAACGTGATCAGACTGAGCCTGATCGATTCAAGGCCTGCGTGGCCAAGCCTTGAACTGTACAATTTGGTGGAGCTAAACGGGATCGAACCGTTGACCTCTTGCATGCCATGCAAGCGCTCTCCCAGCTGAGCTATAGCCCCGGATTTTTCGCCTCACGGCGGAGCAATACCTCGCGGCACTGCTTCTTGATACTGGCGTCCCCTAGGGGACTCGAACCCCTGTTACCGCCGTGAAAGGGCGGTGTCCTAGGCCACTAGACGAAGGGGACGCAAAACCTTCTATACAACGTGATCAGACTGAGCCTGATCGATTCAAGGCCTGCGTGGCCAAGCCTTGAATTGTACAATTTGGTGGAGCTAAACGGGATCGAACCGTTGACCTCTTGCATGCCATGCAAGCGCTCTCCCAGCTGAGCTATAGCCCCACGTTGTGGACGGGGCGCATATTAAGCGCGACCTTGGAACCTGTCAAATATATTTTCAACAAATTTCAATATTTTTCGTCGGCATAACAATCACTTACCGTCCAACCCCCGTAAATCCGGGGGCGCAACGGCCACTGTGCGCCCTACTCCAGGCAGACACAATGACCCACAACGCCTGGTGAGCGTGTCAGGCAATGGCGCCCAACAGCTTTTCCCATTCCTTGTTTTCTTTCTTCGATACGCCGCCAAGCAAGTCGATGGCCTGACGCAGACGGAAGCGTGTCAGGTCCGGACCGAGGATTTCCATCGCGTCGAGGACCGAGACCGAGCTGGCCTGCCCCGTGATTGCAGCAAACATCAGCGGCATGGCGTCGCGCAGTTTGAGCTCCAAGTGCTCGACCACAGCCTGAATGCAGCCTGTAATCGGATCTTTTTCCCACTGGCGCAGAGTCTCCAGTTTCCACAGAATCAACTGCATCAACTGCCGGACCTGATCGGGCGACAGTTTTTTGTGTTCGAACAGTTTGGCATCCAGCTGCAAGCCACCGGCGAAGAAGAAACCGGCCAACGGCGCAATCTGACTGAAAGTTTCTACGCGCCCCTGAACGTGAGGAGCGATTTTCATCATGTACTCGGGGTTCAGCGCCCAATTCTGCACACGACGGGCAAACTCTTCGACCGGCAACTCGCGCAGCCATTGGCCGTTGAGCCAGGACAGCTTCTCGATATCGAAAATCGGCCCGCCCAGGGAAACCCGCGACAGGTCGAAATGCTCGACCATTTCTTCCAGCGAGAACTTCTCGCGCTCGTCCGGCATCGACCAGCCCATGCGACCCAGGTAGTTGAGCATGGCTTCAGGCATGAAACCCATACGCTCGTAGAACGTCACCGAAGTCGGGTTCTTGCGCTTGGACAGCTTGCTCTTGTCCGGGTTACGCAGCAGCGGCATGTAGCACAGCTCCGGCTGATCCCAACCGAAATACTCGTACAGCAGGATCAGTTTAGGTGCCGACGGCAGCCACTCTTCGCCGCGCAGGACATGGGTGATACCCATCAGATGGTCGTCGACGACGTTGGCCAGAAAATAGGTCGGCAACCCATCGGTCTTCATCAACACTTGCATGTCCATGCGATCCCACGGGATCTCGACGTCGCCACGCAGCATGTCCGGCACCACGCAAACGCCTTCGCTTGGCACTTTCATGCGGATTACATGCGGTTCGCCAGCGTCCAGTCGACGCTGAACCTCTTCCTTCGACAGCAACAGTGCACGGCCGTCGTAGCGCGGGGTTTCGCCCCGGGCCATCTGTTCGGCACGCATCTGATCGAGCTCTTCCGCGGTGCAGAAGCACGGGAACGCGTAGCCCATCTCGACCAGCTGCTTGGAATACTTCTGGTAAATGTCGCCCCGCTCGCTCTGCCGATACGGGCCGTGAGGACCACCGACATCCGGGCCTTCGCTCCACTCGATTCCCAACCAGCGCAACGCATCGAAAATCTGCTGTTCAGACTCACGTGTCGAGCGCACTTGGTCAGTGTCTTCGATGCGCAGGATGAACTCGCCACCGTGTTGCTTGGCAAAGCAATAATTGAACAATGCGATGTAGGCAGTGCCAACGTGGGGGTCGCCAGTGGGCGATGGCGCGATGCGGGTGCGGACGGTGGTCATGAAAGATCTCGAATAGGTCGAACAAGCGTCGAATCTTAACAGGCGCACCCCCCATGGCTCCAGCGCAGGGGCGTAATCAACGTACGGCCGAGCGCCTGCATACCTCATAGAAGGTAGATACAAGGCATAACGGACTAAATGAATACCCAAACATCACCTGCAGTCATTATTCTGGCGTATGGCTATATGCCAGAATTAAACACTGATAAGTTTGCTTACATTTCAAATAATTTAGAACGCCCATGCCCGCCCAACTTAAACGCCGCGTGTACATCTTCTTCACGATTGCCCTACTGATCGCCCTCGCCTTTTTTGCCCAGTGGTACTTCAAGGGCCGCTTCTATGAAACCACCGACAACGCCTATGTACAGGGCGAAATCACCCGAATTTCCAGCCAGCTCGCCGCGCGCGTCGACGAAGTTCTGGTCCAGGACAACCAGCACGTCGAAAAAGGTCAACTGTTGGTGAAGCTAGATGCCGCTGACTTCCATCTGGCCGTTGACCGGGCGAAGGCCATGCTCGATACCCGTGAAGCCGAGCGGATTCAGGCAAACAGCAAGTTGACCCAGCAAGCCAGCATGATTGCGTCCGCCGAAGCCCAAGTGGCAGCCAGTCAAGCAACCTTCGGACGCACACAAATCGATTTAAACCGCGCAGAGACTTTGCGCAAACCCGGCTACATTTCCGAAGAGCGCGTCACCACCCTGTCTGCCGACAGCCATATCGCACGTTCGCAGGTCACCAAGGCCCAGGCCGAAGTACAAGGCCAGCGGCAACAGGTGGTCGCCCTTTCGGCGGAAATCAAACGCCTCGACGCGCAGATCGCCAATGCCCGCACCGACCTTGCCCAAGCTGAACTCAACCTGCAACGCAGCGAGATTCGTGCGCCACTCAGCGGGATGATAGGCCAACGCGGGGCGCGCAACGGCCAATATGTACAGGTCGGCGCGTACCTGCTGTCTATCGTGCCGGATGAAGACATCTGGATTCAGGCCAACTTCAAGGAAACCCAGATCGGCCATATGGCGCCAGGGCAAGCAGCCGAACTGATTTTCGACGCCTATTCCGACACCCCCATCAACGCCAGGGTGGAAAGCCTGTTCGCCGCCTCCGGTGCGCAATTCAGCCTGCTGCCGCCGGACAACGCCACCGGCAACTTCACCAAGGTGGTACAGCGTATTCCAGTGAAGCTGACCTTTGCCGCCGATAACCCGTTGCACGGCAAAATCCGTCCCGGCATGTCGGTGACAGTCAAGGTCAACATCAAGGCAAACGGCGCTGACAGTGGCCGGTGATCAACTGATCCGCCCCGCTGGCGAGCCAAGCCGACGGGACTGGATCGCGGTCATGAGCGTGATGCTGGGCGCTTTTATGGCGGTGCTGGACATCCAGATCACCAACTCTTCGCTCAAGGACATTCAGGGCGCGCTGTCGGCGACCCTTGAAGAAGGCTCGTGGATTTCCACCTCGTACCTGGTGGCGGAAATTATTATGATTCCGCTCACCGCCTGGCTGGTGCAGTTGCTCTCAGCGCGACGCCTGGCGGTCTGGGTTTCGGGCGGGTTTCTGCTGTCCTCCATGCTCTGCTCCATGGCCTGGAGTCTGGACAGCATGATCGTGTTGCGCGCCTTGCAGGGCTTCACCGGTGGCGCGCTGATCCCGCTGGCGTTCACCATGACCCTGATCAAACTGCCCGAGCATCATCGTGCCAAAGGGATGGCCCTGTTTGCGATGACAGCGACATTCGCGCCCTCGATCGGCCCGACACTGGGCGGCTGGCTGACAGAGAACTATGGCTGGCAGTACATTTTCTACATCAACATACCGCCCGGCCTGCTGATGATCGCCGGCTTGCTCTACGGCCTGGAAAAGAAAGCTTCGCACTGGGAACTGCTGAAAAGCACCGACTACGCGGGCATCGTTACCCTGGGGGTCGGCCTAGGCTGCCTGCAGGTGTTTCTGGAGGAAGGTCATCGCAAGGACTGGCTCGAATCCCACCTGATTGTCAGCCTGGGCAGCATCGCCCTGGTCAGCCTGATCACCTTCGTGATTCTGCAACTGTCCAAACCCGAGCCACTGATCAACCTGCGTATTTTAGGAGAACGCAATTTTGGCCTGTCGAGTATCTCCAGCGTGGGGATGGGTGTGGGCTTGTACGGTTCGATCTATCTGTTGCCGCTGTACCTCGCGCAAATTCAAGGCTACAACGCGCAGCAGATCGGCGAAGTGATCATGTGGATGGGCATTCCTCAGTTGTTTTTGATCCCGCTGGTGCCACAACTGATGAAAGTGATACCGCCGAAGCTCCTGTGCGCCATCGGTTTCGGGCTGTTCGGGTTTGCCAGCTTCGCGTCCGGAGCACTCAACCTGGACTTCGCAGGACCGCAGCTCAATCAGATCCAGATCGTGCGCGCCCTCGGCCAACCGATGATCATGGTTACCATTTCGTTGATCGCCACCGTCTATATCCAGCCGAAGGACGCGGGCTCAGCCTCGAGCCTGTTCAACATCCTGCGAAACCTGGGAGGCGCCGTTGGTATCGCCCTGCTCTCCACCCTGCTTGATGCCAAGACCAAGACCTATTTCGACTATTTGCGCGAAGCCATTGTCCCGAGCAACCCGCAAGTCGCCGAGCGCATGGCCTTGCTCACCGACAAGCTGGGCAACGAACAAGCCGCCTTGGCCAGACTCAGTGAGATCACGCACCAGCAGGCATCCATCATGGCCTACAACGACGCCTTCCATTTCGTCGGTATCGCACTAGGGATAAGCATGATCGCCGTGCTGCTGACCAAAGCGCTGCCTGTTGGCGTCAAGGGCGGGGCGGCGCATTAAAGAGTGTCCGCGCCTGCACTGACCCTTTCGCGAATGAATGGGTCAACATCAAACCGTCAACAACCGCTCACGCAGCTTGCCGATCTCGTCGCGCATCTGTGCCGCAGCCTCGAACTCGAGGTCGCGGGCCAGTTGGTACATTTTCTCTTCCAACTGGCGAATGCGTTTGCCGATCTCGCCCGGCGTGCGCAATTCGGCTTCGTACTTGGCGTTCTCTTCGGCGGCCTTGGCCATGCCTTTGCGCTTCTTGCTGCGCGAACCCGGCACGACGGCGCCCTCCATGATGTCGGCAACGTCCTTGAACACGCCTTTAGGGGTGATGCCGTGTTCCAGGTTGTAGGCAATCTGCTTGTCACGCCGACGGTCGGTTTCGCCAATCGCCCGCTCCATGGAGCCGGTGATACGGTCGGCGTACAAAATCGCCCGTCCATTGAGGTTACGCGCGGCGCGGCCAATGGTCTGAATCAGCGAGCGTTCTGAACGCAGGAAGCCTTCCTTGTCAGCGTCGAGAATCGCCACCAGCGACACCTCAGGCATGTCCAGGCCTTCGCGCAGCAGGTTGATGCCCACGAGTACATCGAACGTACCCAAACGCAGATCGCGGATGATTTCGACCCGTTCCACGGTTTCGATATCCGAATGCAGGTAACGCACCCGAACACCATGGTCGGCCAGGTAATCGGTCAGGTCTTCGGACATGCGCTTGGTCAAGGTGGTCACCAATACCCGTTCCCCCACGGCCACACGCTTGCCGATCTCTGACAGCAGGTCATCGACCTGAGTCAGTGCCGGGCGAATCTCGATCTGCGGGTCGACCAGACCAGTAGGTCGCACCAACTGCTCAATCACTCGACCGGCATGCTCCGCCTCATAGTTGCCGGGGGTGGCCGAGACGAAAATCGTCTGCGGACTGACGCTTTCCCACTCATCGAAGCGCATCGGCCGGTTATCCAGAGCCGACGGCAGACGGAAGCCATACTCGACCAGGGTTTCCTTTCGTGAGCGGTCCCCCTTATACATCGCGCCCACCTGCGGCACGCTGACGTGGGATTCGTCGATCACCAGCAATGCATCGGCCGGCAAGTAGTCATACAACGTCGGCGGCGGCGCACCGGAAGGTCGTCCAGACAGGTAGCGTGAGTAGTTTTCGATACCGTTGCAGTAGCCCAGTTCCAGGATCATCTCCAGATCGAAGCGGGTGCGCTGCTCCAGCCGTTGCGCTTCCACCAGCTTGTTATTGCTGCGCAGGTACTCCAGCCGCTCCTGAAGCTCGACCTTGATCCCTTCCATCGCATCCAGCAGTGTTTCGCGCGGCGTTACGTAGTGACTCTTCGGATAGAACGTAAAGCGTGGCAGTTTGCGAATCACTGCGCCCGTCAGCGGGTCGAAGGCCGAAATGTTCTCGACCTCGTCGTCGAACAGCTCGATGCGGATCGCTTCGAAGTCCGATTCAGCCGGGTGGATGTCGATCACGTCCCCGCGCACGCGAAACGTCGCACGAGCAAAGTCCACGTCGTTGCGAGTGTATTGCAAGTCAGCCAGACGCCGAAGCAGCTCGCGCTGATCGAGTTTGTCACCACGATCGACGTGCAGCACCATCTTCAAATACGTCTCGGGGCTGCCCAAACCGTAGATGCACGACACCGTGGTGACGATGATCGCGTCCTTGCGCTCCAGCAACGCCTTGGTCGCCGACAACCGCATCTGCTCGATGTGGTCATTGATCGAAGCATCCTTCTCGATAAACGTATCCGACGACGGCACGTATGCTTCTGGCTGGTAGTAATCGTAGTAAGAAACGAAATACTCGACTGCGTTGTTCGGAAAGAACGCCTTGAACTCACCATACAACTGCGCTGCCAAGGTTTTGTTCGGCGCCAGCACCAGGGTCGGACGCTGCACTTGCGCGATCACGTTGGCGATGCTGAAGGTCTTGCCCGAACCGGTTACGCCGAGCAATGTCTGGTGCGCCAGCCCGGCCTCGATCCCTTCGACCATCAAGCGAATAGCTTCCGGCTGATCACCGGCCGGCTGGAAACGGGTTACGAGCTCAAACTCAGACATACGCTACCTCTGGGTTCATTCCGGCCTGCAAAACAGCGCTGAAACGAGAAAACCGCGAACGACCGATGCCGCCGGGAAAAGACATGAAGAGACTATAAATGGAGTCAAAGACATCACCTTTCAAGCGACCCATCCTACAAGCCCAAAACAATTGCGGTTGCAATTTGACTAACGGTCGAAAAATAAACGTGGAAAACCCTAAAAAACTCTGAAAAACGCGCTTCAGCCTGTCGCAGCGCTGAACGATGCTCTCTATACTAGGTCCCCGTTTGCGCACCGCTCTAGTGCACTCGGCCGGAGCGTTGTACCTCTTCAATCCTCCATTCAGAGCTGCCGTAAAAATGAGCCTGTTCTCCGCTGTCGAAATGGCACCACGCGATCCAATCCTGGGCCTCAACGAAGCATTCAATGCCGATACCCGTACCTTTAAGGTCAACCTGGGGGTCGGGGTGTACTGCAACGAAGAGGGGCGAATTCCACTCCTGCGTGCCGTCGCCGAAGCTGAGAGCATTCGCGTGGCTCAACACGTCGCACGCGGTTACTTGCCGATCGATGGCATCGCCGCTTACGACCTGGCCGTGCAGAAACTGTTGTTCGGTGCCGAGTCGCCGTTGCTGGATTCCGGGCGCGCCCTGACTGTTCAGGCCGTGGGCGGTACCGGTGCATTGAAAATCGGTGCCGACTTCCTCAAGCAACTCAAGCCCGACGCGATCGTGGCCATCAGCGATCCAAGCTGGGAAAACCACCGTGCGCTGTTCGAGACCGCTGGTTTCCCGGTTCAGAACTACCGTTATTACGATGCGACCAGCCATGACGTGAACCGTTCAGGCATGCTCGAAGATTTACAGAACCTGCCGTCAGGTTCGATCGTGGTCCTGCACGCCTGCTGCCATAACCCGACAGGTGTCGACCTGAGCCCTGAGGACTGGAAAAATGTCCTCGACGTGCTCAAAGCCAAAGGCCACGTGCCGTTCCTGGACATGGCGTATCAAGGCTTCGGCGACGGCATCGAAGAAGACGCCGCCGCAGTGCGCCTATTTGCCGAGTCGGGCCTGACCTTTTTCGCCTCCAGCTCGTTCTCCAAATCGTTCTCGCTGTATGGCGAACGCGTTGGCGCGTTGTCGATCGTCACTGAATCGAAAGACGAAACCGCACGGGTTCTGTCACAGGTCAAACGCGTAATCCGCACCAACTACTCCAACCCGCCAACCCACGGCGCAACCATCGTCGCTGCGGTGCTCAACAACCCTGAGCTGCGCGAGATGTGGGAGCAGGAACTGGGCGAAATGCGTCTGCGGATTCGTGGCATGCGCAAGGCCATGGTCGAGAAGCTGGCGGCCCAGACCGATCACGACTTCAGCTTCGTCGGTCGTCAACGCGGCATGTTCTCCTACTCCGGACTGACCACCGAACAGGTTCATCGCCTGCGCAATGAATTCGGCATCTACGCCCTCGACACCGGCCGGATCTGCGTTGCCGCACTGAACCAGAGCAACATCGACGTCGTGACCAAGGCGATTGTTCAGGTGATCTGACGGTCGTTGGCGGTAGACAAAGGGGAGTCAGCGTGAGCTGACTCCCCTTTTTTATGTAAGCCAGACACCCGTCAAAGGCACGTGATTTACTGCGCTTTTTTGCGATACGCCATCGAATCATCAATCCGCTTGAGGATGTAATCCCCCGCTGCGACGGGTGGGTACAGGCTCGATGCCGAATCGATACCTAAATCACAGGGATCGACCACCGCGCTGTAGGTCGGGTCGTAAAAGGTCGCGATGGAATAGCGTTCATGACCTGACTTATTGATCACTCGATGCAAGGTCGAGCGGAAACGGTTGTTGGACCAATGCGCCAGCAGGTCGCCGACGTTGACCACCAGACTGCCAGGGATCGGCGTGGCATCGATCCAGCGGTTAGAGCCCAGCTCACGCACCTGCAAGCCCCCGCTGTTGTCCTGATACAGCAACGTAATGCAGCCGTAATCCGTGTGCGGTGCAACCCCGAATTGATCGGCTTCGGCCATCGGCGGATGGGGTGGGTAATACACCATCTGAGTCCGTTGCAGCGGTGTGTGGTACTTGCTGTTGAAGAAATCCTGTTCTATGCCCAGACCCGCTGCCACCGCTTTCAACAGATCGGCCCCGGCCTTGCCGATTTCGACGTAATACTCAGCCAGCGCAGTGCGCAGCCCCGGCATAAATGCCGGCCATTGGTTCGGTCCGCGTAAAGCCTCTCCAGCTACCACACACGGATCGTCTTCAGGCAGTTCCAGCCCGATGCTGAAGAACTCCTTGAAATCAGGCTTGGTCGCCTCATACATGGTCGCCCCGCCCAACGCATGCCAGCCTCGGTGCCGCTTATTCACCGCCACCTGCCGCTTGACCTCGGCCGGGTAGGCAAAGAACTGCGCTGCCGCCGCCATCGCCCGATCAATCACCTCCTGCGGCACACCGTGATTGATGATGTAGAAGAAGCCGGTTTCGCTGCAGGCCACGCGAATGGCCTCACCGGCCCGGCGAATACTCGCCTGGTCACCTTCACGAACACCGGACATATCGATCAAGGGCAGATTAGCGCTAGAGGTCATGCTCGCTCCTGTTTACAGGGGTTATACCGGGCTGGAATGGAGGGATCAATCGAACAGCAGAATGCGCGGTATATACAGGTGTAAGCATTTACTGTGCCGCCGACATTGTCCTTTTCCGCAAACCCTCATGCTCACGCTGACCGCCTGTTTTTCTAACGACCAACGCCGCCTTGTCATCAGCAATTACCTGGTTTCCCTTTGCCTCATCAGTGGGCGGAACGACCTCAATGGGTGCAACTTTCGGTGACAGCAGCTGCCAGGAATACCCCGGCAATCCTGTTTGATTCTATAAACACAGGCGAAGGAACGACCCTCATGATTTGCAATCGACGCATTGGCCTGCATCTTGCCTTACCTGTATAGACAAGAGCATATGGCTTGCCAACGATTGCTGCGGATGCGGTTCTGCTGGGACGCGCTACCTTGTATGGAGTGGCCGTCGGCGGCCAGGCCGGTGCAGGGCATGCTCTTGATCTGCTGACACAAGAGTTACGTCTGGCCCTGTCGTTGCTCGGTCAACCGGACTTGAGCCAACTCGACAGTCGCGGGTTGCGCCTGAATCCTCTTTCTTCTCTTACCGTGAGCTAGGCCGATGCCTCATTTGCAACAGACCCTCGAGCAATTGCGCGCAGCATTGGGTGACGCGGCGGTAGTCACGGGCGCCGCGATCAATCAACGGCACTACAGCGACTGGACCGGCCACGCACCTGCCTGTCCGGCGGCGGTGTTGCTGCCAAGGAGAACTGAGGACGTCGCCGCCGCCTTGCGTATTTGCAACGCAGCGCGGCAAACGATCGTGCCTCAAGGGGGAATGACCGGGCTGGCCGGCGGCGCGGTGCCTCGGGAAACCGACATCGCCCTGTCCCTGGAGCGGATGCACGGCATCGAGGAAATCGACCCCGCCGCCGCCGCCATCAGTGTCTGGGCAGGCACCACCCTGCAAGAAATTCAACACGCGGCGCTCGACGCAGGCTTTCTATTTCCGCTGGACCTGGGTGCCCGAGGCTCATGCCAGATCGGCGGCAATATCGCGACCAACGCGGGTGGCAATGCCGTGATCCGCTATGGCATGACCCGAGACTTGGTGCTCGGCCTGGAAGTGGTTTTGGCCGATGGCCGCGTGCTCAATCTGCTGAACAAGATGATCAAGAACAACTGCGGTTATGACCTGAAACAGTGCTTCATCGGCAGCGAAGGCACCCTTGGGGTAATCACCCGCGCCATCTTGAAGCTCGCGCCATTACCCGGTGAAACCACGACCCTGCTGTGCGCCCTGCCCGACTACGCCAGCGCGGTGAGCCTGCTGCGGCGAGTGCAACGTAGCGTTGGCACACCGCAAGCCTATGAGCTGATGTGGCAGGACTTCTTCTGCTTGGGCGTTTCCTGGCTGGAAAGTCCGGTAGCGCCGATGTCGCTGGATTATCCACTGTACGTGCTGCTGGAATCCGCCGCCGCCCGCGAGCGGTTGGAACAGGCCCTGGAAGATGCCATCAACGCTGGCGAAGTGGTGGATGCAGTGCTGGCCAGCTCACAGGCCCAAGCCCACGCACTGTGGAAGATTCGCGAAGCGACCGGTGAATTTCCGTTGCGCATGACGCCGTTGAATTTCGACGTAAGCTTACCCATTGGCCAGATCGGCGACTTCGCCGAGCTGTGTCGGCAGCGCCTTGAGCAACGCTGGCCGGGTAACCGCAGCGTGTACTTCGGCCATATCGGCGATAGAAACCTGCACCTGACCGTGGACTGCGATTCATTGCCACAGCCAGCGCCTGTTTTCGAGATTGAAGAACTGGTCTATACCGCCGTCGGAGAGTTGGGCGGATCGGTGTCCGCTGAACATGGCATCGGCCTGCTCAAGCGTGATTTTCTTCATCACTCGGTCAGCCATGAAGCGCGTCAGGCGATGCAGCAGCTCAAGGATTGCTATGACCCCAACGGCATTCTCAATCCGGGGAAAATACTCGGCTGAAGCTCATCTCAGGTTGTACATACAGGTACGGCACGCTAACTGCACTGAGCAATAGGCAATAGGCAATAACCCTTACGCAACGATCATAAAAATCAACACCACAGCCAATACAAGAACCGACACAAACCACCAGCGTTCACTGCATCTGATGAAGGAGTTACCCCATGCAACTCGATTCTCTGTTCAGTAAGACATTCAACGGCCTGTGCGTCGCCATGGCCCTGGCCGTTGCTCCCCTGACGGCGCATGCCGATCAACTGGCCGATGTAAAAAAAGCCGGTGAGCTGGTGGTGGGCACCGAACTGCAATTTGCACCGTTCGACTTCACCGACAACGGTAAACAGAAAGGCCTGAACGCCGAACTGTTCGAACAACTGGGCAAAGAACTGGGGGTCAAAATCAAATTTCTCGACCTGCCGTGGCCGAGCGTATTGCCAGGGCTGGAAGCGAAGAAATTCGACGTGGTCGCTGGCCCCATTATCGTCACCAAGGCGCGCAAAGAGCGCTACCACTTCGTGATGCCGATTGCCGAAGCGACTGTAGCGCTAATGATTGGCGCCAAAGACGAGACCATCAAAAAGCCTGAAGACATCTCTGGTAAAACCGTCGGCGCAGGCAAAGGATCGGCACAGCTCGAAGAGCTCAAATCCTTCGCCGCGACCCTGCCGGAGAAAGTCACGATCCGCGAGTACGTCGATAACAACCAAGCCTATGCCGACCTGGCTGCCAAGCGCATCGTCGCAGTCGCCAACTCCCTGCCGAACATTTCCTACGTCGCGGCCGAGAAATCAAACTTGTACAAAGTGGTCATGCCACCGTTCGGCAAGAAATCTTACTTCGCCTATCTGGGACGCAAGGATGACGACGCCAACAGCCTGATCGCCGCCCTCAACGCCGCCATGCTGAAAATGCATGAAGACGGTCGCCTCGCCAGCCTGCAGAAAAAATGGCTGGGGGCCGAAATGGACGTGCCTAAAGCTGACTTCGACCCAACCTGGTAAACAGCTTTAGCGGGTTGAATCAACGGATCGCCGGCTCAACCGGGCCGGCGATCATCGAGGGTGGAGTCACGACGATGTTCGATTGGCCTTTACTGCTGCAAAACCTGCCGTTACTGCTGAACAGCTTGCTGGTGACCCTTGAGGTTTCGGTCGCGGCACTGGTTTTTGGTTTTGTCATCGGCGTGATCGTCGGCAGCTTGCGGCTGTCACCCGTGCCGCTGTTAAGACGCCTGGGTGGCGCCTATATATTCGTGTTCCGGGGCATTCCGCTGCTGGTGCAATTGCTGTTCATCTATTACTTCCTGCCGCGCATCGGCCTGCCGAACGTCTCGCCCATGGTGGCGGCAGTGATCGGCCTGTCGCTAGCGGCCGGGGCTTATATCGCCGAGATCATGCGCGGTGGTTTTCTCGCCATTCCCGGCGGGCAACTGGAAGCCGCCGGCCTGCTGGGCATGAGCGCAGGACAAATGCTGGTGCGCATTCGCGTGCCTCAAGCCGTACGCCTGACCCTGCCGGCGCTGGTCAATGAAATGATTCTGCTGATCAAGGCATCGTCGCTGGTATCCGTAGTGGGTCTGGCCGACCTGACCCGTACCGCACAGAACATAGCGGCCAGTGACTACATGTTCGTTCAGGATTACCTGATGCTGGCTGGCTTCTACTGCCTGATCAACATTCCGCTGGCATTTTGTGGTGGCCTGCTGGAACGCCATCTGAAGAAGCGAGCCCTATGATTTTCGACCCCAGGATCATCACCGAGCACCTCGGTGACATCGGCCAGGGTTTCATGGTCACCCTCGGCACCTGGTCTGCCGGTGTTGTCCTTGGATTAATGCTGGGCATGCTGATCGCCGTCGCGCAGCTGTTCGGCAACACCCTGGTTCGCACGCCGCTGCGCGTATTCATCGAGGTGATTCGAAGTACGCCGTTTCTGGTCCAGCTGTTTCTGGTGTATTACGGCGGGCCGTCTTTTGGTCTCAGCCTGGAGCCCATCCCGGCCGGCATCCTCGGCCTGGGCATCTATGGCAGTGTCTATTTCGCCGAGATTTTCCGTACCGGCTTTGAATCCGTGGCCCGCGGCCAACTGGAAGCCGCCGACTGCCTGGGCATCAGCCGCCTGCAATGCATCACGCGTATTCAGATTCCGCAAATGCTGGTGATCATCCTCCCGGCACTGGTCAATCTGGTGACCATCCTGTGCAAGGAAACCGCCGTGCTGTCGATCATCACCATCCCCGAACTGACCATGGTCCTGACCGGCATCGGCTCGGAAACCTTCGCCTTTGTCGAAACCCTGCTGGTGCTGTGCATTGGTTACCTGTTGCTGGTGGAAGCGTGCTCACGGTTGGGCATGCTGCTTGAAGTGCGGGTCGGGCGTTTCATGCAGAAGCAACCGCGATGAACAATGCCCTCCGCCCCGCCACAGACCCGCGCCTGGCACCCACGCGCTTATCAGCCTTGCAAGAATCAGGTGAAGCGATGAAAACTCCCGAAGCACTCTCCGACAACCGCGAGCCGATGCTGAAACTGCACTGCGTCGGTAAAAGTTTCGGTCCATTGCGCGTACTCAAGGGTATCGACTTGCAGGTCCGGCACTCTGAAGTGGTGTGTCTGATCGGCCCCTCAGGCTCGGGTAAAAGTACCCTGCTGCGCAGCATGGCGTTTCTCGAAGAGTACGACGAAGGCGAGATTTATATTGAGGGAAATCTGCTTGGCTGGGTGCCAGACAACGGCAAAGGCCGCAAGCGCGCTGCGCAATCCCAGATCAATCTGGTGCGGCGCAATGTCGGCATGGTCTTTCAGCAGTTCAACCTGTGGCCGCACATGACCGCACTGGGCAACGTCAGTGAAGCGTTGCTGCGCGTGCGTAAGCTGTCTGCCGCCGATGCGCGGCAGCGGGCCATGGCGATGCTCGATAAAGTTGGCCTCGCCCACAAGGCGGATGCTTATCCAGCCCAACTTTCCGGTGGTCAGCAACAGCGTGTGGCGATTGCCCGAGCCCTGGCCATGGAGCCGCACATCATGCTGTTCGATGAGCCGACCTCGGCCCTCGACCCGGAGCTGGTCGGCGAGGTGTTGCACGTCATGAAAACCCTGGCCAAAGAAGGCATGACCATGGTCGTGGTCACCCATGAAATGGGCTTCGCCGCGCAAGTGGCCGATTCGGTGGTGTTTCTCGATCAGGGGGAAGTCGTCGCGCGCGGCACGCCGCACGAGATATTTCATAACGCCGAACACCCGCGCCTACAGCAGTTTTTGCAGAACTACCTGGACCGCAATGCGTTCTGGCAGGACAGCAAAGAAGTGAGCCCGGCATGAGCACGACCGATTTGAACCTGCTGGCTCGCGCCGAAGTACGCGACCTTGCCAGCTACAACGCCGGCCTCAGCTCGGAGGCGGTGCGCAAACGCTTTGGCCTGACCCGCGTCGCCAAACTCGGCAGCAATGAAAATCCGCTCGGCCCGGCACCTGCCGTGGCCGCCGCCATGGCCCAGGCGTGCAGCGAAATTGCCCTATACCCGGACGCCAGCTCCCTGACGTTACGCACCGCCCTCTCGAAAAAGCTCGGGGTGCCGGGTAATCAATTGGTGTTCGGCAATGGCTCGGAGGATCTCCTGAGTATCGTCAGCCGAGTGTTTCTCGACCACGGCGATGAAGTGGTGACTGTGGTGCCGTCCTTCGGCCTGCACTTCATCTATCCGATAGCCGCAGGCGCCTGGGTTGTGGGCGTACCGATGACCGCCGACGGCGCCTTCGACGTAGCGGCAATGATTGCTGCACTGACGCCGCGTACGCGCTTGTTGATGTTTTCCTGCCCGTCCAACCCGGTCGGCAGCACCCTAAACGCCGATGAACTGCAGCAATTGCTCGCGGCATTGCCTGCGTACTGTTTGCTGGTGCTCGACGAAGCCTATTACGAATACGCGCAACATGAAGCCGGGTACCCGGACTGCCTGGGCCTGATCCAAGACAGCGCTAAACCTTTCATTTTGCTGCGCACCTTTTCCAAAGCCTACTCGCTGGCTGGTCTGCGCATCGGGTACGGTATCGTCAGTGATCCCGTGTTGGCAGACCTGATTGATCGCCTGCGCACGCCTTTCAATATCAACCGCGTGGCCCAGGCTGCGGCGGTTGCGGCATTGGCCGATGATGAGCACCTGCACGCGGCCCTCGAACATGTCGCCGGCGAACGTAGACGAATGGCCACTGCGCTGCAGGGTTTGGGCATCGTCAGTGTGCCGTCGATGGCCAACTTCCTGTTTTTCTCCACACCCCTTGCCGCCGAGACCGTCAACCAGGCGCTGTTACACCTGGGCGTGATCATCAAACCCTGGCGTGAGGCCGGGCATACCCGCTATTTGCGAGTATCCGTCGGCAGTCGTGAGGATAACGACCTGTTTCTTGAGGCCTTGGCAAGCGTCCTCACCCAACAACACGTGCGGAGCGCCTGATGATAAAAGCCGCACCGCAGGCCCTTTACCAGCGGGCGAAGGACTTTGTTCAAGGCAAACTTCGCTCCGGCGAATGGAAGCCCGGCGATTTGATTCCTTCGGAAAACCGTCTGGTGCAGGAACTGAGCATGTCGCGCATGACCGTCAATAGGGCACTGCGCGAACTGACCGAGGAAGGCCATCTGGTGAGGGTCTCAGGGGTCGGCACCTTTGTCGCCAAGAGCAAGCCGCAATCGAACCTGCTGCGCATCACCAACATCGCTGACGAAATCACCGCCCGTGGCCACCGGTACTCCTGCCATGTGTTGCATCTGGGGCGCGAAGCCGCCTCAATGGCCGTGGCCGCTGCCTTGGCGTTGTCCACCGGCACCTCGGTGTTTCACCTGTTGTGCGTGCACTGTGAAGACGGCGTGCCGGTGCAACTTGAGGACCGGTACGTCAACCCCGAGCTGGCGCCCGAGTTCATTCAGCAAACATTCGGCGAACACCTGCAAGCGTCCCGGTACCTGCTACAGGTGATCCACCCTGACGAAATGGAACACATCGTAGAAGCCAGTCACCCCAGCAACGACGAAAGCAAATACATGCAGATCGACGCCAACGAACCCTGCCTGGTGCTGATGCGTCGAACCTGGTGCGGCGGCAAGGTTGTCACTTACGTACGCCTGGTTCATCCCTCATCACGCTATCGACTCGGCAGCCGTCTGCACGTCAACGGTGCGTACCGCGACGGCTGACCCCGCTCAATCGCTCGCCATTAGCCGGGCGCTGGCCTACCATCGCCACGGCCTGTGGTTTCACGCAGGGCCCGATTACGCTAAGGAATCACCATGACCGACCAACACCGCATGCATTCAGGCCGACTTGATGGCCGGCATCCACAGCAAGGGGTCGAACAATGAGCCTCGACGGGATCGTGTTACCAAAAGGCGTGGGACCCGACGCCGAGAAGCTGCTGGACGCCATTACCCAAGCAGGTACGGCCGATGATTTGAATCGCGCTGGGGGCAAAGCTGAAGGATTCGTCCTGGGACTGGAGAGCGGCAAGTGCATTAAAAGTCAGATCGCGGAGCGTCTTTATGTGGCGTTTGATGACGCGTGCAGCCAACGACTGACAGAACTGTCCGCCTAACTATCAGCGACCTGAACACCAAAAAACATACCGATAAAAAAGGTTCTGTATCACAGAGCCTTTTTTATAAATCAGGTCATATAGCTTTTATCAAAGCGCACCCGACGATGGCCTATCCACCATTAGAGCAACCGGTACCCATCACCAAGTATTCAAGGATATGTGCCTTGCCAGCAGAGTCCAGGTAGTTCATTTGCACCGGAACCGCTTCACAGCCCCCTCGGGCATCGGAAATTGACAGGACCTTCGCAATGTCCGGTTTCATTGAATAGTCGTAGTGTTCAACGGCAGGCTGTTGCTGGGCAGTCCCTTCATGTTTTTCATCGGCCATGCTGACTGCAGACACACAGGCTAATAAAAACAGCAGTGACGCTTTCATCTTTACATCCCTCTCACTTTAGGTGCGACAGGCAGCCGAACTCACGACACGTCAATTTCATCTTGCAGGCGTGAGTGATCAACGTGTCTGTTCGGGTTTCAATAGTTAGTGAGGTGAAGGGTAGGCGGCAACGGTGCTTACTTACAGTGCCTATTCTGATAAAGACTATGTGCTGTTTTGGTAACAATAACCCCGCACTCCGTTAAACTCAGTGACTGCCCACAAAGACAATACGCAATACGGCGTAGCCCTCGAACACGTCCACACATCTTCGTCCCAATCGCCCTTCCCCCCCTTGTGCGGGTTCAAAGCGGAGGGCGCAACGGTGCCACTGATACACACGGTCGTGCCACCCGCCTCGCCATCACCTGATGCTCATTGAGGCCGTGTCGGAAGTTGCATCAGGTGTACATCTTGCCCTCACACCTTGGGCGACAGGTCGGCCATGCCCTTAAGCAACTCAATGGGCAATGGGAAGACAATCGTCGAGGTGCGGTCGTTGGCAATCACACTCAGGGTCTGCATGTAGCGCAGTTGCATGGCGCCAGGTTGTCGGCCCAGCACCTCAGCGGCTTCTGCCAACTTCTCCGAGGCTTGCAACTCGCCTTCGGCATGGATCACCTTGGCCCGACGCTCACGTTCAGCCTCTGCCTGTTTGGCGATGGCACGAATCATCGACTCGTTGAGGTCGACGTGTTTAATCTCGACGTTCGCCACCTTGATCCCCCAGGAATCGGTCTGTGCGTCGAGCACCTTCTGAACATCGACATTGAGCCGCTCACGCTCGGCCAGCAGCTCATCCAGCTCGTGCTTGCCCAGCACGGCCCGTAGCGTGGTCTGCGCCAGTTGGCTGGTGGCCATGAGAAAGTCTTCGACCTGGATGATCGCCCGTTGCGGATCAAGCACCCGAAAATACAGCACTGCGTTGACCTTCACCGAAACGTTGTCCCGGGTGATCACGTCCTGCGGCGGCACATCCAGCACCACCGTACGCAGATCGACCCGCACCATCTGCTGAACCATCGGAATCAGCAGGATCAAGCCCGGCCCCTTGACCTGCCAGAATCGCCCCAGCTGAAACACCACCCCTCGCTCATACTCACGCAGGATACGAAAGGTAGAAAGCGCCAGCAGTACCAACAGCAACACCAGCGCGCCAAAACCCAGTTGCACAAACATGATCAGTCTCCTTGTTGAGGCTTATCCGGCACCTCCGTGACCTCCAGCAGCAGGCCACGACGCGCCACTACCCGGACCCGTTGACCGGGCCGTAACGGTGTTTGACTCAACACCTGCCAGTTTTCACCTTGCAGTTGCACCCAACCGCCCAAGGGGTCATCCGCCTGCAATGCGGTTATCGTGACCATACTGCCGACCAGGCCCGCGTCACCGCTGACGACCTGGCGCTGCCGGGACTTGAGCGCCACCCCGACCAAACCGATGAGGCACAGGGCGCTGACCGCTGCCATCGCGATGATCAACGGCAACGCCACCGAGAATCCAGGGGCCTGGGTGTCCATCAACATCGTCGCGCCGCCGATGAAAGCAACAATGCCGCCAAAACCGATCACCCCGAAACTCGGCAGAAACGCCTCGGCCACCATCAGCGCCATCCCCAGCATGATCAGACCGACACCGGCATAACTCACTGGCAACAATTGCAAGGCATACATCGCCAGCAGCAAACAAATGCTACCGATGACACCTCCAGCTGCCGAGCCAGGGTTAAAAAACTCGAAAATCAGACCGAACACGCCGATCATCATCAGCACCAGCGCTACATTGGGATTGGTGATGATCGCCAAGGCGCGGATGCGCCAGCCCGGATCGTCGTGAATCACCGTCGCATTCGCGGTATGCAACTGCACATTCCGGCCTTCCACGTTCAGGAATTTGCCGTCCAGTTGCCCGAGCAGATCGCTCAAATCCTTGGCACGGTACTCAATGACATCAAGTTTCGCGGCTTCAGAATCAGTCAGGCTGACAGCGTCACGTACCGCCTGCTCGGCCCATTCGGCGTTACGCCCGCGCAATTGAGCCAGCCCACGTAAAAAAGCTGACGCATCGCTGATTTGCTTGCGCGTCTCGGTGTCGGTTGCGGGAGATTCTGACGGCGCAGGCTGAACGCCAAGCTGAATAGGTGTGGCGGCGCCCAGATGGGTGCCCGGTGCCATGGCCGCGATATGGCTGGCGTAGAGGATATACGTGCCGGCACTCGCCGCACGGGCACCGCTGGGCCACACATAACTGACCACCGGCACCGGGCTAGCGAGAATAGCTTGCACAATCACCCGCATCGAGCTTTGCAGCCCGCCAGGGGTATCGATGGTGAGCACCACTAACTGAGCCTGCTCGTCCGCAGCCCGGGCCAAACCATTAACCACGTACTCGGCGCTGGCCGGGCCGATCACATCATCCACCGCCAACACCCTGACCGAACCGTCTGCAGCAGTCGCCACCACGGGCACCCCGAGCAGCCACATCAACAGCACTGTATTGCGCCACCAACGACTGCTCACAGAAACCTCCCAAACATGTCTCGCCGACTGTCACCTGTCATTTTAGTTGACGCCAGCCCCGGACGGATGGGTTTAAGGGGGGACTCACCAGCGCATGCGCACGCCAAGGTTACCGATCAAGCTAAAGGCGTTCTCGGCAGAGGACTTTGTCCGACAAACAGGCCCGCGCGTGGGGTATCCCCGCGAGTGCTTTGCTCTTTACCCCAGCCGCCAGGTCCCTGGAGCCTTTGAGGTCTGGATCAATTCGTTCAGCGCCATGGGCTTGGCGAAGTAATAACCCTGAGCCTGACCAGCCCCCATTTCGCGCAGGAGGTCGAGGGTCTCGACGTCTTCCACGCCTTCGGCCACCACTGAGAGGCCGAGTGATTCGGCCATACGCACGATGGCCCTGACGATGGCGCGACTGCGCGGGCTGGCGGTGAGTTCGAGAATGAATGACTTGTCGATTTTCAGGCCGCTGAAGCGGTACTGGTGCACATAGCTCAGTGACGAAAACCCCGCGCCGAAGTCATCAAGCACCACCGACATACCATTGTCGGCCAGTTGCTGCATGGTCTGCCGCGCAATGTCCGGTTCGGCCACCAGCGCGCCCTCGGTCAGTTCCAGGCAGATCCGCGACGGTGCGACCCCGTGTCGGGCGAGCAGCGTCAGCACTTCACTGGCGAGCTCCGGCCGGGTCATGCTGTAACTGGAGCAGTTCACATGTACGGGCGGCCAGTGGGCGTGTTCGGGCTGCGCCAGAATGACGACGATACTGGTCAGCATGTACAGGTCGAGTCGTCCGATCAGGCGCAGGCCTTCTACAGCGGGTAGAAACTGGCCTGGGGCAATGACCCGGCCGTCAGGCTGGTGCCAGCGAATCAGCGCTTCTAACGCGACCAACTCGCCAGTTCTCACGCAGACGATAGGCTGGAAATAGGGCACCAGTTCGTCAGTGCGCTTAAGTGCATTACGCAGTGCGCCTTCCTGCTCGACCTGGTCCGACACCTCACGCCGCACCTCTTGATTGAACACGGCATAGCTGTCGCGACCGCCACTCTTGACCCGATACATCGCCATGTCCGCATCGCGCAACAGGTCGGCCGGCTCATGGTGAAATTGACTGTCAGCGCTGACAATACCGATGCTGCAGGAGGAAAACACTTCATGGCCATTGATAAAAAACGGCAGGTCGAACGCAGCAAGAATCCGCTCGGCTATATCGACCACCGCATCGAGTGGTGCATCGGGCGCAAGCACCGCAAACTCGTCGCCGCCGAGCCTCGCCAGCAGGTCGCTCTCACGCAGACAGCTGCGCAAACGATAAGCCGCCTGCATCAGTAACAGATCGCCAAAGTGATGGCCGAGACTGTCGTTGACCATCTTGAAGCGGTCAAGGTCGATGAACATCACGGCGAGCGGCAGGCCGTCGTTGCCAAACTGAATCCATGCCACATCAAGGCGCTGCTGCAAATAGCCGCGGTTTGGCAGACCGGTCAAGGCGTCGTGGGAGTTCTCGTGTTGCAACTTGGCATTGGCGTGGTCGAGTGCGCGGGTGCGATCCTGAACCCTCGCTTCGAGCTTGAGGTTGGCCGCGTGGATCGCTTCGGCAGCGCTACGACGCGACAACGCAGTGTCGATATGACGCGACACGAAGGACAGCAACTCTTGATCGCGCTGTGAATAGCTCACCTCAGGAGTATAGCTCTGCACCGCGAGCACGCCACGAACCACGTCACCATCGAACAGTGGGATGCCAAGCCAGGAATAAGATCGGGTGGACTCGTTGATAATTTCGATTTCGCCGAGTCTCTCCAGCCTCAAGGCTTCATCTCGATCAATCAGACGCGGCCGGCGCTGGCATATCACATATTCGGTATACCCACGCTGACCGCGTCGTGACGATGGTCGCGCCGTCTGTCGCTCATCGACATAGTAAGGAAACGTGACCTCTGCGGTCGTGTCGTCGAAGAACGCGATGTAGAAGTTTTTCGCAAACAACAGATCGCCCACGATCCCGTGCAGACGCTGAAAAAGCTCCTCCATGTCGCCGGATTGGCTCGAGAGTTCGGCAATCTGAAACAGCGCACTTTGGAGGTGTTCAGCACGCTCTCTGTCCGCCACTTCCTGACGCAGTGCATTGTTGAGCTCCGACAGTTCCAGCGTGCGTCGCAACACCGTTTCTTCTAGGTCGGCACGGTGCAGAATCCGGTCGAGCGCCATGGCCACGTGCCGCGCAACGACCAGGAACAGCGCCCGGTCCTCGGCACTGTAAACGCGCGAAACGTCATACACCTGCATCGCCAACATGCCGAACACATCATCCGATGCATTTTTAAGCGGCGCGCCCATCCAGAACTCGGGCCGATGGCCTACACAAAAAAATCGACCCTGCGCCTGGGCTGTACGGATACCGGCGGCGTCGATCAGTAATGGCTGGCCGCTGGTCAGTACCTGCCCGGTCAAGGACACGTGCGTGGGATCGAGAAATTCGTAGTTCTCGGCTTCCAGTGCATCAACATCAATGATGTCGACGTAATAGGGGTAGGTAATTTTGCCGCTGCGAGCATCGTAGAGCGCGAGGTAAAAATTCTCGGCGTCGATCAGCGTCGCGAGTAAACGGTGAACCCCGACCAGAAAGACCGAACGCTCACGTGTGGAGCTGGCCAGGTAGGTGATTTCATACAGCACACGTTGGGTAATTTGTGCCCGAGCCAGCGTATCGGTCTGCACCTGAAGGCCCAGACGCAGGGCAAAGTCGGCCAAAGCAGGATTTGCGGCGTCATCCAGTGGCGCCAATAGCCAACCCAGTGCGCTTTCGCCACTACCCGTTGGCCAACGGTGCAGTTTCCAGGCGACGCAAAAAGCATCGAACGCGTCATTGGCGATACTGGCAGGCCATTGCACCTGCGGATCGCCCTGCCCCACCCGGTGCATTTGCTCACCGGCTCTGTACACGACCCATGACGTTGTGTGGTTCCAGCTCTGAGCTGCCGCCAACAGCGTTTCAATCGCATCCCTGGCGCCGCCCGAGCTGCCGATAGTTTGAGAGGCGACATCGCCGCAATCATTTGATTGCCCCAAGGTGTCGGTCAAAGGACGGAAACTCATCTGCGCTCCATGAGCCAGAAACTGGCGGTACACATCTTATTTGTAGTAATCGATGTGCTAACAATCCTTTTTTTTAAAGCTTATCGCGCTGTATTTCAATTGTTTTATATGTTTTTGTACGGCCCCCTCCAATAACAACTTAGTTCATTGCGCTTTATCGGCGGATTCCGGCGCGGCCGCACTGCTGCGGTACATGAACACCAAGGCAAGCCCCAGGCAGACCATTGCCAGGATACGGCTGCCCGACAACTCGATGGCGGGATTGCCCAGCCAGCCAAAGTTATCAATCAACATGCCCATGCCCAGTTGACCGACGATCACCGCAACGGTCGCGACAGCCGTACCCACCCGTGGTACGGCACCGACCATCACCATCATGTAGATCACCCCGAAAAAGGCACCGCCCAGCTGCCATTTCGGCACATCCAGCACGCTGATGGAATGCGCGGGTTCGAAGAACAGGATAAGCAGTGCGGTGATCACCGCGCCCACTACGAAGGTCAGCAAACTGCTGCGCAATACACCCACAGCCTCTCCAAGACGACCATTGATGGCGGCCTGAATGCTTAGAACGGCGCCAGCAGCCACCACCAGAATCAACAATAGAGTCACGTTCATCATCAACCTCGCGCAATCAGAATAAGTGCCACCAGAATCAGTATCAGGGCCACCCAGCGTTCAACATTGACCCGCTTGCGGGCCGCACCGAACCAGCCGAAATGGTCGATCAACACGCTTTTACCCACCTGGCCGGACAGAATGGCAATCATGGTCATCGCGATGCCGATGTGGGGCGTCGCCACTGTCAGCACCACCACATACATCGGCCCAAGGAAGCCACCCAGCAATTGCCAGCGCGGCAACTCAGACAACGCGGGCCCCTGTTGCGGCCCACTGAGCAGCGTTAGCAAAAACAGCAGGGCGGCACCGACACCAAAGATACTCAGGGTTGCCCACAAGTGCCCGACCTGCACACCCAATGGGCCGAGCAATCCGGCTTCGACCGACAGGCCCATGCCCGCGAGAATCACCAGCGGCAGCAGCAGCAACTTTTTCAGCCGGGCGTGCCGGTCCTGATCTTCAAGTACAGCGTTTTCCAGCGGTGTGACGTGCATCAGGTGCGCCTTCTACAAAAATCGAGGTGCAAGACCAAGGCCTTGCCGAGGGCACGAAGTATGGGTTGATCGTCCTTTGCGTAAAATGGGACTATTCACAAAGTACTTTTGCGCAACCCGCACAGCAGGATTAATCATGCACGGCTTCAACGAGTTGGGATTCAAGGCGCTGCGCCTGTTCGTCGCCGTGCTTGATCGAGGGAGTTTTTCCGAAGTTGCGCGCCGTGAAGGTGTGGCGCCCTCCTCGATTTCGCGGCAAATCCAGGTGATGGAAAACGCGCTGCAACAACAACTGTTGTATCGCCATACGCGCGCCGTTACGCCGACCGAGGCGGGGCGATTGCTCGAACATCATGCCCGCCTGGTACTCGCGCAACTGGAGGAAGCCGAGCGGGCCTTGCAGGAGCAGGACAGTGAACCCAGCGGTCTCGTACGGATCAATGCACCGGTGGTCTTCGGCCAACGGCATCTGGCGCCCGGGCTGGCCGAGTTGTGCCGCCGCTATCCGAAGTTGCAACTCGACGTGCAGCAGACCGATACATTCGTTGACCCTTTGCAGGAAGGCGCGGACTTGCTGTTCCGCATCGGCGTCCTGAATGACTCGAGCATGCAGGCGCGCATCCTCGCCCCGCAACGCTATCGGCTTGCCGCCAGCCCGGCGTACCTGGCACGCCACGGTACACCGCAGCACCCGGATGAGCTGGCGGCGCATCAGTGCCTGGCCTACAAAGGCATGACCGGCCAGCAGCGCTGGTTCTTTCGCCTTGGCCAGGACAACTGGGTGCCTTACACCGTCAAAGGCCCACTGACCGGCAATCACGCCGAAACCCTGACCCAGGCCGCCGAACTCGGCATGGGCCTGGTCATGTTTCCCTCGTGGCTGATTGGCGAGGCACTGCACAAAGGGACGCTGCAAGCGGTACTGAGCGAGTTTCACGTATCGACCAGTCTCGAACCCCAACAGATCGCGGCCCTGTGGCCGACCAGCCGACGCCTCTCGGTCAAAGTCAGAACAGTGATCGATTTCTTTGTCGAGCGGTTTGGACCGACACCCTATTGGGATCGTTGAACGGTGTGTTCTTCGGATAGCCGTGTGCTTTTACTTCCTGGCAGCTTTTACTTCCCTGCAATAGTTCCGCAGGGTATTTTCGCACCTTCACCAGCCCATCAATGCGCGGTGGCGTCATTCATTTCGACGCCCACAAGGCGCTGCGCGCAATCAATCAGGAGAGATTAAATGTCTTTTTTCGTTAAAAAGGCCGCTGTTTTGATCCTGGCGATGGCGGCCAGTCTGGGCGGTATAAACAGCTATGCGGCGACTGCGCCGACCAAACAAAAACCGGCGATGCAGACAGTATCGACACTCAGCGGAAAATTCGAATTCAAACTTCCCGACAGCTATGTGGCCAACCCATTGCCCGCAGGCGATGAAGCCAGCGGCACTGCGGGTGAGACCGGAACGATGTACGTCAATAAAACGACGAAGAGCGTGGTCATCGCCGTCGAACACCCTCTGCAGGCTGGGGTGAACGCGAAAGACAATGACGCTGATTTTCTCGACGGCGCGGTTGCCGGCTTTCTCAAACAACAGAGTGCAGGACTGCCTGATTTCAAGAAGCTCAGCGAGAAGAAACTGACCCTCAAAGGTCTAGGCGTGCGCCAGATCGACAGCACCGCCACCATGGGCGGCGGCAGGACCCTCAGCACCACTTTCCTGGCCGGGTCGGGCACTCACATGTCGGTGGTTCAGGTCATATTCCGCGCGGACGACCAGGCTGGGCACGATAAACTGATCAAGCAAATCGTCGGTGGTCAATGAGGTGATGCGCCTGTGAAGCGAGTGAGGCTCCGCTTCCAGGCATCATTGATTGATCTGCTGCAACCAACTGTTCAGGTCCACTATTTCGGTCTGACTGATCGTGTGGCCAATGCCTGGATAGGCATGAAACTCCGGGGTCAGGGACAGGCTTTGCAGCAGCGTCTCTGCGTCGGTTGCACCCGCGTAAGGAAGCTTTCGGTCTGCGGTTCCATGACCGATAAAAATAGCCACCTGTTTGAGGTTGTCGGCAGGCTTCAATTCAGACTTCAACACCGGCAGAATCTTCCCGCTCAATGCCGCGATCCCGCGCACGACCTCGGGATCGCGCAGGGCAACTTCATAGCTCATGATCGCCCCTTGGCTAAAACCAACCAGAAACACCTTGTCAGGCTGGGTGTGGTATTTCCCGGTGGCTTTGGCGATGAAATCAACGATCTTCCCTGCGCTGCTCTTCAGCTCATCCGTCTCGCCATCGTAATCACCCTCGCCCGCCTTTTTGTTGAACCACTGATAGCTGTCTGACTCGACCTCAAACGGTGCCCGCACCGACAGATAGGTGTAGTCGGCGGGCAATTGATCTTTTATGTCGAACAGGTCCTCTTCATTGCTCCCAGAGCCATGAAGAAAAATAATAAGCGGTTTATTGTGTGAGTCGGGACCGGCCTGCTCGATGTAACTCAACGGTAGGTCGGTGTGCAGTGTTGTGTCGGCATGGGCAGCCGTCGATGCCAACATAAACAACACGGTCCAAAGCTTAATCATTTCAATGCTCTCGTGGCCCGTCAAAGAGGCGCACCTGGGGCGATATCTGCCGTGGGTCCGTACTTAATTCAATCAACGCAGGAACGCCCGCCAGCCGGGCACGCTGAAACGCATCGGCAAAATCTTCGGTGCGCTCGACTAATTCACCATAAGCACCAAAGGATCTGGCGAAGGCCACGAAGTCAGGGTTGACCAGGTCGGTCGCCAACACCCGGCCGGGGTACTCGCGTTCCTGGTGCATACGGATGGTCCCCAGCATGGCGTTGTTGACTACGATGACCACCAGCGGTGCACCGAACTGCATGGCGGTCGCCAACTCCTGCGGGTACATCATGAAGCAGCCGTCGCCGGCAAAGCAGACCACGGTGCGCTCGGGGTTGCGTAGCTTGGCGGCAATCGCGGCGGGAAAACCGTACCCCATCGCGCCGTTGGTAGGCGCCAACTGAGTGCCCGGTTGCCGATAGCGGTAGAAACGATGAACCCAGACGGTGTAGTTACCGGCGCCGTTGCTGATCACGGCGTCATCGGGCAGTACATCGTTCAAATGTGCAACCACGTGCGCCATGTCCACGCCGACCAGTTGCGGGTGAGCCTGGGGCGGCGTTGAATGCTCCACGTAATCAGCCCGCGCAGTTTCGGTCCAGGACGTCCACGGCTGCTCCGCAAGCGGCTCGAGTTGCGTCAGTGCAGCAGCAAAACCGCGCAGGGAAGACACAATCGGCAATCGGGCTTGATACACCCGCCCCAGCTCTTGCGGATCGGGGTGCACGTGGACCAATGGCTGCGTCGGCACCGGGCTTTTGATCAGCGTGTAGCCATTGGACACAGTTTCGCTGAGGCGCGAACCGATCACCAACAACAGGTCAGTGGTGCACAGGCGCTCGGCAAGCTTGGGCGAAATGCCCAGGCCCAACTGACCGACATAATGCGGATCACGGTTATCGAACAGGTCCTGGCGACGGAACGACGCCGCCACCGGCAGGTTGTTCACCGTAACGAAATGCTTGATCGCCCGGGAAGCCTCGGCATCCCAACCCGTGCCACCCAACACCACCAAGGGCTTGCGAGCGGCACGGAGCAGCTCGCGCAACTCAATCATCGCGGCCGGGTCCGGCGCTGCGCAGGCAACGCGGACCGGCGACGCGTCGAGACACAGACCGCTGCCGAACAGCACTTCTTCCGGCAGGCTGATCACCACCGGCCCCGGGCGCCCGGAGAGTGCAATGCTGAACGCCTTCGCAACGATTTCCGGAATACGCTCCAGACTATCGATCTCGGTCACCCATTTCGCCAGGCCGCCGAACATCTGGGTGTAATCGACTTCCTGAAAGGCCTCGCGGCCCTTGAAGCCACTTTCGATCTGGCCAATGAACAGAATCATCGGGGTCGAGTCCTGTTTGGCCGTGTGCACCCCATTGCTCGCATGGGTGGCGCCAGGGCCACGGGTCACAAAGCAGATGCCCGGCCGCCCCGTCAGCTTGCCGTAAGCGTCGGCCATGTTCGAGGCGGCGCCTTCATGGCGGGTGACGATGGTGCGGATGGCGTGTGCATCGTGCAGGGCGTCGAGCACCGGCAAATAGCTTTCGCCGGGCACGCAATAGACCGTGTCCACAGCATTGTGCAGCAGCGCATCGACCAGGATTTTCCCGCCGCTGCGGGGTTCGATGAGTTCAGGCATAGACTTCAAGCTCCTTGTTAAGGGTTTCCGGCAGGAACAGAGCGACGAAAAAAACATTCCAGGCATCCAAGTGCGGACACTCGACTAACCTCAGCAGAACGGTTGACTCTATAGGGTGATTGCCGCTCATGACAACGATTAGCCGCATCGCGCGAATCCTGATTTCACTGCTGGCATTAGCCGCTGTTTTGTACGTACTGGCCTGTGTGCTGCTGTTCGTGTTCCAGCGCTCGCTTATCTATTTCCCGCAACCTCGCGCCATGAGTAGCCCCTCGACTGTTCTTGAGCTCTCGCAACCGGATGCGAAGGTGTTGGTATCGGTCTGGCCACGCGCCAGCCCCAATGCGCTGATTTACTTCGGGGGCAATGCCGAGGATGTTTCCCTGAACCTGTTGCAGTTTTCGCAAGCGTTCCCGGACCAGGCCCTTTATCTGCTCCACTACCGCAGCTTCGGCGGCAGCACCGGTTCACCCTCCGAGGAGTCGATTAACCGTGACGCCCTCGCTTTGTTCGACAAGGTCCACGCTGTCCACCCTCACGTTACGATTGTGGGTCGCAGCCTGGGTTCGGGCGTCGCCATTCGCCTCGCCAGCGAACGCCCGGCATCGCGACTGATCCTGATTACCCCCTATAACAGCCTCTTGGAACTGGCCCAAAGCAGGATGCCCTTGTTCCCGGTGAAATGGGTTATGCGGGACACGTTTGAATCCTGGCGTTACGCGCCACTCATCACCGTGCCGACACTGCTGATCGCGGCCGGGCAAGACGAAATCATACCCCGCGCCAGCACGGAGCAACTCCGCACACACTTCGCCAACGGCGTGGCCACGCTGCAGGTAATCCCCGGCAAAGACCACAACTCTATCTCCGACAGCCCTCAGTATTTGCAAATGCTGCGAGACGGGCTATGAGGGCCTGGCTGGGCATTTCAGCCATCTAGAATCAGGCCTTGGGCATCCGCCTAGATAAATAAGAGCTTTACATACAAACGATAACGATTATCATTGGCGATATGTTTCACATTACGGAATATGCCCAGTGATCAGGAAGTCACCCGTTTTTTCTCGCCTCAATGGCGGCGAAAGCGTCTACGGTTTACTCAATTCAGTCCCCTCCCCCCTGCTGTGCGAAATGATTGCCAGCGCCGGCTATCACTTCGTCATTCTCGATATGGAACACCTGCTGCGGTCCGGCGATGAGCTGATGCATTGCATACGCGCTTGCGAAGCAACAGGGATTTCGGCCTGGCTGCGTATCCCGGAAGTCGACGTCAAACTGATTGGCCGTGCGCTGGACGCAGGCGCCGAAGCCATCGTTCTGCCGCGTGTCGAAAGCGCCGACGAAGTCGCCCGCGCCCTGGAAGCGGCGTATTTCCCACCGCTGGGCAAGCGCGGAATCAGCGGCGGTCGCATCACTGGTTTTGGCCATGTGTCATTGCCCGACTATATCGAACTGGCGAATCGCCAACGCCCCATCGTACCGATGATCGAAAGCGCCGCAGGGCTTCGAGCCCTGCCCGACATTCTCGCGCTGCCCGGCGTTGGCATGGTGCTCGAAGGCGCGCTCGATCTCGCCCTCGATTTGCAACTGGGTCCTGATCCATTGCACCCGCGTGTCTGGCAAGCCCTACAAGGCATGGCCGATGCCTGCGCCGCCGCTGAAGTTCCCTTTTGCGCAAATCCACGCTCGCCCGAACAACATGCCTGGTGGCGTGACCGGGGGATTCGCAGCTTTCTCGCTGGCGAAGACCGCGGCCTGCTGCACAACGCGTTGAAAGCGCGCTTGAACAGCCTTCAATTTCCCAACTGAGCCTGAACGAAGTCCAGATGAAAACAACAAACTATCTGTTTGCATTTCCCTTCAGCCTGCTCTCTCTGAGCATCTGCCAAACCGTACTGGCCAACGACCCGCCTGCCGATTACTCGCTCGCCCCTATGGTGATCAAGGGTGACGTGCTCGGTACCGCCAGCGATCCGGAAGTGCGGACCTACTCCGGTAGCCGCAGCGTGATCGACGCCGCCGACTTGAGGAAAGGCAGTGTCCGCGGGATTGACGATGCCTTGCAGCGCGTGCCCGGCGTCAAGATTTTCGATGAGACCGGCACCGGCGCCTTGCCGCAGATTTCCGTACGCGGTCTATACGAGAGCCGAAGCGGGCGCATTCAGGCCTTGTCCGATGGTATTCCTCTGGCCTTGGCGCCCTATGGCCAGACGGGGTTGTCGCTGTTTCCGATGACTCTGGCGACAATCGACCGCGTCGACATCGTGCGCGGCGGCGCGGCAGTGCAGTACGGCCCGAACAATGTCGGCGGCGTGATCAACTTCATCAGCGCGCCGATTCCCCATGAAATGCAGACCACTATTCAGGAGCGCACCACCTTCGCCGCCGGCGGGCGCCAACTGTTCGACACCTACCTGGGGACCGGTGGCTACCTGACCGACAACTTCGGCCTGCAACTGGACGTCAATACCATTCAGGGCGAATACGGCCGCGAGCACTCCGATACCGACATCCAGAACTACCGTCTGCGAGGTCAATGGAACATCGATGATGACCGCTCACTGAGTTTTGGCGTGCAGCACTACACGGCCGATATGGACCTGGCAGGCGCCCTGAGTGTCAAGGACTACAAGGACGATCCGCGCCAGTCGACCCGTCCCCTAGACCGCTTCGAAGGCGATACCGACCGGGTCTGGGGCACTTACACGCAACAGCTTGGCGCCATGGGCCCTTTCGATTCAGTCGAGTTCAGCTGGACCAACTTCGCCCACAAAAGCTACCGCAACTTCGTTGTTGGCCTGCCGTTCACCCCGGACGGTACCGCCGTGACCCAGCAGGACGGTCCGCGTGACTTCAAGGTCTGGGGCAGCGAACCGCGCCTGAGCATGAGCATCGACGGTGACAAGGTCGGTCAAACCTGGGTGCTGGGTGCCCGCTACGTCAAGGAAGACATCGATTACCGGGTTGATCGCGAAGCCCTCGGCACGGGCGTGACCAGCGTCTTCCGTGACTGGCATTTCAACGACGAAGCCAAAGCCGCCTACCTGAGCAACGCCATCAGCCTGTTCGACCGGCGCCTGACCATCACCCCGGGCATTCGCTACGAAAACGCGCGAATGGACTATAGCGACGGGATCACCGGTTTTCAGCACAGCAACCTGGCCGAAGAATGGTTGCCCGGCCTGACCGTGGGTTTCCAGGCCAACGACGATTGGTTCGTGTACGCCAACGCCCAGCGCTCATTGCGTCCACCGCAGATCACCCAAATCGTCAAGGAAGGCGACGTGGGCGCGGAAATCGCCTGGAACTACGAGACCGGCGTGCGCTACACGCCATGGCAAGGCTTGCGCGTCGATGTCGGTCTGTACCGCATCGATTTCGATAATCAGATCGAGTACAACGCCACCACCGACCGTTACGTGAACCTGGGCAGCACCCGCCATCAGGGTATCGAGACTGAACTGTTCTGGACCCCGTCGGTGACCCCGAACCTGGACCTGCATGTCAGCTACGCCTACCTCGATGCCAAGCAGCGAGCCGGTGACTTCAAAGACAACGAAGTGCCTTTCGCGTCCAGACACCAGTTCAACGCCGAAGGTCGTTATCACTTCTCCCAGCACTGGACCTACAGCCTTGATGGCCTCTACGTCAGCAGTGCCTACACCGATGCGGCCAACAGCGGCGCGGAAAACGCCAGTGCATCGGTTGGCAGGCTACCGGCCTATTGGGTCTTCAACACAGCGCTTGAGCGCGAATTCAAGCTTGACGACAAAAGCGTGCTGACCACATCCGTCGGCATCAGCAACCTGCTCAACCGCGAATACTACTTCCGTGGTATCGACACCAGCCCATGGGGTCGCCAGCCGGCCCCGGAGCGCGCCCTCACCCTCGGCGCAAATTACCGCTTCTAACTGCGCACCCGCGCCCCTGTAAAACCAGTCGCCCAACCTGCTTGGGACGGGCGACTGCTGCCCCCAGGAAACTCGTCATGCACCGTCCTCTCGTCATCCTCAGCCACGTCACCCACGCCGCCGTTACCGAAGGTTTTCTGCCCGCCGCCCGCAAGCGCGGACTGTCAGTGGTGCTGATCAGCGACCATGCCCATGAGCATCGGCGCCTGCTCGCCACGTCCGACTTTCCCGCGCAGGACTTACTGATCCTCGAGTGCGACGTGTTCAATCCCCTTGCGGTGATTGAACTGATCAACGCTCATGGCCTGCGCCCTGCAGCAGTGTTTTCCAACAGCGATCACCTGCAAACCGCCACTGCGTTAGTGGCGGAAACCTTCAACGTGCCCGGCAAGGACTGGCTGATGTGTCACTGGGCAAAAAACAAGGCGGTCATGCGTGAACGCATGCAGGATCTGGGCTTGCCCGGCCCCTGGTTTCATGTGCTGACCGCTGGCAGCGCGGTGCCCGACGATGCAGTATTTCCGCTAGTGGTGAAACCCACCCAAGGCGTGGCCAGCCTTGATGTGCGCTTGTGCCACAACGCCGACGAGCTGAGCGATTACTGCGCCCGGTTCTGGCAGCAACAACCCGGTCGTGCGTTGTTGCTGGAGGCCTACATGGAAGGCCCACTGTTTACCCTCGAGACTCTCGGCGACGGTCAGCGGTTGCAAGCCATCGGCGGCTTTGATGTCAGCCTGTCGCCACCCCCGCACTTCGTCGAACTCGCTGCGCGCTGGAACGGCTCATTGAGCGTTAACCATCGGGCGGGAGCGCTGGCTCAGGTCGCTGCTTTTGGCATCAACTTCGGCGTGTGCCACAGCGAATTCATCCTCACTGCCGAAGGACCGGTGCTGGTGGAAATCAACTACCGCAGTATCGGCGACGGCCGCGAGTTCCTTCTCGACCGCCTGCTGCCCCAAGGCTGGTTCAACCGCATCCTCGGCGTGCACCTTGACGAACCACTGGTAGATGCCCAGCCCGGCCTGGCGCAAGCGCTGGTGCATTATCTGGTCGCCGACACACCTGGCCGCTTGCAGCAGGCTTCCAGCAGTTTTCGTTACGAGCAGGACAATCACTGGAGCGACTACCGTGCGCTGCGCGAGATTGGCGACGACATTCACGTGAGTCACTCGAATAAGGATTATCTGGGCGTACTGCGCCTGATCGCCCCGGATACTGCCAGTCTGGACGCACGTTTCGCCGCCACATTGGCCGATCTGCGCTGGGTGATGGCATGAGCGTTGTGGCGCAGGATGCTGATCACGCAGCCATCAGCCAACGCATTATCGATTGCTGCCTGCGCGAAGATATTCGCGGGCTGCTCAGCCAAGGCATCGTCCAGCACCTGCCCACCGAACTGCACGAACACTGGACCGCAACCGTCAGTCCTTACTGGCTGCGCATCGCCCACCTGGACGCCGATGAACTCTGGCTGCCGGTTCACCCAGGCGGCCCGTTGCAGACCTGGAGCACGTCCAGCCATGCCTGGCTCTGCCAGCAAGACGGGCACGTCCGCATCGAGCACGGTTACGCACGCTGGCTCGAACAGTTGAGCAACGGCCTGGACGACGCCAGCCTTGAGCTGTTTGCCGCGTACCGCAAAGAAGCCGACTGCGCCGTGCACCATCGCGCGCTGTGTCATGCAGCCTATCAAGAACACGCGACCGAACTGAGCGACATCCTCGACAAGCCCGCCTGGGACCAACGCCTGATCGGTATCGACCGACTCGCCAGCTACCTGGACCATCCGTATTACCCTACCGCCCGCGCCAAAAGTGGCTTCGACAGCACAGCCCTCAAACGCTACGCCCCGGAGTTCGCCCCGCGCTTCAAACTCAATTGGCTGGCGCTGCCAAATGCGGCCCTGACGTTGAGCAGTTCGCCGCCCAAACATTGGCCGAGCTTTGTCGAGCTGGGTCTGAAACAGAGCCTCGAAACCAGCCATACCCTGCTACCGGTGCATCCGCTGACGTGGCTAGAGCTGGAAAAATACGGGTTACCCGAAGGCACGATCAAGGCACCGCACAGCGCTATGGACGTTGAGCCGACCCTGTCGGTGCGTACCGTAATGTGCGTCGAGCGACCGCACTGGCACATCAAACTACCGTTGCTAGTGACCACCCTGGGCGCCCGCAACCTGCGCCTGATCAAACCCAGCACGCTGTATGACGGCCATTGGTTTCAGACCACGCTGCAAGCACTGGCTAAACGCGATCCTCAGCTGGGCATGCGCTATCTGCACGTTGATGAGGAACATGGCGGGCATGCCGATGAAAGCCGCCACCTGGCCTATATTGCGCGTCACTACCCCGGCGAACTGGGCGTCGCCACACTGGTGCCGGTCGCCGGCCTCGCCAGCCCGTTGCCCGATGGTCGACTGTTCGTCGAGCAACTGGTCGAGCGCTTCTACCAGGGCTCACTGCAACGCTGGCTCGAAGATTATCTGGACCTGCTGCTGCACGTGCACCTGCGCTTGTGGCTGGGTTATGGCATCGCGCTGGAAGCCAATCAGCAGAACGCCGTGCTGATCTTCGAGGCTGATCGCCCACTGCGTTTGCTGATGAAAGACAACGACGCCGCACGCCTCTGGCCCGAGCGCTTCGCCGCAGCCTGCCCCGACCTTGCGCAGCGTCCTGCAGACTTGCGTGACGAGCGCATCCGCGTCAACGATGCCCAGCCACTGGCCGAGATGTTCTGCACCATCACCTTGCAACTGAACATCGTCGCGGTGCTGGAAGCGATCATTGCCGCCGACCTGGCACCCCGCGGGCCACTCTACGCCACCTTGCGCCAGCGCCTGATCGATTGCATCGGGCAACTAGAGGGCGAAGGCCTGGACTGCACTGAAGCCAAGCGCGTTTTGCTGGACAGCCCGAAACTACCGGTGAAATACCTGCTCAGTGCCGGCAGCTTGTTCAGCAAAGCATACTCAGGCGCCCAGGACATCAACAAGTTCTATGGCTACAGCGCGGCAAACTTCCTGCGGGAGGCGCACCCGTGCAACGCAGACTGATCGCCAGTGTATTGCTTGGCCACTATCTATCGGCCTTCACCGCCCTCGGCATTCCGTTGTACCTGCCACGCATCCTCGCCGACCTGGCGCCGGATGCGCCGGGCTGGAGCATCGGTGTGTTGTTTGTCCTGCCGACCCTGTGTACCGCTCTGACGGCGCCACTCTGGGGTCGCTGGGCGGATAGACGGGGCTGTCGCCTGTCCTTGCTGCGTGCCCATGCCGGACTGTTTACGGGCTTTCTCCTGGCCGGGTTCAGTACCAACCTGCCGATGTTCGTGCTGGCCTTGATCATTCAAGGCACCTTTGGCGGGGCGATGGCCGCATCCAATGCCTACCTGGCGACCCAGTTCAAGGACGGCGACCTGTCTCGGGCCCTGAACTGGACTCAATACTCGGCACGCCTGGCCATGATCAGCGGCCCCATTCTGCTCGGTCTTATGACGGCGCAAGGGTTGGGACTGGAGCTGTATCGCTACCTGGCCTGGTTACCGTTACTGGCGTTCGTGATGATCCTGCCGTTGCCCGCCGATACACCCCGTCATCAGGCGAATGCGACCACAGCCGCCGGCCCACTTAGCCAACTGCCGACGGACATGCCACGTCTGCTGCTGGTGCAATTCCTGTTCAGCTTCGCCATGGTCGTCACCTTCCCTTATTTCGTCCCTTACGGCGAAGCACTGGGCATTGGCAACGACGCGCTGATCGGCCTCCTCTACAGCCTGCCGCATCTGGTTTACCTCATCGCCCTGCCTTGGGTCCAACGGCATGCCAGCAACTTGCTGCTGCCCGGCCTCGGGCTGCTGGCCGTGAGCAATGCCCTGCAGTTCTGGAGCAGCCAGGCCGAGCCTTTATTTGCCCTGCGCCTGCTCAGCGGTGCAGGAATGTTGCTGGGCTTTGTCGGCTTGCATCGCTGCCTGAGCCAACGCAGCCGCCAAGGCAGTGCCGGGCGCATGTTTGGCTGGTTCGATGCCAGCGGTAAATGGGCCGGCACAGCTGCCGGTGTGACCGCCGGGCTGGTCAGTCAGACCTGCGGCATCACCTCACCTTTTCTCGTTGCCTGTCTGGCCGCCGTTGCTGCGATGGCCTTGGCACGCCCCCTACTCATGACCTCGCGGGAGATACCAGCATGACCCTTGCTCTGACCACCGCTTCCCTGCATGAACGCGCTCTCGATGGTGAAGCCCAACGGCACGCCATTGAATGCCTGCTCAATTGTTATCTGCGTGAATACGCCCTGCCACGCGACGAGGCGAGCCTGGACTATCGTGCTCAGGATCTGCCCATGAGCCTGCGTCAACTCAATGGCCAGTGCATCAGCATCCGGCTGCCCAGCGGGCGACTGGTGGTGCGAGTCGACCGCGCGAGTGTGCTCGGTCGTTGCCGCTTTGTCAGCGCCCCCTATTTCAAGGGCAATGGGCACAGCTGGCACCCGTTGAACGCGACCGAACTGGCGCGTCTGCTGTGCGTGCCGCTGAGCCAGCCGGACCGTGTGGGCGAGATGTTGCAGCAGGTCGATAACAGCCTGCAGATCACCCGGACCTTTCTCCGGCATACCCGCGCCGATCGCGATCAACCGACTGACAGCCTGCTGGCTTCAGAACAGCATCAGATTTGGGGGCACGCCCTGCATCCAACTCCCAAGAGCCGCGAAGGCATCTCGCAAAATGCCCTGTTGGCCTGCTCGCCGGAAGTCGGCGCGTGCTTCGAGCTGCACTGGTTTCGTGTTGATCCGGCGTTGATCCAGCATCAAGGTGACGATCCCCGAGAGACCCTGTATCAGCTGTGTGGTCGAAACGATCTGTACCCTTGCCACCCGTGGGAAGTCGAGCGGATTCTGGCCGACCCGCTGGTCCGTCGCGCACAACAGCGTGGCCTGCTGGAGTACCTCGGCCCTCAAGGCCTGGCGCTGTACCCGACCTCGTCGGTACGCACCCTCTATCACCCCGAGCTTGCCTATTTCCTGAAATTTTCGATGCATGTGCGGCTGACCAATTGCGTGCGCAAGAACGCCTGGTACGAACTGGACAGCGCGGTCGCCCTGACCCGCTTGCTCGCACCGGTGATGGCCGAGCTGGCCCACGCACTTCCGGATTTTCTGCTGATGCCGGAACCGGCCGCCAGCACCCTGGACCTGAGCAGTCTTGGCACCCAGGAGCAGGCCCGCGAAGTCACCGAATGCTTCGGCATCCTCTACCGCCAGAACCTGGATGAGGCCACCCGCGAGCGCTACCAACCGCAAGTGGCCATGGCGCTATTCACCTGGGATCTGCAAGGTCGTAGCGTTTGTCAAAGCCTGGTGCAGCAATGTGCCGAGCGTCTTCGTATCGACGTGGCCGAGGCGACCCTGCGCTGGCTCGACGGCTATGCCCGTCAACTGCTCGGCGGGGTAATGCATTGCCTGTTCCGTCAGGGCGTGGTGCTGGAGCCACACTTGCAGAACACCCTGCTGGGTTTCGACGCCGACGGCTTGCCTTGTCGGGTCTGGATTCGCGACCTGGAGGGCACCAAGCTGGTGGCCAGCCATTGGGCACCGGAACGACTCAGCGAACTCAACGAGCGCACCCGCGCCTCGCTGTACTACAACGAGGATAAGGCCTGGCAGCGCGTCGCCTACTGCGCGCTGGTGAACAACCTGGGCGAAGCGATCTTCCATTTGGCCAACGCCGATTCAGGGCTGGAAAACCAACTGTGGATGCATATCGGCACGCTGTTGCAGGCACAACGAGCGGTGCTGGATGACCCCGTGCAGCTGCGCGAGTTATGTGCAGGGGCACCGCTGCCCAGCAAGGAAAACTTCATGACCCGGCTGATGATGCGTGCCGACCGCGAAGCAGGCTACACCGCCCTCCCCAGCCCGCTGTTCACTGCTCGCGCGAGGGCCCGTTCATGAGTTTGCCGACACGCGTCACCCAGGCCATCGGCCAATTGCGCGAGCAACAGCAAACACCGCTCTGTGCTTACGTCTATGATCTGGTCGCGCTGGAGCAGCACGTTCGGAACATGCGTGAAACGCTGCCCGCCAACTGCGAGCTGTTCTATGCCGCCAAGGCCAACCCGGAAGCACCGATCCTGCGAACCCTGGCGCCGCTGGTAGACGGCTTCGAGGCCGCGTCCGGTGGTGAGTTGCGCTGGCTGTATGAGCAATGCCCAGGGCATTTGCTGATTTTCGGCGGCCCCGGCAAACTCGACAGTGAGCTGGAAATCGCCATGGACTACCGGATTTCGGCCTTTCACGTCGAGAGCCTGACAGAGTTACGCAGCCTGGCGCGCATCGCTGCCAGACGGCGCCAACGGACGCCGGTCCTGCTGCGCCTGAACCTGAAACTGGCTGAAGCACCCGATAGCCGTCTGGTGATGGGCGGTAAACCGACCCCCTTCGGCCTGGACGAAGACGCATTGGACGAAGCGCTGAAGCTGTTGCGTGATGAGCCCTGGCTGGAACTGCAGGGCCTGCATTTTCATGTGCTGTCTCATCAGCTTGATGTGGGCGCTCACCTGAGACTGATCCGCAGCTACTGTCGCACCTTCAGCCAGCTCTGCGCCGAACACGGTCTGCAGCTGCCCCTGCTCAACGTCGGAGGCGGCATGGGCATTAATTACCAGGACCCGCAGAACTCGTTCGACTGGACGACATTCTGCCAAGGGCTCAAGGCATTGATCGCGGAAGAAGGCATGGGCGATACGCGCATTCGCTTCGAGATCGGCCGTTTTATCAGCGCGGCCTGCGGCTACTACGTGATGCAAGTCCTGGACATCAAACGCAGCCATGGTCAGTACTTCGCCATTGGCCGGGGTAGCACCCACCACTTCCGGACACCGGCGGCCCAGGGGCATGACCATCCTTTTGTCGTGATACGGGGCCAGCAACCCGCGCAGTTGCAGAATCAGCAGGTTACCCTGGTCGGCCAGCTGTGTACGCCAAAAGATGTGCTGGCAAGCCAGCAAACAGTCACCGCCCTCGCGATTGATGACCTGCTGGTGTTCACCCTGGCAGGCGCCTATGCCTGGAACATTTCGCACCGGGACTTTCTGATGCATGAACCACCCCAGATGCTGTTTCTAACGACATAAAAAACTGACGACATAAACAGGGCAACCTGACCACACAGCCATGCCACCCCTGCGCATCACGTAGTGGCTGGCACAGGCTCATTCACGAGGCGGTTGGCGGCCAGCTCGTCCGGCACTTTGACGAAAATGCTGTACTTCGCGCCTTCCATGGCTTCAAAGGCGATCAACTTGTCGACCAACGCGATGCTGATTACCTTGCCAGCATTGAGCAGGAGCATGCCATTGTCGGCATTGAGGTTGCGTGCAAGCACCATCCCCCTCAACAGTTCACGGGTGCCAACCACCTTGACCGTTGGATCGTTCAGAGTGACATCGCTCAGGTAGGCGGCACAGACCTGAACGAAGTCTTCCACCAGCGCTGGGTCATAAAGACGGCCGGCGTACTTACGGATAAACACCAGGGCTTCATCACTGTTCATTTGCCGTTCGAGGATCAACCCGCGCTGCAACTCGATAAAGTCCACGGCCAGCTTCAGCAAGCGCGAACCAAACGGGATAGCCTCGCCTTTGAGGTGGTCGGGGAATCCCGTGCCATCCCAACGCTCTTGGTGGTGAAGAATCAACTGGGCCGCGTCCTGCATCGGCTCCAACGTCATCAACAGCGACTCGCTCTGTTTCGGATAACCGCGATAACGCTCACGATCCGTATGGTGCAACAGGTCGGCAGGCGCGCTCATCATGCTGTCGCTCCAGCTCAACTTGCCGATGTTGTAGAGCGCTGCCGCCATGGCCAGATCGCGGCTACTCGCCTCGTCCATGGGGTGGGATTTGCAGTAGGTGCGAATCAAATCGATGATTTGCCGGTTGGTCTGCTTGCTTTTAGGCAACCGTTGATTGACCAGCAGGGAGAACACCTCGGTACTGGTCGCGTAACTGTGCTTCAACTCGTCATAGGCCAGGTCGAGCATGTCCGCCGTCTGTTGCAGCTCGGACATGCGTGCGACAACCCGCTTTTCCAAGGTGGCATTAAGCGCCTGCAACGCCTCGTTCTGCTCATGGGCCAGACGCTCCAGGCGTTGCCGCTCGCGCTCGGAATGCTGATGTTCCAAGGCCTGCCGCAAGGTCAGCTGCAACTCCTCGTCGTTCCAGGGTTTGCTGATGTAGCGATGAATCTTTCCTTCATTGATCGCTTTGACGATGGTGTCCAGGTCGGCATATCCCGTCAACAGGATCCGTGTGGTACCTGGATAGCGCTGGTGAATCTCCGCCAACAAGGTAGCGCCATCCATATTTGGCATGCGGGCATCGGTCATCACCAGATCGATACGCTGGTGGGCCATCAACTCAAGTGCTTTTTCACCGCTTTCGGCAAAGAACAAATCATACGGCTGGCTGCGCAGCAGACGGCGCAAACTGTTAAGAATGAACTCTTCATCATCCACCAGCAGCACGCAGGGTTTATAAGCCGAAACAGAAGCGGATTGCTCATCCATAGCGTTACCTGACATCACTCATTTGAGGGCATTTTCGGGTTTTTCATGATAAAAACCTCGCTCCCTCGCTTTTTTGGCTAAGGGCTGAGGCATTTTTAACAAACTGATGGCACATTAGCTACGGTTTCCCAGCGAAGTGCCTCGTCGAGGGCTATGCTCCGAAAAATGGGATCCAATGTATACGTAACCGTTGTCGCGCCTTCAGGAAGGGAAATCCGTATGCTTATTTTTCATCTGATCGCAGACCTGCCGGGTAGCGTTGAATGAGCACCCCGACCACTCACGCCAATCGCCGCGTGCTTATCATTGATGACACGCCATCGATTCATCAGGACTTTCGTAAAATTCTCTGCCCGAAGCCGGACAGCGAAGAGTCCCTTGATGCAGCGGAGGAAGAGCTCTTCGGCACAGTACAGGTCACTCGGAAAAATTTCGAGCTTGATTCCGCCTATCAGGGGCAAGAAGCCCTTGAACGGGTCAAGCAAGCACTGGCAGAAGGTCGGCCCTACGCACTGGCCTTCATCGACATGCGCATGCCACCCGGCTGGGATGGTCTGGAGACTATTGAGCACCTGTGGAAAGCCGACCCGCAATTGCAAATCGCACTGTGCACTGCCTACTCCGATTACTCGTGGGAGGCGATGACCGAGCGCCTTGCGTTCAGCGACCAACTGCTGATTCTGAAAAAGCCGTTCGACAGCCTGGAAATCCGCCAGATGGCCAGTGCGCTGACGGTCAAATGGCAAATGACACAGGATGCCGCGGCAAAAATGCGCAACCTGGAGGAAACCATCGCCGAGCGCGTTCAGGAATTGCTGAAAGTATCCCATCTGCTCCAGTACGATGTGTTGACGGAGCTGCCCAACAGTACGCTGCTGGGTGATCGGTTGACTCAAGCGATTGCCCTGTCCCGCCGCCATGATACGCAATTGGCAGTGATGTTCATCGGCCTGGATCGTTTTGAGCGGATCAATAACGCGCTGGGGCATCCCATCGGCGATGAAGTGCTTAAACTTGTCGCTCAATGCCTCGCCCACACCGTACGCGAGTCCGACTCGGTGTTTCGCTATGGCTCGGATGAATTTGTCCTGGTGCTGTCCGATGTCCATCACCCCCAACAAACCAAAAGCATTGCGGAGAAGTTGTTGGCCACCATCAAGGTTCCTCGCTATGTCGCCGGGCATGACCTGAGTGTGACCGCGAGCCTGGGCATCAGCATCTTCCCCGGTGACGGTGAAGATGCCGTCACCCTGATCAAAAAAGCCGAAACCGCCATGCGCAACATCAAGGACAGCGGTCCGGACAACTTCTGCTTTTTTTCCAACACCATGAACCAGCGTGCCCGCGAGCAACACTCTATCGAGTCAGGCATTCGACTGGCGTTGGAGCGCAACGAGTTTGTCCTGCATTACCAACCAAAATTGAACCTGAAAACTGGAAAAGTAGTCGGCGCCGAGGCTCTGATCCGCTGGCTCAAACCGGGGCAAGGTTGGCTTTTCCCATCTGAGTTCATCCCGGTCGCCGAAGACAGCGGCCTGATCGTCCCGCTGAGCAAATGGGTATTGCGCGAGGCCTGCCGCCAGACCTGCGCGTGGCAAGCGGCCGGATTACCGCCGATTCGTATGTCGGTGAACATTTCTGCCACTGAGTTTCGCCAGAGGGGTTTTCTCGAGGGGATTCGAACCGTACTTGAAGAAACCGGAATGAACCCTGAGCTGCTGGAACTGGAAATCACCGAAAGCGTGCTCATGCAAAATGCCGAGTCGACGATCCAGATCCTGCAAGCGATCAAGCACATGGGCATCCGCTTGGCCATCGATGACTTCGGAACTGGCTACTCCAGCTTGAGTTACCTGCGTCGTTTCCCCATCGACGTATTAAAAATCGATCAGTCGTTTGTCCGCGACCTGAGCACCGACAGCAACGACGCGGCGTTGGTCAGCGCCATTATCAGCCTGGGGAGAAGCCTCAAGCTGAACATCATTGCCGAAGGTATCGAAACCCAGGATCAGCTTGATTTCCTGAAAACCAACCACTGCGAAGAAGGCCAGGGCTATTTCTTCAGCCGAGCGGTAGAGCCACGTGCATTCGCCAAAATATTGAGTGGTGAGCAATTGGAAGCGGCACGACTGGAATAAATCGGACAGGACGAGACCGCTGGCGTATTTCAGGCCGGGACACCATTAAATTTATCGGCAGCCGGGGATCATTGATGCAGTTACATGGATGGCCCACTGCTTTCGCGTTGCTGCTTGGTCTATGCCAATTGGCAGCTGCTACACCACTGGACGAGCCGCTGAAGCCATTACCTGACGTGGTGATAAACAATTCCGTACAGGTCGAACTAGGCCGTCAGTTATTCAACGATGCACGCCTGTCAGTCAATAACAGCGTGTCCTGCGCCAGTTGTCATCACCTGGAAAAAGGTGGGGCCGACGACAAGCCTTTCTCCACTGGTTTTAACGGCGCGCTGCTAGGCATCAACACACCCACCGTGCTCAATGCGAGCCTTAACTTCAAGCAGTTCTGGAATGGTCGGGCCGACTCACTGGAGGCACAGATCGAGGAGGTGGTCCAAAGTCCTGTCGAGATGGGCAACACCTGGAAAGCCTTGATCGACACGCTCTCCAGAGACCCTGACTATCGCGCGGCCTTCACCAGGTCGTACCCGGACGGGGTCACGGCAGCCAATGCGCAGAATGCGTTAGCAAGCTATGAACGCACCCTGCTGACGCCCGACTCGCGCTTCGACCTCTACCTCAAGGGCAATACCGACATCCTGACGCTTAACGAAAAATACGGGTATCAGCGCTTCAAGCAATATGGCTGTATCGCCTGCCATCAAGGCGTCAACATCGGTGGCAACATGTACCAGAAATTCGGTGTGATGAGCGACTATTTCAAGGCGCGGGGCAACCCGGCCGAGAGCGATCTGGGACGTTATCTGGTAACCAGGGATGAGGCCGACCGTAACGTCTTCAAAGTTCCTAGCCTTCGTAACGTAGCGCTCACTGCCCCGTACTTTCATGATGGGTCGGCCAAGACGCTGGATGAGGCCGTCAGCGTGATGTTCACGTATCAACTGGGCCGCACGCCTTCGGCACAGGACAAACTTCTGATCATTGAGTTTCTCAAGACATTGACCGGTGAACTCAGAGGCAAACCCCTATGAAACTGTCTCATCGATTCAGCTCACTGCTGTTGGGCGCGATGACGCTGGCACTCGCATCTATTCTGGTGTTCCTCTATATCAGGTCCAGTGCCGATAACACCTCTAACTACATCGCGTCACGGGATCTGATTGGTCAGATCAAACAGCAGGATGCACGTTGGGAAACAGAGATCCTCAAAGCAAGAGTTTCCGTCAGCCAAAACTACGACTTGCTGGTGGAGCCGCTGACCAAAATCAACACCCTCTGGAGGCAGTTCGATACGATACAGTCCGGGCATGTGCTACATGCCGATGCCCTCTGGCAAGACAGTCGTACTGCCTATCTGGCTGCCGTCGACGAAAAAACACGGCTGGTTGAAAAATTCAAATCGCATAACGCCGTATTGCGTAACTCACTGGCCTTTCTGCCCATCGCCGAAGACGATATCCAGAAGCAGTTCGGCACGCTCAACAGAAGCGACCCAGTGCTGCAAGCCGCCTCAATGGACATCTATGACCTGCTACTTGGCAGCCTGGAGTTCTCTCAAATCACCTCTGACGACAAAGCGGCCGAGATCCAAGTCGGCCTGAACCGGTTGGGTGTGGACAAAGGTCGTTTGCCGCAACCACTCCATCTTCCGCTGGAAATCCTGCTCAAACATGTGGAGCTGATTCTGCACGAGCAACCCGTGGTCAACGATCTGCTGGAGCATATCGGCGTCGTTCCCGTGGCCGCTCGACTGGAGGACATCAATAACATTCTCAATAACAACCAGGAGCAGGCCGTCAAAATTGGTCAGCAGTACCACCTGTATCTGCTGATTTTCTCGGCATTGATGGTCTTCCTGCTGTTATATCTGGCCATCCGATTGCTGCGCAGCTTTGCCGAAATCAACAGTGTCAACAAAGCACTGCATGCCGCCAACGAAGGCCTTGAGCAACGCGTGGAAGAGCGTACCCATGAACTGAAGGACACCCAGAGCGAATTGCTCGATACCGCGCGCCTGGCCGGGATGGCGGAAATTGCGACCAATGTGCTGCACAACGTCGGCAATGTGTTGAACAGCGTGAACATCTCTGCCGATCTGCTTACTCGAAAACTGCGCTCCAGCAAGTCAATCGGCCTCGGTAAAGCAGTGCAAATGATGAATGAGCACGAGCAGGATCTGGGCGATTTCATCACCCTCGACGAGAAAGGAAAACTGTTACCGGGTTACCTGAACCAACTGGTCAAAGCGCTGGGCGCCGAGCAGGAAAGCATGACCGACGAGCTGGCGCAGCTGACCAAAAGTGTTGATCACATCAAGGATATCGTCTCTACCCAGCAGTCCTACGCTGGGGCGTCCAACCTGATTGAATCCCTGAACATCAGCGACTTGCTTGAAGATGCTCTGCGCATGAACTCCGGCGCATTGACCCGCCACCACGTCACGGTGGTCAAGGACTTCATCGATGTACCTGCAGTGATGGCCGATAAACATCGGCTGCTGCTGATTCTGATCAACCTGATCAGCAACGCGAAATACGCGATGTCCAACATGGACGACCGCGCTCGAAAAATGACCCTGGGCGTAAAATTCATCGATAATTCCATCTTGCAGATCAGTGTCAAAGACGAAGGTGAGGGCATCGCACCAGAGAACATGACGCGAATCTTTGCCCACGGCTTTACCACCCGCAAAGAGGGTCACGGCTTTGGCCTACACAGTTGCGCGCTGGCCGCAATCGAGATGAATGGGCACTTGAGTGCCTACAGTGACGGCCCTGGTAAAGGTGCAGTGTTCACCCTTGAAATGCCCCTGACAATCGCGACGGATAAGCAATGAACAGTCTATCGAACCGCCGTATTCTGCTGATTGACGACACCCCTGCCATTCATGACGACTTTCGCAAAATCCTCCTGCCTCCCGTCGACGACAACTCCGACCTGTACCTGATGGAGGCAGCGCTGTTCGGACAAACGGCCAAGATCGAGATTCCATTGTTCGAACTCGACTCGGCCTACCAGGGCCAGGAGGGTCTGGCTAAGGTGTGCCAGTCACTCAAGGACAATCGCCCCTATGCCCTGGCGTTCGTCGACATGCGCATGCCCCAGGGCTGGGACGGCGTAGAAACCATCGAGCATCTCTGGGAGCAAGACCCGCGCCTGCAGGTGGTGGTCTGCACGGCTTACGCCGACTACTCCTGGGATGAATTACTGGAACGGCTGCATGGCCATGACCGGTTGTTGATTCTGAAAAAGCCTTTCGACAACATTGAAGTCCATCAGTTGGCCAACACCCTGACCGCCAAATGGGAAATGACCGAGCGCGCATCGGTGCAGATGAGCAAGCTTGAGCAATTGGTCGAGCAACGGACCCACGAGTTCAAACAGGCCAGCGAAGCCCTGCAGCGCGAAATCGACGAACGCGAACAGCTGGAAAGCCAACTGGTGCAATCCGAAAAGCTCGCGTCCCTGGGGCAACTGGCCGCTGGGGTTGCTCACGAAATCAACAACCCCATCGGTTTTATCTCGTCCAACCTCGGCACCCTTGAAGGTTACTTCAGCAAATTGCAGGACATGCTCGACGCCTACCAGCGCTCAGAAGAGGGCATCGCCTCGACCGAGATCCTCGAGCACTTGAAATCCATGCGCGAGCGTGTGGAACTGGACTTCCTGAGGGAAGATATCCCGCTGCTGATCAAGGAGTCCAAGGAAGGCATCAGCCGCGTCGGAAAAATCGTCAAAGACCTCAAAGATTTCTCCCGCGTCGACTCGAATCAGGAATGGCAATGGGCCAACCTGCAGCAAGGCATCGAATCGACCCTGAACATCGTCGCCAACGAACTCAAATACAAAGCCGACGTCATCAAGGAATACGTCGACCTTCCCGACATCGAATGCCTGCCCTCGCAAATCAATCAGGTAATCATGAACCTCGTGGTCAACGCCGCCCAGGCCATGGGTCCTCAGCGCGGGAAAATCACCCTTCGCAGCGGGATGGAAGCAGAGCACGTCTGGCTCGAAGTGGCCGACACTGGATCAGGAATGGCTTCCGACACTGTGCAGAAAATTTTCGACCCCTTCTTCACCACCAAACCCGTCGGCCAAGGGACAGGGTTGGGCCTGTCCCTCTCCTACGGGATTGTGAAAAAACACGGTGGCGACATTACGGTCAGCAGCGAGCTTGGCGTGGGGACTACGTTTCGGGTTACGTTGCCGATCAGGCAGCAGCACTCGAACACCTGACACACGGCCCTCGCCGCCAAGCCAGCCGGCGTCAGCATCAGAACCCGGGGGCGATCTGTCCTTTGTAGCGCGTCAGGATGAACTGACGAACCGCCGAAATTGCCGAGTGTTAGCAGTCCATGGGTAGCGGGCTATGGACTCGCTGACAGGCTGTTCAGTGACTGCTTTTGGCCGATTCTGTTGAAAAAGTAGATCTCCTGCCTGGCCTGCGGCAAAATAAGGTCATCGGCCAGCGGGAGGATTCGCAGCATGATGGGACAATTGTCGAGTGGACAGGAGCGGCTGTTTTACTCGTTCAACATTGAAGATCACATCCCATCAAATCACCTCCTGCGCAATATTGATCGATGCCTCGATCTGAGCGATCTACGCCACTACCTCGCCGACTTTTACAGCCCGATAGGGCGTCCCTCGATTGATCCTGAACTGATGATTCGCCTGCTGATCGTGGGCTACTGCTACGGTATTCGCTCCGAGCGCAGGTTGTGCGAAGAGGCTCATTTGAACCAGGCATATCGCTGGTTTTGCCGCTTGAGCCTCGAAGACGAAGTCCCAAATCACTCTACGTTTTCCAAGAATAGGCACGGTCGTTTCCGCGATAGCTCTCTGTTTCGCAGGCTGTTCAACGAGGTGCTGCGTCGCTGCATGGACGCAGGTCTGGTCAAGGGTGAAGGCTTTGCCGTGGACGCCAGCGTCATCAAGGCGGATGCCAGTCGGCAGCGCGGCGTACCAGGCGATGAAGAGGTCAACTGGAGTGACCCGTTGCTCAGCACTCGTGCCGTACGTGAGTACCTTGAAGCGCTTGATGCAGAGGCCCTTGCAGAAACACTGCCCAAGCGCCTATCGCTGACCGATCCACTATCTCGTTGGACAGCCGCTCCAGGAGGCCCGGCGTTCTTCGCGTACTCGACGAACTACCTGATTGATGTCGAGCACGGTGTGATCATGGATGTGGAGCCAACACCGGCTCATCGAACAGCTGAGGTTGAAAGCACCAAGATCATGATTGAGCGGGTCGAGGAACAGTTCGATATCAAGCCGGATCGCCTCATCGGCGATACCGCTTATGGAATCGCACCGATGTTGGCCTGGATGGTGGACGAAAAAGATATCGAGCCACATGTGCCGGTTTGGGATAAAACCGAGCGCAAGAACGGCAGCCTCTCAAGTAGCGATTTTCAATGGAATGAAGAAACGCAGGAGTATCGCTGCCCCACCGGACACGCCCTGCGCAGCGAGTGGCGAGCCTTCAAGAACCAGCGCTCACATGTCACGAAAGCCGACACCACCATCTTTCGATCACGACAAACCGACTGCGCGAAATGCTCGATGAAAGAGCGCTGCTGCCCGAACACTCCGGTTCGGAAAATTGCCCGTAGCATCCATGAAGCCGCGCGTGATGTTGCTCGGCGGATCGCCGCGACGCCTCAATACGTTTGTTCTCGCCATGAGCGCAAGAAAGTCGAAATGTTGTTCGCTCACCTCAAGCGAATCCTGAGACTGGATCGATTGCGGCTACGCGGCATGAGCGGTGCGAACGATGAATTTACATTGGCAGCAGCGGTACAGAATCTGCGGAGACTGGCCAAACTGACCTCTCAAGGGCCGCCAACCACGGGATAGGTGCGCCCGGAGTAAGTAAAAAACCTCAAATTAACCCACTAACGAAGCTGCAACGATCAACGCAGAACCGAAAAGCCACTCAACGTGGTGAATAGGTTCTGAAGTGACGGCCAACCTCGACTTCTTCCAGCCTGAAATTCCGACTTTTTCAACAGAATCGGCCGAATACAGCCAGTCGCGGTGAATAAAGTCCAAGCAAGCGCTTGAACTTTTTTTTCGATAAATTCTGAGGCGTTATAACCTTTTTGTCAGTTACCTGCCGCGTGAACTGGATTAATCATTAGCGATTAACCTCTTGGCAGCGTCTCTTCCAGGAGTGAAGGACAAATACAAATTCAATAAGAATCGAGAGGCATTAGGCATTGGACACAAGCCGTTATGGTTGGCGGCTGACCAATGAACCTAAAGCGTTTGCAATGGCACAGATGAGGGGCTAGTCTGATAACTGACAACTTGGAGGTAAGAAATGAAAGAGCTAAACATGATGTGCGTGGGAGATACAATCTCATTCAATAACTTCTTGTCTATTTTTTCCGCAGCTGGTACTAATACAAATATATCCTTGACTATGCCCCAGGCGCTCCCTCAGCTTGAGCTCCAGAACTTGTTGATGTCAGCCGGTTCCAAAAAGCTTTCCCTTCAAATTTCTGGTCTAAGCGCGAACACGGCTCAGCTAATCGCATTGCTAAGTGCTGCGGTTGCAGCCCTGCCACCAAGGCTGACATTAGTTCCATTAACAGCCTGCCTATTTCTACGCTTCCACAAGTTGCCGCCTTGTTGGCTGGCAAGGAAAGGTCTATTTCAATAGACTGCGCTACAGCCAGCTCCGCTAGTGCGGTTGCTATAATTAATATGTTTACGGATCCTAGCACGTCACGCACAGTTGTTGGACTTAATGCATTGACGGCCGGAGGAGTGAACGACGTAATAGCGGCTATCGGCAGTAAACCATATACCATTACTCTTGACGGAAAATTATCTACCCCAGCAGCGATTATCGATTGTGTGACTAAACTCACGGCTAGCAATTTCGAATTATCGATTACTAACGGGGGTTCTTTGTCAGTTTCAGCCCTTTCTCAAGTTTTGAGCACAGTAGGTAGCAGGAAAGCATCACTGGCACTTGACGTACTAGATCTTAACCCCACTGGCATCCTTGCAGCGCTTGGCGTCGCTGGGGTAAACACTGACGTCTCGATAGCTTCGGCCCATACGTTCACTACCGCCGAACTTACACAGGTTAGACAACTTACAACCGGAAAAAGGCTATCGCTAGAGTTTAATGGCCGACAACTGGGAGTCGATCCTGTCAACGGAGACAAGCTTCAGCAGGCAGTAGCAGCATCCGATATGCAAACCACAATCACTGTCAATACAGCCCAGTACCCTCCGCTCAGTTACTTGCTACCTATAATTCAGAACTCAAGCAATACTAATCTGGTTGTCTCATATAATGGCGGCCAGCTCTCTGATACAGAAGCGAATGGTAACGTTGTGGTGCGTGGAATTGAGGTCGCCGCTGCGACCACCACAATCACCGTTACATCTGTCGGGGATGGTAGCTACTCTATTGATAATTATCTCAAGATTCTAAGTGCGGCGGGATGATGCTCGCAGCTTTTCAAGAAGGTCTGTATGTTAGTCAAGCCATTAGCAGCAATTTTTCTGATATGTTCTATCTTAAATGAAGCGAGTGCGACTACTCGCTGCGGAACGAGGCTGGTTAATCCTGGTGACACGCTTGAAAATGTTCTACAGACGTGTGGCCAGCCTGTCGCACAGGATAGTGATGGGCCTGTTATGCGAAATAATGGAGTGCCACGAAAAGGGGCGCAGAAAACAGATGTTTTAGTTTACGGTCCGAACGGTGGGGCCTATCAGTATATGCTTTTTATCAACGACAAGTTGATACGAGTAGATACTCGACGCAACGAGCCCTCCGGCAATCTATTGAAATGGGATTAGACTGCTAGCTGTTAGGAGCCTATCACTCTAGTTTTTATTAGATGGTAGGCCTTATCATTTTACACTGCACTTTTCCTCTCAAGTATTCTTTCCCATCAAACAGCCATGGACATATCTTCTTAAGTTTCGGATCTGAGCGTGAAGGTGTCCCGAGACACAGGTATTAGTTTTTGCGGTTTCTTAAGCATTAGCGCCTCAGCCTGCCCTGGCCCATCTAGGAATATGTCATATGGAGTAAAGTGGCAGTCTGCTCTCCCACCTCCTTTTCCCTCCCAATGCGGGGAACATGCCGATTGCTTCCATGGATATTCCTAGAGTGGTGGCTGCTTCGGGTCCAGGCTGTGTGAAAACGCCAGTGATTGTCTAACCTTTTGATCGTCGAGATCTGATCGGGGTCGATCATGAAGCGATTCATTGAGGGCGAGACTCGGACGCAGGTGACGCTGCTGCCGGAGTGTCTCGACGATTACGTCACCGAGACCAATCCGGTGCGCGTAGTCGACGTTTTTGTCAACGAACTCACCTGGGCAGGTTTGGATTTAAAGGCGACATACCGGCAGACACTGGCCGACCTGCTTATCATCCTGCAATTCTGCTGAAGATCTACATCTACGGTTATCTCAACCGCATTCAGTCGAGCCAGCGGCTGGAACGAGAAGCCCAACGGCAGTCAGCAATCGCTGACCGCAATTTCACCAGCGCCAAATTGAAGCGAGAATGGAAGAAGTTGAATCGAGCATCAACCGTTACCTGACGACACTCGATGCTGCCGACCGGCAAGACCCGACACCCTCTGAGTCCAAGGCTGTACAGCTTTTACAGTCCGCTGGACGTCACCCGTTGCGCCAAGCTAGTGCGGTTGATTGCAAGTTCGTCGCTTACATCAGGGCCGCGATAGACCATGGAAGTTTCATGGTGCACATAATCGCCATAGCGCTGCGCACTCAGCCAATTGAACGAGCCGATACACAGCAATTCCTCATCGGCCATAACGATCTTGCTGTGCACCTTGTTGACCACGCACACCTGAACATCCCGCGTTTTCAGCGCGGCAATCGCGTCTTTGAATTCCGCAATTCTCTCGGGATCGCCCTCAGGCTTGGCGCGTTTGATACCCGTGTTGAATCGCAGGTCGGTATACACCACCACTTGGACGCCGCGCTGCACCGTATTGCCCATGATGTCCATCGCGCCGCTTTCCTGCATCCATCGCAATTTCACCCAGGGCGTTACGATCTGAACCTGCTGGCGAGCCGTTTCCAGCGTGTGCATCAGAAACCGATCATGCTCTTCAACTTCATGCAGGTGGCTCAATCCGGTATGCGCCGTTTGTAAATCATCCCGGGGTTGATAATCGAAAATCAGCTCGTTCGCCGAATCCGCCAACAGAAACTGGGTCAAACGCCCACGCGGCTTGCTTTTCGGCACTTGGCTGAACAGGTCCATGTCGCCAAACACCAGAAAACTGTCCTTGGCCCGAGAAACGGCAACGTTCAGCATGCTGTCCTTGCGGTCGATAAATTCGCCATCGGCATGTTTGGAATAGACCGCCGAGAAGATCACCACCGGCCGCTCGGCGCCTTGGAATGAGTGAACCGTGCCGACAGTCATCTCGCCATCGCCTTTACCGGTCTTGATGCCCCGTGCTGTGCAGGCCTGAACGATCGCCTGCGTCTGTGCGCCGAACGGCGTGATCACACCGAGGATTTCCCACAGATCCTTCTTGTAGCGCTTTGTCAGCTCGGCTCCATTTGCTTGAATCCACGCAGTGATCGTCTGCGCTTCCAAGAGGTTATGACGGCTACCGCCATTGCTCTGCTGGCACATTCCATCAATATGCAGGTAGCCCAGCCCCGGCAAGCCACCTTCCGGTTTTCGCCCTCGTCGCGGTTGCAGCTTGCCCCTGTAGCAAAGGGCATTGCAGTAATCGATTATCGAGTCGTAGCAGCGACGGTGCTCATACAGATACATGCCTCGGGCGAGGTCATGATCGTAGTGATACCGACTGGTCGCCTGGGCGATGGCCATGACGCTGCCATTGGCCGCGCTACGGCCGCTATCGCAGAAGGCGGCATAGTCGTCATCGACCTTGTCGCGCGATAGCAGACCGGCGCTTATCAGGTTGCCGATATCGACCGCAGCCGGAATCGACCAGATGGGTTCGATCTGCTGAGTGTCGCCTATCACCAACGCGTGCTTGGCGAGCGCGAACGACGGCGCGGCGACTTCAGGAAGAACTTGGCCGGCTTCGTCGACGATCAGAAGATCAATGAAGTTCAACGCATAGTCATCGACGAAGCCGTTACCGTCGTGCCGCCTGCAGCGCAGTTCCTTGGGCAGCCTGAAGAAGGTGGCCACCACACAGGGCGTGAGCTTCATCCACCGCCGCCAGTTTTTCTCAAGGGTCTTGCGACCATTTTTGCCGCGGCTCATGAGAATTTCTGGCAGGCTTTCGGCGACTTCCATCAGCCAACGGCCTTCCCAATAATGGGTAGTCAGCAGGAAGATTTCGAAACGCAGGGAAGTGTCCGCCCAGCTGTCGCAGTCGTTGAGAGTCACCTGGGCAGCAGGCCTGTCGGTAGGAATCGGCAGAACGGCAATCACTGCTTGCCAATTCAATACCTGACGTTGCTCGGCTTGCAGCAATTGTCGGGCCTGCTGCAGTTGGGCTTCGAGTACTTCCTGGGCCTTGCTGGCTTGAGCCACGGCGGCCGTCAACCGGGTTTCGATTTCGCAAACACTGGCGGCGTTTTGCAGTTCGGTGTTGGCCTCATCGAGGTGTAATTTCGCCAAGCGCAGACGTTTGCCAGCGACCGGGCCAAACCAGCCGAACAGCGTGTAGATCAGCGGCTCGTGTGCCAGATAGTGTTTGAAATCCTTCAGACGTGCTTTCGCGTTCGCAAGCTGTTCGGCCTGATTGAGGTGCTGCGCGTCAATACGCGCGATGCCTGCCTGTGGATCATCGCTCAGCAGTGCCTGGATGGCTTCGCGGGCGCCGACCAGTTTGGCCCAGGCCTGCTCAATATCAGTGAGTTGCTGCTGTCGCGAGCGGATCGCGGCCTGGAGCTGCTTGACCGCACCTTGGACGCTCGGGCTCAGATCATCGGGGAAGGCGATGACGGCTCGGGCCAGGTAGGCCTGTTGCGCCTTGTCCAGATAGGCCTGCGACTCAAGCTCGGTGAAAAAGCTTTTGGTCTGGTAGGTGCGGGCCATTTCTGCTTCGGCCGAAGACTTGGGAAAGTAAGCGCCGAAGCTTTTGATATCGGGCAGCCAGCGCCCCGCAAAGGGGCCGCTCCCTTCTGAGAAGTCCTTGCCGAACGCTTTGATGATGTTGGTCACGGCTTGGTTGTTGGTGGAACTGGCCACGATCACTGGCGGCTCGCCACCGGCCACTGCGGCCTTGGCCCAGAGCGAGGCGACGACCGAAAGCAGCAAGGTGGTTTTACCAGTACCCGGCGGCCCGTTGACGGCCAGCACATCCCCCGCATCAGCGACGAGGAGATGAGCCAAGCCATCACGTTGGGCGGGCGCCAAGGCATATTCGTTCCCGGCATGGCCAAGTCGCGCGGCAAACTGGCTATTGGCGGGCAAGCAAACTTCGTCAGGGCTAGAATCGCGCTGAGCGAAGCGGTCGAACAGGGGTGCGTCGGGCTTGCTGTCGCGCAAGTGGTCGTAGAGGCAGACGATATTGCGGCTGAAGCCGTCAGCTTTGTCTTCCTTGAACAAATAGCAGAAGTTGACCAGGTCGAAGCCATCCTCTGCCCCCTCCCAGCCGCTGGTGACCTTGCGGAACATTTTCATGCAGAACTGCAGATAGGCATTCCACTTGTCGCGGTGCTGGTCTGCGGTCAGTTCTTCACCCTCGGCGGATGGATCGAACTGCGGCACGTCTTCGGCGGACAAAAACGCGTCCAAATCGACTTGGGCACCGATGGCGAAATTGTCGCGGTCCAGCGGTTCGAGAATGTCGCGGGGCATCAGGGTTTGCGATGTCGGATAAAGACGACCATCGTGGGCGACTAACACTCGACATATAACCGGGGTGATGAACGCTGGCAGACCGTTGCGGGCTTTGCGGTGCTCCAGGCGTGACTTGTAAACCAAGGGCCGCAGGGTGATTTCTGCGCAGGGTAATTCGGCGGGTTCGTTGGCGAATAACAGGCTCACCTGCTCTGCCGGCACACACCCTGCGAATAAGGCCTCAATGGGTAAAGCGGTGAGTTTTTCGGCTTGGCTGGAGGACAAGGCGCCGTTGCCATTTTCGGCATCGGCCAAGGAATTGCGCCAGTAGTTCGCGAGTTTGAAGGAATAGTCGTTCATCGTCCTGATTCAATGCGGACCGTGACTCACTGTGACGGTCGATGGATGGTGATTGGGCCGAGGGTAGCGTGTTGGGTGGGGAATGGCCAATCAGGACATGCTGCGGAACGGGATACTCCAAGGCTCTAGCATCGGTGTCAGTGGGTTGTATTGATAAACAATCTCCCCGAGAATCGAAAACTTACTGAATAGCCCCTGGTTTCATAGACAGCTTGGAAGGCTGCTTGGGGGCTGCGGAGCTTCGGTTTCAAGCTCTACGGTTCCGATTTACCAAGCCCTGGGTTTTCGCGTATGTGGAATCCAGGTTGTTCAGGTTGCAATGCGCTGGGGCATTCCAAGGCCTCGGGGAATCATGCCGATGGTCAACGTGGAAGCTTTCGAGTCAGTGCAGATCGCAAGTGTCGCAACCAACAGAGTCGTCAAGCAAAAAGACGGGGACATACTTAATAAAGATCGAGAAAAACGCATTAGCGAGATAATGAATTTTCTTGGAAGCCAGCTACCCATTCAGCATATGACTATCAGTGATTAATCAATCAACCCATGCAGGTCAATCGAGCGGGTTAGTGTTTACGCCTTAAGCGACCACCCAGCGCCCCCCTCTTTGTTTCGCAAAGAGGGGGTATGTGACCTGAACGCCGGCAAAAAGTGCGAGCAGGTGAATTATTCAGTGTCTCCTCAGGGGCATAGTTTGAGTGCTACGCCCCATATAATTGATTGACTGCGCATTGTATTGGGGTGGAGGTTTTTATGAATTACATACCATTGGAGAAGTCCGGCTGATACATATCGATATCGTTACGCACTGTTTGCAACGTTTTATCGTAGCAACACAGCATATGCAAAGCCCAATCGGCACGCGCCCGAAGGCGAATGTCATTTTCGTCTTGAGGTTCTCCATTGTTCAGCATACTTTCAACTTGCCTGACGATCAGTTGTTCCGGGAGGTAGGTGATCCGGCAATTTTTATAACTGGACCCACGTAACTCAGCGATAGGATAGGCGCCCCCTAATCCGGCCGAAACCCCCACCAATAGCGCTGGCTTATGTCCCAATTCGGCGAGACCGGCGTAAAGGAAGAAATTTTTTAAGGCTGGGCAAGCCATGCCGTTCCACTCCGGACTGATGACGACCAGCGCTGTTGCTTTTTTAAGAATTGACTGCTGTTTGCTCCAGACGTTATCAGTGTCTTTCTCCGGCCAGGGTGGTAGCCGGCTTGATGCTAAGTCTATTAAGTTTATTGACTCGCAAAGTTCGAGTCTTTCTAATCGGTCGCGCAGATAGTTGGCGACCTTGACCGATTGACTGTCTGATCTATTCGATCCAGACAGCAGAACGATATGACTACTCATCGTGCCACCTTCTGCTCAGCAGTCACAGTCGGTGCCACGCAGCGGGATCGAACAACTGGCCAGAATAATTCCTCTTTCCAACTGATCGGCGACAAGTGCTCGATACCATAAGCCGGTGGACGACGGCGCGTAATCTTTGCCGTCCCGAACAGTACATCCCAAAGAAACAACATATTGCCAAAATTACCTTTGTAATGCGTGACGCCATCCTCAGCCGTCAAACCGTGATGTGCAGAATGAGTGGATGGCGTAGAGAAGGTGCGCTCCATTATCCAGACAAGAGGCCGCAAAGCAGGAATGCGGTAAAGTTTATCGTCCCAGGCGACACTGCTGTGCGCCGCAAAAATCACGGTCATTTTCAAGATCAAATAAACGTAATAAACCGGTGCGAGACCAAGATAAATTAGCATACCGGACAGCCAGATGCCCGGCATCAGTAGATAGTAAAAACTGTTATTACGATAGACGATGCGAATACTCATGTAAGGTGCTGAGTGGTGAGCGCGATGCAGGGCATATAGCGCGGGGACGCGGTGAGTCAGGCGGTGCCACCAATACTGGGTCATGTCATCCAGCAGCACAAACAACACAAATCCGGCAATCCACGGGATCCCGGCCAACGCGTCTTTCATATTTGGCAAAAGCTGATTTAAGATCAAACCGCTTAGCCACATCACCAAAGGGAACGTGATGGCTACCATTATGCTAGACCCGATGACCTCAATCAGCACGTCACGTTTGCTGCTTGACGATTGGCGAAACGATTCGCAGGCAAGCTCTATTAACACGAAGGCAAGGAAAATTCCGGCGACGATAAAGGTTGGGTTGCTGGCGAGCATTGTTGTATTCATGGCACTCTCGATTTAGGCCCTTGCGGGCAATGCCAAATAATTAGAAACCAGGAGTACGGCGCCTCCAATGCGTGAAACGGACAGAATTGAGCTAGAACCGGCCAATCGCTCGAACCAGCGTTTTCATCGCGGCAGGCTCGGCCAGGTGTTGGAGCGTTTTCTCGACAGCCACGCCCAGCATAAAGGTGCAGATTACAGCTTGGTGGAGCTGGATCAGCTATGGCGTGAGGCGGCGCGTATTGACCCCGCCATTGGCATGAAGCTGTTCACACTGTTCACACCTCAGGACTGGCACGTACTGGCTTATCTGTGCCTGTACAGTCCAGACGTTGCCTCTTCAATGCAGTACTGGGCTCGTTACGCACCGCTGGCATCGGACACAGACAGTGTCAGGTTAGTGAATGACGAAAACGGCTTCGGGTTAGAGCTGGGCATCGACGCACCGGGTGAACTGAGGCGCTATCTCACCGAGCACTACGGCGCCATGTATATAACCCTACTGCAACGCGGAACTGGCCAGGAAGTTTGTCCCGTGCTGGCAAAATTCACCCATTCGCGTCCGTCGTATTACAAGCAATACGCGCAATCGTTCGGAGAGCGTATTGAGTTTGACTGCCCGGCTAACTGTTTTTACTTTGATTCGCGTAGCCTGGGTCTTCCGATGCTGACTCGGCATAACGGTATGCTGGAACTGCTGACTCAGGAACTGGACCGGCGAATTGCAGTGTATCGAAATTTCAGCGGCTGGGCCGCCAAGGTGGCGGCTGGGGCGCGACGGGCAATGTCGCGAGGTGAACCCCCGACTCTGGAAAACCTGGCAGAGACCCTTCACCAGACACCGCGCACATTACGTAGACGCTTGGAAGAGCAAGGCACGACGTTCCGGCAGTTGCTTGATCAGGTTCGCGCAGAACTGGAATTGCATCTTGAATTGCAGGGAGAATCTCGAGCAGAGATTGCTGACCAGTTGGGCTATAACGATTTGACGGCCTATCTCCACGCCCGTAATAGATGGCGCGTAAAAGTGTAAAGGGGCGATTGAATAGCCGCGGGGTGTTTACCGCCCCTACCCGTTCGTCAAACGCCGAACGTCAGCCCCTTGGCAATTACAAGAAAATCAAAAAAACCTTATTCGGTTAAAACCACAAAAATTTGAAATATTCAATTACGGCGGTTGCAGGAGCTGAGTGCAACACGGTTATTGAATTGAAGACGGTGCAGCATGATACATACCCATCACCTCAGTAATCACTTCAATCGGGTATTTGAAGCCAAATCGCTTACGAGGGCGAATATTCATTTGATAAGAGATGGCGTCCAAGCCGATTCAAATCGTCGCGTTTGGAGCTAGCCAGACCGCAGGGAAAATTGTCAGTCGGGACCAAGCATACTCATCGCAACTGGAGCGGCGATTGAGAACAGAAGGTTTTAATGTAAATGTCGTAAATCAGGGTTCAAGTGGCGACACAACAGAAGATGAGCGCAATAGGCTGGAACGCGCAATTCCGATCGGCACAGACATTGTCCTCTTCCAACCGGGAACCAACGACTGCGGCCGCACTGTTCCAGGCATGAGGGTCGGTGACGTGCTTCCCATCCTCTTCCATGCTGCGGGTCTTGAGCTCGTGGACAGGACCACTGACTCGCCTTGATACTCGGAGGCGTTGATCAGGCGATCAAGCCACTCTTCGAGATGAAAACCACTGACGAACGCCACATCAGCCTTTTTCAAGGCCTGAGCGTCAGCCGGGGTCGGCTCGTAAACATGAGGATCACCATTGGGCCCGGCTACTGGATTTGACGCCAGTGGCAGGTTTCACCAAGCTACGGCCCTCGAATCGTCCATCTGGAACACATTTCGTGATTAACCACCGTTTTCACTGGCGCAGGCTTTTACTCTGCGCGGCTCCCCTCATCGCCCTGCTGGCGGGTTGCGATGGCGGCGCCCAAAAGACAGAACCACCTGCGGCAGCCACCTATGTCATCGGCAACTGGGACGATCTGCCCGCCGTCAGCGATAGCGACCTGCAGGCTGGTTTCAACGCCTGGTATTCAGCGTGCGCACGACTGGCCAGTGATCCCGTCTGGAAAGGCCCGTGCAGCGCAGCCACTCAGGTGCCACCCACCACCACCGCGATTCGCGATTTTCTCAAGACACAGCTGCAGGTGTACGCCCTGCGTTCGGCCGACCGCAGCAAGCACGGACTGATCACCGGGTATTACGAGCCTATCTATCGGGGCAGCCTCGAACGTACCGAGGAAACTGCAGTGCCGGTCCACGGCGTTCCCGACGATCTGGTGGTGGTGGCGCTGGACAGCCTTTACCCCGAACTCAAAGGCAAACGCCTGCGCGGTCGCCTCGAAGGCCGAACACTCAAGCCCTATGACGATGCAGCCACCATTGCACGCCAAGGTGTGAACGCCCCTGTGCTAGCGTGGCTGAGCGACCCAATGGACCTGCAGTTCCTGCAGATCCAGGGGTCTGGCCGCATCCAACTGGATAACGGTCAGCAATTGCGCATTGGTTACGCCGACCAGAACGGCCATCCCTACAAGCCGGTGGGCCGCTGGCTGGTCGAGCAGGGTCAACTCAAAAAAGAAGACGTGACCATGGGCCGGATCCACGACTGGGCCCGTGCCAACCCGGATCGGGTTCCGGAGTTACTGGCGAGCAACCCTAGCTACGTATTCTTCAGCCGACGACCTGACAGCAATGAAGGCCCGCGCGGTTCATTGAACGTGCCGCTGACGGCGGGTTACAGCGTGGCGATCGACCGCAAGGTCATCCCCTTGGGCAGCCTGCTCTGGCTCTCCACCACACGCCCTGATGGCAGCGCGGTGGTACGGCCCGTCGCCGCTCAGGACACGGGGGGCGCCATCGCTGGCGAAGTCCGCGCCGATCTGTTCTGGGGCACCGGCACCGAGGCCGGTGAGTTGGCAGGCAACATGAAACAGCAGGGCGAGATCTGGCTGCTGTGGCCAAAAGGGGTTGCGTTGCCTAACGCGCAATAACGGCCGGACCTGAGGCACTAATCAGCCCTGTTATCGCGTAAGCGCCTGGTGCCCTGAAACAGGGACACCCATTAGCCGGTCTCAACTCAAGGCTAATGGGTGTCCCTTTTTTATCAACGCTTTCTCGACGGAAACTAGTGCTTGCTGACCGCTGCTGCCAGTAGCGGAGCAGCCTGTTCATCGGTCAGTGCCGGGTGAATCTCCATACTCATGAGGTCACTCCACTCAAGCACCCATTTCTGCATCAGCGCAAGATCACTGGTTTCTGCGACGCCAACGCCCGTCATGCGACCTATGGCATGCCAGCGTCCCAGCATGGTCACGCCTGCGGGTGGAACGGCTCCTGTTTTGAGAAAACGCTCAATCGCGCTATTACGACGTTCGGGACTGATTGACCAACTGACAATGAATAGCATCTGCCACCTCCTGATAGGGATTGGCACCTGTTCTTCTCTTCACGCACCTGGCTGGCGCCGCGACCACGGCCACGCGTCTGTTCCCGGGCCACACCCTGGCAGGCCTGAAACGACTGCTCCCATGGGAAGGAATAGCAGCCTCCCGAGCCTTGCGTATGACCGCTGATCCTCTTTCCTTGAATCTACCTCACCCAGCGCAAGCGCCAGATCTGCCGAGGCAGCGACGAAGAGCAACTGCGTATTGCTTAGAGGCGGATGACACTTATTGATCGCGACCACCGCCGAACAGGTTTCAGTCACTCAAGCCTGACGGTACGATTCTGCGGGTGGAATCTTACGCCAACGACAAGCTCCGCGAGAACATGAGCCCCGTGGAACGGCGGTACTACGTCGCCTCAACCTTTATCTGCACACCGAACTCGCAGTATCAGGAGGTCGGTCACGCTCCAGTTCATCGATGGCAGGGGAATGCCTGCTTAGCTGACCCGTGAACGGCTAACCCAGCTGATCAACCATCACCGCGTTGGTATAGATTAAGCTGCCATCACTCGCCCGATGCCCGACCAAATGGAACTGACCGCGTTGGTCACTCAAATAGACGCGCAATTGGCAATCGGAGAGAGGGCCGTATCCCTCCGGGAGGATCAAGTCGATCGAGCTCATATCGACATCGACCATGACTTCAGGCTCGTGGGTCTTCTGTAAGTGTTCTTCGGCTTGCTCTAGAAGCAAATGGACGGGTCCACTGACGTAAAAATGGATCTCCCCCACAGGGGTGGACTTTTGCTCGCCGCTGATTTTGCACCAGCCTTCGATCGTCAGGGCATTCATGACTAAACCTCCTGATGTGAACCATTGGAAACTGTATGGACTCATTGAGTATTACGACAACATGCGGACGCTCAAGGTTTCAAAAAAACCTCAGGAAGAACCGCAGTGAGGGGGTCATGTTCGTACTCCTATGCCGGAAACCGCGCATCGTGATTGATTCGCGGCGTCGGATGCGGGCATGTACTTGCACCGGTCAGCGAAACCCTGAAACAGGGCTTCGCATCACTCATTAATAGCCCAGTGAAAGTCCCGAGCCCTGCCGCGGATCATTCGCGCCATAGAAACGGTTCTTGCCGACGGGTTTTCCGCCGAGCGAAGGCGCTCCGACTAAAATCGCCGCAACATGGTTGAACGGCTGTGGACCGGTGAACTGCTGCCCCCAACCTTCGAGAATTTTCTGGGTATCAGGGCTGACAGCGAACGCTTCAAGATTGGTCTCTTCCGGCAACCACTGCTGATGGAATCGTGGGGCATCGACCGCTTCCTGAATGTTCATGCCGTAGTCGATCACATTGAGCATTGTCAGCAATGTCGCCGTGATAATGCGGCTACCACCTGGGGTGCCGACGACCATCACGGTTTTTCCGTCCTTGGTGACGATCGTCGGACTCATTGAAGACAGGGGTGTTTTCCCTGGAGCGATAGCATTCGCCTCACCTTGTACAAGACCATACATATTGGGAACGCCCACCTTGGAGGTGAAGTCGTCCATCTCGTCGTTGAGGATGACCCCGGTCTTGCTGGCCATGACCCCCGCACCAAACCAATCGTTCAGTGTGTACGTCACCGAGACTGCGTTGCCCCACTTGTCTACGATCGAATAGTGCGTGGTGTTGTTGCCCTCGTGAGGAGCCACCCCCGGCTTGATATCGCGAGAAATACCGGCTTTTTGCGGATTGATAGAAGCACGGAGCTTCGCCGCATAATTTTTATCCAGCAGGTGAGTCAGCGGATTTTTGACAAAGTCGGGATCGCCCAGATAGCTGTTGCGGTCGACATAGGCGTGCCGCATGGCCTCAATCTGGTAGTGCAGCCCCTGAGCCGAATGGAAACCAAGGCTTTGCATTGGGTAGCCATCAAGGATATTCATGATCTCGCAAATAACGACACCGCCCGAACTCGGCGGCGGAGCCGAGACGACGTGATACCCACGGTAGTCGCACTCGATAGGCGCTAGTTCGCGGGTCTGATACTTATCAAGGTCGGCCTGGGTGATGATGCCCTTGCCCGCCTGGCTTGAAGCCACGATGGACTCGGCAACCCAGCCCTTGTAGAAGCCGTCGGTACCCTTGGCGGCAATTTCCCGTAGCGTCTTGGCCAAATCCTTTTGCACCAATTTCTGGCCAACCTGCATCGGCTCGCCTTTGCTCAGGAAGATCGAACCTGAGTCGTGCATATCTTTCTTGAACTCGTCGGTGGCGGTTTCAAGCAGGTCGACATCACCCTGCTCAAGCACGAAGCCGTCCTCGGCGTACTTGATTGCCGGCGCGATGACCGTGGCACGCTTCATCGTGCCGTATTTCTTTAACGCCAGCTCCATGCCTGACACGGTGCCCGGGATGCCGACTGCCAGGTATCCCTTTGTGCTCAGGTTCGGGATGACGTTGCCATCCTTATCGAGGTACATGTTCGCAGTGGCCGCCATGGATGCCTTCTCGCGAAAATCGAGGAAGGTCTTGCGGCCATCGGCCAACTGGATGGTCATGAAACCGCCGCCGCCAAGGTTGCCTGCCGCAGGATAGACCACCGCCAGCGCATAACCGACCGCCACCGCCGCATCGACCGCGTTGCCGCCGTCCTTGAGGACATCGACACCGACGTGGCTGGCCAGATGCTGGGCCGTGACTACCATGCCGTTCTCTGCGGCAACAGGGGCTTGCGAAGCCGCGTGTACACCGATGGAACCAATAACGAATGCCGTCGCAATGAGCGATCTGGCAAAGGGTTGGAACTTCATGGGCCAATTCTCTTGTTTTAAGGTAAGGGAAGGCTGCGTGGGCAGTTGCCAAAGTCCCGACTCTACAGCTCTCATCCAGTGCCAATGCCAAGAGACCTTGCAGCGCCACGTTCGATCAAATGGCAAGATGCCAACAGCCAAGAGACTGTAGGTCAGTTTTGACTCTCCCGCCCCGCTTTCCACAACGGCACAGGCAAGAGGAACCACACAAGTGTCTTGCTCGGCAGCCTCCAGCCTCCAGAAACGAATCACGTTCACCGTCCAAAGCGCGCTATCCGGACGTGTAGAACCCCTGAATATCGAGCTGACCTTCAACACGTTCAGCGATTTCAGCGATTTCAGCCCGGAGAAAATCCTGAGCCAGGTCCCTGAGTTGCAGGATCTTTCCAGTGACCAGGTCCATGCCCAGATCAATCTGATTCTTCACAGTAAACCGCTGCAAGCCCTTGAAGCATCATGGCGCGGACTGCACCAACGGATCATGAATACAGAGTCGGGGCCTTTGCTGACGTTGCGCCTGCTTGACGTGACCAAGGAAGAGCTGCGCCTTGACCTGGAAAGCGCCGTCGATTTCGACCAAAGCCTGTTGTTCCCGCGGGTGCCCAAGCATCGAGATAGCTCCTTGGGTGGCGGTCCGTTCGGTGTTTTGACGACCTGGACCGGCCACGCGAGTTATCAACGATATTCGAGAGCATCGAGTGCATGGACTGGCTGGCGTTCCGTGACAGCGAGAATTCGCGCTACGTCGCCATGGTGGTGCCGCGCTATCTGGCCCGCTCGCCTTACGATGCGCAGAACTGTCCGGTGCCGGAGATGCCGACCTTCACTGAAGACGTGCATTTGAACGACGTCAGTCAAGCCGATGATCCAAAAGCAGACCCCTGCACAGACCTGGACAAGTTTCTCTGGGGAAATGCCGCCTGGCTCCTGGCCCAGCGCATCACTGAAGCGTTCGCCCAGCACCACGAGTGCGCCGCCATTCAGGGCATTGAGAGAGGAGGGTGAGCGGTCTGCCGGTTTATGCCTTCAACACCCGCCTTGGCTCGCTGCTGCCTCACATCCTGGGGACCTCCCGCTTTGCCCACTACATTGAAGCGATCTGACCGTTTCGATCAGGGTGGAGGTTGAACTACCTGGATAAACGTCCACCCTCTCGCCCTTTCAATCATCCAGCGCCTTGGGTGGCACGCCGGGTTTACCGGGTTTACCCGGCTTATCAGGCTTGCCCGTCTTGCCCGTACGAGTTGACGTGGCCTCGGGCGCAGGTGGCGGTGGCGGTGGCGGTGGCGGTGGCGGTGCCGAGGTCTCTTTTTCTTGCGCGGGCAGCTGGTCGATAGTGCTGAAAATCTCCTTTGGATCGATGGGGCCGGAGTGTTCGATCTTCTTCTCGCCGTCCTTGCCCACCAGAATGACCTTGGCCTGGGCGCTGGCGCCCAGCTTCAGTTCGCGGATCAGCGCCATGGTAGTTTGCGCGTCCAGGTCCTTGCCGTTGCGCTGGCCGATGGTGTTGACCACGGTGTAGAGCACCATGTTGCGTTCGGCGAAGGCCGCGCGGTTGGCAGGCTCTTCCAGGGCTTTTTTCAGGTTAACCAGCGTTGGGTCCACGGCACTGGGGGCGATGATGATCAACGGACGGGATCGTCCGCGATCCTGAGTCAAGGGGGCATCGCTGTCGGCAGCCAGCACCGGACCGACGCTAGCGAATAGCATGGCAAGGATCAGTGACCGGATGAGCATACGCATCTCCTTTTTCGATACCACGCATCGTTCGTTGAGAATTGCATCCGTGCGGCCTCAAGCTCAAGGCGCATCCGGCTGCACTGACCTGAAGCTTAGGCCAGAGTGCCCATCACGCAACCACGCCCTGAAGATGCTTTGGTTTCAATGTCGCTCACGGCAGCACAAAGTCAACGATGCTCGGTAGCCCGCCATTGGGCAACCGTAGATTTTCCAGAGCCGGACGCTCCAGCGATGGCCAACCTGGCTTACACCCAGCCCATTGAGAATCCCTTCGTGAGTATACGGAGCTGATCCAACCCGGGTAGGTGGTTAAATGGGTCATCAGAGGCCCGCTGCCAGCGGTCACTCTGATGACAATCAGCATCAGGACTAAAGCCTATATCCGGAAACTGCCCACCAACTGTTTAAGGCGACCCGCCTGTTGCTCCAGATCAGAGCAGGCGCGCAACGTTGTCTGAAGGTTTTCCACCCCCTCCTGATTGAGCGTGTTGATCTCGGTGATATCCATGTTGATCGCCTCGACAACGGCGGTCTGTTCTTCGGTAGCGGTAGCGACCGACTGGTTCATACCGTCGATTTCGCCGATGCGTTGGTTCACGCTGCTCAAACGCTCCCCCGCAAGGTTGGCAACGACGACGCTGTCCTGACTATGGCGCTGGCTTTCAGCCATCGTGCTGACCGATTCACGGGCACCGACTTGCAGCTCGTCGATCATTTTCTGCACCTGTTGGGCCGATTCCTGAGTGCGATGAGCCAGGTTGCGGACCTCGTCAGCCACCACCGCAAATCCACGTCCGGCTTCCCCTGCCCGCGCGGCTTCAATGGCCGCATTGAGCGCCAGCAGGTTGGTTTGTTGAGAAATGCTGGTGATCACTTCGAGAATCTGCCCGATGTTCACGGTTTTGCTGTTGAGCGACTCGATATTACTGCTGGAGGCGCTGAGCATCTCGGACAACTGATTCATCGACTGAATGCTTTTATCGACCACTTGCTGACCTTCCCCGGCCAACTGCCGCGCATCGCTGGCCTGGCGGGAAGCTTGCGCCGCATTGCGCGCGATCTCCTGCGCCGCCGCGCCCAATTCGTTGATCGCAGCTGCGACGCTGTGGGTACGATTGGCTTGTTCGTCCGAGTTGAGCATTGATGAGTTGGAGGCGCAGACCACGCGCGTTGCCACCTCGTTGAGGTGTTCAGTGGCGGAGGACACTTCGCGGATAGAGCCGTGAATTCGCTCGACGAAACGGTTAAATGCGGTACCCAGAATGCCAAACTCATCCTGAGTCTGGATGGTCAGGCGCTTGGTCAGGTCACCCTCACCATCGGCGATGTCCTGCAGGGTGCGGGTCATGACATACAGGGGCTGCATCAGAAAACGGATCAGCATGCCAAGCAACGCAATGATGATGACGACCGCGATGATGGTCGCGACAATCGCAGAGGCCCGGAACTCGCTCAACATTGCGTAGGCTTTATCCTTATCCACGGACAGGCCGATGTACCAGCTAACCGAGGACAGGCCTTTGATAGGACTGAAGGTGACGATACGGGTTTTACCGTCGACCTGGACTTCACTGATATTGCCGCTGATCGGTGGCGTGTCTTTCGGGTAAATGTCTTTGAGGGTTTTCATCACAAAGGCTTTGTCTGGATGAACCAGAACTTTGCCGTCGGAGCTGACCAGAAAGGCATAACCCATGCCGTCGAAGTCCAGCGCGTTAATACTGTCGGCAATGGTTTTCAGACTCAAATCACCACCCACTACTCCAAGGTTTTGACCGGCCTTTTGCACGGCATCAACAATGGAAATCACCAACTCGCCAGTTGCCAGATCAATATAGGGTTCAGTCAGTGCCGAAACGTTGCTGCCTTGCGCACCTTTATACCAAGGCCGTATGCGTGGGTCGTAGCCGTCCGGCATCTTGCTGTCTGGCCGTATAGTAAAACTGCCATCCGAACCGCCGAGGTAAACGCTCATAAAGCTGGAAGTGAGGGCTTTCTGGTTGAGCACATTGCCCACGTTCGTTGCGTCGGGATTAAGCGCAACAGATTGCGAGAGGTTTTCAATGAGCAGGGTCCGCCCGTTCAGCCAGGTCTGAATGTTGCCTGCAGTGGCGCTACCCATTTCTTGCAGGTAGTTCTTCAGATCGGTGCGAATCGCATTGCGCTGCAAGTAATCGTTGTACAGGGTAAAGAGTGCGAAGGTTGTAATCACGATCAGCGAAGCGGCCAGCAGAATTTTATGGCTGAAGCGCAAATTGTTATTCATGGCGTCTAGTGTCCGCTCGGGTCTTCATGACCAAGGGCTCCCTTTCTCCGAAAGAGCGCGAAATGGCCATTATTTTTTGGAGGGCAAACCGGTTATTCCTCCGTTCCCTTGAGGAGCATCCGCGTTCTTCAGTCTTTTCTGGGCTATCGCTTCTGTATCGACAGCAACGAACTAAAGATTAACCAGAAATGTAAAAAATAATGCACAGCCATCGCGCGTGCTGACACTTGGCTTTTTTCAGACGAAAACGCACACAAACAACGTGCAGAAACAGGTTGCAAAGGGTGCTGGAGGGATAGCTGGAGGGGATGAAAAAGATTGGGTAAGGTACTGGGAGGACCAGCTTTGCCCACGTAGCGCTTTTGGGCAATGAGCTGAAAATCTAGCGAACCGCATGATGATCGCGGCACCGGAGCAGCGACAATGCCAGCTGCGTGCCTTGATTAATCAGAAGCGTGCAAGCCAGCGCTTAACGGCCTGAAACTTGCACCTTGAAGGAAGTGGCTCCACGACCTGGACTCGAACCAGGGACCCAATGATTAACAGTCATTTGCTCTACCAACTGAGCTATCGCGGAATGTGGTCTATGTTACTGATTGAAAAGGGCAAGTCAAGCCTTCGGTAAAAATTTCCTTGCCCTGTCTGGCCAAAATCAGATGACCCCACAGGCCATGCGACCACCGCCACCACCCAGCGGTTTTGGCGTGTCGGCATGGTTGTCGCCCCCGGCATGGACCATCAACGCATGGCCATCAATGTCGGAAATCTTTTTGATCCGCGGCGCGAGCACCGGATAGGTCGCGGTGCCATCGGTATTTACGTAGATCGCAGGCAGATCACCCAAGTGACCTTTACCGTATGGCCCAAGGTGTTTGTTGGTGCCCTGCGGATCGAAATGACCTCCGGCCGCCTCTGCCGCAGACTTTTTACCGTCTTTCAATGCGGCCTCACAGCTGCTGTTCTGATGCACATGAAAACCATGTACCCCAACAGGCAAGGATTTCAGGTTGGGCGTGAACAGTACCCCATATTCTGTTTCGCTAAGCGTAACCGAGCCAATGGCCTGAGGCAGACCGTCAGCGCTCACCAGATTCATCGAGACTTCTTTCGACGCGGCTTGGGCAACGCCGCACGACATTGCCCCCATCAATACCAACCAGCCATACAACTTCATGGTGCCTCCAGGGTTTATCGAAAAGAGCCTGGAGTATAAGAAGGAACACTTGTCAGCGGCCCATCTTACACATGACGACACGATGAACTTCAGCCTGGAAAGTTAGCCTTGAGTGCCTCAAGACCACCGTTATAGACACCGCTGAACAGCTCGACGGCTTCTGCATCGGTCACGCCGGCCGGGGTGAAGCTGCCCGACCATTCGACCTGAGTCACCTGTTTGCCCGCCACTTCCCGGACCTGCACCTTCGCCAGATAATCTGTAACCGGAAATGGCCCCTGATCAATGGAGTAAGTGTAGGTGCGCGCCTTGTTATCGAAAGTCTGGAGTCGTTCGACAATCACCGCGCCGTCGTCAGTCTCCAGGTGACGCACGCGCCCACCCTCGCTCGCTTCGCTTTTGGCAATGAACGGCAACCAGTCGGGCAATGAGTTGAACCCCCCTATCAGCTGCCAGACTTGATCGGCAGTTGCTGGAATTTCGATCGTTGCAGACGCTTTAGCCACGGTATTTCTCCAAGCAGGATTCGATGGATTGGGAAAGGCTCAATTGAACAGGCGGCTAATATCATCAATTTCAGCCGCACGCTGAATCACAACGCTCAGCAACACAGCGCCGGGTGAAATCCACTGCCTTGTCACAGCACCATACCATCATGCGCAACGATCACCCGTGCCGGCAGTTGATGCGCCTCATCCAGCAACCAGGCATCCAGCGTGTGGCCAATATGGGTCAACACCGCTTGATGCGGCTGCAGGTCGGCGATGCAAGCCAGCGCCAGGTTGAGATCGTTGTGGTTGCGGGGTGTCTGGGCTTGGGGGGGCATGGAGCAGTCCAGCACCAATACATCGAGGGGCTGGCATTGCAGAAAATCGCGAGTCGACTCTGGCAGGCCGACGGTGTCGGTGAGGTAAGCGATGCGTCGCCCCTCACCTTCAAGCAGGTAGCCCAGCGTGGGCTTTGAATGCATCAACGGCACCGCGGTCACGCTCAGGGCACCGAACTGCCGCGTTTCAAAGGCAGCAAAGGGCCGACTGAAGTCGAGAATACCCGGGTGTTTGTACAGGTCGGAAAAGCCTTCTGGATCGACCGGCCCATGTACCGGAATGACCCATCCCTGGCCCCAACGCAAATGCAGCAGGCCTTGTGCGTGGTCCGCGTGGTAATGGGTTTGCAGGATGCCGTCAAAGCTGCGCGGCGGGAAACGCTCGGTAATGTCGGTCAGGCCCGTGTCGATCAGCCAGCGTTGGCCGGCGCATTCAATCAGAGCGCTACACGGTAGACGGCGCAAACGCTGGTCCGAGCGTGCAGCGGCGCACGCCGGGCAGTCGCAACCGTAGACCGGTACCTGACGCGCATCGCCGGTGCCCAGCAAAGTCAGGTGCATGCGGGCTCTTTACCTATCAGTTGCAGCAGCCGCTCAAGGGTCTGTTCGATGGGGCCGGAGTTATCCAGCAGCCACAACGCCTTATCCTCAGCTGCCATCAAGGCCGCAGCGAAATCGGCATTGCGCGCCAATCGTGCTTCGATCTCCGGCAGTGATTCACGACCACGGGCCTGCAAACGCTGACGTAACACAGCCTGATCCACCGTTAACAGCAGCGCGAGCAACCTCGGATAGCGTTGATGCACTTGAGGCAGATAAGCACGCGAGCCGTTGACCAAAACATCCAGCCCGGCCTCCAGCCATTCGTCGATTTCCTTTGGGATCCCGTAGTGCAAGCCATTGGCTTGCCAGCTCAAGGCGAACGCTCCCTCGTCTTGCATCGCCATGAACTGCTCGATGCTGACCGCTTGCGCCGCCTCACCGACCGCTTCAGCCGAACGGGTGATGACCCGCCGCACGATCCGGCAGCCCTGATCGGCTAACGGCTCACGTGCAGCGTCGAGCAGGCTGTCCTTGCCCGAACCTGAAGGTCCGATGAGATAGATCAACCTGCCCGCCATCAAAACACCCTCTTCGCTTGTCGCCAAACCTGTTGAATCACCGGTAATCCGTCCTGACGTCTAGCGTGAATCAGGTCGGCACGCAGCCCGACCCGGATCTCACCCCGGTCATTGAGCCCGGCGGCCTGGGCCGGGGCGCGACTGACCATGCCGACGGCTTGAGGCAGATCACAATCGCTATGCCGCTGGTCTTCGTGCCGGGCAGCCAACATAAATGCCGCCTGCAACAGACTGGCCGGATAATAATCGCTGGAGAGGATATCCAGTAGTCCTTCTTTAGCAAGGTCGGCCGCCGCCACATTGCCCGAGTGCGAACCGCCACGCACGATGTTCGGTGCGCCCATCAACACCCCCATGCCCAGACGATGGGAGCCCCGTGCTGCTTCCAGGGTGGTCGGGAACTCAGCGATGGTCATCCCGTAGCTGGCCGATTCTTCGACGTGCGCCAGGGTCGCATCATCGTGGCTGGCCACCGACAGACCGCGTGCCAGGCAATCCTCGACAATGGCGCGCCGGTAACGGCTACTGAACTCACGGGAGTTAGCCATCTGGGTGACGATGAACGCGTCCATCTCGACCGTCGTCAGGTGGTACTTACCCATGTAGTACTCGCGGTACTTGGACTCCAGAGCGAACTGACGCTGACCTGGCGAATGGTCCATAACCGACACCAGTTGCACCAGCGGATTCTCCACCAGGTCGCGAAACACGCTCAGGGTATCCGGGTGACACAGTTCACAACGCAGGTGCAAACGGTGTTCGGCGCGGGTCAGACCGGCGGCATTGGCCGTAGCGATAGCGTCGAGCATCGCGGGCAATTTCTGCATGCGATTGCCCTTGGGGTTTACGTCACCGATGGACAGCGCGTCGAACACCGTTGTGATGCCCGCAGCCACGATCTGCGCGTCATGGCTGAGTACAGCCGAGGTCGATGGCCAGTCAACACCGGGGCGCGGCGTCATGTGTTTTTCCAGGTTATCGGTGTGCAGCTCGATCAAACCCGGCAGCAGGTAATCACCTTGCAGGTCGTGTGCTTGAGGCAGCCTGCTTCGGCCCTCGTCCACCTCGACGATCAGGCCGTTGCGCAGCACCACCGTGCCGTTGAAAACCTGATCGGCGGTGACCAGTTGCGCGTTGCTAAGGATCTGTTCAGTCAGCATGGCAGTGATTCCTTTGCCGTCGGGGCATTCGGGGTCATGTCGAGATGGCGGTCGGCGACCGCTTCACGGGCAGCACGGTCGTGAAAAATACCGATCAAGGCAGCCCCTCCCGCTTTGGCTTCGTTCATCAGTTCGAGTACAACCTGACGATTGGTGTCATCCAGTGACGCCGTGGGTTCGTCCAGCAGCATCACGGGCCAGGCAACCATGAAGCCCCGAGCTATGTTCACCCGCTGCTGCTCGCCGCCAGAGAAGGTGCCGGGCGCCAGCTGCCACAGGCGCTGCGGAATATTCAGTCGTGCCAGCAGGTTTTCTGCGCGGGCCTTGGCCAACGTCTTCGACCAGCCTCGCGCCAGTGCCGGCTCCATGACCACGTCCAGACTGGCGACACGCGGGATCACCCGCAGAAACTGGCTGACATAGCCAAGGGTTTGCTGGCGTACGGCCAACACATCACGCGGTTGGGCCCCGACCAGTTCCAGCCAGCCACCTTCATGTTGCACCCGAATGCTGCCACCCGCCGGTAGATAGTTGCCGTACAGCGTGCGCAGCAAGGTGCTTTTACCCGCACCGGACTGCCCATGCAGCACCAGGCATTCGCCTGCATTGACGGTAAAGCTCAGGCCGTCCAGTACGTTGAGCACCACACCGTTCTGCTGATGTAGCGTAAAGGTTTTCGAGAGGTCGCGGACCTCGATCAGCCTGTTCATCAAGCACACCCCAAAAAGACGACGGCGGCCGGGGATCGCCCGGCGGATGGACGGATCACGGTTGCAGCACCGAAGACACCAGCAGCTGCGAATACGGATGCTGCGGGTCATCAAGGATCTGATCGGTCAGCCCGGCTTCCACTACGTTGGAGCGCCGCATGACCATCAGCCGGTCGGCCAACAACCGCGCCACGGCAAGGTCATGGGTGACAATCACCACCGCCAGGTCCAGCTCCCGTACCAGACCACGCAACAGGTCAAGCAAGCGCGCCTGGACCGAGACGTCGAGCCCCCCTGTCGGCTCGTCCATGAACACCAGGCGCGGACCGGAAACCAGGTTGCGGGCGATCTGCAAGCGTTGTTGCATGCCGCCAGAAAACGTACGCGGCAGGTCGTCAATGCGCAGCGGGTCAATTTCCACCTGGGTCAGCCAGTCGATTCCGGCGGCCCGCAATTGCCCATAGTGACGTACGCCTTGAGCCATCAGTCGCTCACCGATGTTGGCGCCAGCCGACACGCCCATGCGCAGGCCATCGCGCGGACTCTGTTCCACAAACCCCCATTCGGTGCGCAGCAAAGTGCGGCGTTCGGCTTCGCTGGCGCTGTAGAGGTCGAGCCAGTCGCCCTCTTTACGTCGATACGCGACGGCACCGCTGTCGGGCGGGCAACGGCCGCTGAGCAAGGACAACAAGGTCGATTTGCCCGAGCCGGACTCGCCGACGATGCCCAACACTTCGCCGGGGTACAGGTCGAAGCTCACGTCCTGACAGCCTTTCTCCGGCCCGTATAAACGCGACAGACCCCGTACTTCGAGCAGCGGCTGCGCACGGTCGGCTTGCCGGTCCCGCAACCGCTGGGAGTGATGCACTGGGTTGTTCATTGACCGGCCTCCTGTTCGCTGCTGCGCTGGGCGCAATAGTCGGTGTCCGAGCAGACGAAGCTCTGGGTGCCGGCGTCGTCGAGGATCAGTTCATCCAGATAAGAGTCGCGGCTGCCGCAGATCGCGCAGCACTCTTCCCACGCCTGGATTGCAAACGGGTGATCTTCAAAATCCAGACTCACCACCCGGGTGTAAGGCGGCACGGCGTACAGGCGCTTTTCACGACCGGCGCCGAACAGCATCAACGCTGGGCTCATGTCGAGCTTCGGGTTGTCGAATTTGGGAATCGGCGACGGGTCCATCACATAGCGATCATCGACCATCACCGGGTAGGCGTAGCTGGTGGCGATGTGGCCGAAGGTGGCGATGTCCTCGTAGAGTTTCACGTGCATCACCCCATAGTCGTTCAGCGCGTGCATGGTCCGGGTCTCGGTTTCCGACGGTTCGATAAAGCGCAGCGGATCCGGGATTGGCACCTGATAGACCATGATCTGATCCGCGTGCAGCGGGGTTTCCGGGATCCGGTGACGGGTCTGGATCACTGTTGCTTCCGGCGTGCGCTCGGTGGTCGCAATGCCAGCGGTGCGGGCAAAAAATCGCCGAATCGAGACCGCATTCGTGGTGTCGTCCGCGCCCTGATCGATGACCTTGAGCACGTCATCAGCCCCAAGAATGGCTGCGGTCATTTGCATGCCACCCGTGCCCCAGCCATACGGCAGCGGCATTTCGCGGCCGCCGAAGGGCACCTGATAACCGGGAATCGCCACGGCCTTGAGCAGGCCGCGCCGAATCATGCGTTTGGTTTGCTCATCGAGATAAGCGAAGTTGTAGGCCTCGTCGCGCACAGGACGGTCATGCGTCACGCTGTTCATTGCTGACTCTCCTGCACAGTGGCCTGCACGGCTGCGGGCTTGCGCAGCTTGCGGATCAGTTCCAGCTCGGACTGGAAGTCGACGTAGTGCGGCAGCTTGAGGTGCGATACGAAACCGGCCGCCTCGACGTTGTCGCAATGGCTGAGGACAAACTCCTCCTGCTGCGCCGGCGACTGGATTTCTTCGTTGAACTCCTCAGCCCGCAGTGAGCGGTCCACCAAAGCCATGCCCATGGCTTTACGCTCGGCATGCCCAAACGCCAGACCGTAGCCTCGGGTGAACTGAGCGAGTTCCGCGCCAGAGCCAACGAACTGATTAACCATTTCGCACTCGGTCACTTCGAGGGTGCCGATGGCGATAGGAAAGCCGAGCTCTTCCGGTTCGATCCAGACCTCCACTTCACCGATGCGGATTTCCCCGGCGAACGGGTGATTGCGTCCATAACCGCGCTGGGTGGAATAGCCCAGCGCCAGCAGAAATCCTTCATCGCCACGGGCCAGGGCCTGCAAGCGCTGGGCACGGCTGGAAGGGAACTCCAGAGGATCACGTGTGATGTCGGCAACGGCTTCGCCACTGTCACTCTCGGTTTTGATCAAGCCTTCCTTGGCCAACAAACCGAGGACACGCGGGCAAGGTTCGAGTGTCGCGCCCTCCTCTACGTGCGGTCCCGGATGTTCGCCTTCAGCCAGCAATGTGAAGTCCAGCAAGCGATGGGTGTAGTCGAAGGTCGGGCCCAACAGCTGCCCACCCGGCACATCCTTGAAGGTTGCGGATAAGCGTCGGCTCAGTTGCATGACCGAGGTATCAATCGGCAGGCTGGCGCTGAAACGTGGGAGCGTGGTGCGATAGGCGCGCAGCAGGAAGATCGCCTCGATCAAATCCCCGGCGGCCTGCTTGATCGCCAGGGCGGCCAACTGCTCGTCGTACAGCGATCCCTCGCTCATCACTCGGGCCACGGCCAATGGCAGTTGCTGACGAATCTGCTCGACTGCCAACTCCGCAATCGTGGTGTCACCACGGCGCTTTTTCGCCAACAAACGGTGGGCATTGTCGATGGCCTGCTCGCCACCTTTTACGGCTACGTACATCAGGCAAACTCCTCAGCCAGGGTTGTTGGATTCACGTGGCTGATGCGGGTACTGCGCGGCAGACCGATGACGCTGTGCCCGGCGAGAAAAAACGCATCCAGCCCTCGGGGGAAATTGTTGTGTGCGTCGCGCTCGCTCCAGAACCCGTCAGACAGTGGCAAGGCGACCCGATTTTCGTGCTGGATGCCGGGGCCGCGCCACGCCAGAGGATGCCCGCCATCGAGCTGAGCCAACTGGATCAACAAGGTGCAGGACTGATCGGGGTAACGGTCATTGCCCGGATCGAAGCCCTGTAAATCACCAAGCTCGCTGCCATCAAGCAACGCAAAACGTGCCTGTTCACGACGGCTGACCATCGTGCAGCCACAGTGAAAGGCCAGATTGGCGCGAATCATCGGCGTATCGAATGCTGGCGCCAGCCACAGCGGCGTGTCGACATCGAGCAGCGCCAGACACAGCGCGTAGCTCGCTGGCGCCAGCCCTTCCAGCGGCGGAGCTTGTTCCAGCGGTTGGGCCACACCCGGCCCGGCCAGGGCCTTGAGCGCCGCACGGAAGCTGCGCTGAGCGTCCAGCACCGGGTCGGCAAATGCCGGTTGCAAAAGGGTTGTACTCATCAGTCTTCTCCTCGGACCAAGGTAAAGAACTCGACCTTGGTCGCTGCGGTTTCAGCGTCTTTTTCGGCGCGGCGTGCGGCGTGGGCGCAGGCCAGGGGTTCGATCAACTCACTCAACCAGCGCGCCTGTTGCGGGCCTTGCAGATGCGCGTCGGCCAACGCGGCCAGTTCGGCATGAGCCTTGTCGCGCCCGGCCAGATAGCTGTAACCGGTGCGCCCATCCGCCAGGCGCACTACACAGCGGGTCACGCTCATCTCACCGACGTTGAACGGCGCACCGGTGCCGCCCATGCGCCCACGGACCAGGGTCATGCCGATTTCCGGAGCGCGAATCAGTTGATATTCGGTGTCACGCAGGGCCGCTTCATGGCCACTCAATTCGCCACGGTGGGCACGGGCGAGTACGCCGATCCACTGTTGTCGGGCTGCGTGCGGGGCTACAGGAGCGGAACTCATCGTCGGCATCTCCATCATGTGATGACCTGATATTGGAAACGGTCCGAGCGGCTGGTGGACTGCGCAAGCTCCACCGGCTGGCCGGACGAATCACGGGAAAGGGTAAAAACGCTGAGCGCGGGCAAATGACGGGGCATGAGCAACAGACCCGCCTCCTCACGACTCGGCAGGCGCGCGCCAATCAGGCTGAATGTGCGGGTCAACGGCAGGTCGCGCTCAGCGAAAAACTGGCGCAGCGAGCCCCCGGTATAAGGCGCCAGCAGCTCGGTTCGGCTGGCGCAGTAACGGTGGCGGATCAAGCTCACGGGCTGACCGTCGACCATGCGCAATGTTTGCAGCTCAATCAGCGGTGCCTGATCGGCCAGTCCCAGGTGCCTCGCCTCATCGCGGTTGGCCAGGCAACTACGCCGCTGCAGCAGCCGGGCTTCAACCCCATGCCCGAGCGCCGATAACGACTGGCTATACGCGCTTTCTGCAACCAGCGGATAGATCAGCGGACGCTCCAGCACCTGGGTGCCACGGCCCTGGCGACGCAACACGCTGCCATCGAGCACCAACTCATCAATGGCGCGGCGCACGGTATGCCGGTTGACGGAAAATCGCGCGGCCAGGCGGATCTCCGCTGGCAGGTAATCCCCGGCCCGATAATCGCCGAGCTCCCGGCGCAAAGTGTCCGCCAGTTCGCGGTAAACGGGTTCAATTTGTCTAGACAACTGCATGGTTTAAAAAAAGCGCCGTTTGGCACCCTCTCCGTTAAATGAACTGTTTACGCAGGCGTTGCGACAGGATGTCGATCACGCTCACCACGACGATAATCACCAGCAATACGGCGCAGGTCTGGACGAACTGGAAAGACCGGATGTTCTCCCAAAGGATCACGCCAATCCCCCCGGCACCGACCATTCCGACCACCGTGGCCGAGCGTACGTTGGACTCGAAGCGATACAGGGCGTAGGAAATCCATAGCGGCATGACTTGCGGGATGACCCCGTAGATGACTTCTTGCAGAGCACTGGCGCCGGTAGCGCGCACGCCTTCGACGGGGCCCGGATCAATGGCCTCGACCGCTTCAGCAAACAGCTTGGCGAGGACCCCCGTGGTGCTGATCCACAACGCCAGAACGCCAGCGAACGGGCCCAGACCGACCGCGACCACAAACAGCATCGCGAACACCATTTCGTTGATCGAACGGAACGAGTCCATGACTCGGCGCAATGGCTGATGAATCCACCACGGGGTGATGTTCTCGGCGCACAGAATCCCCAACGGCACCGAGCAGACAATCGCCAGCACCGTGCCCCACAGTGCGATCTGCACCGTGACAATCATTTCTTTGAGGTACGAGCGCCATTCGCGGAAATCTGGCGGGAAGAAGTCACCTGCGAAGGTCGCCATGTTCCCTGCATCGCGGTACAGCGCCAGCGGGTTCATCTCAGCGCCATGCCAGGCCCAGGCCAGCATGGCGAGGAACAGGCCCCAGCCCACATATTGCGGCCAGGTACGTTTGCCGACGGCTTCAGCATGTGCAGCATTGGAAGTCATAAACGGCTCTCAAATAGGGCAGCCATAAAAGGCTGCGATGACGCGACGCGCGGGGGCGTCGCGTCGGCAGGCGTCAACCGGCGCTGGCGCTGGAGGTGCTCTTCTTTTCCAGCTTGGTGATTCGTTCTTGCAGCTTGGCCAGACCCGCATCAAGCTCTTTCAGTCGCTCGGCTTTTTCTTTGGCGTCGAGGGTGGTGCTGGCATTGACCTCGGTGCGCTGCTTGAACAGATCAAGCTGGCGGATCGGCAGTAATTGATCGTCGGAGGACGGCAGGAACTTGCCCAACTGCATCTCTTTGAGTACAGCCTTCTCGTGATCGGTATCGCCGTAGGTGGCGAAGAACTCGCGAATTTTTCCCTTGTCGACATCCGACAGACCTTTGTTCCAGACCATCGGATCGGCAGGGATCAATGGCGACTTCCAGATGACCTTGAGCATGGCGGCCTGGTCCGGTTGGGTGACGACCAGACGGTCCCAGCTTTCAGTGTTAAAAGTGGCAACGTCGAGTTGACCTTTGGCCACGCTCAAGGCGTTCACTTCATGGCTGGAGTTGAGCGTACGTTTGAAGGCGGTGGCGGCATTCACATTGTTCTTGGCGAAGACGTAGTAGCCCGGCACCAGGTAACCGGAGGTGGAGTTTGGATCACCGTTGCCGAAGGTCAGGTCCTTGGCGTTTTTGAGCATGTCTTCGACCGAGTTGATCGGACTGTCCTTGCGCACGATCAACAGGCTCCAGTAACCGGCGGCCCCATTGGCGGCGGCAGTCTGGGCAAAGATTTCACCGTTGGAACGGTCCACGGCTTCCATCGCGCCCTTGTTGCCCAACCAGGCGATATCGACCTTATTGAAGCGCATACCCTGAATCAATCCGGCATAGTCGGAGGCGAAGGTCGCGTTGACTTTAAGACCGGTTTTTTTCGACATATCGTCGAGGAACGGCTGCCAGACGCTTCGCAGATTGGTCGAAGACTCGGTGGACATAAGGCCGAAGTTGATGACTTTTTCTTCAGCCTGAGCGGTGCTCAGGAAACAGGTGGCCAGTAAGGCGGCAGACGCGAAAACACGACCCATACGATTCAACATGGAAGGATTCCTGAAGGTGGCGTTGGTTGTTTGTTTTTTAGAGCAACTGCAACGAAATCAGGCCTGCGCAAGCGCCAGTTTTAACGGTCTTTCGGCGCTACGCGTTTTGTCGGAGAACAGAAGACTGCTATCCAGATCCGCACCGTACAGGTCGTTGAGAAGTTGAGTGCTGAGTGCTTCAGCGGCGCCATCAAAATGAATGCGCCCGGCTTTAAGGGCCACGGCGCGTTGGCAATAACGCACGGCGTAATCCACTTGATGCAGGGTGACGACAACGGTCTTGCCGTCACGGCGATTGATATCGGCGAGGATTTCCATGACCTTGCGTGCGGACTCAGGGTCCAGTGACGCAATAGGTTCATCGGCCAGAATAACGTCGGCCCGCTGGGTCAACGCACGAGCAATCGCCACGCGCTGTTGTTGACCGCCTGAAAGGGTCGAGGCGCGCTGAGTGGCGAGATCGGCCAGACCCACGCGGTCCAGGGACTCCATCGCCCACTGTTTTTCCTGAGTATTGAACAGGCCCAGATTGCCGCGCCAGCCGGGCATGCGCCCCAGACAACCGAGTAACACGTTGTCCAGCACACTGAGGCGATTGACCAGATTGAACTGTTGGAAGATGTAGCCGATATCGGCCCGCAGCTGGCGGACGTTGCCATTGAGGCGGCCTGAGGCCTGCACTTCGCGGCCCAGCACCTGCACCCGGCCGCCGTTGGTGCGATCACAACGCGCGAGCCCCGCCATATGGCGCAACAGCGTGGATTTTCCCGAACCTGAAGCGCCGATCAGCGCGACCATTTCACCGGGTTGTATAGACAACGCAAGATCAATCAAAGCAGCCTTGCGAGCAAAAGTCTTGTTCAGACGGTCGACATGGATAGCTGTGTTCATGGGCTTCTCTGTCTGGTTGAACAGCCTTTGCACGGCTGCGTTTGTGTGCAACTGACAGTAAAGAGAAGGTGTTTCAGGCCCATGAACCGGGGATGACAGTAAGGTAACGATTGGTTGACGGTTTGTAGACGCCTCGGCCCTCTCTGCGAAGGCCGGGGACGTCTAACGCAGACTCAGATGCGGAACGTCCCCACCAGATGCTGCAACGTAGCGGCTTGGTGCTCCAGGTCGGCACAGGCTTCAAGGGTCGATTTCAGGTTGCCTACACCATCCTGATTCAAGGTGTTGATTTGAGTGATATCAACATTGATCGACTCGACGACGGCCGTTTGCTCCTCGGTCGCGGTAGCAACCGACTGGTTCATACCGTCGATTTCGCCTATGCGGCCAGTCACGCTACTCAGTCGATCTCCGGCCTGATTGGCGATGGTGACGCTGGTTTCGCTCTGGCGCTGGCTTTCGGTCATGGTCACTACCGCTTCCCGTGCGCCAACCTGCAACTCTTCGATCATTTTCTGCACTTGCTGAGCCGAATCCTGGGTGCGATGCGCAAGGTTGCGCACTTCATCGGCCACCACGGCGAAGCCTCGGCCTGCCTCGCCCGCCCTTGCCGCTTCAATGGCGGCATTGAGCGCGAGCAAATTGGTCTGCTGCGAAATGCTGGTGATCACCTCAAGAATCTGGCCAATGTTGACGGTCTTGCTGTTGAGGCTCTCAATGTTGACGCAAGACGAGCTGATTTTTTCCGACAATAGATTCATCGCCTGGATAGTCTGCTGCACGACCTTCTGACCATCGCTGGCAAGGTGGCTGGCAGCGCTGGAATGCTGCGAGGCCAAGGATGCGTTTTGCGCGATTTCCTGGGCCGCCGCACCCAGTTCGTTGATAGCCGCAGCAACACTGCTGGTCCGGTTGGCTTGCTCGTCGGAGTTGAGCATGGACGAGTTTGAAGCACACACGACCCGCGCAGCCACCTCGCTGAGATGAGCGGCGGTGTTGGCCACTTCTCGAATCGACGCATGGATACGTTCAACGAAACGGTTGAATGACTGCGCCAACGCGCCGAACTCATCCTGAGAATGGATGGACAGACGCTTGGTCAAATCACCCTCACCGTCGGCGATGTCCTGCATCGCTCGGCTCATCAGGTGCAACGGCTGCATGAGCACACGAATCAGCAGGCCCAACAGCACGATGATAAAGACCACGACCACCACCATGGTGGTCAGCGCCGAAGTGCGGAACTCACTGAGCATCGAATAGGCCGCGTCTTGATCAAGTACCAGCGCCACGTACCAATTCGCCGAAGCAAGGCCGTCGACATGGGTGAAGGAGATGAATTCCGACTTGCCGGGCAAGTCGACTTCAGTAACCCCGGGAGCAATTTTTGGCGTACCGGTCGGGTAGGCATCGCTCAGGTTTTTCAGGACCAGCTTGCTGTCCGGGTGAACCAGAATTTTGCCGTCACCGCTGACGATGAATGCATAGCCGTGACCACCAAAATTCAGAGCGTTGATGGTATTGCTGATGCTGTCCAGCGCGATATCGGCGCCCGCCACCCCGACAAACTGATTGTCATGTTTGACGGGAGTGGCCAGGGTGACCACCAGTTTGCCCGAAGACGCAGCAATATACGGTTCCGTCACGATGGTCGTCCGGGCGCTTTCAGCCGCCTTGTACCAGCCGCGAAGGCGTGGGTCGTAATCCGCAGCGCGGTTGCCCGCTGGGACGGAAAACATCACGCCATCATTAACGCCAAAATAGCTCAGCTGAAAATTATCGACGTAAGCTGGCAGCCCGACCACCCGTTGCAGCGTACTCGGGGATGTGCCGTCAACGGCAATTTGCTGGGCCATCGATTGCAGCAACTGAGTGCGGCTTTCCAGCCAGGTCTGGATGTTATGCGTAGTGAGACTGGCTAACTGTTGCAGTTCAAGAAAAACATTGGCACGCACGGTTTGACGTTGCCGATAGTCATTCACGGCAATAAAACTCGTAAATGCGACAACAATAATTAACGTGGCGGCGAGCAGAATCTTCCTACTGAAACCCAGACTTTTGATCATGCGAGCAAATCCACTACAAGGAATGACAACCGCATATTCGCAACGCAAGTGCGAACAGGGGAATGGCGATGCAGCGTTGTACGGACTTACGCCTTGAAAAGGAAGCCGTTGCTTGAAGAAGACCCGTTTTTTCGACCCGCCGCGTACCCAACCTCCCTCCTGATCACAACATCACAACATCACAGACTCCAAGTGACAGCGCACCAGGCGGTCCCTTGCCTCACCCTTCGTCGCCACCAACGCCTGCGGTTTGTCACAGCCAGCAGTGGCACGCGGGCAGCGGTCGCGGAAGAAACAGCCGGTGGGCAGGTTGCGGTTGCCGGGCAGTTCAGTGGGGGCGGCGACCTGGGCATTATCAATCGGCGCGCCAAGACGTGGCACCGCGTCCAGCAACAATTGCGTGTAAGGGTGCCTCGGGTGATCAAGCACTTCGGCGGCGCTGCCCAGTTCGACTATCTGCCCCAGGTACATCACGGCCACACGGTCGGCCATGTGCCGGACGACGGAAACGTTGTGCGAGATCAGGATGTAGGTCAGGTCGCGACTGCGTTGCAGTTCACTCAGCAAGTTGAGGATCTGCGCTTGCACCGAAATGTCCAGTGCCGAGGTCGGCTCGTCGAGGACGATGATGTCCGGGTTGGACGACAGTGCTCGGGCGATGGCAATGCGTTGCCGCTGCCCACCGGAAAATTGGTGGGCAAAGCGGTCCATGTACTCGGTGCGAATGCCCACTTGAGCTGCAACTTTGGCTGCGATATCGCGCATCTCTCGACGCGGGACGGCGCGCTGGACGAACAGCGGCTCGGTGATGATTTTCCAGATCGGCAGACGCGGATCGAGAGACGACTGCGGGTCCTGGAATACGATCTGCACATTACTGCTGCGCTCGCGGGCGTCGTTATAGATCCAGTCCAGCGTCCCGCTGGTGGGTTTGATCAGCCCCATCAACAGTTGCGCCAACGTACTTTTGCCACAACCGGACTCACCGACCACGCCGAGAGTTTCACCAGCACGAACGTCCAGATCAATACCGTTCAAGGCATGAGCCATGCCCTTGGGACGCCCCAGCCAATCGCTGCCCACCGGGAAATGCACCCGCACATCGCTCAGGCCGAGAATCGCCGCATTGTCGCTGGGCAGTCGTTTACGTGCAGTGCTGATCATGATGTTTGCTCCTGTACAGTCAGCCAGCAAGCGCTCTTGCGCAGACCTTCGGCGTCAATGGCTTGCAAGGGCGGGCGTTTGCTGCAGACCGGCATCGCGTACTGACAGCGGTCGCGGAACGTACAACCTGCGGGCAACGCGGCAAGATTCGGAACCTGGCCAGGAATAGTCATCAGGTCTTCACCCGGCTGCACTTGCTCCGGCAGGCCGCTGAGCAAACCGCGAGTATAGGGATGGCGCGGATCGACCATGACCTCGCCAGTCGCCCCCTGCTCCACCACGGCGCCGGTGTACATCACGTAGACCCGATCGCAGAACTGCGACACCAGCGCCATATCATGGGTGATCAACAGGATTGCAGTGCCACGCTCTCGGGCTTTTTCCCGCAACAGCAGCAGCACCTGACGCTGCACAGTGACGTCCAGCGCAGTGGTCGGTTCGTCGGCAATCAGCAGCTGTGGATCGCAGGAAAAAGCCAACGCGATCATCACCCGCTGACGCATGCCGCCCGACAGCTCGAAGGGGTAGCTTTCCAACACCTGCTCAGGGTCGGCAATGTGCATGTCACGCAATAGAGCAATGGCCTTGGCCCGTGCATCGGCCTTGCTCAAGTGCTGGTGATGAATGATCACATCAAGCATCTGTCGACCGATACGGCGGGTCGGGTTAAGCGCAGTCATCGGCTCCTGGAAAATCATCGCGACGTCACGGCCACGGACTTTAAGCAGGTCTTTTTCTTTGGCCGCGAGCATGTCGCGACCCAGAATGTGCAGGCTGCCGCCACTGACGTGGTAACTGCGTTCGGGCAACAGGCGCAGACTGAGCATGGCGGTGACGGATTTACCTGAACCGGACTCGCCGATCACTCCGACGATTTCGCCAGGATTGACGTGCAGCGAAACGCCGTTGAGGGCCTTGACCGTACTGCGGTAAGCGGGAAACTCCACGCTCAGATTGTCGATGGTCAGGACCGGAGTATTCGCGTTCGGCACGTGTGCGCTCACTTCTGGAGAGGTCTGCATGGTCATTTCCCCTGTTGACGCGGATCGAGCAAGTCCCGTACGCCGTCGCCCAGCAGATTGAATCCGGTCGCCGTGACCAAAATCGCCAGGCCGGGGAACGTCGAATACCACCATTGGTCGAGGATGTAGTTACGCCCCGTGGCAACCATTGCCCCCCACTCCGCCGTCGGTTGTTGCGCGCCGAGTCCGATGAAACCCAGGGCCGAAGCCATGAGGATCGCGCTGCCAATATCCAGGCTCAGTTGCACCAACAACGGCGGCATCGCATTGCGCGCCACGTGCCAGAGCACGATGTGCCAGCGCCCGGCACCGAAGGTCTGCGCGGCCTTGACGTAACCCATCTGACGGATGCTCAACGCTTGCCCTCGGGCCAGTCGCACATAGAACGGAATCCGCACCAGAGTGATCGCCAACATGGCGTTGAACAGGCTCGGGCCCAACGCGGCGGCCAGGGCCATGATCAACACCAGCGACGGCACCGAAAGCATGATGTCCATCAGGCGCATGGTCAGGCTGTCAAAACGCCCACCAATGACCCCGGACATGCAGCCCAGCAACCCGCCGATCAGACACGAGGAAAAGGCCACGAACAGGCCGACACCGACCGATTGCTGACTGCCGTATAACACTCGACTGAACAGGTCACGGCCGACTTCATCGGTGCCGAACCAGTGCGCGGCGGAAGGCGGTGCCAGGCGATGCACCAGGTCCAGTGCGTTGGGGTCATGGGGCGCCAGCCACGGCGCGAACGCCATGCACAGCAGGACGACCAGGGAGATCGCCAGGCCCGCCATGGTCAGCGGGCTGCGACGAATCTGGTAGGCCAGGTAGGCGAACCTTTCCCTCCAGCGCGGGGGGTGGGCAAGCGGCGCGACGGTCAGCGGGTTAACGGGAATAGACATGTCAGTTGACCTCGCCAATGCGGGGGTCGATCACGCGGTAGAGCAGATCGATGGCCATGTTGAGCAGTACATAAATGAAGGACACCCAAATCGCGAAGCCCATCACTGCCGGAAAATCCAGGGACTGAATCGACTTGACCACATAAGCGCCCATGCCTGGCCAGGCGAAGACCGTTTCGGTGAGCACCGCACCATAGAGCAGGTCGCCCAGCGTCAGACCCAATACCGTCACCGACGGGATCAACGCATTCGGCAGCGCATGGCGCAGAATTACCGCCCAACGCGACAAGCCGTAGGCGCGCGCAGTGCGGATGTAGTCCTCACCAAGCTGGTCGAGCATCGCCGAGCGTATCTGCCGCGCCACCACCCCCAGGTTGACAAACCCCAGGGTTACAGCTGGCAGGATCAAATGCTGCAGAGCATTGGAGAACAGCGCTCCATCGCCTGCCAGCAGTGAATCGATCAAGTAGAAACCGGTAAAGGTCGGTGGCGGCTCAAGCCCTTCATCGAGACGACCGCTGCCGGGCAGCCAGCCCAAATGTCCGTAAAACAGCACGATCAAGCCCAGTCCAAGCCAGAACGCGGGCGTTGAAATACCGGTGACGGCCAGGGTCCGTGCAATCTGATCAATGGCCCGGTTGTGGTATACCGCAGACAACACGCCCAATGGCACTCCGATCAGTATCGACAGGGTCAGGGCCGCCAACGCCAGCTCCAGAGTCGCCGGAAAATACGCCTGCAAATCTTCGAGCACCGGTCGACTGGTGCGGATCGAAGTGCCGAGGTCGCCCTGCAACAGGTCAAGCATGTAGCGGCCATATTGCTGATACAGCGGCAGGTCCAGCCCCAATTGATGACGGATGTTGGCGACGATGGCATCGCTGGCACGGTCGCCAGCAATCAGTCGGGCCGGATCGCCGGGGATCAGATGGGAAATCGCAAAGGTGATCAACGAAACGCCCACAACGACCAGCAACAGGCCGAACAGGCGTTTGCGCAACATATTCAGGAAGGCCATCAGGCACCTCGGTAACGCTTCGGATCGGCAGCGATAAACGTCTGCCGTGGGCACAACGCTGCAACGACCCACCTTTTACAGGTGGGTCGCTGGAGCGATAACGACGACTTACTTGGTGATGGTGTCGATGTTGAATACTTGCTCAAGCATCGGGTTGAACACGTAACCTTTGACTGCGTCACGCATCGGCAGCGTGTAGCTCTTCTGGTACAGGTAGGCGTAGACACTGTCGTTAAGGACAATTTTCTGCGCTTGCTGATACAACTCGGTGCGCTTGGCGGTGTCGTTGTTCGACGCGGCCTCTCGGATCAGTTTATCGACGACCGGGTTGTCATAGAACGAGCGATTGCCCGCCAGGCCTTGCAGCTTGGAGTCGAACCAAAAGTTCATGAACATGTAGGGATCAGCGAAGTCCGGGCTCCAGGAGCCGATGGCAATATCGAAATCACCCGTGCCCAGGCGCTCACGCAGGGTCGCGTTGGCCAGCTTCTCCAACTTGAGATTGACCCCCAGCGGTGCCAGGCCAGCCTGCAAGGTCAAACCGATAGGCTCCCAGTTAGGGTCCTTGTCCGAATACATGAAGTTTAGGCTGCTGATTTTCTCCGGGACTTTCGCCAGGTCGGCCTTGGCCTTGGCTACGTCCTGCTTCATCGGCGGCAACGCCGGATCGTACGCCCACATGCCCTGTGGGATCGGCCCGTTCATGGGTTTGGCTTTGCCCTTGAGAATGCCGTTAATGATGCCGTCATAATCCAGCGCATCGACGATAGCCCGGCGTGCATCCGGGTTGCTCATCGGTGCTTTTTTGTTGTTAAGGTACAGGTACGTGACCCGCAGCGACGGATAGTCGCGAACCACTACGCCGGCTTTTTTGCCCAGCGCATCAAGCTGGTCTTCGGGCATGTCTTCAATGATGTCGAGGTCACCACGCTCCAGTTGCAATCGGCGTACCGACGCCTCACCAATGATTTTGATCACGACTTTTTTCAGCGTTGGCTTGGGGCCAGAAAAGTAGGTGTTCTGCTCCATGGTCAAGGACTGGCCTTTCTGCCATGAGGTCAGTCGGAAGGCACCAGAACCCGCGGTATGGGTCGACAGGTATGCGTTGACGTCGTCGGTCTTCTTGGCGACATCCGGGTTGATGATCGCCCCGCCGTTATGCGCAAGGGTATAGAGGAACGGCGCATACGGTGCTTTCAGGGTAAAGCGCACGGTCATCGGGTCGACCACCGCCACCACCATGTCGTCGGGGAACGCACCGGACGGGCCTTGCTTGAGTTTCATCAACCGGTCGAAAGAAAACTTTACCGCGTTGGCGTCCACTTCGGCGCCATCATCAAACAGGTTTCCGGTTTTGATCTTGAATTCCCAGATCAAGCTGTCGGCTGATGTGGTCCAGCTGGCGGCCAGATCACCTTGCACCTCGGTGCTGCCCTTGCCGTTCTCGACCTTGTAGGCCACCAGTTTCTGGTACGCCGGATAGGTCACGGTCCAGTCGTTGTTATCAATGGTCACGGCCGGGTCGAGGGTCTGCGGGTCGGCGGGTTTGCCGATCATCAGCGTGTCTTGCGGCACGGCGGCGCTGGCCGACTGCCAGGCACCGAGACCCAGAGCCGAACACAGCAAGGCCATGGCCAATTTGCGCGGGGTGAAGATTAGATTCATGCCGGTTCCTTGATCATTCGATATGTGGAAGTTCGTCAGGTTTTTTATTAAAGCTATACCGGGCAGTTAAAGCTCGACCACTCGCAATGAGTGTTCGAAAACGGCCAATCCTTGCCTGTTCTGGAAAAGGATTGCACCGAATTTACGCCGGGATTCATTGTCGTCCCGGTCATGTCAGGCTGTGTCACAGTCAAGCAGGTGTCATCTATTCAGTGGTTATCCGTCAGTGGTTGGCCGGACGGATCGAACCGTCGTCAATCAACGGATAGCTCTCGGCGTCGGGCAATTCGTAATGCCACCATTCGCTGGCAATCGGCTGGAACCCGGCGCTCAGCATGATCCCCAGCAGCAACAAACGGTTGCGCTGCACGGCGGTAGGCAGGTCGGCGAAAAACTGGTGAGACTGCTCACGCATGTCATCGAAACCGGTGCCCATGTCCAGCGGCTGGCCGTCGGCGTCGATCAACGTTAAATCGACAGCCACGCCACGGCTATGGTGCGAACCGAGTGTTGGATCACGCACGTATTCCGGGTTAGGCAGCGCCTGCCACAACAACAGTTGGGCATACGGCGGGCGGTAGGCATCGAGGATGCGCAGGCTCAACCCTGCCTGGCGCGCCAGACGGCTGGCCATGCGCAGGCAGCGTTCGGCGTCGCGGTGCAACAAGCAGCGTGGATCTTGATAAATCGGCGTGCCAGCCAGGTTATCGGCGCCAGCGTAGATCAGATCGATTTCGACCTGCAGCGCGTGGGCATCGACTTCGACAAGTAGGCTGCTGTTCACGTAAACACTCCAATCAAAAGTAAGACGCTGGTCATCATGTTGCCGGTTTGATAGCCCTGAGCAGCGCTATTCAAACTGGCCAAAAAGCTCTTGCAGGTGCCGATTTTTCGCCAGACGCTCGTCCAGACGGTCACCGTATTTTTCCGCCACGGCCGACACCATCAGGTTGAAAAGGCATGTCAGCGGTGCCAGGGAATCCCAAAACTGACCCACGTCGGTCTTCAGTTGCAACAGGTCCATGGGGTAATCCCTGGCCCACGGACAGTGGAAATCGGTGACCAATGCCAAGGGCAGATTGTTGCTGCTGGCAACCTCGCAGAATGTGCGGGCCACGCTGGAATAGGTACGGAAATCGGAAATGATCGCGTAGGGATTCTCGAAACTTGAGTTCAGGGACTCCGCATAAGTCCCGGACAGGCCATCGACGTAGTAGACCTTTGGCCGGATGTATTCGAGGTGGCTATGAAACGCGTTGAGAATGCCGCGAGTGGTCTGAATACCGACAATGAATACCGCATCGGCGGCGTACAGACGCTCGACGATGTGGGCAAACTGTTCGCTCCGGGCCAGGCCGTACACGTGCTGAATAGCGTCCAGTTCTCGGCTCAACGAGCGATCCAGCGCATCGCCGTGAGTGGCTTCTTCACGGAAGGCGCCAAGCCGGTCGGTGATCAGCCAGGTATTACCCGAGTCACCGCGCAAGCTTTGTTTGACGTCGTCCAGATTACGGTAGCCCAGCGAACGCAAGAAGCGTCCGACCGAAATGCCCGTGGTTCCGGTTTGCTGCGCGATGCTGTCCGCTGTTTCGAAGGGCAACTTCTGAGGGTTGGCCAACAGGTAACCGGCGATACGCTTCCCTGTAGGCGTCAGGCCAGTGAAGCGCTGTTCCAGCGTCACCAGAAAACTGCTTTTTTCAGTGGAGTTCATGCCGGATTCAACGCCTTGGCGCAGCCATAAATGTTAGAAGACGGTCATTAATCTTCAATATGTTATCAACATAATATTCAAATTCAGACGGATACAACGACTTTTTTGCAGAAATTTTCAGGAAGATTTTTATTGATTCACAGTGGTGCACGATGAAGCTTGAACGCCCGGTTTACGGGCATAAACCGGGATCTGACCAGCCTGCTTCGCGGGCAAATGCGCGTCCTGTTGGAGCGCATTTGTTCGCGCATAACGTGAGCTTGATGCGGCGTATCAGACGTGCGGCTCACCCGGCGCTTTGACCGGCGTCGCATATTGCGGCTTCAAGTGGCCTTCTTTGTCGAGCAACCAGGCGTCCATCACCTGGCGCACGACAGGACCCGCCACGCGACCGCCCGCTTCACCGTTCTCGATCATGACCGAGACCGCGATTTTCGGATGTGCCGCCGGGGCGAAACCAACGAACAAGGCGTTGTCGCGGTTGCGCTCCAGGGTTTTCAAACGGTTGTAGCGCTCACCCTGCTTGATCGCAACCACCTGGGCCGTGCCGCTTTTACCGGCAATCCGGTATTGCGCGCCGAGGGCAGAAGCCCGAGCAATGCCACGCGGGTCATGCATCACCATCTGCATACCGTGATTGACCTGATCCCACTCACTGGAGTCATGCAACACGATGTTAGGCATCGGGTGTTCATCGACCGGTGACACACCATCGATAGTTTTCGCCAGATGAGGCCGATTCCACACGCCTTTGTTGGCAATCAACGCGGTGGCCTGGGCCAGTTGCAGCGGTGTCACCTGCATATACCCCTGCCCGATACCCAAGATGACGGTTTCACCCGGGAACCAGACCTGACGTCGCGTGGCCCGCTTCCACTCACGGGAAGGCATTAGCCCCGCCGACTCCTCAAACATGTCCAGCGACACTTTTTGTCCCAGGCCAAACATGGTCATGTAGTCATGCATGCGATCAATGCCGAGCTTGTGCGCCAGCGTATAGAAATAGGTGTCGTTGGAACGCATGATGGCGGCATCCATGTCCACCCAACCATCACCGCTGTGGTTCCAGTTTCGGTATTTGTGATCGTAATCCGGCAGTTGGAAGTAGCCAGGGTCGAACACCCGGGTCTGCGCGGTAACAACACTGCTGTCCAGCCCTGCAATCGCGACCTCAGGTTTGATCGTCGAACCGGGCGCATACAACCCGCGCAGCACCCTGTTGAACAAGGGCCGGTCGACAGAGTCACGCAGCGCTGCGTATTCCTTGAAGCTAATCCCGGTGACGAACAGGTTGGGATCGAAACTGGGTTTGCTGACCATGGCCAGTACTTCGCCGGTTTCCGGGTCCAGCGCCACCACCGAACCACGCCGATCTCCCAGGGCATCTTCCGCCGCCTCCTGAAGACCGATATCCAGGCTCAGGACAATACTTTTACCGGGGATAGGGTCCGTGTGCTTGAGCACGCGCAACACCCGCCCTTGCGCATTGGTTTCGACCTCTTCATAACCGACCCGGCCATGCAGTTCAGACTCGTAGAAGCGCTCGATACCGGTCTTGCCGATCGATTGAGTGCCGCGATAATCCACTGACAGTTGCTTGGACTCTTTTTCGTTGATCCTGCCCACATAACCAATGGAATGGGCGAAATGCGCGCCCAACGGATAATGTCGAACAAACTGCGGCTCGACGTCGATCCCCGGCAGGCGAAACTGATTGACGGCGACCAGGGCAATTTGTTCTTCGGTCAACTCATACAGCAACGTCACAGGGTCGAAGCGATGACGGGCTTGCTTCAGATCCTTGTCGAACAAAATCCGGTCTTCTTCAGGCAACTGAAGAATACTGATCAGGGAGTCCAGCACCTGGCTCCAGTCCCCGGACCGCTCGCGGGTCATGATCAGGTTGAAACTGGGCCGATTGTCCGCCAGCACCACACCATTACGGTCATAAATCATGCCTCTTTCCGGCGGGATCGGAAGGACATGCACCCGATTGTTCTCTGAAATCGTCGAATGATAAGCAAACTCGGTTACCTGCAGAAAATACATTCTGCCCACCAGAATGCAGCTCAACACGGCCACGAGCAGACCACACGCAAGCAAACGCTTATTGACCAGCTGCGTTTCTTTCTCGTGGTCCTTCAAGGGAATTGGTTCAGGCATTGCTACAGCTTCTCGTTAAAAAAGGGGGAAACGTCACAAATTGTGACGCACAATACCAAGAAGTAGCCCCGGATATTGCACCTCTGATCAACGGCGGCGATGCCTCGCCGACAAATCAGAGTGCGCAAGGGAATGTCATTGCCAACTATTTGCGCACCATCAGCCTCGACGCCAAAAACCGGTGATCCGCTGAAAACAGCCGCCGGTAGGTGAGCAGTACTGCACACACCGTTCCCAGCGCCGATGCCGCCGCGATCAGGAACATTATGATGATTTGATAACGCACCGCCTGAATTGGCGACTGCCCCGCCAGCACCTGCCCCGTCATCATCCCGGGCAGGCTGACCAGCCCGACCACAGTCATTTGATTAAGCGTAGGGATCATCCCGGCACGCACCGCCTGGCGGGCCGGGCCTTGTGCGGCCTCCCAGCGGGTAGCGCCGAGGGCAAGACTCATTTCCACGACGTTGCGCCCGGTCGTCAATTCCTGAGTCATCCGCTCAATACCCAACGACACCCCGGTCAGGGTGTTGCCGAGAATCATCCCGAGAATGGGGATTGCATACTGCGGCTCATACCAGGGATGAATCCGAATAACGGCGAACAGCCCCACGGCAGTGACCAGCCATGAACTCAGCCAGATCGACGCAATGCTGTCGATACGCTGCCCCGCATACGTCCGCTTGCCTCGTCCTGAGGCCGACAGCCCCGCAATCAAGGTCATCCCGGCCATCAACGGCAGCACGACATACCATTGGGCGAAGTTGAACACCCAACCCAAGACATAACCAATGGCGAGTAGCTGCACAACGGTGCGGATCGCCGCCCACACCAGTTTGCGTTCCAGATCAAGCTTCAGGACAAGGGACAGTACGCCGTTAATCAGGATCAACGAGGAAGCAATTCCAATATCCAGTAGCGATAAGTTCTGATAGTCCATCAGGTCGTGTGCTCGCTCAATGTGCCTGCCTGCATCGTCAGCCTTCGCTCACTCATGCGCTGAGCCTGCTCTTGATCGTGGGAGATCCAGATGTAGGCGCGATCATCTTGCGCGGCGCCACTGAACCAGGCCGCCACCAGTGACTCGATTTCTCGAGATGATTCGGGATCCAGTGACGCGGTGGGTTCATCAAGCAGCAGCACATCAGGCTGCAATTGCAGAACCCTGATCAACGCTGCAATTTGCGCTTCACCCCCCGACAGTTCGCTGGCCTGCTGGTCGAGAAAACGCTCCCCCCTACCCGCCTGCTCGGCCAACCGCAAGGCGGCGGCGCGGTCGAAGGTAAGGTCGTGATAGACCTTCAAGCTGAAGGGGTAACGCAGATTGTCTTCAACTGTGCCCTCAAGCATTGCGGGGCGCTGAGCGATGTAACTGACATGGCGGCGATACGCCGGAATCCCGGAGCTCGACACCGGTTTATCGCGCCAAAAAACGCGGCCCTCCTCCAGCGGATCAAGCAGCGCCAGGGCACGAAGAAATACACTTTTCCCCGACCCCGACGGTCCCGTGAGGGCGATGCGATCTCCACCTGCCAAGGTGAAATCCGTAGGATTAAGCAGACACTTCTGGGTTTTGGCGTCGTTTCGGACCAGCCCTGACGCTTTGATCAAGATCACTCGACAGCTGTCCTGGTATAGAAAGCAGCAGTTTCATACGGAACCGTTACCACGTCGTTTGTTTCGCTTTTCATCCTTTCCCCCGATTATTTCGCGTGGTGCCGCTCAGTAAACTCGAGCGGCTTTTGCCTAGGCTAACAAAATAAACGCCACCAACCCCCCGGCGATTACGCTTAAACTGCGCGCTTTCGAATGACTGATAGCCCGCAATGAATTCCGAAGCCCTCTCTATCTTGCAACAGCATTTAATCTCCGCTTTAAGTGCAGTACCTGACGAAGCTCGCCGCCTGTTTCACGGCAGAGGGCTACGCTGGCCGGGGCTTGAAGAAGTGACCGTTGACTGGTTGCAGGGCGTGCTATTGGTGTCGCTGTACAAGCAACCGGATGAAGCCGAGTTGGCTGCCATGAAGCACATGCTTCTGGCCCTGAGTCAGTCTCCCGCCTGGCTGCACAGCCAGGCGCATACCCTGTTATTGCAACACCGCTACCTTCAAGACAGTACAACCGAATGGTTGCTGGGGGAGACCGTTGATAATGGGGTTGTCACCGAGAACGGTCTGCATTTCAAACTGGACTTTGGCAGAAACCAGAACACCGGGCTGTTCCTGGATATGCGCTATGGTCGCCGCTGGGTTCAAGCTCAGGCACACGGCAAACGGGTGCTGAATCTGTTCGCGTATACCTGTGGCTTTTCTGTCGCCGCCATTGCCGGGGGCGCCGAGCACGTAGTGAATCTCGACATGGCCAAGGCCGCCTTGAGCCGAGGGCGAGATAATCACCGCCTTAACCAGCATGATTTGAGCCGCGTGAGTTTTTTAGGGCATGACCTTTTCAAATCCTGGGCGAGAGTAAAAAGAGACGGCCCCTACGACCTGATCATCGTCGACCCGCCTTCGTTTCAGAAAGGCAGCTTTGTGCTGACCAAGGACTACCAGAAAATCCTCCGCCGCCTGCCTGATTTGCTCAACCCGCAAGGTCTTGTACTGGCGTGTATCAATGACCCCGCCATCGGCCCGGACTTTTTAATCGACAGCGCCGCTGTCGAGGCGCCTGACTTGATTTTTCAGCAGCGCCTGGAAAACCCGCCCGAGTTTGCCGACATCCACCCTGAAGGCGGGTTGAAGGCGTTGATCTTCTCGTTGAATAGCGACTTTGTGGCCGGGCAAGAGTCCGCTCTGCTGCCCTGAAACCGTTGATACAGAGAGATTGCAGATCCCGAGCGCATCAATAAAGATTGGACGCTAACGATTTCCGACTTTAACCTTGCCGGCTTGTTAGCGGTTCAAGGGGTCGGGGTCGATGTCTTCTGTATTGAATGTATTGCTGCCGATCTTCGCCCTGATCCTCATCGGTTTTGTATGCCGACGCACCCATCGTCTGGGCCCGAACGCGGCCTCGGAAATCAACCGCATGGTGGTGTGGCTGTGTCTGCCCGCGCTGTTATTCACGGCGACTGCCACCGCAACCTGGGAGAAAATCTGGCACCCAGGCTTTGTGCTCGCGTTTACAGGCAGCACGCTTGCGATGTTCGTGCTGACCCTGTTACTTCGCTGGAAAAAGAGTGGCCACTTCGCCGATGCCAGTATTGATGCACTCAGCGCGTCCTATGCCAATACCGGCTATATCGGCATACCGCTGTGCATCATGGTGCTGGGGCCAGAGGGTCTTGAACCGGCTCTGATTGCGTCCTTGCTGGTGGTCTGTGTGTTGTTCGGGCTGGCGCTGGTGTGCATCGAGATCGGTTTACAGAGCGAGCGTCGGGTGCATCGCATCGTGCTCAAGGTGCTACTCGCGCTGGCGAAAAACCCCTTGGTGGTCTCGCCGATTCTGGGCGCCTGCTGGGCCTATACCGGCGTGCCGCTGCCCGGGGCACTTGAAAAATTCTTGAGCCTGCTCGGCGCAGCAACCACACCGTGTGCACTGATCTCACTCGGGCTGTTCCTCGCCCAGAAACAGCAAGGCCCACGGCAAGGCGCAACGATGCTGGTACTGATAAAGCTGATCGCGCATCCACTGCTGACCTGGTTTCTGGTGTTCCGCGTATTCCACCTGCCGCCGTTGTGGGCCAATTCGGCGCTATTACTCAGCGCGCTTCCCACAGGTACCGGGCCGTTCATGCTGGCCGAATACTACCGGCGCGAGGCATCAGTGGTTTCAAGCACGATTCTGATCTCGACCCTTGGCTCGCTGGTGACCCTGTCGATCTGTCTGTACGTCATCAACGGATGACGCACAGCCGAACCCGGTACTCAGTCGAGTCGGCGGCCACGCTCTCTCAGGTACTCAAGCACCGCCGCATGATCGCCGGAAAACTCGATACGCGGCCCTTTGCTGTCTCTCTGATAGGCATACATGGGGTCGTAATACTCACTCAGCATCCCGATGATCCAGTCCCGGTGCAGATTGACCGCACCGGACTTTTCCTGCTCGATCAGTGCACTGTCCATGATCAAGGCCAGGCGCTGGTAGCGCTCTCCGCCCAGACGTTTGACGATGCCTGACAAGCTCTGGCGCAGGTGCGCAGCAAAGACGCCAAAGCCCTGCTCGATGCCATGAACACCTATGAACTCGGCGCACAAATCGATCACATAATCTTTAAGAATTCGCTCGACCCGATCCTCGAAGCGCTCCTCAAGCCAGACCAGCGGGTACTTCTGCATGCCCTGGAACAATGTCAGCGGGATCGCGCGGCTACCGACAACACGCCCCTCGTCCTCGAGAACGAACTGACTGATACCTCCAGCACGCTTTTTGAGAATGTCGATCGCCAAGGCATTCTCGAAACTGATCTGCACCGGTTGCGGCGTCGCATGCTTGCCGAAACTGGAGCCGCGGTGATTCGCGAGCCCCTCTAAATCTAGGGCATTGGCCAACTGCGTCAATACTTCGGTCTTGCCGGAGCCTGTCAGCCCGGCCACCAGCACAAAATCGCACTCGGCCACCGCGCTATCAGTAACGTCGATCAGGTACGTTCGCAGAGCCTTGTAACCACCGATAACCCGTGGATACTCGATCCCGGCCTCGCTCTTGAGCCATTGCTGGGTCAGTTGCGAGCGTAATCCTCCCCGAAAGCAATACAGGTAGCCCTGAGGTTGGGAATGGGCAAAGTCCAACCAGGCCTCGATGCGCGCTTGTTTGGTCTGGCCGGACACCAGTTGATGGCCCAGTTCAATGGCCGCCTGCTGCCCTTGCTGCTTATAGCAGGTGCCCACTTTCTCCCGTTCCAGATCGTTCATCAGTGGCCGATTGCACGCCAGGGGAAAAGCACCTTTGTCGAATTCGACCGGCGCACGAACGTCCATCAAGGGGCGGTCGTTGAGAAAAATGTCGCGGTAGTCGGTGCTGTTTTGACGCATCAGAACACCTCAACCGCGTGACGCTGTCGGCCCACGAATTCGCCAATTACAGACAACTCCAGCCCCAGTTCAGAGGCCAGCGCAAGGAAGTTCGCTTGCTCACCCTCTTCGACGGCAACCAGAAGACCGCCACTGGTTTGCGGATCGCACAACAGCAACTTCTGCATTTGCGTCAACGCGGTGATGCGCTCGCCGTAACTGTCGAAATTACGGTGGGTCCCACCCGGGACGCAGCCCTGCTCAAGATAGAAGTCGACACTGGCCAATCGAGGTACGGCTGCAAAGTCGAGGCGCGCTGTCAGTTGGCTACCGTCCGCCATCTCCACCAGGTGGCCAAGCAAGCCAAAACCGGTGACATCGGTCATCGCCTTGACCCCCTCCAGCTTGCCGAAACGGCTGCCGGGCTTGTTCAATGCGCACATCATGTCGCGCGCCACCCCTTGATCCTCTGCGCGCAATACACCCTTTTTCTCGGCCGTGGTGAGAATACCGATGCCCAAAGGCTTGGTCAGATAGAGCTTGCAACCTTCGGTCGCGGTGTCATTGCGCTTCATGAATCGCTTCTCGACCAATCCCGTCACTGCCAGACCAAAAATAGGCTCCGGCGTATCAATCGAATGCCCACCCGCCAGCGGGATGCCGGCAGCATCACAGGCTGCACGCCCGCCGCGAATCACTTCACGGGCAACTTCCGGCGCCAGCACATTGACCGGCCAACCCAGAATTGCAATCGCCATCAACGGATCACCGCCCATGGCGTAGATATCGCTGATGGCATTGGTGGCGGCAATCCGTCCGAAATCGTATGGATCATCGACGATAGGCATGAAGAAATCGGTGGTCGACACCACACCGCGCTCCTCATCGATGGCGTACACCGCCGCGTCGTCGCGCGATGCATTGCCAACCCAGAGTTTTGGATCAAGGTTCTGCGCACCACTGCCAGCCAGAATCACCTCCAGCACCTGTGGAGAGATTTTGCAGCCGCAACCTGCACCGTGACTGTACTGGGTAAGGCGAATCGGCGAGCTCATCTGTGCACCTCTGAATATCAAGTGCACCGATTCTAACAGAGCGGCCAAGCGTGATAGGCGCTTTGGTTCGAAAGCCTGCTCAACGCACCGCGCCTCAGTGAGAGCAAAAAGTATGACAATTTGACAAATAACCGCTCTGGCACAAAAAAGCAGGCTAGAATCCGCGTACACCTTTTTATCAAGGCAGATTGTGCCTTCCCCCAACGAGCCCTGCCGCCTTGATGGAGGACTCCAAGCGCTCGCTCGAAGCGCGGGAGCAGATTAGCGGCCTGACTTCGCCCTGTGTAGGGAGCGGCAATTGCCGCCCTTGGCATATAAAGCCATCCCTGAATAGCAGCCACACCACTTCACTGCACGCGCATGTTTTATAGTTGATAAGCGTAGAGGCTAACTGCTATCACCCACACCTGAAATCAATAGGCCTCCGCACTATCATTACGCCCTTGATTTAGCATGAGCCATCGTTAGGGAGTAACCCATAACTCGTATGGCTTTACATCATTAAACATTAACTCTTCTGGACATATTTACCTTGCGAACTGCCCGTACTACCACTGCTGTCGAGCAAATATTTCCGGCTCAACAACGCCTGATTTCAGCGACTGATACCAGCGGAAAAATCACCTATTGCAACAGCGAGTTCGCCCAGATAAGCGGTTACTCTCAACAAGAGCTGATCGGCAGCCCTCACAACCTGGTGCGTCACCCCGACATGCCACCTGCTGTTTTTGCGCTGATGTGGCGTTATTTGAAAGCGGGAAAAAGCTGGATGGGTGTTGTAAAAAATCGCTGTAAGAACGGAGATTTTTATTGGGTCAGCGCGTACGTAACCCCCATTCTTGAAGAGGGCAAGTTAGTCGGCTACGAGTCCGTCAGGGTCAAGCCGACCCGACAGCAGATAGACCGAGCACATCGGCTGTACGAGCGTTTGCGTGCCGGTAAAAATGCCGTGTCCACAAAACATCACCTGGCTGCTTTTGCCGGGCAAATGCTTTTCCCCGCAATAGCGGCTGTTCTCGCCATTGGCGCTACTAACTACCTGCCCAATCCGGTCGCCCAGGCCGCGACCGCCGGGTTATTTTTAATCGTAGGTGTGTGGTCATATAAACGGATCGGGCGCCAACTAAAGCACATCATTGAAAGTGCACCTGACGCGTTTACAGACCCGGTGAGTGCGCTCACCTATAGCGACGCCTATGGCCCGTCGGCGCAGCTGGCGATGATACTGATCAGTGAAGACGCCCGGCTCAAGACTGCCCTCACGCGCCTGAGCGATCTCGCTTCCCAGGTGTCTGAGGCGGCGGCACACTCCTCACTGCTTTCCAGCCAGACTGAACAGGCTTTGCTTGAGCAAAGAGCCGAAACTGACATGACGGCCGCTGCCATGACTCAAATGGCCGCGTCGATCAACGAGGTGTCCGGTCATGTGCAACACACTGCACATGAAGCACAAACAGCACATGAACTGGCTCAACGGGCTGGCGAAGTGGCCGGGACGTCTAGAGAAGCCATTCAACTGCTGGCAAGCACTGTAACCAACATCAGCAACGCCGTGGATAACCTGGCCAACGAAACTCAGCAGATCATGAGTGCTGCAGGGATGATTCAATCCATTGCCGACCAAACCAACCTGCTTGCCCTCAACGCCGCCATTGAAGCAGCCAGAGCCGGTGAACAAGGTCGGGGCTTTGCAGTAGTGGCCGATGAGGTCCGCGCACTGGCCGGCAAAACTCGCGAATCAACCCAGCAAATTCAACACGTCATTGAAACCCTGAAAAAGGGTGCCGATGAGGCTGTCAGCATTGCCCGGATGGGCATCAACGAGGCCGATCACGGTGTCCTGCAAGTCATTGAGGCACAACAGGCACTTCAGGGAATCCGGGAAGCCGTTGAGCGCATCAGCAGCATGAGTCACCAGATGGCAGCGGCTTCAGAAGAGCAGGCCCATGTCGCTGAAGATATAGCCCGGCAAATCAATAATGTTGCAGGGACCGTTGAGACAACAGCAAACAATGCACATGCAGCGGTGATGCGTGGCAACGAACTGGAAAGTACATCTCGTGGTTTGCGCGCGCTGGTTGAACGGTTTAACCGGTGACCCGTTGCAGGAACACTGTGTTTGGGAGAGTTCCATAACATGACGTCACCCTGTGCAGACCTCACTGTCCGGCGATAGATACCGGTGCTCATCCACCTTCATGCGGGTGGATGAGCCCATACAGTGTATGCAGGGGGCTGTTATCAGACTTTCACGATCCAGCCTTCAGGCGCTTCGATATCGCCTGTTTGCACGCCCGTGAGTTCGTTATAGAGCCGCTGAGTCACGGGCCCTACTTCTTCTTCACTGTAGAACACGTGCAACTTACCTTGGTACTCAATGCCGCCAATCGGTGTAATCACCGCAGCCGTACCGCAGGCGCCGGCTTCCTTGAACTCATCAAGGCGGTCGATAAACACATCGCCCTCGATGACTTTCAGGCCCAGGCGAGTTTGCGCCAGCTCGATCAACGACAAGCGAGTAATACCAGGGAGTACCGAAGGTGACTTCGGTGTCACGAACTCATCATTGCGCGTAATAGCGAAGAAGTTGGCAGACCCCACTTCTTCAATTTTCGAATGGGTTAGGGGGTCCAAGTAAATGCAGTCGGCGAAGTTATGCTTCTTGGCTTCTGAATTGGGCATCAGGCTCGCGGCGTAGTTACCGCCCACTTTGGCGGCCCCGGTACCATTGGGTGCAGCCCGGTCATAGCTGGAAATCACGAAGTTGTTCGGTTTCAAGCCGCCTTTGAAGTAGGCGCCCACCGGCATGCAGAAGATCGAGAAAATGAACTCCGGTGCCGTACGCACGCCAATGTTATCGCCAACCCCGATGATGAAGGGGCGCAGGTATAGCGCTCCGCCTGTGCCATAGGGGGGGATGAAGCGCTCGTTGGCGCGCACGACTTGCTTGCAGGCTTCAATGAAGACATCAGAAGGAACAGGAGGCATCAGCAACCTGGCACAGCTGCGCTGCATGCGTAGCGCGTTCTGGTCGGGGCGGAACAGATTGATCGACCCGTCCTTGCAGCGATACGCCTTGAGCCCTTCGAAGCACTGCTGACCGTAGTGAAGGGCTGTCGAGCCTTCGCTGATGTGCAACACGTTGTCTTCTGTCAGGGTGCCTTCCTGCCAGGCACCGTTGCGCCAGTAAGACAAATAGCGCAGATCTGTCTTGATGTAATCGAATCCCAGCTTGTCCCACTTTATGCTTTCGTAACCCATGACACCCTCGATCATTTAACAACGCCTGAACACCCCAGGCTTCTGACATCGTGCTGATGCGAACAACAATACTTTATTCACGCATTTATCGCAGCCTGAACGAAAATACTCTTGTTTTTTTACCGCCTGTCGGGAGGCCGAATTCAAGCCTGACCGAACGCCAGCCGGTCGAACGTTGAGCGACGTCCACCGGGTGCCCGGTGGATATTTTTCGCCCGATCCTTGATCAGGGTCTATGCACCCTGGATTTATTGGGGCCAATATAGACCCTTACTGGGTTATCTGGGGAATTGCGCACGCGGCAAGAAATGCCCAGCGCAGCCTTTCAGAATGAGATTTCCCGGTGCCCTACTCGGCTGACAACGGAAATAAGGGGCTCGCATGACAAGCAATGCCTGCTTATCGAATACAGGCGTGGTTGCTTCGGTGCGTGGCAGCGTCGTTGATATACGCTTCGAAGCCCATCTGCCTCCGATCCATTCCCTGCTGCACACTGGGGCCGAAGGCAAAATCATCATCGAAGTGATGGAGCAACTGGATGCTCATCGTGTACGCGGCATCGCCCTGACGCCGACACAAGGTCTCGCTCGCGGCATGCGGGTCGAGGACAGCGGCGGGCCCTTGCTTGCCCCCGTAGGCAAGGAAATTCTGTCACGCATGTTCGACGTCTTTGGCAATGCCATCGACCGTCTGCCCGCGCCTCAGGTTGGCTGGCGCAGCGTCCATCGCGCGCCACCTTCACTGGCCAATCGCTCGACCAAAACCGAAGTATTCGCAACGGGGATCAAGGTCATTGATGTGTTGATGCCGCTGGAGCGTGGTGGCAAGGCCGGGCTGTTCGGTGGGGCTGGCGTCGGCAAGACTGTGCTGTTGACCGAGATGATTCACAACATGGTGGGGCAGACCGAAGGCGTCAGTATCTTTTGCGGCATCGGAGAGCGCTGCCGCGAAGGCGAGGAACTCTACCGCGACATGAAGGCAGCAGGCGTCCTGGAGAACATGGTGATGATCTTCGGACAGATGAACGAACCTCCGGGCGCGCGTTTTCGGGTCGGCCACGCGGCCTTGACCATGGCCGAGTATTTCCGCGACGACGAGCACCGTGACGTGTTGCTGCTGGTCGATAACATTTTTCGTTTTATCCAGGCGGGCATGGAGATTTCCGGGCTGATGGGCCAGATGCCCTCGCGCCTGGGGTATCAGCCGACCATGGGCACCGAACTGTCGCAACTGGAAGAGCGCATCGCCAACACCGATACCGGCGCCATCACCTCGATTCAGGCGGTCTATGTGCCGGCTGATGACTTTACCGATCCCGCCGCCGTGCATACCTTTTCCCACCTCTCCGCCTCCATCGTGCTGTCTCGCAAGCGGGCCAGTGAGGGTTTGTACCCGGCCATCGATCCGCTGCTGTCGAACTCGAAAATGGCCACGCCCGGGGTCATCGGCGAGCGGCACTATGCGCTGGCTCAAGAGATCCGCCGCACACTGGCGCAATACGCCGACCTGAGAGACATTATTGCCATGCTCGGTCTGGAACAGCTGTCGACCGAGGATCGCAAGGTGGTTGCCCGTGCCCGGCGGCTGGAACGCTTCCTCACTCAGCCGTTTTTTACCACCGAGCAATTTACCGGTCTTGCAGGCAAGTGGGTCAGCCTCGAGGACGCCCTGGACGGCTGCGAGCGCATTCTGCGCGATGAGTTCAAGGACGTCCCGGAAAGTGCCCTGTACATGATAGGGAGCATTGACGAAGCGCGGGGCAAAACCAGCCCCGAGCCTGCAACGGAGGCTAAAAATGCCGTCAACCCACATGAAACTTAAAATTCTGCTGCCCTTCAAGGTCTTCGCCGAGAAGGTCGACGTACTGCGTATTGTCGCCGAATCCCACAATGGCTCTTTCGGCCTGTTGCCCCAGCGGCTGGACTGTGTGGCAGCTCTTGCACCGGGCATTCTCATTTATGAAACTGCGACCGAGGGCGAAGTATGTGTGGCGGTCGATGAGGGGGTATTGGTCAAAACCGGGCGCGACGTCCTCATTTCCGTGCGTAACGCCATTGGCGGCACGGACCTGGGTGAACTGCACAAGGCCGTCGAGCAGGAGTTCCTCAATCTGGATGAGCAGGAGCGCAGTGTACGTTCGGTCCTGGCGAAGCTGGAGGGCGGTTTCATTACCCGTTTCGCGGCCATGCATCATGAGTGACCGCGAAGAAAAGAAGCCCGCCAAGGGCAAGGCGTTCAGCGAGCAGATCGGTGTTAAAGCAGCGCGCAAGCTCAAGGCGCAGCGCCAAGTTAATCAAACGGTCTGGTCCGGTCTTGGCATGATGGGCCTGATCGGCTGGTCGGTGACCCTCCCGACGCTGCTCGGCGCCGCGTTGGGTTTTTGGCTAGATAAGCACTATCCAGGCAGCCACTCGTGGACACTTGCGCTGCTGGCTCTGGGGCTAGGCCTCGGTTGCTTCAATGCATGGCATTGGGTTGCCAAAGAAGGTCGGGAAATTCGCGATCAGGAGTCTGATAAGGATGAGTGACATGTTGAGTCTGGTCCCGGCATTTGCGGTGGGCGTTGTGCTCGGTGCGTTCTTTTTCGGTGGCCTTTGGTGGACGGTTCGTCAGGCAGCGTCATCGCGTTGGGCAGCGCTCTGGTTTTTCGCCAGCCTGCTCCTGCGAACCGGCGTAGTGCTGGTCGGTTTCTATTTTGCCTGCGACGGTGACTGGCAGCGCTGGCTGGTCGCGTTGCTCGGGTTTACCGTGGCCCGCTTTTTTGTTACGCGACTGACTCGGCCAACCCTGCCTTTCGCGGAGGACAGCCATGCACCTTAGCCCGGACGACGTCATTTTCTGGCAATACGGCTTTTTCAAGATCAACGCCACTATCGCCTTTACATGGGCGCTGATGCTATTCCTCGCGCTGGGTTCAAAACTGGTGACCCGCCGGCTGTCCCGTGGATTGGAGCGCAGCGGCTGGCAGAATTTGCTGGAAATCATCGTCACCGGCATTACCACGCAGTTAGGTGAGGTTGGCCTCCTCCAGCCACGTAAATACCTTGGATTTGTCGGGACGCTGTTTCTGTTTGTGGCGAGTGCCACTTTATTTACGATCGTGCCTGGGTATGAGCCACCCACCGGATCGCTGTCGACGACAACTGCGTTGGCAATCTGCGTGTTTATCGCAGTGCCCCTGTTTGGCATCGCCGATTGCGGTCTGGGCGAGTACTTGCGCGCCTATACGAAGCCAACATTCATCATGCTGCCCTTCAACATCGTCAGCGAACTCTCGCGCACGTTGGCACTGGCTGCCCGTCTGTTTGGCAACATGATGAGCGGCACGATGATCCTCGCCATCCTGCTAACCATCACCCCCTTCCTCTTTCCCATTGCCCTCAGTGCGCTTGGGTTATTGACCGGCATGGTTCAGGCCTACATTTTCAGCATTCTGGCAGCGGTTTACATCGCGGCAGCGACACGATCACGCCCGCCCGCGCCAGACCCCGTATCCGACTCGACAACTTGAACTCAGGAAGGAATTACCATGGATAGCATGACGATTATTGCAGTGGTTTCCATCATCACTGCAGGGCTGACCATCGCCATCGGCAGTATTGGCCCCGCACTTGGCGAAGGACGCGCAGTGGCGACGGCGTTAACGTCGTTGGCGCAACAACCCGATGCTGCCGCGACCATTACCCGAACGCTGTTTGTTGGCCTGGCCATGGTCGAGTCGGTGGCGATCTACTGCTTCGTGGTGTCGATGATTCTTCTGTTCGCCAATCCGTTCTGGAATCACGCCATCGCCCAGGTCGCCGGAAAATAGATCATGCTCATCGACTGGTTCACTGTCGGCGCTCAAGCGCTCAACTTTCTCATCCTGATGTGGTTGTTGAAGCGCTTCCTTTATCACCCGATCCTTGCGGCTATCGATGCGCGAGAGCAGCGTATTGCGGCGCAATTGGCGGATGCCGAGGCGAAAGAAGCCGAGGCCAACAAGGAGCGCGATGAGTTTCTGCAAAAAAACGCGATGTTCGACAAGGAACGGGCTGCGCTGTTGCAACAGGCAACAGCCGCGGCGAATGTAGAGCGCCAGCGCCTTCTCGATGACGCACGTCAGGCCGCCACGGCCTTGAGTGCCAAACATCTGGAAAACCTGCAGAGCGAAGCTCGCCGCCTGCATGACGAACTGGGGCGGCGCACTCAGAAAGAAGTTTTTGCCATTGCTCGCAAGACCCTGAAAGACTTGGCCGGGACGACCCTGGAAGAGCGCATGGTCGACACCTTCGTCAACCGTCTGAGTACGTTGAGCGCTGAGGAAAAGCAAGGCTTGATGGTAGCGCTAAAGGCATCGGCAGAACCGGTCATCGTGCGTAGCGCTTTCGAGTTACCAGAGGCGCAACGCACTACCACGCAAGCAGCCATCAACACGCTCCTGGCAGTGAGCGCTGACGTTCACTTCGAGACCGCCCCGGACTTGGTGAGCGGTATCGAACTCAGCGCAGCCGGGCAAAAGGTAGCCTGGAGTATCGCGGAGTATCTGGCGGCCATGGAAAAGGGCATCAGCGAACTGCTGGAAACGACGGAGCAGGTCTACGCCCGGACGGAGGTGAAGGCCCCCCTCCTGAAAGAAGGGCAAGTCACATGAGCATCGAGCGCCTTCAGGATGTCTTTGCGACTGCCTTTACTGTCATGGGTGAAGCGCGGGAAGGCTTTGTCCATCAGTTGAAGACAACAGAAGTCGGTCGGGTCACCAGCATTGCGTCTGGCATCGCCAAGGTCTCCGGATTGCCCGGTGTCGGCTTCGAGGAACTGGTGAAGTTCCCAGGCGATATCCATGGCATCGCCTTCAATATCGACGAGAACGAAATCGGCGTCGTGCTGCTCGGTGACTACTCGCAACTGCACGCTGGCGATGAGGTCGAGCGCTGCGGGCATGTGGTGGACGTACCGGTCGGCGATGGCCTGATCGGTCGTATCGTCGACCCTACGGGTCAGCCACTGGACGGCCTTGGGCCCCTTTTGTCCAGCGCCCGGCTGCCGATTGAGCGGCCAGCAGCGCACATCATGGATCGGGCACCGGTTACCGCCCCCCTGCAAACCGGCATCAAGGTGATTGACGCACTGATCCCGGTCGGACGCGGTCAGCGCGAGCTGATCCTGGGTGATCGGCAAACCGGCAAAACCGCGATTGCCCTGGAGACCATCCTCAATCAGCACGATCAGAATGTTCTGTGCGTGTACTGCTCCATCGGCCAACGTGCCTCCGGCGTCGCCAAAGTGATCGCTACCCTGCGTGAACAAGGTGCGCTGGCGTATACCGTGGTAGTGGTCACCGAAGGCAACGATCCGCCAGGCCTCGCCTACATTGCGCCGTATGCTGCGACCAGCATTGCCGAGTACTTCATGGAGCAGGGACGCGACGTTCTGCTGGTCTACGACGACCTGACCCACCACGCTCGCGCCTACCGTGAACTCTCTCTGCTGCTGCGCAGGCCACCCGGTCGCGAGGCGTTCCCTGGCGATATTTTTTACATTCACTCGCGCTTACTGGAGCGTGCGACTCATTTGCGCCCCGAGCTCGGCGGTGGTTCCCTGACGGCTTTACCCATCATCGAAACCGAAGCACAGGACATTTCCGCCTACATCCCGACGAATCTGATCTCCATAACCGACGGGCAGATCTACCTCTCTCCAGCGCTCTTCGAACTCGGCGTGCTGCCGGCAGTCGATGTCGGCAAATCGGTTTCCCGCGTGGGCGGCAAGGCGCAACGGGGCGTCTATCGAGCCGTGGCCGGCGACCTCAAACTGGCCTATGCCCAGTTCGAGGAGCTTGAAACTTTTTCCCGTTTCGGCGCCCGGCTCGATGAAGACTCTCGCCAACTGATCGCGCATGGACTGCGGATCCGGGCCTGTCTCAAACAACAGGAATTCGCACCGTTGTCGGTGCCCGAGCAAATTGCGGTTCTGCTGGCGTTGACCGCGGGATGCTTCGATAAAGTGCCGCTTGAACAGATGGTCCAGGCCGAGCAGGCAGTGTGTGAGGCTACAGGGGCCATCCCGGTCGAGGTCAGATCACGTTTCAATGGAGATGAGAAACTGAGTGACGCCGACCGGGCTGCGATTATTCAGATCGCGCGCAATGCCTTGGCGCACTTGCAAGCCCCGGCAGACTCCGGGAGTGCGCCGTGAGCGACACCCCCGCCAACCTGCGTCGTAAAATCACCGGTGCCGCAGACCTCGAATCCGTTGTGCGCACAATGAAAGCAATGGCGGCATCGAACATCGGTCAGTATGAAAACGCGGTCAGCTCACTGAATGATTACTATCGCACTGTACAGTTGGGCCTGATGGCCTGTTTCCAGCGCCAGGCGACCGCCGACCAAGGGGGCGTACAGAAAAAGAAGGAAGGGATTGGGGTTATCGTCTTCGGTTCCGACCAGGGATTGGTCGGCCAATTCAACGATGTTCTGGTCGAGTTCGTCATCGATGCGCTAGGCAAACTGCCAGGAGATAAAAGAGTCTGGGCGGTCGGCGAACGTATTCAGTCACGCCTGACAGACAGCGATTTACACTTGGGCCAAAGCTTCGTTCTGCCCAGTTCCATCACTGCGATTACACCTCTGGTCGGGCAGATTTTGCTCGAAATGCAAACCCGCCGCGAACAGGGCGAGATCTCTCAGGTGTACCTGTTCCACAACCGTCCACAGTCAGGTGCGATTTATGCACCCGTAAGCCAGCGACTATTGCCGCTGGACGAAACGTGGCGGCGTAATCTGGCAGCCAATCACTGGCCGTCCAAAAATCGACCCGAAGTGATGAATGGCACAGACCAAACCCTCCCGGCGCTAATCCGCGAGTATCTTTTTGTCTCACTGTTTCGAGCCTGCGCCGAATCGCTGGCCAGCGAAAATGCCAGCCGTCTTGCGGCCATGCAGCGCGCCGAGAAAAACATCGGCGAGCTGTTGGAGGATCTCAACCGGGACTTCCATCGTCTGCGCCAAAGCGCTATTGACGAAGAGTTATTTGATGTCATTTCAGGCTTTGAAGCGCTGAGCAAGTCTTGAGAGCAGCCCGGATGACGTTTTCCCGTCGTGTGCATGCCGTTTTAGTCCTTGCCCTGCAAGCTTCTCTCTACGATTCTGTATGACCCTGTCAGGCCGGTTCGCGGCCACCCCAAAAACAACACTGGAGAGGCTCGCATGAAGACCGTTGCGCAACTGCTGAAGTTGAAAGCCAAGCAAAACCAGCAAGTTCACACCATCGCCCCTGACCAAAAGGTTCTGGAAGCGCTCAAGGTGATGGCCGATAAAAATGTCGGTGCTCTACCCGTGATGGAGAACGGCCAGGTGGTAGGCGTTATCAGCGAGCGCGACTATGCGCGCAAGGTCATCCTCCAGGGACGGTCCTCGGAAGGCACGTCCGTCAGCGAGATCATGAGTACGCCTGTATTGACCGTGGATTCGCATCAAAGCATCGACACCTGCATGGGCATCATGACCGATAGACACCTGCGCCACTTGCCGGTTGTCGAAGACGGAAAACTGCTGGGTTTGCTGTCCATTGGCGACCTGGTTAAAGAAGCCATTGCCGAGCAGGCTGACCTGATACAGCAACTGGAGCAGTACATTCGCGGTGATTAAGCTGACCTTATCGGAGATTTCAACATGATCGATAGGCAGGTCAGCGACCGTCTCGAGATGCTCTACCAACTGATGGTCAACAAGCCGTTTTTGGTCCTGACGGGCGCGGGCATCAGCACCCCGTCCGGTATTCCGGACTACCGTGACAGCGAGGGTGTCCGTCGAGGCAAAGCCCCCATGATGTACCAGGAGTTTCTCAGTACGCCGGCAGCGCGTCGGCGCTATTGGGCCCGTGCGATGCTGGGCTGGCCACGCATCCGGCAAGCTCGGCCAAACGCTGCCCATGAAGCGCTGGCAACGTTGCAAACGAAGCAGCTTATCGCCGGACTCATCACCCAAAACGTCGACACGCTGCATGATCAGGCGGGCAGTCACGAAGTGATTGAGCTGCATGGCAGCCTGCACCGGGTGGTGTGCCTGGATTGCGACCAGCGTGCTGATCGTCAGACGATCCAGCTCGTCATGGAAGCGGAAAACCCCTACCTGTCGGGGGTCGATGCCACCCAGGCACCCGACGGCGATACGCTGCTGGACCGGGCCTTCGAAGCGCGCTTCCAGATCCCCCGCTGCCCTTCCTGCAGCGGTGAGCGGTTAAAACCGGACGTGGTTTTTTTTGGCGAAAACGTCGCCCAGGCCACCGCAGCCAAGGCCACACAGCATGTCGAGCAGGCACAAGGATTGCTGGTGGTGGGCTCTTCGTTGATGGCCTACTCGGCCTTTCGCTTGTGCCGCGCGATGGCTGAACAGCACAAGCCGCTGATCGCTATCAACTTCGGCAAAACCCGCGCTGACGATTTTCTGGACCTGAAAATCGAAGCGTCCTGCGAACAGCTATTGCCCCTACTGGTTGAGCGCTTGAGGGATTGAGGCATCGCTGGCGGTCGAGGATTCGCCAGCGTGTATCGACAGTCAGGCTTAGCCCATCATTGAATAAGACGAGAAGTGAACATGAACCCCATTCCGATCGTGCGTGATGCCTGCGAAGACGACATGTCAGCGGTGCAGAGCATCTACGCGCAGCACGTCATCGGCGGTATCGCCAGCTTTGAACTGGAAGCCCCCAGCGTGGCTCAAATGATCGACCGGCGCGCCGATGTTCTAGCAAAAGGGTTGCCATATCTGGTCGCAGAACTGGCTGGAGAGGTGGTCGGTTATGGCTACGCAACACTTTACCGACCGCGTCCTGCCTACCGCTTTACAGTCGAGGATTCGGTCTATGTCCGCGACGGATTGGGAGGCCACGGCATTGGCCTGACATTGCTCGGCGAACTCATTGATCGCTGTATTCGAGGCGATTGGCGGCAGATGATCGCGATCATCGGCGATAGCCAAAACCATGCATCAATTCGTTTGCATGAGCGGCTCGGCTTCCATCGGGTAGGCGTCTTTGAGTCGGTCGGCTTCAAGCATGGTCGTTGGGTTGATACAGTGCTGATGCAGCGTTCGCTGGGCGACGGCTCACTGAGTCTGCCGCCGGTTTAAAACGATTGCCTTGGGCAAATAAGGGATGAGTATCGACCGCTTCAATCTGAGCTAAAGTTCCAGCAGCATCCCCGCCTGGTCAACTGCCCAAGGAAGCCTCAACGCGATTGATCTGCTTAGTACCTCCCCTGCTGGCGGCGTTGGTGCCTGACGGCATACCTCAACGAATCCCGAGTCGCCTGGCCAAGCGACTCAGGTTGGCACGATCCAGACCGAGTTCACGGGCGACATCGACCCATTTTCCCTCATGCCGGATCAACGCATCACTGATCAGTACTTTCTGATAAGCATCAACCGAGGCTTTCAAACCCTCGCCATCCTTGACCTTGGGCGCGTCACCGATCATGACCGGTTCAACCATCGGAACTTGCTCGTCCAGGCCCAGCGCATAGGCATCGATGGTGAGAATACGCGGACGTTCGGCGTGACTGGATAAGGCCTTTAGCGTAGCGCGGCTGATCAAATGCTCAAGCTCGCGGACGTTGCCCGGCCAGGAATAGCTCACCAACAGTTTTTGAGCATCCTGGTTCATGCGCAAGCTGCGCAACCCCATGCGCGCGCGGTTTTCTTCAAGAAAAAAACCCGCCAACAGAAGCACATCCCGCCCTCGTTCACGCAACGGCGGCACCCGTAGCGGGTAGACACTCAGCCGATGATAGAGGTCGGCACGAAAACGACCGGCGCGCACCTCTTCGGCGAGATCGCGGTTGGTGGCGGCAATGATTCGCACGTCGACATGATGCTCCTGATCGGAACCGACGCGCTGCAACTGGCCACTCTGCAACACCCTGAGCAACTTTGCTTGAACCGGAAGCGGCAACTCGCCAACCTCGTCGAGGAATATCGTGCCACCGTCGGCCAGTTCGAACTTACCGCCGCGCCCACTGACAGCGCCAGAAAAAGCGCCTTTGACATGCCCGAACAACTCACTCTCGACCAGCAGCTCAGGCAACGCCGCGCAATTGAGGCTGATCAGGGGTTTTTGCGCCCGTGGCGAATGCAGGTGAATGGCTTCCGCCACCAGCTCTTTACCCACACCGGTTTCCCCAGTGATCAATACCGACAACGCGCTGTTGCCCACCAGTTGAATCTCTTGCAGCATGCCTTTGTGAACAGGGCTCTGACCAATCAGCTCACGCGGCCGACGTCCGCCTGCCGCACGCTTGTAGACCTCAGCCAACTGGCGCTGATCCTCAAAGCTGCGCGCCAGCTGATTGATCCGCTCACTGGCCATCACTGTCGCCGCAGCCAGGCTGGCGAAGGCTTCGAGATTGTCCAGATCGACCTTGCCAAAGCTCGACGGGTCCAGCGCATCCAGGGTAATCAGGCCCCAGGGTTTGTCCTGGAGGTACAGCGGACAGCCAAGGCAATCGTGGACTTCCAGATGCCCCTGATGACCCTCGACCAAACCGTCGTAAGGGTCAGGCAAGCCGCAATCCGTGGAAAACCGGGTCGGGCCACGGCTTTCAAGAAGAAGCTTGAGCCGAGGATGCTCCTCAACCTTGAATCGTCGGCCCAACGTGTCCGGACTCAACCCTTCTACCGACAACGGAATCAGCACATCGCCCTCAAGCTTGAGGAGCGCCACCGCATCGCACGGCAGTATCTGACGCAGGGCGCGCAGCAGGCGTCGATAGCGCTCATCATCCGGCAATTCGCGGGAAAGATCGGCGACCAGCGGCACCAGTGCCAACAGTAAAGGGTTAGTCATTACGACTCCATTGTGGTCATTACGACTTATCGTCACGCTATCAAAATGACTCGAATAAATTTTAAACTACTGTTTTAAAAAGACTTTAAATTTTAATACCAGCATGACTCTGCGCCAGCCGCACAACCTACCACGTTAGGTTACCTGGATGAACCGCCTGACGGTGCTCACTCAGTCGACATACTCCACATACCGCGCCATCAGATTAGGGCGGCGGAAGGTATCGATCTGATCGATCTGGCCGCGCATGTGGTAGAGAGCCCCTTCAAACGTTTCGTCGTCCATGTCGATCCACAACCGTGGATTACGGCCGACTTCGCGGTCGTATTGGGCCGTCACAGGGTCGAGGTGGCGGAATTCTTCGTAACGCGGCAAGTCGGGCAGCGGGCGGCTCGTGTCCATGTAGTTCTGCAGGAAATCCCACAGGGCACAGCACAACTCGCCAGCGCCCGCCGGAACCAGCGCGCCGAAGTTGATGACGATGTCGCGATAGCGGTGGGCTATGTACAGCACATTCATCGGCAGACCCTGGCGGTCCGGGGTCGTGGCGATATAGGCGTCGAACTCATAGAATGGCGCGGTCAGTTCACCGATGGTGCCGTTCTTTTTGTATTCGCCGTGGTTGTCGTAATCAAACAGGGTGACAAGGCCCGTGCGACGGTTGATTTCCCAGATCGGGCCTCGGGAGGGTTTGACCCAGAGGTGGGGGAAGTAGCGGATGACTAGTGAGGCAAGTGCCCAACAACAGGCGGGAAGCAAAACAAAAAAACATACGAAAGGAAGGAACTCTATTGAGGTGTGCTCCCAGCTTTTTCCCGTATCAATAGTGATTATGCCAACGTAAGCAAATAGGATTAGAGGGATCATAAACCAAGTAAAAAACTTCCCTCCTCCATATATGTATATCCAGAAGTGCGAACGTCTAGACCATAAAGCAAACCTGAAACGTTCATGATCCTCCCTGTCATGAAAATCAACATGTTCATAAGGCGCCGGAACATAAGTACCCAATGCCAACTTTTCCTCTCGCTCTTTTACCCTGTTCTCCTGGCGACGTAGGCTGCTGGGTTTACGTTCAACCAGAAAGTCATCAGGTGCAACTTCCCGTGTCATCCCCCATGGCAGACGCACCTTGGCAACGCGTCGGATCCACGAACGCTCTGCCGAAGGCGGTTGTTTGGGGATCTGATCAGAGCGATAGGCTGTAGGCGCGTAGTAAGACGAGCTCATGGTAGTCATTCGTCGCTCACCGCTTTATGGGTGATTTCGTCGGCCCAGAAAAGGTGTTCGCCTTTTTCAAAATTGGGTTTGGCGTGGACCGGACCGAACGGGGTCGGGTCCTTGGGCGGTGGTGCGGGGAACACCCAGGTGCGGCTGCCATCGTTAAATGACAATTGAGCACGGACCAGCCAGCGATAGATCTCGGCCGGGCGGCTTTTTGAGGGTTCCGCAGGCTGGTTGCGCGGCAACGTGACAAATACCTCTATCCCATTGAGCCTTGAACGATAGGCGACAGATTTCTCTCGGGTGAGCGAACTGCGCTCGTGACTCCATTCATGGCGCAACGTGTAATGCGCTTCCGTTACCTGCTGCCTGCATTCAACCAGAGTATGGAGTTCCTGACTCAGCAGCCCCGGCAGATTGCTCTCGATAAGTATGCAAGTGTTGGCCTTCCGCACGCTGAAGGGCACCGGATTCCCGTCATTGATTTTGGGGGCGAATTCGTGGTCCGGATTAGGGCGCGAGCTGATGCGGATATCGGCAAACAAGCTGACCAGATAGTAGAAGGCCTGTTGCGGATCTTGCAGGTGGGGAATTCGGCCACTGGCGGGACCGAAGGGGCCAGCACGGAGCCAGTCTTCGACCGCGTTGCTGCTGAGCCAGTAGGCGATGCCCGCGCCGACGCTGATCGCTATCAACGTGATCCAGCCCATTGGACCCAGGCCGAGGAACGTGGCGCCGCCGACCATCAAGGTGCTGGCGATGCCGGTCAAACCACCCGCAGCCATCAGCAGATGGCCCCACATGGCATCGTCGCCCCATTGATAGGCATGCCAGGCGTCGTAGAGGTTGAGGCCGACAAAAATCGATCCTGCGCCGATCTGAGCGAGCAAGCGCCCCGTAAACTCCTTCAAGAAGTGCTTACTCAATGGGCCAAGAACTCGCTCTGCTGAGGTTTCGGAAATAGTGAATAGCGTCGTGCGAGCTGCGGCTAGAACGGATTGGCTGCTGGCCAATTTGACGGTCAGTGCCTCCATGGCGATCAATAAATCTAATCCAGCTCCGACTGCCCCCCCTATAGCCCTCAATTGTCCTTTTTCTCGCTCGGAAGCTTCCCACGCTACCGACTCATTCCTCAAATTCCACAACTCCAACATCCCCACCGCCGCCGCAAACGGCGTCGAGTTCAGCGCCCGATACATCCACTCGCTCTGCAATGCGTTCCGGCTCTTCACCGCATCCTGTATGGCCGTTCCCTTGGTGGTGACCTGCTCGGTCATATTCAGTTGCCACGCCGCATTGACCCGTTGGTTCACGCCGCTGATCAGTCGCGACATCCGATGATCGCGGGGCATGGCGATGACGACGGTATTGGCTCGTAGATCGCCTCCGGTGCGGTAATGGTCCTGGCCAACCTTCGACGACCCGGAGGGGCCTCGATAGTCGAGGTGAGGCCGTCGCAGGCGTTCTGACATCTCCGGCAAGTCGGTCAGGCCGAATACGTAGTAGTTCTTGTTTCTCGCCTCTTGGTGGCGCATGAAGTGTGCATCGCCAAAGGCCCCCGGCAGCATGCTGCGCAGTTGCGCCAAGGCCCGCTGACGTTGGCGCATGTTCAGCGCCGGGGCTGGGCGTTCGGCGCCAGGGACCGGAATGTGTTGGGTTGCGTTTAGCGCCTGTTCCGCCACATCCACCGAGCCTTGCAGGTTTTCGTGGAAGCTGATCAAGGTCGCCGCGACGACTTTCAGGGTGCCGGTCAGGGTGTTGTTGAGGCTGCCACTTTCCAGCAAACCTGCCAGTAAATGGGCGTCGAGCGTATTGAGTTGCTTGGCATCGACGGCGTCGCTGCTGACGGCCCCAAGCAGCGCGTTCGGCCGAAACAGGCCATTGCCGTCATTGATGTCGGCGACCGCGGGCTGAACATAGGGCGCCTCCATATCTTGCTGTGCGAGGTCGGGCCACAGCATCCGATGCAACGCATGCCCTTCTTCATTGGCCATTCGGCTGATCAGTTGTTGCCCGACACTGGCCTTGGCTTTGTAGAGGCTGATGCCGGTCACCGCGTCAGTGACATCGCCGTTGACCGCAAAGGGGTCCATTTGCGCGGGCGTCATGGCGAGGCTGGCGAACAGCCGACTGACGAAGTGCATGGCGGCGACGTAGTCGAAGCCGTCGAGGCTCAGGTGATCGGCCAGGGTTTGTTCGGTTTCTGCTTGTTGCAGGGTGTCGCTCAACAGCGCCTGACTCATGTCGAGCTGGCGCCAGAGTTGCACTCGTTCGCCGGTGGCGGTGAAGCGGTTGATGTCGATCCGACCCTGATCCTTGAGCTTCTCCATACCCTGATGCAGCGGATTTTTCTGCCCACCCACGGTCTGCGGCACGATCAATTGTTGCACCAGAAGCGCGCTGGCGTGATGGGTGTAATGGCTGGCGCGCTGGGCGCACAGGTTCAACAGATGTTGCTGGTCGTGAATCCGCGTCTGCACGTGGCGCAGGCGATAGTGCGGGTCGTGCAGCAGCACGCCGTACAGTTCGCGTTTTCGTGCACTTAACAGCACATCAGCCACCGCTGGCTGCGCTTGCCAGAACTCATCGGCGATCTGGGTTTCGGGATCGCACACCTGTTCCAGCCAATGGGCCCAGGCGCCGGTTTCCACGGAGGTTGGCTGATAGGCCACTTCACCCTTCTCACAGCGAACCACATGCTGGCGCGCTGCGCTCAAGGCAATGGCCGGGAACTGCCCGCTCAGGTCGCACAGGTAGCGGCCCGGTTGGTCGAGCAGCCATTCGTAACCGGGTTGGCGGGCGCGTTGCGGGGCGACCAGGCTAACCGGGAAGGCGTGCGAGCTGAGGTTGAGCCTGGCGACATGCGCCGCGCCCGCCGCAGACTGGTTGGCCGCGTCATAGGCGTCGAATGCGCTGAACGCTTCGAGCATTGCCACGCCGTCCGGTTTATCGAGGAACACACGCTTGAATTTGTCTCGCGAACTGCGCAAGTCCGGGCTTTGGCAGCGTTGTGCGCGCAACGCCGGGTCTTGCTCAAGACGTCGCAAGCGCGGCCCGCTGAGCTGCACCTCGCTGAAACAGAGCTGCGGCGACACCTGCTGATCGTTCCAGCTGGACGGCAACCAGATGTCCTCCAGCGCCTGCCCGGTGGCCAGTCGAGGGCCCTCCTCGATCTCGTCGCCCATGCGATAACGGTTGAGGTCGATGTCGTGATACGTGGTCTGCTCGTCTGCGACCCGCACCTCCAGCTCGCGCCACAGCCGATCGCCCAAAAAGACATAAATGAACCCTGCGCGGCACAACACCGGCGTGCCGTGATCGTGGGCGCTGTTGGCGCCGGGCAGCGCAACGAAGGGCACCACCGGCATGATCTGATTCCACTGCGCGTCGAACTGGCGCAGGGTGATCGCGACCTCGGGCAAGAGCAGGCGAATGGGACTGCCTTCGACCGAGTCGATCTCCAGCCACAGACGGTGGGTGTAGTGATTTTTCCAGTTCCAGACGTGCAGGGCGCTGTCCACAAAGTAGGGCTTTTTCAGCGTTTCAGGCTTGTCTTCGGCAGTCAGGGTGTCCAGGCGTTTTCCGGCGTGGTCATAAAACGCCAGGCGCTGACTGGCCGGATGTTGGTTGCCGGTGACCTGTACGATCAATTTATTGATTTCGCAGCAGGGGCCGTCACTCAATGTGCTTTTGGCCATATAAGGACTCCTCCATTCAGGTTTCGAGGAAACGAAGCCTGAATGAAAGTGTGCAGGGAGTCTGTCGGACTCAGCAGAGAAGATCAGTGGGACTTTTCCCTGTTCGGAGGACTCATCTACAACCAATGGACTCGAGCGCGAGCCCAAGCCGCTCAAGCCCGCTGTAGACGGGGGGCGATGCAGTTTCCTAAACTGTCGCCTGCGATCGCGCGATGGGTGTAGATCTGGGGGCAGCAACTGATGAACCGCAATGAATTGCGCAAGGCTGACATCAACTTGATGGTGGTCTTCGAAACCCTGATGCAAGAGCGCAATGTGACACGGGCCGCGCAAAAACTTTTTCTCGGGCAGCCGACGATCAGCGCTGCACTTAACCGCCTGCGAGTATTGTTCAACGACCCATTGTTTATCCGGATCGGCCATCGCATGGAACCGACCGCACGGGCCGAGGAAATCATCCTGCACCTGTCGCCTGCGCTGGACGCCATGTCAGTGGCGCTGAGCCTGAGCCACGACTTCGATCCCGCAGTCAGCACCATGACTTTTCGCATAGGCCTGTCCGACGATGTCGAGTTTGGCCTGCTGCCGCCCTTGTTGCGCGCCTTGCGCCAGGAAGCGCCGCAGATCGTGTGCGTGATCAAGCATGTGGACTCCTGGCGCATCCCGGACATGCTGGCCTCGGGAGAGATCACCATCGGCGTCAGCCAGACCCGTGAGCTGCCGGCCAACGCCAAGCGCAAGCTGCTCAGGCAAACCAAGCCAAGGGTGCTGCGCGCCGATGCATCATCGACCCCGCTGACCCTGGATGAGTACTGCTCACGCCCGCACGTCGTGGTCTCCCACATCGCCAATGTCAGCGGCTTTGCTGACGAATGGCTCAAGGCGATCGGCCGCAAGCGCCACGTGGTGCTGGCGATTCCGCAGTACAGCACCTTGCCCGCCCTGATGGCCGGTACCGACTTGCTGGCAAACTTGCCCGACTACACGGCAACCGCCATGTCGGCCGCCTCCAGCCTGCTGTTCGATGAGCCCCTGCCCTTCATGACGCCGACCCTCGACCTGTCGATGGTCTGGCTGAGCATCAATGACACCGACCCGGCCGAACGCTGGCTGCGCTCACGCTTGGAATCGTTCATGAGCAACATGCAGCAAGAAACGCCCGTCACCGCTGGCGCAGTCTTTGGCGTTTAGCCAAAGCTCCCGGTGACTCAGTCGGTCGGCACCGGACTGACCACTGGTGCCCACTGCACATAACACACCACCACGGGCATCCCGTGCTCGGCACAGAAATCCAGCCAGCGCAGTTGGTTGTCCTGCAGGCGGTCGCCCGGCCCTTTGACTTCGATCATGCGATAGCGCTGCTCGTCCGGGTAAAACTGGATCAGGTCCGGCATACCCGTGCGATTGGCTTTGATGTCCAACAGCAGACGCCGAAACCAATGCCGCAGGTGATCAGCGGGCAAACAATGCAGTGCGTGTTCCAGCAGCTCTTCTGACAGGCTGCCCCAAAAAACGAAGGGCGATTGCAGACCGTATTTGGTTTTGAAGTGCCGGTGAATGGTGGTCTTGTAGGCGTCCGAATCCAGCTGTTCCAGACACTCGCTGAACAACCCGGCCCGGCGCTGATAGAAATCCGGGCTGTAGAGATCGCTGGGAGCACTCTGGAACGGGTGAAAAAACGCGCCCGGCAGCGGCGCAAAAATCGCCGGCCAACACAGCAAGCCAAACAAGGAATTGATCAGTGCGTTCTCGACGTAATGCACCGGCCCTGCCTGATCGCCCAAATGCACTTGGATCAAGCGCTCAACAGAGGTATCAGCCGAGGGCGTCACCACCACGTCGAGTCGACTCAAGGCTCGCGTGCGCCGCTGACGCTCGACCGACAAACCCAGCTTGCGCTGCAAACGCGGGAGTATCCGCAATAGATGCTGCGCTTCGGCATCACTTTCAGGCGCCGCTTGAGCCTGTTCGAGCAAGGCCATGGCTTGCTCATAGTCGGCACTGAGTTCCAGCACTCGAAGCCGCCGTGAACGCGCCCCAGGGTAGTCACATCGCTGATACACACTCAATGCCAGCGGCCAATCCTGAACGCGCTCCGCCTGTTGACCGATCCGGAACAACAGTTTGGCCCGGCGCATCCGCAGCCAGGCATTATCGGTGCCGATGGCGATGATCTGCCGGGCCAGGTCCTGCAGGTCATGGCCCTCTTCAAGCCCTTGACGGCAGGCATGCAAGTGCAGGCAAATATCGATGTCCGCCCGCGCGGTGAGGCCTCGGGAATCCAGCGAAAACTCGACCTTTTCATAGCGATAGATACCCAGGTCAGCCAGCACAAACTCAGACCACTCCTGGCTCAGGTTGCCAAAATACAGCAACCGCAATCGGTCACAGATGGGCATGACAGTGAGGCCGAAGATCACGTCCTCACACCCGGCAAACCACTGTGCCAGCGTTTGCCGCTGTTCGTAGTGCGGCTGCAGTCGCATCAACAGGTCGGTCTTTTTCTCCGTGCTTTTTATCGCATGCGCCTGGAAACAGGCAGTCAACTCTGACTTGCGCAGCAGCCCGAATAACGCCTCCAGACTGATGGCCGGGAACTGATCGACCCAACCATTCTCGAGCAACGGCATGACCGCGTCCCACACCGCGCCAAGCTCCGGATAGCTCAGCTTGCTTGCTCGAAACAATGTGCCCTTGCGCATGACCATCCGCACCAGCAAACCCTGAGCCGTTTTCGGCAAACCGGCAAAATCGACGATAAATTGCCGTTCCTGCTCATCGAGCAGGTCGTCGTAACGCTGAGCGATCCACTCCAGCACCTGATGGAAGTTTTCCAGGTAATAAAACGGTTTTTCGAGGGGCGAGGTGTTCACGGTTTGAGGTTCACGCAACGTTTTTTGGAAGTCGTCAGGATACTGGTTATCCATACAGATTCCAGCATCGCATTCACATCAACTGCATTCGACTGATCAGTGGCGTGCAATGGTGACGCGCGACCAGCGCAGCTGACGATAGAATTGCCCTACGTACGATCTCAAGGTACCGACATGAACCAGAACACAACGCCACTCATCTATCTGGCCGGCTTCGATGTCTTCAGGCCGGACGCCATTGAGCATGGCCGTTACCTCAAGGCGCTGTGTGCCGCCCACGGCATGCAAGGGCTGTATCCGTTCGACAATGAGGTCACGCCCGGCCTGACCCCAGAGGCAACCGCGCATCTGATCTGCTCGATGAATATAGAGATGATCCAGCGCTGCACGGCGATACTTGCCAACCTGAATGTATTTCGCGGCCTGGAGCCGGACTCGGGTACCGCCTTCGAAGTCGGCATGGCAGTGGGACTGGGCAAACCGGTGTGGGCTTACTTCGATCCGGTCGATTCACTGCGCGCGCTGGTGGCCCATGATGCTCAGGGGATAGATGCCCAAGGCTTTGTGGTGGAAGACTTCGGCCTGCCGCGCAACTTGATGCTGGCGTGTACATGGGCCGGCGCCAGTGAGACGGCGGAAGAGGCTGCGGCAGGTCTGGCGCGGTATCTGGTGGGCCATAAACAACCGTGACCTATAGACAATCCGTGTCGGGGATAACCCGGATTGCCTGATAGCCCTCAACTCAAGGTAGACGACCCCACATCCCCGCTGATGGTCGAGTCGAGTTTTTCCGCATCAATGAACTCTTCCAGACCCAGCTCTTCGAGGTCGAGGTCACCTTCCGGGTCGCTGTCGTCATCGGCGTCGGAATCATTCAACGGCGATTGATCGCCGCCGAAATGAGGTTCCGTTTCGGTAAAAAATACAGGTGCCGTTGTTTGCACTGACATGTGTTCCGCTGCGTGTGGGTCAACATTCATCGAGTCCGCCTCCCTCCCTGCATCCTGAATTAATAGCGTGGTCTGCCCATGCCAGAGTAATAGGTGAGATCGCGAAGACCCCTATTGATCAACTAAAGTTATCGATTCATGACTATTAGAAAATAGACGTGATCGATTGCACTGTCGATACTACTCCTCGTTGCGTTGGCAAATAGTCCATGAGGAAAGCCAACGCCTTGGAGAACTTCTGTGTCACGCGCTTCCGCTCTATCGCTGCATACGCTCCCCCCACTCGTGCAATGGCTCGGCTTGGCTCTGCTGGCAGGCGCCTTTGGTCAATTGCTCAAGTTTTGTGAAATCCCCGCTGCATTGTTTCTTGGGCCGATGCTGACGGCGATTCTGTTTGGCGTATCCGGTGCGTCGATCCGCCTGCACAGGCAAGCCTTTCGCCTGAGTCAGGGGTGTGTCGGAATGCTGGTGGCGCACGCCATGACGATTTCAGTACTGACCACTGTCGCTCAGTCCTGGCATGTGATGCTGTTCGCCACCGCATTGACTGTCCTGCTAAGCGCGCTGGTCGGAATTGGGCTGGTGCGCTTTGCTGGCATAGAAGGCAGTACCGCAGCATGGGGTACCGCGCCAGGTGCTGCCTCGGCGATGGTTACCATGTCCGAGGACTATGGCGCGGATTCGCGGGTGGTCGCGACCATGCAATACGTGCGCGTGGTGTGCGTGGTGATGGTCGGCGCACTGGTCAGCGGCCTGCTCGGCGTGGACAGCGGCGTGCACGAGATGCAGAGCAGCGCCGTGGCACTACAGGGTTCAAATGCACTCAACATCATCCTGAGCGTTGCGGCGATCGCGGTCGGTGTGGTGCTGAGCACGCGGATCCCCGCAGGCGCGTTGCTGCTGCCCCTACTGATCGGTGGCGCCCTGCAACTGACCGGGCTGTTACAAATCACCCTGCCGCCCTGGCTGCTGGCACTTGCCTATGGCGCCATTGGTTGCTACATCGGCCTGCGCTTCGACCGTGCGACGATTCGCTATGTATGGCAACGCCTGCCAGCGATGATCTGCGGCTCGCTATTGGTTATCTCCTTGTGCTCGCTGTCCGCCTGGTTGATCGCCGAACTGATGGACAAGGACTTTCTGTCGGTGTATCTCGCCACCAGCCCAGGCGGCCTGGACGCCATGTCGATCATTGCCGTCGATACTCACTCGGATGTCGGCTTCGTGCTCGCCATGCAGACTTTGCGCCTGTTCGGCGTGATCGCCACGGGGAGTTTTTTCGCCCGGCAGATCATCAGATTGACGGCGAAAATCGCCTGAGGTGTCGACCCTGACTTTGATCTCTCGCGTAAACCTGAATCAAACTGAACAGGGGCCTCAACCCAGCCGTGCAAGGGCTGTTGCCAAACTTGGCGCCAAGGCCAATACCGGCAGCAAGGTTGCCTGATAGGCATGGTAAAGGTCCGGTTTACCTGGCCAGATATCCGCACTGGGTTGGTTGTACGGGTTCAGTTCATGGCGCCAGCTGCCATGTTCGCGGTCGATGAAGAAGGTCTCGTTGAACTCCCAAAACCGTCGATACCAGTCTTCGTACTGTTTTTCCCCCGTACGCCGCAGCAGTGCCGCAGCCGATGCGCAGGCTTCCGCGTGCGTCCAGTGCAGGCGATGACGCACCACTGGGCGATTTTCCCAGTCCAGGGTGTAGACGATGCCGGGCGCGCCATCGACGTCCCAACCATGGCGACAGGCACCGGCAAACAGACGCTTGGCATCCTCCAGCAGCCAGGGCGGCGTAGGCAGCTTCGCGCGCTGACGTGCGGCCTCAAGGTGCAGCAACAAACGCGACCACTCAAACGCATGCCCCGGCGTGGTGCCGAAGGGCCGAAAACCATCCGCGGGGTTGTCCTGGTTGTAATCGGGAAGCGGTTGCCAGTGCAGGCTGAAATGCTCAACCACCTGAAAGTCATTGGCGGCGGCATGGGTATGAATCACCCGCTCGACGATACTCAATGCGCGGTCCAGCCACTTGCTGTCGCCGGTGACATCGGCCAACGCCAGAAACGCCTCAGTGCCGTGCATGTTGCTGTTGGCGCCGCGATAGGCTTCTTCATCGCTCCAGTCTCGAGCGAAGGACTCGCGTATCGCACCTTCTTCCGCGCTCCAGAAACGAGTCTCCAGCACCCGTATCGCCTCGGCCAGCAACTCGTCCGCACCGGGACGCCCCGCCACCACCGCCGAGCTGGCCGCCAGCGCGACGAACGCGTGCAGGTAAGCCGCTTTACCGGTTTTGGCTCCCTCGCACAAAGGTGTCGCAAACCAGCCACCCTGCTCGGCATCGCGCAACGGACCGTTCAGCGCCGCAATCCCGTGATCGACCAGCGCGGCAAAGCCGGGAATACCGCGAATATGGGCAAGGGCAAAGCTGTGGGTCATCCGTGCCGTGTTCATGGTTTCGGCCCGAGCCTTGTCAGGCAGACATCCCCGGTCACTCAGATTGCCGAAGCCTTGCGGCACCTGCGCCGCCTTGGCAAAAGCCAGCAACCTATTGCCTTCCATCGACAGCCAGGCCGTATGCCCCGGTGCCTGCAACCAACTGCTGAATCCGCGTTTTCCCTCATCCATTTGTTGTTTTACCTCTGTCGATGAGCAGGATCTAAAGGCCAGATCATGCTTGCCGACGTTGGCCTGAGCAAGGGCCGGTATGTCACGCAACGTCACATACCATCAGCCGGCGTCTCAGACCCGGAACCGCGTCACCACCTCACTCAACTCTGCGGCCAAACGCGAAAGCTCATGGCTGGACGTGCTGATCTGATGGGCGCCCGTAGCCGATTGCAGAGACAGGTCGCGGATGTTGACGATGTTGCGATCAACTTCGCGGACAACCTGCGCCTGCTCTTCAGCAGCACTGGCGATGACCATGTTGCGCTGGGAAATCTGATTGATCGACTCGGTGATGTCGGCCAGCGACTCGCCGGCGCGGGCAGCTTCGATGGCGGCGTTCAAGGCCTGCAAGTTGGTCTGCTCGGCAATCGAGCGGATCACCCGACGAACGCCATCACGCAAAAGCCTTAATCTGCTTGTCTAGACGTTAGGTGTGCAGAAAAAGTGGCACCCCGTCAACGTTGGCTCAAGGAGGCTTTTGCCATGCATCTGGAAGGTTCCTGTCATTGCGGCGCGGTCGAGTTCAGCCTCAACAGCGCTCATCCGTATCCCTATCAGCGCTGTTACTGCTCAATCTGCCGCAAGACTCAGGGCGGCGGCGGTTACTCGATCAACCTTGGCGGTGACGCCAGCAGCCTTAAGGTCAACGGGCGCGAACATATCGCCATCTATCACGCACGAATGAGGCTTGATCATCAGACGCATATCAGCAATGCCGAGCGGCATTTCTGCAAGCTCTGCGGCAGCGGGTTATGGTTGTTCAGCCCGGACTGGCCAACGCTGATTCACCCGTTTGCCTCGGCCATCGATACCCCGCTACCCGTGCCGCCGGAACACACGCACATATTGCTCGACTCAAAAGCCTCCTGGGTCGAGGTCAATGTGCGGCCCGGCGACAAGGAGTTCGACGGCTACCCGGAAGAGTCCCTTAAGCAATGGCACGAGCGGCTCGGCTTGAGCCGCTGACGCCAGTAACGGTATTCGATAATCGAATTTCAGTGTGGAGATGACCTCCACCCTATAGCGTCCTCAGGTGCATGAGGACTCAAACCTGTCGGCGGTGGCCTTGGGGTTCGGCAGCGTCCGGGCTGTAAGTTTCGATCACCCCCTCCACGCCCAACCACCACGCATGCCCGCGACTGGGGTATTGCAGGTAAAACGGCTGGCCCATTTGCGGCGTGCTGATGGTGATGTTCTTTTCCCAAGCCAGGGCCAGGATCCGGTCGAAGGGTTCGTGCCAGGCATGCATCGCCAGATCGAACGTACCGTTGTGGATCGGTAATAACCAGCGGCCACGCAAGTCGATATGGGCCTGCAAGGTTTGCTCGGGTTGCATGTGCACGTCCGGCCAGTCGACGTTATAGGCACCTGTTTCCATCAAGGTCAGGTCGAACGGCCCGTACTGCTCGCCAATGTGTTTGAAGCCATCGAAGTAACCCGTATCACCACTAAAAAAAATCCGCTGATCGTCGTCGATCATCACCCATGATGCCCACAACGAACGATTGCCATCACGCAGGGTACGGCCTGAAAAATGCTGCGACGGCGTTGCGACAAAACGCATGCCGTCGATTTCAGTGGAGTGCCACCAGTCCAGTTGCTGCACTTTTTGCGCAGGGACGCCCCACTTGATAAGAGTGTCACCCACGCCGACAGGTGCCAGGAAATGTTCGGTCTTGTGCGCCAATGCTTTGATCGTCATGTGATCGAGGTGGTCGTAATGGTTGTGCGAAAGGATCACCGCCTTGAGCGGCGGTAACTCTTCAAGGCTGATAGGCGGCTGATGAAAACGTTGCGGCCCAGCCCATTGCACCGGTGAAGCACGCTCGGCGAACACCGGGTCGGTCAGCCAGAATTGATTGCGCAATTTGAGCAGCACCGTGGAATGCCCAAGGCGGAAGACGCTGTTATTGGGTGCTGCCAGCAATTGCTGACGCGACAGGGTCTGCACCGGAATCTCCCCCACCGGCCGGGTATGCGCCGGTTTGTTAAAGAGGGCGTTCCAAAAAATGCGCAACGTCTTCAGAAAGCCCATCCGGTTCATTGGCGAGTGGTTACGATAACGTCCCTCGTGCAGCCGAGAGGCCCGTGATCGGGCAACGTCATCTGAATCTCGTGGTGGCTTGGTCATGACAAACTGACTCCAAGGGGCGGATGGAGGTTCCTGCATCCGCACGCATGAGGATGGCAGCGAGAATAAAGATCGGGAGCAACTACACTACACAGTGTAGTTTCAAGCTTGCAACATGTCAGATGACAAGTAAACTGCCGAGTGTAAGAATTTTTACTCCGCCAGTCTGAAGCGAACCTATGAAAGCCCCTCTACGCCTGACCGACCGTAAACGTGAAGCCATTGTTCAGGCAGCTATTGCCGAGTTTCGCGCCAACGGGTTCGAGGTCACCAGCATGGACAAAATTGCCGCATTGGCTGAGGTGTCCAAGCGCACGGTGTACAACCACTTCCCGAGCAAAGAGGAACTCTTCTCCGAAATTCTCCAGCAGTTATGGATCAGCAGCGCCGATCGTCTGGACATGACCTATCACCCTGAGCGCCCGCTGCGCGATCAGCTCCAAGAGCTGCTGGTGTCGAAAATGCAGATGCTGGCTGACAGCAACTTTCTCGATCTGGCGCGAGTGGCCATTGCCGCGACGATCCACTCCCCCGAACGCGCGCAAAACATGGTCTCCCGCCTCAATGAGCGCGAAGAAAGCTTTACCGCCTGGATCTGCGCTGCCCAGGCAGACGGTCGTTTCAAGGCCGTCGACCCGCGTTTCGCCGCCACCCAGATTCATGCATTGCTCAAGGCCTTCGCTTTCTGGCCGCAGATCACTCTGGGTGCTCCGGCTTTGGCCCCTGCCGCCCAGATGTCAGTGGTCGAATCGGCACTGGACCTGTTTCTGGGCGGGTACGAAATACCGGCCTGATGGTGGGCTGACGACTTTCTATGGAAAGTGTAATATTGCACGCTCAGCACAATGAATCAGTGAGCCATGTCCACGGAAAGCGAAGAGAGCCGTCAGATCGTAGCTTCTCTGGCGCACCGAGTCGGTAATAAAACCGACCCCGCACATATCGTTGAAGCGATTGTTGCGACATTGCAAGACATGGACGCAGCCCTGACCCCCATCATCGGACAGCAAGGGGTTGTCGCGCTCTATCGCCGCAGTCTCTACCTGTGTGCTTCCACTCATCCCCGCCTGGCTGGCACGCATCAACACGTGCGGACCGCCATAGATCTGACTGCACTCAAATCCATGCTTGTTAAGCAAAACAGCACCGAAGCCTGTCTTTTCGGCGAAGAGCTATTGAAGACCTTCTACGAGCTACTGACCACATTGGTCGGGCCCTCGCTCACCGAACATTTACTTCGTTCCGTGTGGGAAAATTCTTTGAGCGGTGCGCCCGCGCAGGATACCTCGCCATGACCACCAAAGTGACAATCAACCGCTTGGCAACCGGAGTGCCTGGACTTGACGAGGTGCTCGGCGGAGGATTGCCGGAGTTTTCGTTCAACTTGATCGCAGGTCCTCCCGGCTGCGGCAAGACCACGCTGGCCCATCAGATAATGTTCAACCTGGCAACGCCTGAGCGCCCGGCCCTTTTCTTCACGGTGCTCGGCGAGCCTCCGCTGAAGATGTTGCGTTACCAACAACAATTCGATTTTTTCGACAGCGAAGCGATCAATCATTCGATCCGCTACGTCAACCTGGCCGATGACACGCTGGCAGGTAATCTGGATGAAGTACTGCGGCGTATCGTTGCCGAGGTCGAAGCTCACGGTCCGGCACTGGTGTTCGTAGATTCCTTCCGGTCAGTGGTGCTGGCAAGCCGGACACAGGACAACCCGAACAACAACCTGCCTCAGTTCATTCAACAACTGGGCATGTTGATGACCACCTGGCAGGCGACCACCTTCCTGATTGGTGAGTACTTCACCGAGACCGACACCAACCCGATTTTCACCGTGGCCGATGGCTTGATCTGGCTGCGGCAGAGCGTGCAGCGCAACTCCATGGTGCGCAAGATGGAAATCATGAAGATGCGCGGCCAGCCAACATTGCCCGGGCTGCACACGTTCCGTATTGATACCTCGGGCATCAGAGTCTTCGCACCGGCAGCCTTCCACGTCAAAAAGCAGAATGTTCTGTCAAAAAATGTCGTGCCACCGCGCTTGAAAATGGGCATTCCTCAACTGGACGAAATGCTTGGTGGCGGTCTTCCCCAGGGGTATTCCTTGCTGGTCGCCGGTCCATCCGGCTCCGGAAAAAGCATTCTGGCGGCGTCCTTCCTCGCTGAAGGTGCCCGCACAGGCGAGACCGGCGTGATCGCAATGTTCGAGCAGCGCCCCAACCATTCACAGAACGCCACGCTGGCACGCCTGATCAAGAGCGATAAGGTCGGTCTGGTAGACAGTCACGCGCCAGACATGTCCATCGACGAAATCGTCCAGTTACTATTGGGCGAGATCAAGCGCCTGAAGGCCACCCGGGTGGTCATTGATTCGCTGTCGGGCTTCGAGCTGGCGCTGGCACCGACCTTCCGTGAGGACTTCCGCGAATCACTGTCACGCATGGTCACTGCGCTGACCAGTGTCGGTGTCAGCGTATTGATGACCTCCGAACTTGAAGACCGTTACACCGACCTGCGCTTCAGTCCGTACGGCACGGCCTTCCTGACCGACGCCATCATCGTCCAGCGCTACATTGAAGTCCAAAGCCGCTTGCTGCGCATCATGGCGGTGGTCAAGGTCCGAGCCAGCGCCCACTCGGATGAGCTGCGCCTGTACCGCATTGACGATAAGGGTCTGCAGATTGAAGACATGCTTCTTGACCAGGAAGGCTTGCTCGGAGGCCGGCCGACCCGAAGGCGCTCGGATGTGGCACGCCGTGGAGAAGATGAGGCTTGAGTCAGCCGTGTGGTCGAGGCCACGGGCAAGCGTGAGGTGCGATGGTCAGTGCGCCTCGCGTACTCTTCTTGCCCGGCCAAAAAGCCTTAAAAGCACGGGCCGTATCAAGCCCCTAGCAACGTGCCCCGACATTCGCCAAAACCAATGGAGGCGTGACCCTGACGGTGGCATCGCGCGCGGAAGATGACTTCATCACCATCCTCCAGAAAGCGTCGGCTTTCACCATTGGGCAATGTCAGGGCCTGTTTACCGCCTTCGCTGACTTCCAGTAGGCTGCCAAACTGCCCTGACAGCGGACCGGACAAGGTGCCCGTACCGAACAAATCTCCCGGCTGAAGTTTGCAACCATTGACCGTGTGGTGCGCGACCATTTGTGCAACGGTCCAGTACATGTTTTGGGTATTGCTCAGCGCCAGGCGATGCGGCGCTATGCCCTGCGCGCTCATCTGTTCGGTGAGCAGCAACACTTCAAGCTCGATATCCAGCGCCCCGCCCTGCTGATCGGCGGCATCGAACAAATAGGCCAGCGGCTGCGGATCACCTTCTGGCCGGGCCGGTTGCGCGGTACGGAATGGCGCCAGCGCCTCAGCCGTCACGACCCAGGCAGAAATGCTGGTGGCAAAACTCTTCGATAGAAACGGACCCAGTGGCTGATATTCCCACGCTTGCAGGTCCCGCGCCGACCAGTCATTGAGCAGGCAGAAGCCGGCGATATGCTCGGCAGCTTCGCCAATCGCAATCGCCTCGCCAATCGCATTGCCCGGGCCGATCCACACGCCCAGCTCCAGCTCATAATCCATACGTTTGCTGGGGCCGAACTCAGGAGCGGTCGCACCCGGGGCCAACGTCTGGCCATTGGGACGTTTGATCGGTGTATCGGAGATGCAGATGGTCGAGGCGCGGCCGTGATAACCGATGGGCACGTACTTGTAGTTAGGCAGCAACGGATTGTCCGGGCGGAATAGCTTGCCCACGTTCAGCGCATGATGAATGCCGACGTAAAAGTCGGTGTAGTCACCGATACGCGCGGGCACGTGCATCTGACACTCGGACATCGGGTGCAGCACGGTATCGGCCAATGGCCGCAAACGCGACAGCTGCGGACTGTTTTCGTCCAGCAAATGCAGTAGTTCGCTGCGCAGGGCTTGGCGGGCTGGTGCGCCCAGAGCAAAAAAATCATTGAGCTGATCACCGCTTGCGGCTTCAGCAGCATCACGCGCCGCGCCGTTGAAAAAGCCGACATCCAGCGCAGCACGCAGGTCGAAAATCATCTCGCCGATGGCAACACCACCGCGTTTGCTCAGGCCTGAATGGCTGAAGATGCCGAGCGGCAGGTTTTGCAGAGGGAAATCTGGGTGGCCGTTGGCGGACGTCACCCAACTAAGGGGATTCGATGAAGTAGTCATTGCGGGGTTCCCGAATCGAAGTGTTTGGCCATGCCTGACCAGCAGGCATCGTAATCAGTTTGTAATTGCGGGCAATCGAGGGCATGGCGGCTGGGGCGCAGCACTTTGCCCGTCTCAAACATGAACGCCATGGTGTTGTCGATCTTGTGCGGTTTGAGGTTGTCGGCGATAGCCTTTTCCGCCGTGGTGTTGTCCGGGCCGTGAGCGCTCATGCAGTTATGCAGGGACGCGCCGCCAGGGGCAAAGCCTTCAGCCTTGGCATCGTAGGTACCGTCGATCAGGCCCATGAATTCGTTCATCAGGTTGCGGTGAAACCAGGGCGGCCGAAAGGTCTTTTCAGCCACCATCCAGCGCGGCGGGAAAATCACAAAATCGACATTGGCCTGACCAGGCACCGTGCCAGGCGAGGTCAGCACGGTAAAAATGGAAGGGTCCGGGTGATCGAAACTCACGGAGCCAATGGTGTTGAAACGGCGCAGATCATATTTATACGGCACGTTGTTGCCATGCCAGGCGACCACGTCGAACGGTGAATGATCGAGCTGTGTGGCCCACAGTTCACCGAGGAATTTCTGCACCAGTACGACCGGCCCATCCCGGTCTTCGAACTGTGCGACCGGCGCCAGAAAGTCTCGGGCATTGGCCAGACCATTGCTGCCAATCGGCCCCAGTTCCGGCAGGCGCAAGGCGCAACCATGGTTTTCGCAGACATAACCGCGTGCCGTGGCGTCAAGCAGCTGAATGCTGAATTTGAGCCCGCGCGGTAATACCGCTATTTCCTGTGGCTCGATGTCCAGCAGACCCAGTTCAGTCACGATCCGCAAACGACCCGACTGCGGCACGATCAGCCACTCACCGTCGGCATTGAAAAAAGCCCGGTCCATGGACGCGTTGGCGCAGTAGACGTAAACACTGACGCCTTCGGCCTGATCCGCCGCCGCAGTGCTGGCCAGACCGATCAATCCGTCGATGAAGTCGGTAGGTTGGGTTGGGAGGTCGAAGGCATTCCAGCGCAGGCGATTGGGGGTGATTGGCCCGGATTCCAAACCCAGTATCTGCCGTGACAGTCGCTCATAGCGAGGATGGGTGGCGGACGGTTTGATCCGGTACAACCAGGTACGTCGGGCTTCCGAACGCGGCACGGTAAAGGCCGTGCCCGATAGCAGCTCGGTGTACAGGCCGTGCGTATGTTTTTGCGGGGAATTCTGTCCGACCGGCAATGCGCCAGGCAGTGCTTCGCTGCTGAACTCATTGCCGAAGCCACTTTGATAGGCCAAGGCTTCAGGAGAGTGGGCTGTGTGCATCTCTACCTCTTGTTATGTGGGTGTGAGGTGGCGTTGATAGCGCTTGCGATGGGGATTTAATTAAGCGTAATTAGATTACGCATAACGTAATTTGAGTTTGTGGTGAGGTCAAGCTATAAAGCAGCCTTCTCAGACCGGCGCGCACCCCTTCATGACAGCGGAAATCGAAAGCCCAGCAAGTGGACGGCAGCAAAAAGTTCAAGCGGCCGAGGTCGGGCTCGGCGTGCTCAAGGCGCTGGCCGAGCTCGCGCCTTCTACCTCACTGTCAAAGCTCGCCGAACACGTGGGCATGCCTGCGAGCAAGGTCCATCGTTATCTGCAAGCGCTGGTGGCCGGTGGTTTCGCCGAACAGGACGTCACCACCAATCACTATGGCCTGGGACGCGAAGCATTGCAGGTCGGACTGGCCGCGCTGGGGCAGCTGGACGTATTGAAAATCGCCGCGCCGCATCTGGTCGCGCTGCGTGATGAACTCAACGAAACCTGCTTTCTCGCGGTATGGGGCAATAAGGGCCCCACCGTGGTGTATGTCGAGCAGTCCATCGGCGCAGTGACGCTGGTGACACAGATTGGCTCTGTGTTGCCACTGCTCGGGTCGTCGACCGGGCTGGTGTTTAATACCTTTCTTGCCGCCAACGAAACCGCCGAACTACGCGAATCAGAGTCAACACGCCTGAGTGCGCGACAACTGAAAGAAGTCGACCTGCACATCAAACAGATTCGCAGCACCGGCGTGCATCAGATTCACGGGCTGTTGATGGCCGGCGTGAATGCCGTGTCGTCACCCATCTTCGCTGTGGGCAATAAACTGGCAGGCGTGCTGACCGTGGTCGGATCGGCGTCGGTGTTTACGGCGAAGGTACAGGATTCGGCGGCCAGACAACTGCTGACAACAGCTCAGGCCATCAGCGACCGGATGGGGGGCAGCCAGCCGGTCGCGGGCAAGCCCGCGCCTACAGGGGAACGCGATTAACTGTGCCTTACTCGGCCTTCAACACCCCGCGTCGCACCTGATCGCGCTCGATGGATTCGAACAGCGCCTTGAAGTTGCCTTCGCCGAACCCGTCATCGCCCTTGCGCTGGATGAACTCGAAGAACACAGGACCCATCAGGGTTTCCGAGAATATCTGCAGCAACAGCCGACGCTCGCCACCGTCCGATGAGCCATCCAGCAGGATGCCCCGGGTTTGCAGTTCATTCAGCGGCTCGCCGTGGTTCGGCAGGCGTCCTTCGAGCATCTCGTAATACGTCTCCGGCGGCGCGGTCATGAAGCGCATGCCGAGGGCTTTCAAGGCATCCCAGGTCTTGATCAGGTCATCAGTAAAGAACGCGACGTGTTGAATACCTTCGCCGTTGAACTTCATCAAAAACTCTTCGATCTGGCCCGCGCCCTTGGAAGATTCCTCGTTCAGCGGAATGCGGATCATGCCGTCCGGAGCGGTCATGGCTTTGGAGGTCAGGCCGGTGTATTCGCCCTTGATGTCGAAATAGCGAATTTCCCGAAAGTTGAATAGCTTCTCGTAGAAGTTCGCCCAATATGCCATGCGCCCGCGATAGACGTTGTGGGTCAGGTGGTCGATGAACTTCAGGCCCACACCCACCGGATGACGCTCCACGCCTTCGATGAAATTGAAGTCGATGTCATAGATAGACGTGCCTTCACCAAAACGGTCGATCAGGTACAGCGGCGCACCGCCAATGCCCTTGATTGCCGGCAGACGCAACTCCATCGGGCCAGTGGCGATTTCAACCGGTTGCGCGCCCAGTTCCAGCGCACGGTTGTAGGCTTTTTGTGCATCCTTGACCCGAAACGCCATGCCACACACTGACGGGCCGTGTTCAGCCGCGAAGTAGGAGGCAACGCTGTGGGGCTCGCTGTTGAGGATGATATTGATCTCGCCCTGACGATAGAGCGACACGTTCTTGGAACGGTGATTGGCAACTTTGGTGAAGCCCATGATCTGGAACACAGGTTCAAGGACGTTCGGGGTCGGCGAGGCGAACTCGATGAATTCAAAGCCCATCAGGCCCATCGGGTTTTCGTAGAGATCAGCCATGGTTTGGCTCCTTGCAAATAGAGAGTGGGAAGCACGCAGCGCACATCACTCTCCAGCGGGAGGAGCACAGGAAATCCCTCGCACACTGCGGGCGAGGAAGTCTCCGAAGATCAGTTGTAAGCCCAGTATTTTCATGTTGAATGGATCACTCTGGCTTGTCGGGTTGCGCATCGGGATGCGCGCATTGGAAAGCCGGATGTTGCAGCGCGAGGTGTTCGACCCGGCAAATCTTTGGATACGGGGTCAGATCGACATTGAAACGACGAGCCGCATAGATTTGCGGCAACAGGTAAGCGTCAGCCAGTCCTGGCTCGCCGAAACAGAACCCCTGCTCACCGATCAGCGCCTCGACTGCGCTGAAGCCTTCAGTAATCCAGTGGCCGATCCAGGCGGCAACGTCAGCTTCTTCACACTTCAGACCCCGCAACCGGTTCAGCACCGACACGTTGTGCAGCGGATGAATGTCGCAACCGATCAGCGCCGCGACAGCACGCTGCTGCGCCCGCTCGATCAGGTCCACGGGTAACAGAGGCGGCTGTGGATAACGCTCTTCCAGGTACTCGATGATTGCCGACGACTGGATGATCACTTCGCCCGTCTCCACCCGCAGTACGGGCACCCTGCCCTGTGGATCGATGGCCTTGTATTCAGGCTTGAGCTGCTCGCCACCGTCGCGAATCAGGTTCACAGGGATCGCATTAAACGCCAGCCCCTTGAAGGCCAGCACGATGCGCACCCGGTAACTTGAGGTTGAGCGGTAGTACGTAAATAGATCCACGGGGGGCTGCCTGTTTCATTGCACGTTCTCCGCTAATGGTAGTCGTCGGAGACGCGTCTGATTGTTATGTTCGGCTTCGCACAAATCGTAATCATATTACGCAATACGTAAATTGCGACAGATACCCGTTGATGTCAAGTCGCTCATGCCCACCCCTCAAGCCGCAGCGTGGAGCGCACCAAACGCTGCTCTTCATTTTCGATTTCCTTGAGGTTCTCGCAAATGCTCTGGATATGGGCGATGGCGGCCTTGCGTGCCTGTTCAGGCAGGCGACCGGTGACGGCGTTGTACAGGCGCGCGTGTTGCCGGTCGATCTGGCGTTTTTGCGGCTCGCGGTGATACAGGTTGTTGACCGAGGCAAACACGGTGTTGAGCAGCAGATCGGTCAACGAGCGCAAGGTCTGCACCAGCACCGGATTGTGCGATGCCTCGCAGATCGCCAGGTGGAAGGCGTGGTCCAGACGTGCATGACCTGAGGCGTCAAGCGGTTGGTCGTGGGCGGCGATCAACGCTTCATAGCTGCGAGTGATCAGCACAAAGTCGGCATCAGTACCGCGCAAGGCTGCCAACCGCGCGGACTCTCCTTCCAGCAGGCTGCGCACTTCGAACAGGTCATAAAGGGTGCGCGGCTGCGAGCCGAACAGATGCATCAAGGGCGACGTGGCGGTGTGGCTCGACAATTGAGCGACGAACGAGCCCTTGCCTTGTTCGGTCTCGATGATGCCTCTGGCCCGCAACAATTTCAGGCCCTCACGCAAGGCAGTGCGGGATACGCCAAGTTTTTCCGTGAGGCGCCGTTCGGACGGCAAAATCTGCCCGGTTTTCAACACACCATCAACGATCAAACGTTCGATGCGCTCACACACAACATCGGCGACCTGCGGCGCGCGCGTCGAAGCAGCGTTAGCCATGCAACCTCCACTGGTATGACCAGCTATATATACTCAACCAAAAATATTCAACAATAATTTCAAGCTATTGAAAAATAAGTACTTTTAAAAAAATTAGCAATCAACTAGAAAAAATAACTGGTTCGACCAGACTTATAAGTCATGGACAGTAAAGCCTCTGCGGCCAATCATGCAAGACAGTCGAGGCCGTAGATCGGTCTTCAATAACAACAACTCAGGGTTGTCAGCCCACCATGAACATTCTGTACGACGAACGTGTCGACGGTGTATTGCCTCTCGTTGATAAAGGCCAACTGTTCCTGGCCCTGCGCGAGCACTTGCCCGACCTGGACATTCTCCATCGAGAAGAAGAACTCAAGCCTTATGAGTGCGATGGTCTTTCCGCCTATCGCACCACGCCAATGCTGGTGGTATTGCCCCAGCGCATCGAACAGGTAGAAACCCTGCTCAAGCTGTGCCATGAGCGCAAGGTTCCCGTGGTCGCCCGTGGCGCTGGCACAGGCTTATCGGGTGGCGCCCTGCCGCTGGAAAAAGGCGTGCTGCTGGTCATGGCCCGTTTTAATCAGATTCTGCAGATTGACCCCGCCGCGCGTCTGGCCCGTGTACAACCCGGCGTGCGCAATCTGGCAATATCCCAGGCCGCAGCGCCCTATGACCTTTATTACGCCCCGGACCCGTCCTCGCAGATCGCCTGCTCCATCGGTGGCAATGTCGCCGAGAACGCCGGTGGCGTGCATTGCCTGAAGTACGGACTGACCGTGCACAACCTGCTCAAGGTGGACATTCTCACGGTCGAAGGCGAGCGCATGACCCTCGGCTCCGACGCCTTGGATTCGCCAGGCTTCGACCTGCTGGCGCTGTTCACCGGCTCAGAAGGCATGCTCGGCATCATCACTGAAGTCACGGTCAAACTACTGCCCAAGCCGCAGGTCGCCAAAGTGTTGCTGGCCGCCTTCGACTCGGTGGAAAAAGCCGGGCGCGCAGTGGGCGACATCATCGCCGAGGGCATCATCCCTGGCGGACTTGAGATGATGGACAACCTGGCGATTCGCGCCGCTGAAGACTTTATTCACGCGGGCTACCCGGTGGATGCCGAAGCCATCCTCCTGTGCGAACTGGACGGCGTCGAAGCCGATGTCCACGACGACTGCGACCGGGTTCGTGCCGTACTGGAAAGAGCTGGCGCAACCGAAGTGCGCCTGGCTCGCGATGAAGCCGAACGTGTCAGGTTCTGGGCCGGGCGCAAGAACGCGTTCCCGGCGGTCGGGCGCCTGTCGCCGGATTATTACTGCATGGACGGCACCATCCCACGCCGAGCATTGCCAGGGGTGCTCAAGGGCATCACGGCGCTGGCCGAGGAATATGGGCTTCGTGTAGCCAACGTCTTCCATGCCGGTGACGGCAATATGCACCCGCTGATTCTGTTCGACGCCAACCAGCCCGGCGAACTGGACCGCGCTGAAGCCTTGGGTGGGAAAATCCTCGAGCTGTGCGTCAAGGTCGGTGGCAGCATCACCGGCGAACACGGGGTCGGCCGCGAGAAAATCAATCAGATGTGCGCCCAGTTCAACAGCGACGAACTGACCTTGTTTCATGCGGTGAAAGCGGCGTTTGACCCAAGCGGCCTGCTCAACCCCGGCAAGAACATTCCGACCCTGCATCGCTGCGCCGAGTTTGGTGCCATGCATGTGCATTTGGGGCAGTTGCCCTTCCCTGAACTGGAGCGTTTCTGATGCTTGCCCAACAGAATGTCGACGCCAGCGCCGCGTTGCTGGAACAGGTTTATCAAGCGCTGCAAAATGCCACCCCCCTGCGTATTCAGGGGGGCAACAGCAAGGCGTTTCTGGGACGCGAGGTCGCTGGCGAAATCATCGACACCCGCGCACATCGCGGCATCGTCACCTATGACCCGACTGAGCTGGTGATCACCGCCCGCACCGGTACGCCGTTGAGCGAGCTGTGTGCGGCACTGGAAGCCGCCGGGCAAATGCTGGCGTGCGAACCGCCGTCGTTCGGCGACGCCGACGAGGCCACGGTCGGCGGCATGGTCGCCGCCGGATTGTCCGGGCCTCGTCGGCCCTGGTCAGGCTCGGTGCGTGATTTTGTTCTCGGCACACGGGTCATCACCGGCCTCGGTAAACACCTGCGCTTCGGCGGCGAAGTGATGAAAAACGTGGCCGGTTACGACCTGTCCCGGTTGTTGGTTGGCAGCTATGGCTGTCTCGGTCTGCTCACCGAAGTGTCGCTCAAAGTTCTGCCAAAACCGCGCCAATGCATCAGCATTGCCCTGGAAATGAACGCGGAGCAGGCCCTGCTAAAACTGGCCGAATGGGGCCAGCAGCCGTTGCCGATCAGCGCCGCCAGCCATGATGGCCGCGTGCTGCGTCTGCGCCTGGAAGGCGGTGAAGGTTCAGTATCTGCCGCCCATGATCGCCTCGGAGGTGAGCTGCTCGACCCGATTTACTGGCGCGAACTGAATGAACAGCGCCTGGGGTTTTTCGACGAAGGTCAGCCACTGTGGCGCCTATCGCTACCCAACAACACCGGCACCCTCGCCTTGCCCGGCGAGCAGTTGATCGATTGGGGCGGCGCCCAGCGCTGGTTGAAGTCCGATGCGGAGGCTGAAGCCATTCGCGCTATTGTCAGCGAAGTCGGCGGCCACGCGACCTGCTACAGCCATGGCGTCAGCGACAGCCCGTTCCAGCCGCTGGGCAGCCCATTGCTGCGCTATCACCGCCAACTAAAGGCACAACTCGACCCGAAGGGGATTTTCAACCCGGGCCGAATGTACGCAGAGATCTAAGCCATGCAGACCACGTTGAGTGAACATGCCAAACGCCTGCCGCGTGCCGAAGAGGCCGAAAGCATCCTGCGCACCTGTGTGCATTGCGGATTCTGCAACGCCACCTGCCCAACCTATCAGCTGCTGGGTGATGAGCTGGACGGCCCACGCGGGCGTATTTACCTGATCAAGCAAGTACTTGAAGGCCACCACGTTACCGAAAAAACCCAGCTGCACCTGGACCGCTGCCTGTCCTGCCGCAACTGCGAGACCACCTGCCCGTCTGGCGTCGATTACCACAACCTGCTGGACATCGGCCGGGCCGTGGTGGATGACGCCGTTCCTCGTCCACTGGGCCAGCGCCTGCTCCGTCAGGGTTTGCGTGCAGTGGTGCCGAACCCGTCGCTGTTCAAGACGCTGGTCCAACTCGGCCAGGCTTTTCGCCCCCTGCTGCCTGAATCACTCGCGATCAAGTTGCCTCGCGTGGTACACCCGGCCAAGGCGCGACCGATCCAACAGCATGCGCGGCGTGTATTGATGCTCGAAGGGTGCGTACAGCCTGGGCTGTCACCCAATACTAACGCCGCCACGGCACGCGTACTGGATCGTTTGGGGATCAGCATTACAGCGATCAGCCAGGCCGGTTGTTGCGGCGCGGTGGATTACCACTTGAATGCACAGGAAGCCGGCCTGAACCGTGCCCGTCGCAATATCGACGCCTGGTGGCCGAGTATCGAAAGCGGTGCCGAAGCCATCGTCCAGACCGCCAGCGGGTGTGGCGCGTTCGTCAAAGACTACGGGCACCTGCTCAAAGACGATCCGGCCTATGCTGCCAAAGCGCAACGGGTCAGTGCCTTGACCCGCGACCTGGTGGAAGTGCTACGCGATGAGCCCTTGGAAAAGCTCGGGGTCGAGAGTGACCTGCGTCTGGCGTTCCATTGCCCTTGCACCTTGCAGCACGCACAAAAGCTCGGTGGCGCAGTCGAAAGCGTGCTCACCCGGCTAGGCTTCAACCTCACCGCAGTACCCGACGGCCATCTATGCTGCGGCTCGGCAGGTACCTATTCACTGACCCAACCCGAGCTGTCGCGGCAACTGCGCGATAACAAGATGAATGCACTGGAGAGCGGCAAGCCACAGGTGATCGTCACCGCCAACATCGGCTGCCAGACCCATTTGGACAGCGCTGGCCGGACCCCGGTCAGGCACTGGATCGAACTGGTCGAAGAAGCGCTGCACTAATCGACTGCATAATTTTTTATTACAGCCCCTATTGCTGCCCTATTGGAGAGCCACATGAAAACCAAAGCCATTTTGAGCCAGACCGAAGTCAGCCAGATCCTCGCCGCCGCTCGCGCTGAAGCACAGAAAAACAACTGGGCAGTGTCCATCGCGGTGGTCGATGACGGCGGCCATCCATTGGCCCTGGAGCGTCTGGACGGCTGCGCACCGATTGGCGCCTACATCGCCACCGAAAAAGCCCGCACCTCTGCGCTGGGCCGTCGCGAATCCAAAGGCTATGAAGACATGGTCAATGGCGGGCGCAGCGCCTTCCTGTCTGCCCCCCTGCTGACCTCCCTCGAAGGTGGCGTGCCGGTGATTGTCGATGGTCAGGTGATTGGCGCCGTGGGCGTGTCCGGGGTCAAGGCAGATCAAGATGCACAGATTGCAAAAGCCGGCGCTGATAGCCTGAACGGCAAGTAAGCCGAATAGACCGCCTTTGCGAATACCTTCGCTCCCACGATTGGAGACCCCAAGATGACTGATTTCGTTAACTGCCAGCGCCTGAAAGTGGCCGCCAACCTGCAACGTTTTGTCGATGAGGACGTGCTGCCGGGCACGGGTCTGGACCGTGATGCGTTCTGGACCGGCTTCGATGCCCTGGTGCATGAACTCGCACCGCTGAACCGTGCCCTGCTTGCCGAACGCGATCGGTTGCAGACTGAACTGGACACTTGGCACCGCGCTCATCCCGGCCCGGTGAGCGACATGCCGGCTTATCGCGCGTTCCTCCAGTCAATCGGCTACCTGCAACCGCAGCCAGCCACCGTGCAAGCCAGCACCGCCAACGTCGACATCGAGATCAGCAGCCAGGCTGGCCCGCAATTGGTGGTGCCTGCCGTAAATGCCCGCTACGCCCTGAACGCCGCGAACGCCCGCTGGGGCTCGCTGTATGACGCGCTGTATGGCACCGATGCCATCGCTGAAACTGAAGGTGCGGAAAAAGGCAGCGGTTACAACCCTGTGCGCGGCGCAAAAGTCGTGGCCTTCGCCCGCGCCTTTCTTGACGAAGCCGCTCCGCTGGCCAACGGCTCGCATACCGATGCGCAAAGCTACCGCGTAGACGGTGACCAATTGCTGATCACCCTGACCGACGGCAGCCAGACCCAACTCAAGCAGCCGGAAAAATACGTCGGCTACCAGGGCCAGGCACTGCAACCGACCGCCATCCTCCTGAAGAACAATGGCCTGCACGTCGAAATCCAGATCGACGCCAACAGCACCATCGGCCGCACCGACGCTGCGGGGGTGAAAGACCTGCTGATGGAAGCGGCCGTGTCGACCATCATCGACTGCGAGGATTCGGTAGCCGCCGTGGACGCCGATGACAAGGTGTCGGTCTACCGCAACTGGTTGGGCCTGATGAAAGGCGACCTGACCGAGGACCTCGAGAAAGGCGGCAAAACCATCACCCGTCGCCTCAACGCCGACCGTGAATACACCGCTGCCGACGGCAGCACGCTAACGCTGCACGGTCGCTCGTTGTTGTTCATACGCAATGTCGGCCACTTGATGACCAACCCGGCGATTTTCGACGGCGAAGGTCACCAGATACCGGAAGGTATTCTCGATGGCGTGATCACCAGCCTGATCGCCGTGCATGACCTGGCTCGTCGCGGCAACTCGCGCACCGGCAGCGTGTACATCGTCAAACCGAAAATGCACGGTCCGGCCGAGGTCGCGTTTGCCGAGCAATTGTTCAGCCGTATCGAAGACCTGCTCAAGCTGCCGCGCAACACCCTGAAAATGGGGATCATGGATGAAGAGCGGCGTACCAGCGTCAACCTCAAAGCCTGTATTGGTGCGGCGTCGGCGCGGGTTGCCTTCATCAATACGGGCTTCCTCGACCGCACGGGCGACGAGATGCACAGCTCGATGGAAGCTGGCGCAATGCTGCGCAAAGGCGAAATGAAAAACACGCCGTGGATCAAAGCCTACGAACGCAGCAACGTGCTGGTGGGCCTGGCGTGCGGCCTGCGTGGTCGAGCGCAGATCGGCAAGGGCATGTGGGCGATGCCAGACTTGATGGCCGACATGCTCGAGCAGAAAATCGGCCATCCCAAGGCTGGTGCAAACACGGCATGGGTGCCCTCACCGACCGCGGCCACTTTGCACGCACTGCATTATCACAAGGTCGATGTGCGGGCGATTCAGGAGGAACTGGAACAGGTCGATCTGGCCAGTGTCAGCGAGCAAATCCTCAACGACCTGCTGACGATTCCTGTCTCGGCGGACGCCAAGTGGACTGCCGGGCAGATTCGCGAGGAAGTTGAAAACAACGCCCAAGGTCTGCTGGGCTATGTGGTGCGCTGGGTCGAACAAGGCGTGGGCTGCTCCAAGGTGCCGGACATTCATAACGTCGGCCTGATGGAAGATCGGGCAACGCTGCGGATTTCCAGCCAACACATCGCCAACTGGTTACGCCATGGCGTGATCGATAAAGCGCAAACGCTGGAAACCCTGCAGCGTATGGCTGCGGTCGTCGATCAGCAAAATGCCGGGGACCCGCTGTATCGGCCGATGGCCGCCGACTTCGACGCCTCCATCGCCTTCCAGGCGGCTTGCGCACTGGTATTCAAGGGCTGTGCGCAACCGAGCGGCTATACCGAGCCGTTGCTGCATGAATTCCGGTTGGCGTTTAAAAAACAGCAGGGCTAGGGCAAACCCATGGGGGAGCGAATGAGTTCGCTCCCCCATGATTGAAGACAGCCGATATTTTTCAGTGGGGCTTTGGGGTCACGTACTTTCCCGCATCACCAATTCAAACCCCAGGTCCACCTGCGGCACCTGCGCAACCCCTTCCATCAACCCGAGCAACAACTGCGCGGCCCGTTGACCGACGGCTTCGCGTGGCGTGCGGATCGATGTCAGGCGCGGGACCATGTGCGCAGAACCAGGCAGGTCGTTGAAGCCGATCAGCGCCACGCGTTCGGGGATGGCGATACCCCGCCTCAGGGCTTCCAGGGTCGCTCCTTGGGCCAAGTCATCGTTGCAGAAGAAAACCGCATCAACGTCCGGATGGGTCTCCATCAATTGCGCAAACAACTCACCGCCCAGACCAATGGACGAAGGCAGCGGCGACATCACTTCGAGCGCCGGATCATGCAGTCCGGCTTCACGCAGGACACGCCGAAAACCTTCGCCACGCTGCAACACCCGGGGATCAAGTTGCGCCGCAATGTAGGCCAGGCGCCGCCGACCGCGCCCCAGCAAATGCCTGGCCGCTTCGGCACCGGCTTGTTCCTGAGAAAACCCCACGCAATAGGCACCCCGCGCAGGGTCCAGCTCCATCATGTGCACGCAGGGTACGCCGCTGGCGGCGAGTAACTGGCGCACGGCGGGTGTGTGGTCGAAACCGGTCAACAACAACCCCCGTGGCCGATTAGCCAGGTAGGTGCGCAGCAGGTTTTCTTCCTCGACGGGCGAGTAGTGGTAGTTGCCGATTACTACTTCCAGGCCACGCGTGCGCAATACGCCTTGAATTGCTTCCAGGGTTTCAATGAACAACTGGTTGGTCAGCGACGGCACCAGCACCACCACCGTCTGGCTTTGTGATGAGGCCAGTGCGCGAGCGGCCGGGTTAGCGACATACCCCAAGTTCTGCGCGGCAGCCCGGACTTTTTCTACCAACTCCGGCGCGACAGTGGCGATACCGCGTAGCGCCCTTGAGGCGGTAATCGGTGAGACGGCGGCAAGCCGCGCAACTTCATTAAGGGTCGGACGACCCGTGGAGCGGGAACCAATGCGTGTCATGTGCTGCCAATAACTCAGAGGGGTTGCCAAAGATGGCGAATGCGCTCTAAGGTAGCGCTGTCTCACGGAGCCTCGCAACGCTTTATTCGTACTTAACGGTCACGAGTAACGTATGCACGGTCCGATGATTGACCGATTTGCCCATAACAATGACAAGAACTGGAAACAGCCTGGCCGGCCTTTTGTTCAAGCCGTCAAAGACAGCGCTGTCTCCCGCTGAGGTAATTATGAATACTGCTATTTCCGCCCTTGTCGTGATGGGTGTCGCCGGATGCGGCAAAAGCGTCATCGGCGCCGCCATCGCGCTGCGCAGCGACGGCCGCCTCATCGAAGGTGACGCCTTCCACTCTGCCGCCAACATCGAAAAGATGAGCGCTGGCATCCCCCTCAATGATGAAGACCGTGCCGGTTGGCTCGTCCGCCTGGGCGAAGAAATGGCCACCGCGTTGCGCAACGGTGAGCGTCCGATTGTCACCTGTTCTGCGCTCAAACTCAGCTATCGCGAAAAGCTTCGCGAGGCGGTGCCGGGGCTGGGTTTTATATTTCTCGAGCTGAGCAAGGAACTGGCAATCCAGCGCTGTGAGCACCGCCCAGGGCATTTCATGCCCGCGAGCCTGGTGGACAGCCAGTTCGCGACGCTCGAACCCCCTTATGGCGAACCCTTGACGCTGGTGGTCGATGCGACCCTCCACGTCGATACGCTGGGAGAACAAGCCGCCGCCTGGTGGAAAGCTTCGTGGCCACAAAAATAAAGCTGTGAACGCAAAAGATAGCGCTGTCTTGCACCCTGCAAACGGAATTGAACGCCACACTCATCAGTAGCTCCAAAAAACAAAGACAACTGGAGACGCACCTATGTTCGGCATGACCCAAGAGACGTACCTGCTCGTCGATGCACTGGTGACCATCATCGGCCTTGTGCTGCTGATCACCCGCTTTAAAGTTCACCCTTTCGTCGCGCTGACCATCGCCTCCGGCTTTTTGGGCCTGACCTCCGGCATGCCTGTGGACAAGGTCATGAAGTCATTCCAGGACGGCTTCGGCGGCGTTCTCGGCTTCGTCGGCATCCTCTTGGCGCTGGGCACCATGCTCGGCAAATTGATGGCTGACTCAGGCGGCGCCGACCAGATCGCCCGCACCCTGGTCCGACTGTTCGGCAAGGATCGTGTGCACTGGGCGATGATGTTCTCAGCATTCCTAGTGGGCATCCCGCTGTTCTTCGAGATCGGCTTCGTCCTGTTGATCCCGCTGGTGTTCATCGTGGCTCGACGCACAGGCTTATCGATTGTCAAAATCGGCATCCCCCTGCTGGCCGGGCTGTCAGCGGTGCACGGGCTGGTCCCGCCGCATCCGGGTCCGCTGCTGGCAATTGGCGTATTTAATGCCGACATCGGTAAAACCATTTTCTACGGTCTGATCGTCGCGCTGCCCACAGCGATGATCGCCGGACCGATCTACGGCAAGTGGATTTCACGCTACATTCCTGGCACACCGTCAAAAGAGTTGATGGACCAGATCGCCCAGGAGTCGACAACCGAAAACCTGCCGGGCTTCGGCATCACGCTGGTCACGATCCTGCTGCCAGTGTTTCTGATGCTGCTCAAAACCCTGGCCGACATCGTACTGCCGGACACCAGCATTATTCGGGTCTGGATGGACCTGATCGGTCACCCGATCACCGCCCTCCTCGCCGCCTTGTTGCTGGCGTTCTACACGTTTGGTGCCGCTCGCGGTTTCTCCCGGCAGCAGATTATGAAGCTGCTTGATCAGAGCCTGGCGCCTGTCGCGGCCATCGTCATGATCGTCGGCGCGGGCGGTGGTTTTAAACAAATGCTAGTCGCCAGCGGCGTGGGTGATGTGATTGGCCACATGGCGGTCCGTGCGGAAATTTCGCCGATTCTGCTGGCCTGGCTGGTTGCTGCGGTAATCCGCATTGCGACGGGCTCCGCAACAGTCGCAACCATCACCGGCGCGGGTATCGTCGCGCCAGTAGTGGCCATGATCCCAGGGGTAAACCGCGAACTGCTGGTGCTCGCAACGGGTGCGGGCTCGCTGATCCTGTCGCACGTCAACGATGCGGGCTTCTGGCTGGTGAAGCAGTACTTCAACATGACCGTCGCCGAAACCTTCAAAACCTGGACCGCGATGGAAACCATTCTGTCGGTGGTCGGGCTGATCTTCATTCTATTGTTGTCACTGTTGGTTTGACGGCCCCTCTGTCGCGAACGGATTCGCGATAGATCCGCGCTGAAACGGGCCCCCCCTCTCAGCTGCGGGCTGAATGAGCCACGTGATTGACAATGGCCTGGCTTGAATTCTTGACCGCCTCTAAAACGGCCTTGGGCAACAATAGCGCCGCTCTATAAAGACCTTTAAACACCTCTGGCTTTTTTGCGCTCTTTGCTACTCTTTTCACCACAATAGTCAGCAAACGTTGGCGTTTGAGGGATAATGCTTAGACGCGCAAGCACCAAGCAGGTGCACTATTCGTCCACTTGCGGGGTGACTCGATGACAGATGTGCGTTTCAAGGGAATTAAATTTGCACTTATGACGTCTTAGGGATGGACGCATTCGGATGTACTCGGCAACAATCACACCCAAGGCACACGCCAGCCTCTTGGCAGAGGCGCTTCAAGAGGCCATCAAGGAAAAGATCATGTTGATACTCACCCGAAAAGTAGGCGAAAGCATAAACATTGGTGACGACATCACCGTTACGATTCTTGGCGTTCAGGGCCTTCAGGTCCGGCTAGGTATCAATGCTCCAAAAAATGTTTCTGTGCATCGTGAAGAAATTTACAAACGTATCCAAGCCGAGATCGCACCCCACCAAGACCCCCAATGAATTCGAAATTGCATCCCCACTACTGAGCACTCTGCCCTCTTTGGGCAGAACAGCTACCCGGCGTCTAGATGACGCCGTTTTTTTTGTCTTCCCCGCGCTGCTAGCGATCAGCTGTCAAGATGAGCGTTCCGGGGTTGCAAAACGAATCAGCCGCTCACCGAGCTTCACCTTCGCCCAGGCGATGAACGTTCGCGAACGAATCGACACCCGCCGCGATGGCAGGTAAACAAGCGAAACCGGCAATGGTTCGGGCTGGTAATCAATCAGCACTCTTTCAAGTTGCCCGGCATCTATCAGGTCCTGGACCTGATAGGACAGAAAAAACCCGATTCCCAACCCACTGAGGCAGGCAGAAATAGCCGTGTCACCGTTATTCGTGGTCATGCGGATATTGGTTATTTTCACCGGCAGCGGCTTGCCGTTCTCTTGCAGCATCAACTGGGTCCCCCCGAGCACTCCAGCAAGGCAAATGAAGGGCGCGCCGTTGAGGTCATCCGGTGTCTTGAGAGTCCTAAGCTCAGCCAGTAATGCAGGGCTGGCACACAGATAACGGCGCACCTGCCCCACGCGAGACACCACCAGATCCGGGGCGGTGACGTGGCCGATTCGCACCGCGACGTCGATCCCTTCTTCCAGCAAGTCAGTCACCCGGTCGATCAGGCTCAAGTTCACTGTCACCTTGGGATAGCGAGCCATGAACCCGTTGAGCACCGGGGCTACGTGATGACGACCGAACAGCACCGGGGCCGTGATCGACAAAGGACCGCTGGGCTCACTCTCCTTGTCGCGGAACACATCCTCAATGTCGCCGATTTCACGAATCACCGTACGACAGACATCGGCGTACAGTTTGCCCTCCTCCGTGATCCGCACATGTCGGGTGGTGCGTTCGAACAAGCGCACACCCAAGTGCTGCTCCGTAGAGGCCAATACCCGGACCACGGTCGGCAGTGAGACATCGAGCTTTTCCGATGCGGCCGTAAGGCTGCCATGCTCGATTATCGCCAATACCACCCGCATCGCTTGAACCGTGTCCATCACTTGCCTCGCTAATTACTCCAAATTACGGAGTAAAGATCTTCTCTTTACAGCATTTATTCAAGCGCCTGCGAGCACTAGCATCATCACCTGCACCACAACGGCCCCATTCCATGCAGCCCTTTAAAGGTGATTGCCATGAAGCTCTATTCCCGCCCCCTCTCCGGTCATGCCCATCGTGTTCGTCTGTTTCTGTCGTTGCTGGGTATTGAGCATTCTCTGATCGAAGTCGACCTTGCCGACCATGACTGGATCGTCGCAGGCCCCCACCCAACGCTGGCTGATGTCGCGCTGTACAGCTACTTCGCTCAAGCCCCTGAAGGCAATGTCGACCTCGCAGGCTATCCTCGGGTAAACCGTTGGCTGGTTCGGATCGAAGCATTACCAGGCTTTGTTCCCTTTCAGAAAACACCCGCAGGCCTGGCCGCAATTGCCTAATCCCAGGTCCTAAAGGATTGGCTAAAGGACCGGTGCATGGGCACTTTCAGCAGGGTCCATGCGCGATGAGGGAGGTGATCTGTCATGAGTAACGAACAACCTCAACGACCTCACTCACCCTGGCACGCAGGTGAACGCGCCTTGCAGCACAGCGTCGGGGTAGCCGAGAAAATGGGTGAACTAGGCAGCAGGATCATCCGTGATCAGATCATCGAGCAGCACCGTGCGTTCTACCCGCAGTTACCTTTCGTCGTGCTCGGTACGGTCGATCCCGAAGGGGATGTGTGGGCAACCCTTCGCGACGATGAGCCAGGCTTTATGCATGCGGTCGATCCATACCGTCTGCACCTGCAATTACCACGCAATACCAGTGACCCGGCGGACAGAGGCATGGATGACGGCCTGGCCATCGGTTTGTTGGGGATTGATTTACTGACCCGTCGACGCAACCGGCTTAATGGCACCCTCAAACGCAGCGACGATCACAGCTTCGACATTTCCGTCGAGCAGAGTTACGGGAATTGCCCGCGCTATATTCAACAGCGGCAACTCAGCGTCCGAAGTGACTCACGTCCGGCAACGGTTCAATGGATGGAGCAGCTGGATACCGACGCGCGCGATCTGATCAACAGCGCATATTCTTTTTTTGTCGCGTCTTACGTCGACGATACCCCGAGCGGGCGACAGGTCGATGTGTCCCACCGCGGAGGGACATCAGGTTTCGTGCGACTGGATGAGGACGGCACGCTGACGATTCCGGACTTCGCCGGCAATCTATTCTTCAATACCTTAGGTAACTTTGTCCTCAATCCGAAAGCAGGTCTGGTGTTTGTCGATTTCCCCACAGGCGACCTGCTGCAAATGACAGGCGATGTGGAGCTTATTCTTCACTCAGGCACCCTCAGCACCTTGGAAGGTGCCGAGCGGTTATGGCGTTTCAGCCCGCAACGTATCGTCAGGCGCTCGAATGCACTGGCATTACGTTGTTGATCAACCAAGCCTGACGGCAGCTCCCCTACTCACTGACGGCCGGGAGCTGGGGTACCCGTGCCGCCGTGCCCGGAACGACGCGCCCACAGTCTTAGTCCGAAGACGTCAGACGCTTGACTATCTTGTCCTTCACATGCAGGCGTTTTTCCTTGAGCTTCCTGAGCTGTTCATCGGTAACGTTTCCGGCTGACCCGGATTCAGCGTCAACCACTTCAGCGTCTATCGAGTTGTAGGATTCGAGCAGTTGGCTGAGCCTGTCGTCGGCGTCTCTGCGCCTGGTGATCTCTTCCTTGGTGATATTCAAATCCTTGAGCAAATTATGTTTGACCGGCATGTTGTCACCTCTGTTAAACCTGCAGTGATCGTAAGGTTATGAGGCTGGCTCCTGGAAAAGGTTCGTTATTTCTGCCGGTCCAACCCGCACAGTGGGTGAATCGGGTAACCCGATCACCACGCATGGACGCCAGCAGATCGGTTCGTGATGGAAGCCTGGGCATGCCGGGGCTCGATATTGTCTGGGGGACATGGACTGGAGATCAATGTTCGCGCAAACGCCGTGCTTCATAGGCTTTAAGGTGAGTGTAGGCGAATTCAAGAACCGACAAATCTGCTGTCGACAGCCCTGCCGCGTCACGGCGTGCGACCAGATCACCGAACATATGCTCGACTTCGATGGCGGCACCACGTTCGATGTCTCGCAGCATGGAAGAGGTCATCTTCGACCCGGGAGTCGTCAACATATTCACAAAGCGCTCATGCGCCTGCGGGCGCAGCGGGTAACCGGCCTTGGCGGCGATCTCGGCGCACTCATCCAGCAATCTCAATACCAGTGACTCACCACCTGCGGCGAGCACATCACCGACCGTAGAGCGCATGGAGCAGGTAACGCCAGCACCGGTGGCGATAAAACACCATTTTTCCCACATCTCCTGAAGGATGCTTGAGCTGAGGTTAGCCTCAAAACCCGCGCCGACCAACTCATCCGTCACGCGCTGAATACGTGCGCTCACTTGCCCATCCAGTTCGCCAAATGTTAATTGGTTGGTGTCATTCAGATGCACGATGGTGCCCGACGCATCGCGGTCCACAGAGATCAGGCACTGCCCGCCCAATATATTCGTATGACTGAAACGTGCGGCCAGGCGATCTAGATGCGCCATGCCATTGAGCAGCGGCAGAATCATCGTTTCAGCCCCCACCGCTGCTGCAAAAGACTCCATCGCCGCGTCGAGATCGTAGGCCTTGCAACTAAGGAGAATCAGGTCATAGGGAGTATCCAGTGCCTGGCTCAGCACATAGGGCGGATCAGGATAATCGACGTTGCCCAACGGGCTTCGCACGATCAGCCCGTCACGTTCAAGCTCTTCGGCGCGACGAGGCCTGACCAGAAACGTCACGTCCCGCGTCGCCTCCAGCAGTCGTCCACCAAAATAACCGCCGATCGCACCGGCTCCAACGATCAAAATGCGCATGGCTGTCCAACCTCTGCCGAGCCGTTGAGAGGGTCTGCATGAAAGATAAGAATAGATGATAAAAAGCGCTCTTCAACAACAGATATCCCCCTCATCAGTTGTCCCCAGGCACTAAATCGCAGGCAAAAAAAACCCGAGTAGCCAAAGACCACTCGGGACGAGAGAGTTAGCTCAACGCTGAATACATCTTATATTTTGAAGGGTGTGAGGTCTGGCCAGAAAAGTGGCAAGCCACTGTCTAAACGCTCGCTCAAGCTACGGCTGGGGACTCCCCGTTCAGCCAATGCTGCGGCTCCCAATCGTGCTGATATAGCGTCGATGACAGCGCGGCTGGCGTCGTTATGAAACTGCCAGACGCCGTAGATTCTCCCATCGAAGGACGGCTCGCTGCCCAGGCGCGGGTCAATCCCAAGCCCCGAGCCCAGACCGAACAGATACAAACCGTGTAAGCGCCGCCCCGCCAGATCCAAAGGACAGCCTGAAGGGTCGGAATCAAGACCGCCCTTCACCTCGCGCAGGGTGATCGGCGTGCCATCGGCGTATTTGAGTTCAGGTATCCGAGGTTGATAACCCGTGCATTGCACCACCACATTCGATTCAGCCAACGCTTGGCTCGCACGTTCATACTGCCGGGCGGGGCCATTTCGAGTTTGCAGGAGATGGACCCGGACCCCGTCCGCACCTATTCGGCCGCGCTCAAGAATGTCCCGGCCCACGTCTAAAGCGCGATAACGCAAGCCGCCTGACCGGTTGACCCGGCCTGATACCGGGCAAATATCATTGACCGGATCAAACTCGTAGCCGTTCGCCAATGCCTGATCGGCACTTTCATAGAACAAACGGATTTGCGAGCGATGCACCAAAGTCAGCTCTTCCAGACCAACGCTTTGCAGTGCGCTGGCGAGGTTTTCCAGCACGGAAAAAGCACTATGAGAACCACCGACCACTGTGAATCGCCCCCCTGCGGCGAGGGTCGGCGCAAAATGTTCGCGCAACTCTGAGGCACTCATACGCAGCACTGTATCGGCACTTTGAATACTGGTCGACGGAGGCAGCGATAACCCCTGATCTGCCAGTGCGTTTAGCAGATGCTGCGGATCTTGACGGCCACCAAGGTTGAGTACCAGCGTACGGCACAGAATCGCCTGAGCACGCCCCTCGTGTTCGACCCAGACCTGAAACGCATCATCGTCGCTAACCACTTCCGTGATCGTGGTGCTGCTCCACACCTGAACGTCATAACGTTGAACGATAAAATCCAGCACCAGTTTCGACGCTTCTGCCAGCAGTTCCCCTACGTCTGATAGCCGTGGTGCGACAAAAGCCTGATCGCGGATGCGCCAATACGCCGCGCTGTGCTCCAACGGTTCAAACACTTCGCGCAATGCCGGATCACGCAGGCAATCGAGAAATACATCGCCCACAGAGTTGGCCGTAATCTGGTATTCACCCAATCTACCAGTCCCCGGATGAGGACTGGCGTCGACGATAATCAATCCGTCGCGCGTTAAATCAGGCAAGGCTCCGCTTTTCAAGGCATTGAATATCAGCCCCATGCCAGCAGGGCCAGCCCCTCCTACCAAACAACCGCAGACTACTTCCAGTTGATCTCCATACATGATAATTGACTCCGTGTTTAAATTCAGGTCGTCTTTCTGTGGTCAGAGTGACGTGTCAAGTCCGTCCTAAAAAAGCAGGGATAACCGTTAGCGTCGTGTTTGAATAGAAGAGGATGAAAAGTGGGGAATAACTAACGAGGGGAAAACAAGAAGGCGTTAGCGCAAGCCTCATTGGTGGGCTTGGTACGATGCTTCTTCCTCTGCGTTGCGCGGGAACATGCAACGTCATTCGGTAACTGCTCCTCGATAACTTATTTATCTTTATCGCAGGCAACGCTACCGCTGGGGCCAAATCTGGATGCCCTATTAATAGGCATTGTGTGGAGCGTTCCAAAAAAACATCCACACAGCGGTTCAACGATTCGCCCTGGAACAGCCTTGGCTTAAGTACTTAACTTAGGCGCCAAAACCTCGACCAATAATTTCAAAATTTCAGGAAAGTGTCAAATTACAGACTCATTACAAAAAACGTTACACTTACTCATTAACTGCATGATAGATATGGTTATTTTTTTTTGACGTTAAAAAGCCATCATTCACATGCAAAAAGTTTATTTTAAATAATCGATTTGGCGCGAGGATTTCTGGGCATGAGTGGCAGCCAGACAAGGAGCGGGCATAAAAATGGAGGAGGGAGAAAACCCAAAAAAGGTCTAACGAAAGGCGATTGACAACAACGTGGATTGACCGCCTGCAAGGCCCAGTCTAGACGGCAAGTTGACATAAATAGCCGGATGAAAATGACTGAGCCCCTGTAGCCGGGGAGTGCCACCCGCACGTTTAGCGAGCGTGACACATCACTAGAACCCGTAGTCCCCTGGGCCCAAGGGCGAGCCTCACCCGGCGTAGCGGGCCTGTGTATGCAGCTGACCATGGTTAGCCAGGTCATAACGCAGCTCAGCCACCAATTCGCATATATCCCGACTGTTATTAAGCCGGTCCAAAGAAATGCCCGTGACGATCAAATCGACCCGGTCGGATTGAGGGTCGGAAATTTGAACGGTCAATGAGAAATCAGGCGCCACCGTGCACTTGCAGCGCAACGGCAAAAAGGCACGTTCGATAATACCTCGTAGTTCCAACGTGGAAAGCCTGTACGCAATCATGTGCAGTCTCCTCGCAGCAGGCCGGGTCAAGATCCAGACACTGGCTACATCTATTTATTAGGGTACAAGGATTTCGTCCATGGTCGTCAAATAAACGGCGTCTATTACTTGAACGTCCTTAACTCTATACCCGCCCCCTGTGCGGGGCAATGCCATGTTAACGAGGGTGTACACAATCAATTGGAACGGCCTGATTTATAAAATGCATAGAAGAAACGTTTCATCTTTTACGGATGATAACAATACCGGCGGAACACACCCGTTTGACCACATTTACCTCATAAAAAATAAAAAAAACCGTTACGTCTCAGACCACCTTCCGTCGGCTGACTTCACGCAAGCGTCATGACTCGCTTCTTGCGAGTCGCAGATGAATCAGCGCAACCCTGGCGCCGTGTTTGTCTTGACGCTCGTCCACGGCATACGGCTGAAAGCCGAGCTTGGGGTAGAACAACAGACCCGGGACGTTGCGGTTGAAACACGATGCAGTCACCTCCCGGGCCTCGTGCTTATCGAAAGCGATATCAATCATGTAGCTGATCAGATAACGCCCCACACCTCGCGAGCGAGCATGGGGGGAAATGATGACATTACCCAGCGAACAACGGCCCCGAAACTCCCAACGAGAGAAGTTTGCGAAACCGACTACTGTGCCATCCATTTCAATCACGGTGGAGTCGGAGCAGTGGGTGATAGCCTCTTTTAGCTGATGCGGAGTCAGCGGATAAGTGGCCTTGGGAAACATATAAAACAGCTCGTCGGCGCTCTGTGGAAATTCACAGATAACCGGGATGTCTTTTTCTTCCAGGGGGCGATGAAGAAACATAGCTGGATAACCTCTCGAAGCATCAGGAGCACACGCATAGTAAGGACACTATATGCGAAGGATAGAGCAACTACATCCTTGCTAAAAAAACCCCTGAGAACCTAAGTTCACAGGGGTCAAGGCACTGCGCTCTCAGTAACGGGTCAAGGCATCCCCAGCCAATTGGGCAGGGCCATCGAGATGAAGGGGACGTAGGTCACCAAGATCAGGAACGCCAGAAGGATCATCAGCCACGGCATGGCGGCCCGGATTGTCTGGCCGAGGGTCAGCCCGGTTACCGCCGAGGTGACGAACAGGTTCAGTCCCACCGGTGGGTGCACCAGACCGATCTCCATGTTCACCACCATGACGATGCCCAGATGGATCGGGTCGATGCCCAGCTTCATGGCAATCGGGAAGAAAATCGGTGCCAGGATCAACACGATGGCCGACGGCTCCATGAAGCTGCCGGCCACCAGCAATACGATATTGACCATGATCAGAAAACCAATGGGCGTCAGGCCTTCGGAAATCACCCATGTCGTGATTTGCTGCGGAATCTGTTCGGTGGTCAGGACGTGGGCGAAGAGCATGGCGTTAGCGATGATGAACATCAGCATGATCGACAGCCGTCCGGACTCCATCAACACTTTCGGGCAGTCACGGAACCGCATGTCCTTGTAGACGAACAACGCAACGAAGGCCGAATAGACTGCTGCCACCGCCGCTGCTTCCGTCGGGGTGAACATGCCGCTATAGATACCGCCGAGGATGATCACAAGCAGCAGCAAGCCCCAGAATGCACGCCGTGCGGTGTGCAACCACTGACGAAAGCTGACCCGTGGCTGTGCCGGTAACTTCTTGACCCTGGCGACGATGTAGATCACCACCATCAAGATCACACCGAGCAAAATCCCGGGGACAATGCCGGCGATGAACAACTTGCCCACCGAGGTTTCAGTCGCGGCGGCGTACACCACCATGACGATGGACGGCGGGATCAGGATGCCTAGCGTCCCCGCGTTACAGATGATGCCTGCGCCGAACTCTTTTGGATAACCGGAGCGCACCATGCCTGCCACCGCGATGGAGCCAACGGCAGCCACCGTCGCCGGAGAGGAGCCAGACAATGCCGCGAACAACATGCAGGCCAGCACAGCGGCAATCGCCAATCCTCCACGAATGTGCCCGACGCAAGCGTTGGCAAAGTCGATCAGGCGTTGCGCAACGCCGCCGGTGGTCATGAACGCGCCCGATAACAGGAAGAATGGGATCGCCAGAAAGGTGTAGCTGTCAGACGTTTCAAACAGCTTGATCGCCAGCGAACTCAACGAGTCCTGACTGAACAAGAGGATGGAAACCGCCCCGGACAGACCCAGCGAAATCGCGATCGGCACGCCCAGGAACATAAAAACGAACAGCAGCAGGAACAGACAAAGAACCGTCATCAGTGGTGCTCCTCGCTCGAACTGGCGAGTTTGCTCGCTTCGGCCGCCTCATCTGCCAGCCCGAGACCGAGTTGACGATGGGTGAAGATGCGCCAGAAAATTTCCACGTACCGGATGAATACCAGGCCGAAACCAAGGGGCACGATCGCGGCGATGTACGAGACCTTAATGCCGAACTGATCGAGGTCCTCAGCACCGATATTGGCGATGAACACGGCCGACACCCATTTGTAGCTGGCCACCACGAACAATCCGGCGTAAGCCAGGCAACACACGCACGCGAGCATTCCCAGCAGGCGTTGCATGCGCCGTGGCGTCAGCCTGACCAATGCGTCCACACCCAGGTGCCCGGCGGTACGCACTCCGTAGGACATGCCAAAGAAAATCAACCAGCCGAACAGCGCCTTGGTCAGCGCCACACTCCAAGTCATTTCCTGGGCAATCCCCATTAAGTGGTCACCGATACTCGAGAAAAAAGCGCTGCTCACCACCCACTTGTCGCTCAGGGTGTAAAAGAACGTATAGATGTTGTTGAACATCACGTAGACGAATGTAACCAGGGTCATGGCGGCCAGCAGGAAGGCAATAACGGCTTCCTCCAGATGCTCCCAAAGTCGCGTCAGCGATTGCATAGAAGTTCTCCGAACGTAGAGAGAGCAGCCGCTCAGATCAGAACGGCCGCGCAGACATTGCTGTCTGTACCGATCAGTTGTCGGTAAACATCAAGGTGCTTTGTTGGAGTCGTCAGCAGCTTTGATCAGATCGGGACCAATTTCAGCCGAGAACTTTTCCCATACTGGACGCATCGCTTTTCGCCATTCCGCGCGTTGCTCAGAGGTCAGTTCGATGACTTCGCTGGTTTTGGCGTCGATGATTTTTTGCTTGGCGCTCTGGTTCAGCGCTTCAGCTTGCCTGTTCACTTCAATCGAGACCTCGTCGAGGATTTTTTGCAACTCGGTGCGGATATCTACTGGCAGGCCGTTCCAGAACCTGGAGTTGGTGATGACCATGTAGTCGATCAAGCCATGGTTGGATTCAGTGAAGTACTTCTGCACTTCATTGACCTTTTGGCTTTCATAATTCGACCACGTGTTCTCGGTGCCATTGACCGTACCGGTCTGCAACGCTTGATAGACTTCGGCGAAGCTCAACTTACGCGGGTTGGCGTGTACGGCCTTGAATTGCTCTTCGAGCACGCTGGACGCCTGGACCCGGAACTTCAGGCCGCGTGCATCTTTAGGCACGCGCAAAGGCTGGTTGGAGGAGAGTTGTTTCAGGCCGTTGTGCCAATAGGCCAGCCCGTGAATGCCTTTGTCGTCCATGGAGGTCAACAACGCTTTGCCCTGCGGACCTTGCTGAAAACGGTCGACCGCTGCCAGGTCATTGAACAGGAATGGCAGGTCGAAGATTTGCACCTGTTTGGTGTACTGCTCAAACTTGGCCAGGGACGGAGCCAATAACTGCACATCACCCAAGAGCAATGCTTCCATTTCCTTGCCGTCGCCGAACAGGGACGAGTTCGCATAGACCTCGACTTTCACCTTGCCCGCCAGACGTTCCTCGGCGAGTTTCTTGAACAGCAAAGCGCCCTGCCCTTTGGGCGTATTTTCAGCCACGACGTGAGCGAACTTGATAATTATGGGGTCGGCTGCCTGCGTCAGGCTGGCGATGGACACTGCGGCGGCGCATAGGAGCGCGCGGGTCACCTTCAACATCGATTTCACCTTTTTATTGTTGTGATTATTTTTGAGGGAGCTTTTAAAGCGCTGGTACAAAGATGCACAAGGCCGCGCGTTTAGAGAATTTGCATTTTTATAATCCAGCGTTTGGTTTAGCTGAACGCTGGCACTTTGTACCCATGGTCGACTCTGAAGCCCCTGTGGCGTGGGGATAAACCCTCGAAGACTATTGACCCAAAGCAGTTATCGTACAACGAGGTTACGACTAAAGTCGTAGACAGCTCTTACCCTCTAGATAAGCGTCAGGGCCAATAATCGTTGAGCGCGCAGCAAGACCGGCGCGTCGACCATTTGCCCGTCGACTTGAAATACGCCTGCGCCATCAGCACCCGCGTCCAGCACGCGTTGCGCCCAAGCCAGGTCTTCAGCACACGGGGCCAAAGCCTGGTGAATCACCGAAATCTGTTTCGGGTGAATGCACAAGGCGCCCGCAAAACCCATCTCATAAGCATGACGAACGGACTGGTGCAGCCCCTCTGGGTCGTCGATGGCCGGGTGCACGCCATCAAGGGGAGGCAACAACCCCGCGCCACGCGAATGCAGCAACAACAAGACGCGCGCCTGATCGAGTACACATTGTGCAGCCCGAGTGCCGTTGCTCAAATTCAGGTCCAGCGCCAGGTCCAGGCTGCCAAACGACAAGCGCTGAACGCCTTTGGCACAAGCAATCTCGGCCAGCGCCAACAGGCCACGAGCGCTCTCGATGATCGGCCAGATCAGCTTGCCGGTGGCCGCCACTGCAGCTACCTGGGCAGAACTCTCGACCTTGGGCAGCAACACCCCGATAACCCCTGAATGGCGTTGGCAGAACGCCAGATCAGCGAGGTGTTCGGCGTGCTCCGGGGCATTGACCCGAACCCAGACCGAGGCCTGCGGAGTGCTTTGCAGAAAAGCCGCCAGGTTATCCCGAGCCTGGCGCTTGAGCGATTCTTCCACTGCATCTTCGAAATCGACAATCACCGCATCGGCACCCGCAGCCAGCGCCTTGGCGAATCGCTCGGGTCGGCTACCGGGCACAAACAGTGCAGAGCGGACAATGGAACCGGACATGGCTATTTCCTCTTTCTTGGGGAGGCCCAATTAATCTGTGGGAGCACGGTGTGGAGGTCTCAGACCACCCCTGCCGCTTGCAGCCGCGCCTGATCTTCAGCCGAAAAGCCCAGCTCACCCAAAATACTACCGGTGTGTTCGCCCAGCCCCGGCACCGGGTCCATGCGCGGGGTAAAGGCAGCGTTGCGCCCTGGCGGCAGCAATGCCGGCAGCTTGCCGGCCGGGCTGTCCACTTCGCGCCAGCTGTCGCGGGCCTTGAGTTGCGGGTGTTCCCACACACCCTGCATATCGTTGACCCGGGCGTTGGCGATCTGCGCCACTTCCAGCCGGGTCACGACCTCTTCCACCGTCAGTTGGGCGAAACCATCGACAATGATCTGGCGTAGCGCCTCACGATTTTCCGATCGTTTGAAGTTCGCCGAAAAACGCTCATCGGTGGTCAGCGCAGTGTCGAGCAACACCTTCTCGCAGAACAGCGCCCACTCGCGTTCGTTCTGCAAACCCAGCATCACCGTGTCGCCGCCCTTGGTCGGGAACGGACCATACGGGTAAATTGTCGAGTGCGAAGCTCCAGCACGCGGTGGCGGCTGGGCGCCTTCGAAGGCGTAGTACATCGGGTAGCCCATCCACTCCACCAGACTTTCCAGCATGCTCACGTCAATGCGACTACCCACACCGGTTTTGTCGCGCAGCAACAGCGCCGACAGAATCCCGCTGTAGGCATACATGCCCGCCGAGATGTCGGCGATGGAACAACCGGCTTTGGCCATCTGGTCTTCGCCCGGCCCGCCGGTCACCGACAGGAAGCCACCCTCGCTCTGAATCAGCAGGTCGTAGGCCTTTTTCTTTTCATAAGGCCCGCCTTCACCGTAGCCGGAAATGTCGCAGACGATCAGCCTAGGGAAGCGCTCGTGCAGCGCTTCGAACGACAACCCCATGCGCGCCGCAGCACCCGGTGCCAGGTTCTGCACCAAAACATCGGCCTTGCCAAGCAGGGCCTGAAGAATGTCCTCCGCCTCGTCCTGTTTGAGGTCCAGGGTCAGGCTTTCCTTGGAGCGGTTGGTCCAGACAAAGTGCGATGCCAGGCCACGCACGCGCTCGTCGTAGCCCCGAGCAAAATCGCCGCTGCCGGGACGTTCGACTTTCACCACTCGCGCCCCCAGATCAGCCAGTTGCCGGGTGCAGAAAGGCGCTGCAATCGCGTGTTCGAGGCTGACCACGGTAATCCCGTCCAGCGGACGAGGATTGGCTGGTTGAGTCGTCATAGGGTTACCTCCGCCGCATTGCGCAGCTGCCAGACCTTTTCAATCAGCGCTCGGCCCTGCTCCGGCGTGCGTGCGCCAGAGAACGCCAACAGACGCTGAAATTTTTCTTCCAGTTCAGGACGCGACAGGGTGTTGCCCGGATCGCCCTTGGGCTCGTCGATAGCTGCGGATAGGGTGCGGCCGTCCGTCGTGGTGACCACCACACGGCCCAACCAGCGCGCCGGATAGGCACCGTCGACTTCACTGTCCAGCGCCATGCTGACTTTCTCGCGGAACGCTGCCACGGCAGGATCAGTCAGGGCAAACGCTTGGAACTCGGTCAATTGGGCCTTGCCGTGCACTGCAATTAAACCGAGTACTGCGCCCATCGAAAACTTGGCCTGATGCACCGTCTGCGGAACCACAACCCGCCCAAGCACATCGATAGCGGCCTGATGCACACGGGTGGTGACATGCTCGATCTGATCATGAGTCAGCCCCTCGCTCTGCATCAAAAGGAGCAACGCATCGGCAGCCGGATGAGTATGGCGGCACGAGGCGTGGAACTTGAACGAGGTCTCGGCCAGCGCCCAACGGCTGCCCAACCGGTCGGACAGCTTGCTCGGATCAGCATCGCTGGACATGCCTGCGGCCATGCCTTGATCGCCTTCGAGGATATTGCGTGCACCGGTCAGGCCATCGAGGGTCATGTACGCTGCGAGTAAACCATCGGCAGCGGCTTTGGCGGTGTGCAGCTGTTTCGAGTCGGCGGCGTCTCGCAAAAACTCCCACAACCCGGCAGCCTGAGTGCCCGCGTTGCCAAACAGGTTGATGAATTGCTCTTTATCGAAGCCCAGCAACTTGCCGACCGCAACGGCTGCCGCGAGGGTACCGACCGTGGCCGTGGTATGGAAAATCTTGTAGTGAGAACGACCCATGAACTCGCCGATGCGAATCCCGGCCTCATAACCGGCCACTGAGGCCAGCAACAATTCGCGACCGGACTTGCCCAGGTCCTGAGCCGCCGCCAGCACGGCGGGGAACACCACCGTGGCCGGATGCAGCACCGAGCTGTTGTGCAGGTCGTCCTGCTCGACCAGGTGCGAGGACGCTGCGTTGACCAGCGCGGCGAAATACGCCGAGGTACCACGGCCGCTCACCAGTATTTTCGCCGGGCCATCGGCTGGCCCCATGTGCTGCGCATAACGCTCGAACAGCGGAATTGGGTGCGAACCCTGGCTGGCCAGCGCCGAGCCCAGCCAGTCGAGAAACAAGTCTTCGGTGCGGTCGAGCACGGCGTCTGGCACCTGCTCGTAGTTCAGGTCGGCCAGGAAGCCGGCCAATGCTTGGGTATGGCTCATGATCGGCTCCTCAGAAACTGCGTGGCAGTTCGAGCAAATGCTCGGCGACGTAGGACAAAATCAGGTTGGTCGAGATCGGCGCGACCTGATATAGACGGGTTTCACGGAACTTGCGCTCGACGTCGTATTCGCAGGCAAAGCCAAAACCCCCATGGGTTTGCAGGCAGGCGTTAGCCGCTTCCCAGGATGCTTTGGCCGCCAGATATTTGGCCATGTTGGCGCTGGCTCCGGCATTCTTGCCGCTGTCGTATTCCTCGCAGGCACGCCAGCGCATCAGGTCGGCAGCTTCGATCTCGATGTGCGCTTCGGCAATCGGGAACTGCACCCCCTGGTTCTGGCCGATGGGTCGCCCGAACACCACCCGATCACGGGCATAGGCGCTGGCTTTTTCGATGAACCAGCGGCCGTCGCCGATGCATTCGGCGGCAATCAGCGTACGCTCGGCATTCAAGCCATCAAGGATGTAGCGAAAGCCTTTACCTTCCTCGCCGATCAGGCTGTCGAGGGGCAGTTCCAGGTTGTCGAAGAACAGTTCGTTCGTTTCATGGTTGACCATGTTGGCGATGGGCTGAACGGTCAGGCCGTTGCCAATGGCCTCGCGCAGGTCGACGAGAAAGATCGACATGCCTTCGGATTTCTTCTTCACTTCAGTCAGCGGTGTGGTGCGCGCCAGCAGGATCATCAGGTCCGAATGCTGGACCCGCGAGATCCAGACTTTCTGACCGTTGATCACGTACTTGTCACCCTGCTTCACCGCAGTGGTCTTGATCTTGGTGGTGTCGGTACCCGTGGTGGGCTCGGTGACGGCCATGGATTGCAGGCGTAATTCACCGCTGGCCAGCTTCGGCAGGTAATAGCTCTTCTGTGCCTCACTGCCGTGACGCAACAGGGTGAACATGTTGTACATCTGGCCGTGAACGGTGCCAGAGTTACCGCCGCAGCGGTTCACTTCTTCAAGGATCACTGACGCTTCGGCCAGGCCCAGACCCGAGCCGCCGTATTCGGTCGGGATCAGCGCCGCCAGCCAGCCGGCATCGGTCAGCGCCTTGACGAACGCTTCAGGGAAGCCCTTCTCTTCATCGACCTTGCGCCAGTAAGCCGCATCGAATTCGGCACACAGGGCGCGCACGCCTTCGCGGATGGCATTCAGTTCTTCGTTATCGTTGGGGTTCATCGATTGGCTCTCATGGGTCCGCACGGACACGGGCTTATCTAACGGGACTGTCCACTGGATTTAGTCGAAATCGACTTCAGCGCTTTGGGCGATACCGGCGTCATTGCCGGCCCATAACTGCGCCTTGCCAGGTTCAAGCAAGCGGCCGCCCACGCTGAACGGTTGCGGGGCAATCAACGGGCGCACGCCGCGATAGGCGAAACGGCGCAGACGCGCCTCGGGGTTGGCCCGGCAGAACGCACGCAAGCTCAAGGTGGCGATCATCGGACCGTGCACCACCAGGCCGGAATAGCCTTCGGTGCCGGTGACGTAGGGGTAGTCGTAATGAATACGGTGGCCGTTGAAGGTCACGGCGGAATAGCGGAACAGCAACGTCGAGGTCGGCACGACAGTCTCACTCCAGTCGCCCCCGGGGACGGCTTCGCCGCTGCTTTGCTTCGGCGGGTTGGGCTCGCGGTAAACGATGTCCTGTTCTTCGCGAATCGCCAATCGCCCGTCCTGGGAATAATCGTGGCGCACGGTGACGAACAACAACGCGCCAGTACGGCCGTGCTTTTCTTCGATGTGGGTGATGGTCGACAGCCTATGGGCGTCGGCGCCAACCCGCAGCGGTTCGAAGAACTCGATACGACCGCCCGCCCACATGCGATTGCGGTTATCGGCCGGTGGCAGAAAGCCGCCGCGTGCTGGATGACCGTCAGTGCCCAGCAGGGACTCTGCCAGCGGATCCTGAAAGAAGCACCACGCCCACAGTGGAGGTAGAGCATCGCCATCGGCGGGAATATCTTCACCGAAGGTGGCAGCAATACGTTTGATCAAATTGCGACTCAGGTGATCCTGGGCTTCTTCGGTGCGACCGATCCACGCAGTGAAATCGGTGCTGCTAGCTGAAACGCTCATGCGGGTTACCCCTGGGCAGTTGTTGTTATGCCGGGATAATGCAAGGCGCTGGGCATTCTGAGAATTTGCATTTTCGTAAGCCAGCGTTCATAAATGCTGAACGCTAATAAAAATGGGAGACGATGATGCACTTCGATCTGGCTGACCTGCGCCTGTTCATCCACATTGGCGAATCGCCGAGCCTGACCCAGGGTGCGCGGCGGGCGTTTCTGTCACCGGCGGCGGCCAGCGCCCGGATCAAGGCGCTGGAAAGCCAATTCGATACTCGCCTGCTGTACCGTGACAGCCGTGGTGTAGAGCTGACACCCGCCGGTCACCGCCTGCTCAAGCATGCGCGACTGGTGATGCGTCAGGTGGATTACCTGAAATCCGAGTTCACCCGCTACGGCACCGATTCCGCCGGGCACATCCGCATCTTCGCCAACACCACAGCAGTGACCGAGTTTCTGCCGGAAGTGCTGGCAGGTTTTCTGGCGAAAAGACCGGGGGTAACCGTCGACCTGCAGGAGCGCCTGTCACGGGACATCGTGCGCGGCGTGCTTGATGGCACCACCGACATGGGCATCATTGCCGGTCCGGTGGAAGCCGCTGGCTTACAGGTGATGCACTTCAGCACCGACCGTCTGGTGCTGGCCGTCCCCGTAGGGCATGCGCTGGCCAGCCCGAAACCGGTCACCCTTAAACAGACCCTGGCCTTCCAGCATATAGGCCTGCACGAAGGCAGCACGCTCCTGAGTTTCCTGCGTGATCATGTCGAGCGACTGGGGCAAAACCTGTCGCTGCGGATTCAGGTGTCCAGCTTCGAGGCCATCTGCCGCATGGTCGAAGCTGGCGTGGGCATTGGCATTATTCCCGAGTCCGCCGCTGCCCGGCACAGCCGCACCATGCAACTGGCGATTGTCGAACTCGACGAACCCTGGGCGATTCGCGAACGCAGTATTCTGGTCCGCGAACTGGACGCCTTGCCAGGCACGGTGCGCGCGCTGATCGCAACCTTGATGCCGGATGCGCCCGAAGTGACAACCGACGACGCGGTACCGGCGCTCGGCTAAGCCCCCGCCGCCGTGAGTTCGAAACAAAAAATCGCGCCTTTTCCGGGCGCCGACAGCAGACGAATCTGAGCGTCGTGCAATTGCAAAATGCGCCGCACGATCAGCAGGCCGAGCCCTCCCGAGCGCCGGTCGCCCGCCTGACTGAAAGGCCGGCGGAACAGGTTTTCCAGCAGTCGCGCAGGAATACCCGGCCCGGTATCGCTGACCGTGACAATTACTTTGCCCGCCTCATGCTTGAGCGCCACCTCAATGGTCCCGCCCGACGGGGTATGCCGGATCGCGTTGTCGATCAGGTTAGTCAGTACCCGCTCGATCATGCCCAGGTCGGCCGACACCATGGACGACGAGCGCGGTAATACCGCCACCAGCCGCGACTGTCTGGCTTCGGCCATCAATTCGAATTTCTGAAAGACGTCCTGAATCAAGTCGGAGAGCGAAAAATCTTCGACCACCAGTTGCACAGCGCCATGCTCCAGCCGGGCCAGCTCGAACAACGCCTGCGCCAGTTGACGTACGTTATCGCTCTGACTCAGGGCCGCAGCGAGATAGCGCTGCCGCTCGACCTCGCTCAGCGTTGCGCCCTTGAACGAGAGGGTTTCCAGATAGCCATGCAACGACGCCAGCGGCGTGCGCAAGTCATGGGAAATATTCGCCACCAGTTCGCGTCGGTCTTGATCCAGCTGCGTCAGGGTGCGCCATTGCTCGGCAATCCGAGCAGCCATCTGGCTAAAACTGGCCTCAAGCACGGCTATTTCATCGCGTCGACTGGCGCCATCTTCTGCGGTTACCGGCAACGCGACCGGTTCCGCCTGGGTATCGAAGTGGCGCATAGTGTCGGTCAGTCGGCGCAGTGGCCGGGTAATCATCCGAAATGCCATCAGCCCCGCCACAAGCCCCAGCAGTGCAACCAGCGCCATCGACCATAACGTCGTGCGCAACACCGAACTGGCAGCCACCTGAGCAGAAATGAGGTCATGCGCCTCGCCCATCAATACCACGTAGAGGTAGCCCAAATCCTGGCTCCCATCGTGCAGCGCGGCGACGCTGAAAACCTTTTGGCCGTCGACACTGCGCGGATCCTCGCCGAGGATTGGCAGTGGCTGCCCGTCTAGCAAGCGGTGCAGAGGATTGAGGTCGACGCGGTCGCGCTTCAGGTGCCCGGCTGGCGCATCGTCACCCGTGATACGGCCCGCGCTGTCCAGCAAATAGACTTCGACGCTGGGATTGACGTTCATTAGCTTGCTGAACAGCCTGCGGATGTCCTCAACCTTGAGAGTACCGGGACCAATCATGTTGTTGTCGCGGGCGATACTGTCAGCCAAGCCACGCGACAAGCCTTGCACCACTTCCTTTTCATGCAGGTCGTTGGCCCGGATCTGCAACCACGCCGACGCCCCACAACAGGCCAACAGCAAGATCGCGAACGCCACGGACAGGCGTTGTAATAGCGTCAGGTTCATTCAGGAGGCCTCACGCGGTCCGGCGAAAAGCGATAACCCAGGCCCCAAACGGTCAGGATGCGGCTGGGTTCCGCCGGATCAACCTCGACTTTTGCGCGCAGACGATTGATGTGGGTGTTGACGGTATGTTCATAGCCATCGTGCTTGTAGCCCCACACCTGATTGAGTAAGTCCATGCGTGAAAATACCTTTCCAGGATTTTTCACAAAGAAATACAACAGGTCGAATTCACGCGGCGTGAGTTCGAGGTATTTACCATCGACCTCGGCCTGACGCGTCACGGGATCGAGCGACAGCCCGTTGAGCTCAATCTTGCCAGCGACGGTTCTCATGTTTTTTTCCAGGGCGTCCACCCTGCGCAACAGCGCCTTGACCCTTGCCGCCAGTTCCAGCATCGAAAAGGGTTTGGCCAGATAATCGTCAGCGCCCAGTTCGAGCCCAAGCACCCGATGCATCTCGCTGGAGCGGGCACTGGTGATAATGATTGGCGTATAGCGAGCCATGGCACGGGCTTGCCGGCAGATTTCCAGACCGTCCACGCCCGGCAGCATCAAATCCAGGATCAGGGCATCCCAGCCGCCCTGCTCAAGCTGCGCCAGCCCGGCATTGCCATCGGCGCAATGCGTCACTGCGTAGCCCTCGTCCTGCAAATGCAGGCGCAACAAGCCTGCGAGCTGCAGATCATCTTCGACAATCAATACACGTTTGGGCGTATCCATTATCAGCCTTCTGGAATGGGTGACGCCGACGCGCGGGGGACGCGACGGGAAAGCCATTGTGCAAGATTCCATCGAATCCATTTATCACAATTAATTTAACTTTGCGTGAGGACTTGGTGACTGCCCGCGAAAAACAATGACACAACGCCCACTCCTTCCAAGTGAACCCTATGCAATCCAGACGATGGTTTCTTTTTTGCGGCACGGCTGGCGTCGCCTTGGCGGCGACAGGACTCCTCGACTGGCGCGCCCTGGCCGCGACGTCGGGCGGAATGGCCAATACCGGTGAAGTCTTCGAGGTGTCGCACACCGAGGCCGAGTGGCGCGCGCTACTGACGGCGAATCAATTCAAGGTACTGCGCCACAGTGCAACCGAACGGCCGGGCAGCAGCCCGCTCAACAACGAACACCGGACCGGCCGTTTTGCCTGTGCAGGGTGCCAGCTTGAGTTGTTTTCTTCCCGCACCAAATTCGACAGTCACACCGGCTGGCCAAGCTTTTATGCCCCGCTCGAACATGCCGTCGCAGAAACACGCGACATGGCGCTTGGCATGGTCCGCACCGAAGTGCATTGCCGTCGTTGCGGCGGCCATCTTGGCCATGTGTTCGATGACGGCCCCGAACCGACCGGGCTGCGCTACTGCATGAACGGCGTGGCCATGACATTCAAGCCAGGTTCGGCATGAGCCATGACTCAGCCCACAGCGACTAAACAGGATTCAGCCCAATGCTATTAATCATCTTGTCGTATCTAGGGGGCGTGCTGACCATTCTCAGCCCCTGCATTCTGCCGGTGCTGCCCTTCGTCTTCGCCCGCTCAGGCGAGCCGTTCCGGCGCAGTGGCCTACCACTATTGTGCGGCATGGCGTTGACGTTCGCGGCGGTCGCGACCCTGGCAGCTGTCGGCGGTGGATGGGTGGTGCAGGCCAACCAATATGGTCGCTGGCTGGCAGTCGCGCTGATGGCATTCTTCAGCTTGACCCTGTTGATGCCCCATTTGACCGAGCGTTTGACACGCCCGCTGGTCTCGGCAGGAGACCGTCTTTCCCAATCGGCACAAACAGCGGGCGGCCCACCCAGCATCAAGTCATCGTTTTTGCTCGGGGTTGCCACCGGTCTGTTATGGGCACCTTGTGCCGGTCCCATCCTCGGCCTAGTACTCACCGGCGCGGCGCTGCATGGCGCCAGCGTTGGCACAACCCTGTTGCTGCTGGCCTATGCTGCCGGGGCTGCGACCTCCCTCGCCTTTGCCTTGCTGATTGGCGGCAAACTGTTTACAGCCATGAAACGCTCATTGGGTGCAGGCGAATGGCTGCGTCGAGGCCTGGGTATCGCCATGCTAATCGGCGTCGTCGCTATCGCTACGGGGCTGGACACAGGGCTGCTGAGCAACGTATCCAGCGTGGCGACAGCCGGACTCGAGCAAAAGCTGCTCAATACCCTGTCGCCGGTTGCACCGAGTGACAGCAGTCCGAGCGGCGCCACGATGAACGTGAGTCTTAAGGACGTCGCCGACTCAGCCCTGAAACTGCCAGTAGAAGGCTCGTTGCCCGACCTCTCCGGCGCAGTTACATGGCTGAACTCTGCCCCGCTCACCGCCGCAGAGCTGAAGGGCAAAGTCGTGGTCATCGACTTCTGGACGTATTCCTGCATCAACTGCCTGCGCAGCCTGCCTTACGTTAACGCATGGGCAAAGAAATACCATGATCAGGGTTTGGTGGTGATCGGCGTGCACGCGCCCGAGTTTGCCTTTGAACGAGACGTCGACAACGTGCGCAAGGCGGTGCGTGATCTGGGCATACATTACCCGGTTGCCCTCGACAACGACTACGCGATCTGGCGTGATTTCAACAATCAGTATTGGCCCGCGCATTACTTTATCGACGCTCAAGGAAACATTCGTTACCACCATTTTGGCGAGGGTGATTACGCGCAGTCAGAGCACGTTATCCAACAATTACTGGCAGAAGCAGGTCATAAAAATGTTGCCAGTGACATGGTCACCGCGGCCGATGCTCAAGGCGTCCAGATGGCCGCAGATGATGCGGAGGTAAGCTCTCCTGAAACCTACCTGGGTTACGCGCGGGCGCAGAACTTCACATCCGGGGGCGATGAGGTAGCCGACAAGGCGCAGACCTATGCCGCTCCGGCGCAACTGAATCTGAACCAATGGGGCCTGGCGGGTAAATGGACCGCCGAGCCCGAGCAGGTCAGGCTCGAACATGCCCCCGGCCGTATCATCTATCGTTTTCATGCGCGGGACCTGCATCTGGTTCTCGGGCCTGGGCCCGACGGCAAACCTGTGCGCTTTCGGGTCAGCATCGACGGCGCAGCACCCGGTGAGGATCACGGCACTGACAGTGCGCCCAATGGTGACGGCACGGTGACCGAACAGCGCCTTTATCAACTGATACGCCAGACCGGCCCCATTATCGATCACACCTTTGCCATTGAGTTCATGGACCCCGGCGTGCAGGCCTACGCATTTACATTCGGTTGATCACGTGGTTCTGCCTTCGCAGCGTGCGATTTTCTCAATGATGAACGTGAGGATGAAAGAAATGAGTACTTCTACAGTGGGCGAAAAGAAATCGGCTTCGTGGTTGCCGTTGAAACTGGCTGGCATCAGCTTGATCACGGCGCTACTAGGCCTGTCGCAATCAGCGTGTTCAGCCGAAAAAGCCGTTGCCATCGCCCCACCCGCTCTGGATGAACCTGTCGGCACCGCCCACCACGAAGTAGCCGTAATCGCTGGCGGATGTTTTTGGGGGGTTCAAGGCGTATTCCAGCACGTACGCGGCGTCGAGAACGCAGTGTCCGGCTACGCGGGCGGCGCCGCCAACACGGCAGAATATGGACAGGTCAGTTCCGGCAATACCGGGCATGCGGAGTCGGTACAGATCACCTACGACCCGACAACAATCACTTATGGACGCTTGCTGCAGGTATTTTTCTCGGTGGCCCACAACCCAACCGAATTGAACAGACAAGGCCCTGATAGCGGCACCCAATACCGGTCAGCGATTTTCCCGCAGAACCCGCTGCAGGAAAAAATCGCCAAGGCCTACATCATCCAGCTTGATGCATCCAAAGCGTTCAACGCACCGATCATCACCCGAATTGAAACCAACAAAAGCTTCTACCCGGCCGAGGAATACCATCAGAACTACCTGACCCTGCACCCGAGCAGTCCCTACATCGCCATCAATGACCTGCCGAAAGTAGAGAATCTCAAGCAGATGGAGCCGACCCTCTACAGGGCCGATCCAGTACTCGTTAGCATAGCAAAGTAAACGTGTAGCTCGTGAAACCGAGGGCTGGCGACCTGACCCTAGATCCACACATCATTCTGCGCCGTCCTGTCGCCACCCTCGGCCCCGGTATTGAGCACGCCGGTTGGCTCGATCAACATCAGTTTCACTTCATGTTCGGCGTAGGGTTTGTGCTCGACACCCTTGCGTACGACATATAGCTCGCCTGCCGACAGCCGCACCACTCCATCGCGGAAATCGATACGCAACTGGCCTTCAAGGACGATGAACGTCTCATCGGTATCGACATGAGAATGCCAGACAAAATCACCCTGGATTTTCACCACCTTGAATTGGTAATCGTTCATCTGCGCAACGACTTTGGGTGTCCAGTGTTCACTGAACAGACTGAGTTTTTCAGCAAGATTGATGGCTTTATACGGGGTCTGGCTAGAGGATTCCGTGTGCATGGCGACGCTTCCCATGGTCAATGAACCCTAAGCTTAAGAGCGCCAGGTTGGCCTCGTCTTGTATGATCGTGCAGCGTTGAGCGTAGTGCGCTGCCCGCTATCGAGCGCCGAGCATCTTCAACCAGCGCCCCGGCGAAATGCCGTAGGTTCTGACAAAATGCCGAGTCATATGGCTTTGATCAGAGAACCCGGCTAGCGCTGCTGCATCAGTCAGCGAATAGCCCTGAGTCATCATGCGCCGAACCTGATCGAGACGGCGCAGGGTCAGGTAACGGTAGGGACTGGTGCCGAACAGTGCACGAAAATCTCGTGACAGGCGCCAGCGATCCCGGCCGCTAACAGCCTCCAATTCACTGAGGGTGACGGTGTGCTGCCATGAAGCCAGAAGAAATTCACGCGCCTTTTGCGCGGCCGGGTAATCCACGATTTGCCTGACCGCGTGCACGCCCGACGCGACCTGCAGCGCCGTGGCCAGGTCGAACAAGGCATCGTCCATTTCCAGCGGATCAATCGCGCAGTCCATGTCCTGAAGCAAAACCTGAGTCGCCGCAAAAAGACCCGGATCGCCGCTGATCCCGCCCTTGATAAACGGCAACGGTTTGCCTCCCAGCACCTGCTGCAAGTGTGCCGGTTCAACATAAAACATGCGGTAGTGGAAACCGTCCTCGGTACCGGCGTGCCCGTCATGGGGTTCATCGGGATGCAACACCATCGTCCGGCCAGGCAAGCTGTGCTGCAACTTTTTGCCATAATTGAAGCTTTGCACACCGGACAAGGTCCGGCCTATAGCGTAGGTATCGTGCCGATGCATCTCATAACCATGGCCGTGAAAAAATGCTTCAATCCGCTCCAGCTTTGGCGATTGTGTGGCGCGCAGCACCCAGTCTTTTCCAGGCGCGGTGGATGAATCGCCGATTGTGTGTTTACCCATGGTGAAGACTCGGATAGAAGGCACGAATGGCACTACTGATAACACGTTTCTCGATTTACGTTGAAAAGAGCTGTACGCCAACCCAAAACAGGTTAAGCCTGCGCACTAAGGCCAACCTGTCGACTGACGACCCACAACGCAAAGAGCTGCCATGCCGACGTTATATTTTTCGCGCATCAAAGCCCACTGGTTGAGGCTGCTATGCATGACGTTGGTGATCCTCGGCATGCCGTTAAGTTGCTCGGTGCTAAAGCACGAAGAGCGCTCTCTGCTGTTCCAGATCGAGCCCGGCACCGCCAGTTGGTATCACGGTTTGCCAGCCGACGTTGAAGAACTGGAACTCAAGGCGCCCGGTTTTGGCGACTCGCAAAACATTCATGCCTGGTGGTGGCCAGCGGCTAAAGCCGGCGCGCCCGCCGTGCTGTATCTGCACGGAACACGGTGGAACCTGACGGGCCAGTTTTTCCGCATCGAACAACTGCATGCCATGGGTTTTTCTGTGCTGGCTATCGATTACCGCGGCTTCGGTCAGAGCCTGGGGCCACTGCCGTCAGAGGTCTCGGTGTACGAAGATGCACGTATCGCCTGGGCGCGCCTGAAAGTCTTGCAACCCGACGCCACAAAACGGCTTTTATACGGCCATTCACTGGGCGGTGCCGTGGCGATTGATCTGGCCGCTGAACTCGGTCGCGATGCTGAAAGCGACGGCGGTAAAAAGCAGGCGCGGGGGCTGATCATCGAATCCACTTTCACCACCCTCGCTGACGTGGCGACGGCTGTCGCCAACACGTCGTTGCCGGTGCGCTGGTTGTTGTCGCAAAAGTTCGATTCCATCGACAAAATCGCTGAGATCCACATGCCGGTACTGATCGTGCACGGCATGGATGACCCTTATGTGCCATCACGCTTCAGTGAAGCGCTGTATCAGGCCGCGCAGGAACCCAAACGCTTGTTACTGGTCCCTGGCGGCACGCACAACAACAGCATGAGCCTGGGCCGTGATGCCTACAGCCAGGCGATTCAAACGCTATTGAAGTCCGGTAACGCCGCGACCCCGCTAGAGAAACCCATTGCATTCAAACAGAGCACCGCTGCCGGGTGATTTAAAACATCACATCAATACATACAACAGCACGATATTGACCACCAGCATCGCCAGCGCTGTGGGGATCTGCGCCTTGATGACCGCGTACTTGTCCGGTAACTCCAGCAACGCCGCAGGGACGATGTTGTAGTTGGCGGCCATGGGCGTCATCAGTGTTCCGCAGTAACCGGAGAACATGCCAATGGCCGCCATCACCGCAGGGTTGGCGCCGTACATGCCGACCAGAATGGGCACACCAATACCACCCGTCATCACTGGAAAGGCGGCGAAACCGTTGCCCATGACCACAGTGAACAGGGCCATGCCCAGCACGTAGACCATCACCGCTACCAAGCGAAAGTCGAGGTTGATGTAGGCCGTGGCCAAGTGCGCCACCGCCTTGCCAACGCCAGCGTCATTGAATAACAACCCAAGCATGGCAAGCATTTGTGGCAGTACCAGAGCCCAACCCAGCGCTTCTGTCAGACGGCGTGACTCACGCATTGCCTGCACCGGAGTGTCGCGGGTCAGCCAGCACGCCAACACCAGCGCGATCAAGCAACCGATGCCCAGCGAGACAAAAGTGCTGTTGGCCGGATCAAGCAAAGCCACGTCGCCGAATTTGACGTTTTTCAGAAACACCGCGCCGATCACAGTCACCAGCGGAATCGCCAGCGCCGGGATGAACAATTTGTTGCCCAAACGCCCGGCGCTTGCCCGACGAGCCTTGTCGGGCAGGTCATGATGTTTGCCCATACCAACCCCGCCGCACCCGGCGATGGCAGCCATCGCTAGCACGCCGACGCCAACCAGCGCGGGCGGCAGTTGCTCGCCCACTAAAAACGCGATGCTGAACAGGCCCCAAAATAAACCCGTGCTCCAACGCTTCGGATTACTTTTATCGGTGAGCGTCATGACCGTGGTGATCGCCAGAATCACCCCGGCCAGCCAGTACAGGTATTGAATGGAAATGATCATTGTGCGACCTCCTTCATCACCAGATTGGCGTGCAGCTCACGACCTAACCGGCGATCAAAGCGATGCAGCCGTATGGCATGAATCACGAACGCGCAAAATGCCGTTGGCATCCCCCAAAACGCGATGTGCATCGGATCGACATCGATCCCTGACCCCAGCAAAAAGGTGTGCATCAAGGCAATAGCGCCAAAGGCGACGAATATGTCTTCGCCGAAAAACAGCCCGACGTTGTCCGTTGCCGCGCATAGCGCCAACAATCGAAAGCGCACTGCCTCCGGCAACTTACCGAAACGCGCCTCGGCAGCGCCTTCAGCCATGGGCGCCAATAGCGGGCGGACCATCTGCGGATGCCCACCCAGGCTGGTCAGACCTACCGCAGCGGTGGTTTCACGGACAAACAGGTAAGCGATCAGCAGACGTCCGACCGTGGCACTCTGGAAGCGCGCAATCCAGTTTTGCGCGTGCAGACGCAGGCCATGGCGCTCAAGCAAGCCGATGACCGCCAGCGGCAACAGGATGATCAGCGGCAAGGTACGGGTTTTAATAAACCCGTTGCCTATAGTTGCGAGAATAGTGTCCAGCGGCATGCTCGCGGCAAAGCCGGTAGCCACGGCCGCAAGAGCGACCACCAGCATCGGATTGAAGCGAAGCACAAAGCCAATGACGATGACCAGCACCCCTAGGAGCGGCCAGAGATTGATAGCGGTTTGCATAATAAGGATCTCGTTCCGTTGTGTTGTTATTCATGGAGTCCTATTTCATTCTTCAGCAATCTTTCGGTACGCCGAGAACGGCGTCCAACGAGAAAAAACCGCTATGCCTCATAAGAATTTCTGTAGAGGTTGTGGCATACAACCTGCAATTTCCAAAAGCATGCGCGCTATGGCTACAGGGCACCGTTCACCTTATTTGTGCGGCATGCGAAACCGCGACACCTTAAACAGCAAGGAATCAACTCAGTGAATCTCAAATTTCTGGAAACCTTCGTCTGGGTCGCCCGCCTGAAAAGCTTCAGGCTCACGGCAGAGAAACTGTTCAGCACCCAGGCGTCTATTTCCAGCCGCATCGCCGCGCTGGAGGATGAAATGGGTGTGCGCCTGTTCGTTCGTGACTCCAAGGGGGTTTCGCTGACCACCGAAGGTTTGCGCGTGCTGGAGTACGCCGAACACATCATGGACACGATGCAGAGCATGAAAGACGCGATCAAGGACCCGCGACAGGTACGCGGCCGGATTCGTATCGGGGCGATGGATACGGTGATACACACCTGGCTCAGCCCTTTGGTAACACGCCTGATGAAGTGTTACCCGGCGCTGGAGATCGAACTGACCGCAGACACTGCCAGTAACCTGTGCGTGCAACTGGAAAAGGGTTATCAGGACATTATTTTCCAGACCGACGTGCTGCGTTTCGACTCGGTGCGCAACACGGTACTGGCCCGCTACCCGATGCATTGGGTGGTGCCGACCGGCTCGGCCTATGACCGGCCTTACGCCTCGCTCGAAGAGCTGTCGCTGGAGCGTATCGTGACCTTTTCGCGGAACTCTCGCCCGCACCAGGACATCCTGAACATGCTGCACACGGCCAACATCGTGACGCAGCGCATCAATTGCGTGAACTCGGCCTCCGCCATCACCCGCCTGGTGCGCGACGGCTTCGGCATCGGTGCATTGCCGGCAGCGCTGGTACGCGGAGAACTGACGCAGGGCGTCCTGACCCTGATCCATGACGTACCCCTGCCGCCGGCCATGGACATCGTCGCCAGTTGGCGCACCGGCGCGGGCATGGAGCTGGTTGAAGACATCGTCAGCCTGACCCAGGAAGTCGTTGGCGAATTCGCAGCGCAGATGCCCTCGGAAGCTCCGCACTATGTATTGATCTGTGATCTGCTGGCGTCTTCGTTGCCAACGGCACCAAGGCCCTGAACCTTAGGGGTTCATACCTTCAAGATACGTCCACTCAGCGAAACACCCAGCAGCAACACGGCGACAATCAGAAAGGCCAGACTCAGGCTGCTGGCGTGGGCGATGAAGCCAATGAGCGCTGGACCGGCAAGGATCCCGGCATACCCCAAGGTGGTGATCGCCGGGACGGCCACGTTTTCTGGCATGACCTTTTGTCGGCCGACGGCACTGTAGAGCACTGGAATAATGTTGGAACAACCGGCACCGACCAGCGCGTAACCGAGCAGCGCTGCTTCCCAAGTGGGAATCAGTGTGGACAGTGCCAACCCCAGCGCTGCGCACAGGCCACCCAGAATAATGACGCGATTGGCCCCGACTCGACGAACGATGGCATCACCAAAAAAACGGCCGAGGGTCATGGTCAGCGCGAACACCGCATAGCCCAGCCCGGCATAAGACGGATCGACATTGCGCAAGGAACTGAGGAACACCGCACTCCAATCGAGCATCGCGCCTTCGGTGAGAAATACGGTAAAGCACAACAAACCGATAAACAGCACCACGCCGTGGGGCACGGCAAACGCCGGGCCATCGCTTTCACTGCCATAGGTAAGGAAATGCGGAGAGGCCCTGAGCAAGGCGATGACCATAAAGGCAACCACCACCCACATCGCGATCAACGGCGAAGCGCCCGCACTGAGCAAGCCGCTGACCCCACCAGCACCGATGATCCCTCCCAGACTGAACAAGCCATGAAAGCCCGACATCATGGTCTTGCCGCTGGCCCGCTCGACGATGATCGCCTGAATGTTCACCGTGCAGTCCAGCGCGCCCATGCTGGCGCCAAACACGAACAGCGTCGCCACCAGCAACGACAGGCTGGAGACCGACGCCAGCAAGGGCAGACACAGACAGATCAATACGCTGGAGACGATCAAGACACTGCGACAACCGAACCGCGCCGCTAGCGCCCCTGCCAGCGGCATGGCGATGATCGAGCCGACACCCAAACACAGGAGCAACAACCCAAGAGTCCCGTCATTCAGCCCGACACGCGCCTTGGCATAGGGCACCAACGGCGCCCAAGCTGCGATGCCGAACCCGGCGATAAAAAAACCGATACGCGTGGAAAACTGTTCCATTCGGCCCGGGATAACCGGTGCCGCGGTGCTGATGGCCGTCATGGGGCGTCCTTCGATAACCCCGGGCAGGTTCAACCGGGCAATCGCAGCAGCCTAACAAAGCTCGCGGCCTAACCAAATGTTTCGTTCCGGATTCACAGGAACACTGAACGGAGTCCATCCTGTCCTGCCATGAAGGATCAGCTAGACTGTGCGCCGCTTCTCTCAAGGTTGAAACCAGAGAGCCCTTCACAAACAAGCTCCCTATAAAAGCTTGAAGCTGCGCGAGGATATTGTGTCAAAAGGCGTTGTACTGTCGGTTATGGCCTCTGTCCTGTTCGGGGTCATGTATTTCTATACTTCGCTGCTGACACCTCTGAGCGGTGAAGAGATCTTCGGTTGGCGCATGCTGCTCACCGTGCCCTGCGTAACGCTGTTCATGATGATCAGTGGTGATTGGCCGCTGGTTTGCCAAATCGGTCGACGCCTGCGACAAAAACCGGCTCTGCTGATTGGCATGCTGCTGTCTTCGACGCTGCTCGGTGCGCAGCTCCTGCTCTTCATGTGGGCACCGCTGCACGGCCGTAGCCTGGAAGTGTCACTGGGGTATTTTCTCTTGCCGCTGACAATGATCGTCACCGGCCGAATCGCCTACGGCGAGCACCTGTCACGCTTGCAAAAAATAGCCGCCTTTTGTGCTCTGGTCGGGGTCGCTAATGAGTTATATCGAGTCGGCAGTTTCTCTTGGGAAACCCTGTTGGTGGCCCTCGGTTATCCGGTGTATTTCGTGCTACGGCGCCGGTTGGGCAACGATAACCTCGGCGGTCTGTGGTTCGACATGGCCCTGCTGCTGCCCATCGCGACCTGGTTCATCCTCAACGGTGACCCCAGCGTCGTCGCTGAACACCCACGGCTGTACCTGTTGATTCCACTGTTGGGCATGATCAGCGCCTCGGCATTGGTCAGCTATATCCTCGCGAGTCGCCTGCTGGCCTTCAGCCTGTTCGGCCTGCTCAGTTATGTCGAACCCGTGCTTCTGGTCGGCGTTGCCTTGCTGCTGGGAGAAAGCATCGGCCGCGATGAATGGCTGACGTACCTGCCGATCTGGGTGGCCGTGCTGGTATTGGTGTTTGAAGGCAGCAAACACTTGCTGGCCCATCGCCGCAGAAACGCCGCGTGAGGTGTCACTGCCGAAGCCCATCAGCACTCCGACAGCGACGTCCGGATCAGAACAGCTTGATGGTATAGCTCAGGATCAACCGATTTTCGTCGATGTCAGTGCGGTAGTTTGAGCGCGCTGTCGCGTTGCGAATGCGCACACCCACATCCCTGAAGGGACCGCTCTGGATCACGTAGCCAATGTCCAGATCACGCTCCCAATCCTTGCCTTCGAAGCCCCGCCCGGTATTGACGTTATCGCCCTTGAGGTAGCGCGCGCCAACCACCAGACCCGGCAGGCCAATGGCGGCGAAGTTGTATTCGTCGCGCAGTTGCCAGGAGCGCTCTTTGGGAGCCGCGAACTCATAGGTCGGTACTTCGTTACCCAGCGGCGAGATGTTGTCGCCGATCCGCAGGAAGCCGTCTTTGCCGTTGATCGCCTGATAGCCAACGTAAAAAGTATTCCCCCCGTGGGCGGCGGACATCAGTGAGTAAAACGCGCGGTTGTCGAGGCTGCCTGCTTTGCTCTGGCCGTCATCCTGAGCGTCGTAAAAGCCCAGATTCGCCCCCAGTTTCCAGCTACCGAACGGCTCGATGTGTTTGAGGTTGTAGAAGCGTTGCTGGTAGATATCCTTGAGCTGCGCCTGCCAGATGCCGACCGTGGTGCGCTTGTCGTTGAAGGTGTAATCAGCACCCGCGTAGTTGAAACGATCGGAGGTGATATTGGCGATACGCCGTGGGTTGATCGGGTCATTGATCAACGCGTACATCGGTTGGTCATTACTGGAGTCGCGCAAGTTGGTAGAGCGCAATTGACCCGCATTGAGGGTCAAACCTTCAATATCAGTGGAGACCACGCTGGCGCCCTGATAGGTCGGCGGCAACAAGCGGATATCGCTGAACGCCAGCACGGGCAGATTGGGTTGCAGTTCACCCACGCGCAGTTCGGTTTTGCCCACTTTCATTTTCAGTGCCCCGGCCAGAGAGCCATACTCGTCGGCGGAACTGCCGTCGGTATGCAAGGGCAGTAAACCGGTCTTGACCCGATCTGGACTGCTGTCGAGTTTGATCCCCAGTAAACCGAGGGCATCCACCCCGAAACCTACGGGCCCTTCGGTATAGCCGGATTTTATGTTGAGAATGAAACCCTGCGCCCATTCCTCAGCCTTGGACTGTTTGTTAGGACCCACGATGCCCGAATAGTCGCGGCTGAAGTAGTAGTTACGCGCCTGCAAGGTTGCCGTCGAATCCTTGAAGAGCGCACTTTCGTCTGCACGCGCCACTTCGCAAAAACTACCGGCCACCGCCGCTGACACCATCATTCCGATGACGCTTGCACTGTTTTTCATAGGGTCACTCTTGTTTTTATTAGGTCAAACGATCCCTATACCGTGGCGTGGGTTTTAAAAACCGCGACAGTCAGTCAGAGATCGATGGATTGATGCGAGTAACGGACGCTCCCGATCCGTACCTTTTTTACCTTGCTACCTTGCTTGTACCGAGGCCGCTAGCGCCCCCGTTTTTTTCACTCTCCCAAAGGTCAGCAGCAGGTGCGCCAAGAGCCCGAAGATCAAGCCCCAGAACGCCGCCGAAAGCCCCAGTAATGACATGCCTGATGCCGTGACCAGGAAGGTAATCAGTGCTGCTTCGCGATCTTTGGGTTCGGCCATGGACCCGGCTAATGCGCCAGCGATAGCGGCAAACAACGCCAGCCCGGCCAGTGCCGCGATCAGTTCCTTGGGGAAGGCGCTGAAGATCGACACCAGGGTCGCACCGAAGATGCCCAGCAGCAGGTAGAACACCCCGCCCATCACCCCGGCGACATAGCGTTTGCTCTTGTCTTCATGAGACTCGCGTCCCGTGCAGATGGCCGCGGTGATCGCTGCCAGGTTCAGCCCGTGGCAACCGAATGGCGCCAGCAACAACGTGCCCAGCGCCGAGCTGGCAATGATCGGGCTGGCAGGCGTGTGGTAACCGTCGTTGCGCAATACGGCGATGCCCGGCACGAACTGCCCGGTCAACGCCACCATCACCAGTGGCAAGGCGATATTGAGCAACGCATGCCAACTGAACTCAGGACTGATCCACAGCGGTTTCGCCACATCGATCACCAGCGCAGAGCTGTTCAACTCCCCGGCCGACACAGCGATCACGCAGCCCACAACCAGCACCGCCAACACCGCGTAACGTGGTTTCATACGCCTGAACAGTAGATAGGTGACAAACATCGCCAACACCATGAACGGCTTGTCCTTCATCGACACAAACAGCTGGGTGCCGAAACTGAACAGAATCCCCGCCAACATCGCGGCCGAAATCGCCGCAGGCAGTTTGCCAACGATGCGGTCAAACGCGCCGGACACACCCACCAGCAGAATGATCAGGCTGGAGACGATATACGCCCCCACCGCCTCATTCAGACTGATGCCCGGCAACAGCGCCACCAACAACGCCGAGCCGGGCGCCGACCAGGCGATCACCACCGGAACCCTGAAGCGCAAGCTCAAGTAAATGCCCAACACACCGCTGCCGATGGAAATCGCCCAAACCCAGGACGACAGCACATCGGCAGGCAGACCTGCGCTTTTCGCCGCCTGGAAGATGATTACCAATGGCCCTGCATAGGAAATGATCGTCGCGATAAAACCGGCGACGGCAGCGGACAGGGAGAAGTCTTTGATCAGTGTTTTCATGGTTTCCGTTGCTCGATAAAAAGTGATGGCTCGGGCAATACGCAGCTCCAGCACACGATCAGGACCGAACCTGGACCTCAACCGGCGCGACTACCGGCGATACCTTGCGCCGATAGACGAAGCACATCGCCAGCGCTGCCACGGCGCCCGGCACAGCGAAAGCCATGAAGTTGTAGTGCAACGGAAGACCTATACCGAACAGTGCGCCGCCTAGAATCGGGCCGACGATGGCACCGCTGCGCCCCACGCCCGAAGCCCAACCCAATCCGGTGGAGCGGATCGCCAGCGCGTAGAACTGCGCACCCATGGCGTACAGCAAAATCTGCGAACCGATAGTGGTCGCACCGGCAATCGCGATCAGGCTGTAGAGCATCCATCCCGGACTGTTGAACCCCAACAGGCTGATGGACACCGAGGCGATGGCGAAGAACACCACCAACACGCGCTGCAGGTTGAATTTGTCGCCCAGCCAACCGCCGCCGACCGCGCCGAATATCGCGCCGAAGTTCAGTACCAGCAAAAACATCAGGCTTGAGCCCAGGCCATAACCGGCGCTGGTCATCAGCTTCGGCAACCAGGAGTTGAGCGCGTAAACCATCAACAGACAGCAGAAAAAGGCGACCCACAGCATCAGCGTGCTGATGGCCCGTCCTTCGCGAAACAGTTGCAACACCGGGGCGCCGTCAGCCTTTATCGCAGCCATCTGATACTGATCATCGGGCTGGGCCGTGTAACCCGGCTCAATGCGTTGCAGCACGTGGACGACCTGCTGCCTGCGTCCCTCGCGGACCATGAAGCCCACCGATTCCGGCAAAAACCAGAGAATCAACGGCAATAGCAGCAGCGGAATCGCAGCGACGAAAAACACCGACTGCCAACCAAAACGCGGCAACAACACGATGCCCAGACCAGCGGACAACATGCCGCCCACCGAGTAGCCGCTGAACATGATCGCCACCAGCGTGCTACGGATTTTTTTCGGTGCGTATTCGCTCATCAATGCCACGACATTGGGCATGACTCCGCCGATGCCAAGGCCAGCAATAAAGCGGCAGATGCCAAATTCGGTGGGGTTAGTGACAAAGCCGTTAAGGACGGTGAAACCGCTGAACAGCGTGACGCAGATGGCGATGACTTTCTTGCGTCCGATCTTGTCCGAAAGCGGACCAAAGAACAGCGCACCGAACATCATGCCGAACAGCGCATAGCTTCCCAGCGCACCAGCTTGCAAGGGTGTCAGCCCCCACTCGACCATCAACACCGGCAATACCACGCCGTAGATCACCAGATCGTAACCGTCGAAAATAATGATCAAGGCGCACCAGAACAGCACCAACCAATGAAAGCGATTGAACCTGGCCTCGTCGACCAGGGTGTGGACGTCTATTTTTCGCATGGCGGGACTCTTTTATTGTTTTTATCAAGGCCTGCCAAGGTTAGAAATCCAGCGGTCTGCGCAATATCCGTTTAGTGCAGACCTCTATCCGTTTCGTGCTGAACGGTTGAGTCATGCACGATATGGATAGCAATAGGGCGATCAGATGGTGCACCGATCATAAGGGGGCGAACCGCTCCAGCTGCATTTCCTGAAGGCGACTCAGGGTGCGGCGGAAGGCAAAGGCCAGATAACCCTCGGTGTACAACTGCTCAAGCGGCACCTGCGCTTCGACATACAGCGGCACGCGACGGTCATAGCATTCGTCGACCAGCGCGATGAAGCGCCGCACACCGTCGTCATGCACCGACAGCTGCGGCAGCTCCCGGTCACCGGCGGCGACCTGCACCGCCGCGTCTTCGGTCCCTCGGGCAATTTTTCCTTCGCGCTGTTTGGCGCTCAGCGCAGGCACGTCGCTGATCAGAATGACCGAGAATCGATCACACAATTCAATGAAATCCATCGCTGCCAGCGGCTGTTCACAGACGTCGGCGTAACGGCACCACAGCACCTTCTCGCTGTGCTGCACCACATTCACGCTACGACGGCCAAACGCGACCGGCTCGCTCGACATGGCATGGCCCGCGCTCAGGCGTTTGAACACGTCACCCAGAACGCTCGGCTGATCCGGCTGGCTGAGCCAATAACGCTGATGCAATTGCCCCGGATGCAGGCGGTGATCTTCACCACCGTCGACGCTCACCACCGTCATTTCACGGTTGATCGCGTCGATGGCCGGAACCAACCGTTGACGGTTGAAGCCATCGGCATACAACTGCTCCGGCGGTTGATTGGAGGTGGACACCAGTACCACGCCTTCCTCGAACATCACCTGCAGCAAGCCACCCAGAATGATCGCGTCGCCGATGTCACTGACAAACAGTTCATCGAAGCACAGCACCCGCACTTCCTGACTTAGCTCGCGGGCCAAGGCTCTCAATGGATTGGCCGTGCCAGTCAGCTGGAACAGCCGAATATGCACCCAACGCATGAAGTGATGGAAATGCTGGCGTCGGGCCGGCACTTTCAAGCTCTCGTAAAAGCGGTCCATCAACCAGGTCTTGCCTCGTCCTACCGGGCCCCACAGGTAAACACCCTTGATTGGCGATTGGTGCTTACTCTCATGCAGCGCCACGTAGCATTCCTGTAACAACCGAACGGCCTTCAATTGCGCCGCATCAGGCTTGAATCCTTGCTCATCAATGGCCTGTTGATAGGCCTCCAGTGGGGACACGACATTCATCAAGAAAAATTACCGTCCAATTATTAAATTCCCGAATCGCCTTCTCAGGTCTTCGACTGACCTTTTCGCGCCCGTCATATTTGCATAAAACGCAACGCTCGCCTCGCTCTTGGTATCCCGATATTCCGCATTCGTGAGTGCCCGCCTCATCAGGCCCGACTTATCCCTGTGAGAATTTCAGCAGTCGACAGCACCGTCGCATACTCGTCATGCAGGTTGCTCAACGACATCGCGTGCACCTCCTGTGCCGCATGCGGAGCGCCAAAGAAGTCGGTCTGATCAAACGTAAAACAAGCATCGTGAGGCACCAGTACCTCGAACCCCAGATTGCCGCCACTGCGCGCGGTCGACTCCACTGAGTTGTTAGTCGCTACGCCAACAACCACCGCCTGCGTTATGGAATCGGCACGCAGCCAGCTTTCCAGTGGTGTCGTGCAAAACGCTTGGCATGAATATTCATTAGTGGGTCCCGTCATAGGGCGCTAAACACCTGCGCCAGTTTCTGTTGAGCAAACTGCTCGATTACAAAATCGACAAAAGCCCGGGTTTCCCCAGGCAGCAGCTTATGTTCGCTGTAGTACAGCGAGATGTTGCCGTCATCGACGTACCACTCTGGCAACACTCGCAGCAAGGTGCCGTCGCGCAAATACGGCGCAGCGAAAGGCATGCTCACCAGCGCGATGCCCAAACTTTGTTCAGCAGCGGCGCAGGCCGCTTCCGAATCGCTCATGGTCATGCGCAGTGTCAAGTTCAGCGGCTGTGTTCCTGCGCCCGATTAGTCAGCGGCCAGGAACGTACACGTCCCGTCTGCGGCGAACGAATCAAAATCCCCGCGCACCCTTGCAAGTCTTGCGGATTGACCAGGGCTGGATGTTCAGCCAGGTACGCTGGCGACGCGACCAACACCCGATGCGCCGGTGCGAGCCTGCGCGCGACCACACCTTGAGGCAGATCGAAGCCACCACCGATGGCCGCGTCGAAGCCTTGGCCAATCAAGTCCACCTGACGATTATCGAAGTGCCAGTCTGGCGTGATCGCCGGAAAGCGCCGCAGGAATTCACCCAGCAAGGGCACGATATAGAGGCGACCAAAGACCGTGCCCATGCTGACCTTGAGCGTACCTGCCGGCTGCCCCTCGACGCTGGCCAGATTAGCGACGGCATTCTGAATGGTATTGAGGCTTGCGCTAACCTCACCAAGGAAGCGCTGACCGGCTTCCGTGAGGGTCAGCCGACGAGTACTGCGCTGGAACAGCCGAACACCGAGTCGGGATTCCAGCTTGGCGACACTCTTGCCCACCGCTGCTGGCGTCAGACTCAAACGGCGCGCAGCTTCGGCGAAACTGCCGACCTCAGCACTGCGGACGCAACACTCGATGCTGCTGAAGCTTTCCATGTCACCACTCTAAACTTTTGGTTTACACAGACTAGCGCAACTACCCGCTACTCAGGATGCAATCAGCCGTTGATACTGGCCACCAATGTCCTACCCACTGAAACTTTGGAGAACAGCATGACCCCTCAAGCGAACCTCACTCACAAAGTGGCCCTTATTCAAGGCGGCTCTCGCGGCATCGGCGCAGCCATTGTCAAACGTCTGGCAGAACAAGGCGCTGCGGTAGCCTTCACCTATGTCAGCTCGCACGCCAAAGCCTGGGAACTGCAAGACAGCATCACCGCCAAAGGCGGTAAAGCGCTGGCCATCCAGGCCGACAGCGCGGATGCCGAAGCGATTCGTCGTGCCGTGAAAACCACCGTCGACACCTTTGGCCAACTGGACATTCTGGTCAACAACGCAGGCGTTCTGGCCATCGCGCCACTGGAAGACTTCAGCCTCGAAGACTTCGACAAAACCCTGACCATCAACGTGCGCAGTGTGTTCATCGCCTCCCAGGAAGCCGCACGGCACATGAAGGAAGGCGGTCGCATCATCAACATCGGCAGCACCAACGCCGACCGCATGCCCTTCGGCGGTGGCGGCCCATATGCCATGAGCAAAGCGGCGCTGGTCGGTCTGACCAAAGGCCTGGCCCGCGACCTTGGCCCGCGCGGCATCACCATCAACAACGTCCAGCCTGGCCCGGTCGACACCGACATGAACCCGGCCGAAGGTGACTTTGCAGACTCACTGATCCCCCTGATCGCAGTAGGTCGCTACGGCAAAGCCGAAGAAATCGCCAGCTTCGTCGCCTACCTGGCAGGCCCGGAAGCCGGTTACATCACTGGCGCAAGCCTGACCATCGACGGCGGCTTCGGCGCCTGATGCCTGTTGAAGGACAGCCCTGGACTCGGCCACGGACTTCGAACAGACGCCGGAGCCGACTCCTATCTGTACCGATCACTTTGCCGATGACCGCATAATTTGCTTAAGCACATGAAAATTCTGAAAAAAACTTTTGCCTTCGTCAAAGGTTTCGACTACATTAGCGCGCCTCGACAGACTGAATGGTTTGACGAGATACGGTGAGGTGTCCGAGAGGCTTAAGGAGCACGCCTGGAAAGTGTGTATACAAGAAATTGTATCGAGGGTTCGAATCCCTCCCTCACCGCCATATTAGAAACACTATAAACCCCTGAAAACATTGACGTTTTCGGGGGTTTTTAGTTTCTGGCATATGCATTTAGGACCATTTTAGGACCAAAACGGCTCTTTCCATACCGTTACGCACCGCTATAGCCACCCTCCCTCTGCGTCCTGCCGACCGAACACAATCCACTATCAACACGCCTATAAAGATTCGAACGATCATGACGATAATCCAGCAGGGTGATATTCGGCATGCAGAATTCCCGACCAAATCGTTCAACTTTGTTTAGAACAGTTCTAGACTCAGTAAGTTGGAACATAGTGATTGCTACCCTCAATTCCTTTTTATCGCCGATACGCTGTTCTACCGATCGATCAATACCTGTGATCAGCACATGTCCTTCACGTAATGGCATAATGCATACCACAAGGCTAATAATAAATCGCATACCTGATATGCGCAGAGCGTTGCCTCGTCAGCAGCAGAACTCACTACTCCCGCGGAGCACCTCAATATCATGTTCAACAAAAAGTGGCGTCTTCGCTGTGACAGCCTAGAGCTCGAAGTGGCAAGCTTGAAGCAGGAAAAATTTGAAATACAGCGGGATGCTGAAACTCTACGTACTGAAAAGTCGCACGCTAACCAAGCGCAAGCCAGTCTCGATAGTTTGAACGACTACCAGCATGAGTTGCATGGAAAGCTGGGCCATTTCAAGTCGTCGCTTTCGCAGATTCGAGATGATGTGGTATCTCAGAGCCAGATGCTCAGCCGTGAAGTTGATAATCTCCAGCAGCACAGCAATGTATTTCAAGAAACCTCGACCTTGCTCACTGGATTCTCGTCCTCCCTGGGCAACATGGCGGATTCAGGCGTTAAAAGTGTAAGCAGCGTCGAGCTATTGAAGCAACGAGTCGGTGATATCAGCCGTATCGTCGAGCTGATCAAGGCTATTTCTGATCAAACCAACCTCTTGGCTCTCAACGCCGCGATTGAAGCTGCACGTGCGGGCGAAGCCGGCCGTGGATTCGCCGTGGTGGCCGATGAAGTGCGGGCACTGGCCCAGAGCACTCATAAGGCCACCCAGGAAATCAGGCAACTGGTAGGTAGCATTAACCAGGAAACCGATATCGCCAGCCAATCTATCAATGTCTTGTCCACAGAGGCGACTCGTCTTTCTGCAGATGTCTCACGCTCCGCAGAAACGCTTGATGAGATGGTGATACTTGGCGACCACATGAGCAAGATGATCAAGGACATAGCCTTGGAGTCGTTCTGTGAAGCGGTTAAGCTCGATCATCAACTCTTTAAGCTCGACGTCTATCAGCACCTGTTTCAACAAGACAGAGACATCAAGATATCCGACCACACCAGCTGTCGCCTGGGACAGTGGTACCAGAGCAGAGCAACCGAAACTCAGTACGGTCACCACCGCGGCTACCAGCAACTTCAAGGACCTCATCGCATCGTCCATGAGTCAGCCCATGAGGCAATTCGCGCTGCAGAGCAAAATGACTGGAGCGGTGTACTACGTGCCGTAAGCGAAATGGAAAAATCAAGCGTGGTGGTCAATCGTCTGCTAACCGAGCTTGGCTCGCATCAAGGTTGATAAGCCCAGGGCCAATACGCCTCCTTCGGCTTGATCAAAAGTTGAATGGGGCATAAACGTTGCCAGAACCATTCGGTGTCGAGACAGCCGCGGGCAAACCTCAAACCCTTACGTGATCGGGGTTTGAGGCGTTATGCAGCGAAACGGAGCAGAGTCAGGGTCATACCTTCGGACGCAAAAAGCATATCAATGCGATCCACTCACGCCAGAGGGCGTCATTGATCAGTCGTCACTGCCGACATCAACTCCCGCTCATACCCGGTTTGCTACTGGCGCTCACGCGTAACGACCCGCCTACTGAACACAATCCCCTCCCCCCTCACGACAAAACGCTTCAACTCAGTTTTTTGACTGTTGAGTTGAGCGCTTGAACACGTCGGTAAGCACCATTGCGGCGCGAGCAAAGGAGCGGTTCAACCTGGGGTCTTTCCCGACCGCACTCGCTCATTTCAAATTGTTACCGGACGCCCCAGCCTGGGCTAAAACCCTGCCTCGGTAACAGCCGCAAGCGCATTTCAAAAACCTTCGATAAGTTTTATACCGTCTAAAAAACGTTGATCTAGACAGCCTCCAGTTATTTTTAGAACTTTCTTGAACGCCCAATCAACGAGTTGGCCGTTCGATTGCATAGGCTTGTACGTACAAGTAAGCATGTGTTCAGACGCGTAAGCGCCAGAAGGGCCGACACACAGGTTTGCTTAAAGCCCTTGCTCGGGGATTCGGTTCGGAAATTTCTACGTTCATAGCGTCATACGCGTTCCCGCAACAGTACTTATGCGTCACAAGCGCTCATATTGATTTTAGGAAATGAATAATGAAAAAAGCATTGCTGACCCTTTCTGCACTGGCTTTATGCATCGCCGCCGGTTCTGCGCTGGCCAAGGAGTACAAGGAATTGCGCTTCGGCGTCGATCCGTCTTATGCGCCTTTCGAGTCCAAAGCCGCTGATGGCAGCCTGGTGGGCTTTGATATCGATCTGGGCAATGCGATCTGCGCCGAACTGAAGGTCAAGTGCAAATGGGTCGAAAGCGATTTCGACGGCATGATTCCGGGCCTGAAAGCCAACAAATTCGACGGCGTTATCTCGTCGATGACCGTAACAGATGCGCGGATGAAGGTTATCGACTTCTCCGAGGAACTGTTCTCTGGCCCGACTGCACTGGTGTTCAAGAAAGGCGCGGGCGTAACGGCCGACCCTGCAACCCTCAAAGGCAAGAAGGTTGGCTATGAGCAAGGCACCATTCAGGAAGCCTACGCCAAGGCTGTATTGGACAAGGCGGGTGTAACAACCCAGGCCTATGCGAACCAGGACCAGGTTTATGCTGACCTGACGTCTGGCCGTCTCGATGCTGCCGTGCAAGACATGCTGCAGGCGGAACTGGGCTTTTTGAAATCGCCAGCCGGTGCTGGTTTCGAAGTCAGCAAACCCATCAACGATCCACTGCTGCCAGCAAAAACCGCAATCGGCATCTCGAAAGGTAACAAAGACCTCAAGACACTGCTGGATAAAGGTATCAAGGCATTACACGATGATGGCAAATATGCCGAGATCCAGAAAAAACACTTTGGCGACATGAATCTCTACAGCGGCAAATAATGCCCCGGCGCCCATCCTCAAGATGGGCGCTTTTTTGCTTGCCAAGGGCCTGACCAATGTTCGAAAACCTATTACATATTCTGGGACTTTCAGCTTTCAGCCTTAAAGGCTTTGGCCCGCTGTTACTGGAAGGCACCTGGATGACCATCAAACTATCGATACTGTCGCTACTGTTGAGCGTTCTACTCGGTCTGATCGGCGCCAGTGCCAAGCTGTCCAGTTCGTCCCTGCTGCGCATTCCAGCGCAGCTCTACACCACGCTGATTCGTGGGGTGCCGGATCTGGTCCTGATGCTGCTGATTTTCTACAGCCTGCAAACCTGGCTGAGCAACCTCACCGTGGCGCTGGACTGGGACTATATCGAGATTGATTCATTCAGCGCCGGGATCATTACCCTGGGGTTCATCTACGGCGCTTATTTCACCGAGACCTTTCGCGGCGCGATCCTCGCCGTGCCTCGTGGGCAGATGGAAGCTGCAACGGCCTATGGCTTGAGCCGCAGCCAGCGCTTCCGCTTCGTGGTGTTCCCGCAAATGATGCGCTTCGCCCTGCCCGGCATCGGCAATAACTGGATGGTGATTCTCAAAGCCACCGCACTGGTCTCGATCATCGGCTTGGCCGATCTGGTCAAGGCTGCCCAGGATGCCGGCAAAAGCACCTATCAACTGTTCTACTTTCTGGTACTCGCCGCCTTGATCTATCTGCTGATTACCAGCGCTTCGAACTATGTCCTGCGCAGGCTGGAATACCGTTATGCCGCAGGCTCCAGGGAGGCGGTACGATGATCGATCTTCTACAGGAATACTGGAAACCGTTCCTTTACAACGACGGTTATCACATCACCGGGCTGGCCATGACTTTGTGGCTACTCAGCGCCTCGATCTTCATCGGCTTTCTGGTGTCGATCCCGCTGTCGATTGCCCGGGTTTCAACCCATGTATGGGTACGCTGGCCGGTCCAGTTCTATACCTATCTATTTCGCGGTACGCCGCTGTATATCCAACTGCTGATTTGCTATACGGGGATCTATAGCATCGCCGCAGTTCGCGCTCAACCGGTGCTCGATGCGTTCTTTCGCGATGCGATGAACTGCACCATTCTCGCCTTTGCCCTGAACACCTGCGCCTACACAACGGAAATTTTCGCCGGGGCAATCCGCAGCATGGCCCACGGTGAAGTCGAAGCGGCAAAGGCCTATGGTCTGACCGGCTGGAAGCTGTATGCCTATGTGATCATGCCGTCGGCACTGCGCCGCTCGTTGCCGTACTACAGCAATGAAGTGATTCTGATGCTGCATTCGACCACCGTGGCCTTTACCGCGACCATCCCGGATATTTTGAAAATTGCACGAGACGCCAATTCGGCGACCTTTTTGACCTTCCAATCGTTCGGAATTGCCGCGCTCATCTACTTGAGCGTCACCTTTGCACTGGTCGGTTTGTTCCGCTTGGCAGAACACCGATGGCTGGCGTTTCTTGGCCCGGCTCACTAGGACGTCAACTGCACGCGCAGCGGCTATCTACTTCCCTCTTGAGGATGCTTGCACACATGTACAAACTGACCATTGACGGCCTGCATAAAAGTTACGGCAGCCACGAAGTACTCAAAGGCGTGTCGCTGAAAGCCAAAACCGGCGATGTGATCAGCCTGATCGGCGCGAGCGGTTCGGGTAAGAGCACGTTTCTACGGTGCATCAACTTTCTCGAAACACCCAACAGCGGCAGCATGAGCCTGGACGACCAGCAGATTCGCATGATCAGTGATCGACACGGCATGCGCGTAGCCGACGACGCAGAACTGCAACGAATCCGCACCCGCCTGGCGATGGTGTTCCAGCACTTTAATCTGTGGAGCCACATGACTGTGCTGGAGAACATCACCATGGCCCCGCGCCGAGTGCTGGGGGTCAGCAAGAAGGATGCAGAGGATCGGGCTCGACGCTATCTCGACAAAGTCGGTCTGCCATCCCGTGTCGCCGATCAATATCCCGCGTTTCTCTCTGGAGGTCAGCAACAGCGCGTCGCCATCGCCCGGGCCTTGTCCATGGAACCGGAGGTCATGCTGTTCGACGAACCGACCTCGGCACTCGACCCGGAATTGGTTGGCGAAGTACTGAAGGTCATTCAGGGGCTGGCCGAAGAAGGCCGTACCATGATCATGGTCACCCACGAAATGAGCTTCGCTCGTAAAGTGTCAAATCAGGTGCTGTTTCTGCATCAAGGGCTGGTCGAAGAACAGGGAGCACCCGAGGACGTACTGGGCAATCCCCAAAGCGAGCGGCTGCGGCAGTTTCTCAGCGGCAATCTGAAGTAAGCCCCACCCTCCGCACACTACCTTTGAGCGACTAGCACGTTGCTCAAAGGGCTGATCAAGGACTTGATCAAAGGGTCACTGATTACTTTGGTAGTTGGCGTTATCATTCTGGACTTCGCTTCCAGGCGGTCCATGTCCCCCATCAAAACCTTTCTTTCGCCATTCGACCAACACCCAATCAAATTTGCTAGGCTCAGCCTTCTATACAGGAGGCCACCCATGACTCTCGAAGAAATGAACATTCCTCTATCGATCAAAACTCAAGCCGCCGATATCATCGCGCGCATTGAGCAGTCGACTGGAATTATCGATGCGACAATGGCGGGAGGGATCGCTGAAGGCTTTGTACTGGGTATCGTCTGCCTCAAGGCAATGCAGCCAGAGGATATCGATCAGTTGGAAACGCTGTTCAGTCAGGCCGGTGACCGGAAAATGGCTGGGTTGAAATAGACTTTCCTGTCCGTGGACGGATGACGGCTGCCACACTTTTATGCGTATTCTGCCCATCAGCCAGGCTCGCGCTCCTTACACGCCAGTGGAATGCATCAAGACCGCTTAGGGGAAATGCGAGTTTCAGATTGCTTCACTCCGTGGTGGGCACTCAACACGCTCCAGGAGATATCTCCCTGTTCCGACGTAGACAGCCAAGCGACCATGCTCCACACCAGGCCCAGCCAAAACACTCCCAAAACCATCAACATCCTTATGAAGGCTCGCGTGGTCATGATGGCAACCCGTTTGAATGATACTCATCATGCATCAGTCTCTCTCTAACCGTTCAACTTTGTTCAAATAAGTTTCATTCCTGCAAATAACCTGTATGCGTCGAACAGAGGACGATGTGGATAGAGACAGTGGAGGACCCGCCGACCCTGTATCGTGTTAAAACACTGCATGAGACACCGTATATTACCTCGTCATCTAGTCCGGCTCAGCGCCGGGCTTTTTCATTGTTTGCCCACTGCACTAACCCACAACGTTGTACCTATCTTTTGAGGTTGAAATCATGCGATTGACGCTGCCCGTACTAGTTTTAGGGCTTCTTGCTGCTCAAGGTGTCATGGCTGCCGGAGATGGCACTGCTGCTATTGGTGGCGGGCTTGGCGGCGCGCTTGGAAATGTCATCGGTCAACAGATGGGCGGAAGCACCGGGGCGGCGGTTGGAGCAGGTGTCGGCGGCGCTGCAGGCAGTGCTGTAGGCGCTAAAAGAGGCAACAAAACCGAAGCGGCCATTGGCGGTGGTATTGGTTCGGCGGGTGGCTCGATAATCGGCAACAAGCTAGGCGGCACGACCGGATCAACCATCGGTGCAGGCCTTGGTGGTGCAGCGGGCGGAGCCCTTGGTAACAACATGGCCGATGACGGTGGTAATAATCGATCCGACGGGAAGAGGCACGGCCACAAACGCAACAAGCATAAACACGACTGAGTCGCTTTTGATTGATTGCGCGCGACGCCTGATCTGTCGACACGCTCGCTATAGCCCGGCCCAGCGCCGGGCTTTTTCATTCTGCCCCGGCGTATAGCCCTAAAGCACCCACCGACGAGGGCGAGGCGGAACCTGACAGAAAGGCCTGATGATGAGCAGGCCAGCCTTTTTTGGCGCTATTCCTGCCCCAACGAATAGAGCAGTGAAAGCCCCAAATGCAGGATTGCGTCGTCTGACCGGTTTGAAAGCGAAGCCCTCAGACTGATCAGTTCACCCCCTTCATCCCCGGGATGGACCAGGCCTTGCAGTGTGATACGCAGTGCCCACACTTGATGCCAAAACGGTTCATCTCTAGGGTCGTTGTTCAGCTTTTGAATCACATACTTTCCGTACAACCCGGTTTCACGGGTGAATACCCTGAAATGGGCTCTGGCTACGCCGAACGGCGACTCGATATGCCAGGCAGTGCCATCCCCAAGAGTTTCGAAGGTCACCCCCAGTGTTTGCCTGGAGTGCTCGTCCTCGAAAAGCGCCTTCAGCCTCGCCGTCAACCTGACAGCATATTTTTTTAGCTGGGCTGACTCTTCCACGGCCGATGTGACTGTGGCCCAGTGTTCTTCGGGTATCGACAGGTATCTCATGGCAACCTCCGGAGCTGCTTGAACGCTCACTGTGCACCTTCCTTGTATCAACCCGGCAACCGCCCTCAAACCCCACACTCGTCGCAGGCTCGGACGCTGCCCGTCCATTCCAATACTAGGCCAAGAAGTGAACATGGATCGGGATCCACGGTTAGGAAGTTGATCCTCACTCCGTACGACGACCGAGACTCGTTTCCGGTGTAACCTAGCGCCGGTTGTCGCATAGCTCGACGTTAATCTGCCAGAGGAGACGAAGCATGAACGCATTAGAGTGGAACGAAGTCGCGCTGGCGAAATTTCTCGCTGACAATTCTTTCTTGCAGGCAGAGATCGAAAACCTGAGCCCCGAGGAGCAAAAGCAGCAGACCCACTGGGCCTTCGAGGATGAGGCGGAGTCTCAAGGTATCGAGCCCTGGGAGTTGGCGTTGCAACTGGTTGCCGAGTCGCCCGAACAACTTAAGACGATGCGTCTTGAAGCCCATAAACAAGTCGCCGAGACACTCGGTATGAACTGGGCAGAGTACTGCGAGCTGAACGATATCGAGGAGTGATAAGCCTCAAGGTGATCCGCCGTTGAAAAAATGTGTTGCCGCACGTGCACGACCGACCGTTGCGGCAGCCCGCTTTATCCAGTGATTCAAGGCTGAGGCCGGCTAAAATCCTGACTCACCAGTCATCCATAGCGCTTTACCTTGGCGTCGCGGGTGGGTAACGTCTGCCCCACTTCAACACAAGGAATCGCGTCATGAGTGATCTGATCTCGTATCACCTGGAAGACGGTATTGCCACGCTGACCTTGAGCAATGGCAAGGTCAATGCTATTTCCCCGGAGGTGATCGTAGCGTTCAACTCGGCGCTGGATCAGGCCGAACAGGATCGCGCGGTGGTGATCATTACCGGGCAACCGGGGATTCTTTCGGGTGGTTATGACCTCAAGGTGATGACGTCCGGTCCTGAGAATGCAATCAGCCTGGTCACGGCCGGTTCGAGCCTGGCACGGCGGCTTTTAGCGCACCCTTTCCCGGTGGTGGTTGCCTGCCCTGGGCACGCAGTGGCCAAAGGCGCATTTTTGCTCTTGTCGGTAGATTACCGGATTGGCGTGGACGGTCCGTTCAGCATCGGCTTGAACGAAGTACAGATTGGCATGACCATGCACCATGCCGGGATCGAATTGGCGCGTGATCGCCTGAGCAAATCGGCCTTCCATCGGTCGGTGATCAACGCCGAGATGTTCAACCCTAAAGGCGCTCTGGATGCAGGTTTTCTCGACAAGGTTGTCAGCGCCGAAGAACTGCAAAGCGCCGCACGCACAGCGGCCTTGCAATTGAAGAAACTCAATATGGTGGCGCACAAGAACACCAAGCTGAAAGTGCGCAAGGCGCTGCTTGAGGCGCTCGACCAGTCCATCGTGCTGGATCAGCAACACTCCGTGATTTGATCTTTAATCGGTTGAAAAAGCCTGATTCTTTGCCAGGTCTTTTCAACCGACCGCTCTAACGCAAGCCTGTCCCGACACAAGAAATATCTCCTCAAACAATCAACCCTGAACAGCCCTGCTCTGCAATTGCTGTCCTCAGTGCACATCCGTACACTGCGCCACCTTTTGCCTTGGTGGGCCAGTTGATGCTGTTGGTGTTTCGCATGTTGTTAATGGGCCTGCACTTTATTGCAGCGGGTGTACTGGGCGTATTGTTAGGGCTGTGCCGTCCATTCAATCCGGATAACAGTCGTCTGTGCGCGCGCATTTACGCCTGGCCTGCGATGTATATTTTACGTTTGCGTCTGAAGGCCGACATGGCCCCGTTGCTCAAGCAGTCGCAACCGTGCGTAATCATTGCCAATCATCAGTCGAACTACGACCTCTTTGTCCTCGGCAATGTGGTCCCTCCACGCACCGTTTGTATCGGCAAGAAAAGCCTTAAATGGGTGCCATTGTTCGGTCAGCTGTTTTGGTTGGCGGGTAATGTCCTGATTGATCGCGGCAACGCCCACAAAGCCCGGCAGTCGATGTTGACCACGACCGACACCTTGCAGCACAAGGACACCTCGATATGGGTCTTCCCGGAGGGCACACGCAACCTCGGAGAAGACTTGCTGCCATTCAAAAAGGGCGCGTTCCAGATGGCCATCGCTGCCGGCGTGCCCATCGTGCAGGTATGCGTCAGCAGCTACATCAAACACATGCAACTCAATCGCTGGCGCACGACCCGAATAATGATTCGTTCATTGCCCGCCATCCCGACGGCTGGCTTGAGCCTGGATGACGTGCCCATACTGATGGGCCGATGCCGCGAGCAGATGCAAATCTGTATCGCCGCCATGGACAAGCAACTGCTCGGCGCATGACGCTCACCCTTCAAGCCCGTTGAGTCGGCTTTATTGCCCGTGAACTCACCCGCTATCGCTGACTCTGATCAGTCAGACCACGTTAAGCTAAGCGCTACGTGCCACTGTCATCCAAAAAAGAAGAAGCGATACCACTATGGGCCGAGTTGTTGCTGCTGCGGTTTACAGCGCCGGAAAAAAAGTCACCAACATTACCCTCGACGAGGGTGCCGCATGGGCTGCGAAGCCCGGGCACTTCGTCTGGATTGGCCTGGAACAACCCAATGCGGAGGAACTGACTAATCTACAACGTCAGTTCAATTTGCATGAACTGGCCATCGAAGATGCACTTGAGACACACAGCCGACCGAAGCTCGAAACCTTCGGCGACGCACTGTTCATCGTCACGTACTCCCCTGTTCGCGAAAACGGCAAACTCGAATTCATCGAGACGCATATCTTTGCTGGCAAGGGCTACATCATCACCGCCCGTAATGGCCACTCGAAATCGTACGGGCTGGTGCGCCAGCGTTGCGAGGCGCGGCCGTTGCTGCTTGAACATGGTGAAGATTTCGTGCTGTATGCGCTCCTCGACTTCGTCACAGAGTGTTATCAACCCGTTACCGAGGCCATCCACAGCGAACTCGACGCACTCGAACACGGTGTACTGAGCGGCGCGATGAACGAAGTCGATATTCAGCGCATTCACAGTCTGCGCCGCGATCTGCTGCGGTTACGCAGGTACGTGGCGCCCATGGTGGAGATTGGTGAAGAACTGCAAAAACTGAGCTTCCCGTTTATCGACAAGAACATGCGCCCGTACTTTCGCGACGTCGAAATTCACGTCACTCGGCAAATGGAAGATTTGGCCAACCTGCGCGACATCGCCAGCCAGACCATCGAAATCGGTCTACTGCTGGAGTCCTCGCGGCAAAGCATCGTGCAGCGCAAGTTCGCAGCCTGGGCGGCGATTTTGGCGTTTCCGACGGCGGTTGCGGGGATCTACGGGATGAACTTCCAGAACATGCCGGAGCTGGGTTGGCAATACGGCTATTTCGCGGTGCTCGGGTTTATCTCGACAGGATGCGTGGGTTTGTATGCCAGCTTCAAGCGCTCGGGATGGTTGTAGCGCACCTGCTCGACAGCGGTAGAGCAGGTGCGATTTACCCTCAGCCCACCTGTGTTTCAGGCTTGTGCGCCACAAAACGCATCATCCATTCAGCCACGGTCGTGCCGTGGTGGTCGTATTCCAGACTGGCGATGCCGCTGTTATAGATCTGCTCACCCAGGTGCTGTTGGCGGATCTCCAGCAAGGCGCGGGAGTAATCGTGGATGAACTCCGGGTGACCCTGAAAGCACAGCACTTGATCATTGATGTGGAACGCGGCGAACGGGCAGAAATCGCTGGAGGCAATTACGGTAGCGTTTTCCGGGAGTACCGTGACTTGATCCTGGTGGCTGATGAGCAACGTCAGCTCGTCGATAGCCGGACTCATCCACGGTGTCGCCGGAGCCAGTTTATATCGGTGCGTACCGACGCCCCAGCCCTGATGGGCACGTTCACTTTTCCCACCCAGCAGCAACGCCAATAATTGATGGCCGAAGCAGATACCCAGCAGCTTGTCACCTTGCTCGAACCGCTGCAGCAGGAAGGTTTTCAGGGTTTGAATCCATGGATCGCTGCCGAATGAGTCGGCTTTGCTACCGGTGATCAGATACGCGTCGAAACGCTCATCAGCAGCAGGGTAATCACCATGCATCACGTTGTAGACGCTAAATTCTGCCGGAATCGGCTGACGCGAAAACAACCGTTCAAACATCTGCCCATAACCCTGATATTGATTGACCAACTCCGGACGCAGGACGTCGGTTTCCAGAATGCAGATGCGTAACGACATAAAAAAGTACCTGACACAGTAAAGGCAATAGCGCAGGGGCAAAGCCTGCCTTGAATAACCACATCAAGGCAAGTGCCCACGCACTATTCATTTACTCCAGTTTCGCGCGCGCCCCTTAAAACAATTGGTTCTGCGCGGCTTTATCCAGCAACAGTACCGGTGGCTCGAAACGCTCTCCGTACTGTTCGACCAGATACTGCGCGCGAGCGACGAAATCCTTGAGCCCGTACTGGTTGATAAATTGCAGCGCACCACCGCTCCAGGCGGCAAAGCCGATGCCGAAGATCGACCCAATGTTAGCGTCGGCGGTGGACAACAGAACGCCCTCCTCCAGGCAACGCACGGTTTCGATGGCCTGAATGAACAGCAAGCGATCGCGTACATCCTGCGCGGCAATCTGCCCATCGGCTTTTTCGAAGCGCGATTTCAGTTCCGGCCACAAGTGCTTGGGCGCGCCTTGTGGGTAGTCATAAAACCCACCGCCAGCGGCCTTGCCTGGGCGCTTGTACTCATTGAGCATCAGGTCGACCACCGCGAACGCAGGGTGTTGCGGCACGGGTTTGCCCTCAGCCTCGAGATCCTTGCGCGCCTGTTGGCGAATGTGGCTCATCAGGCTCAAAGACACTTCATCGGACACTGCCAGCGGCCCAACGGGCATACCAGCCTTGCGCGCCTCGGTTTCAATCATCGCCGCCGATACGCCTTCGCCAAGCATGGCAATGCCTTCGTTGGTAAAGGTTCCGAACACCCGTGAGGTGAAGAAGCCCCGACTGTCGTTGACCACGATTGGGGTTTTCTTGATTTGCAGGACAAAATCGAAACCTCGGGCCAGGGTTTCATCGCTGGTGTTGGCACCCTTGATGATCTCCACCAGTTGCATCTTGTCCACCGGGCTGAAGAAATGCAGGCCGATAAACCGGTTCTCTTGCACAATCGCCTTCGCCAGGCCGCTGATAGGCAAGGTCGAGGTGTTGGACGCGATGACAGCGTCACGCAAGGCAACCCGCTCCGCTGCAGCCGTGACAGTGCCTTTGAGCGAGCGGTCTTCGAACACGGCTTCAATGATCAGATCGCAGCCATGCAGATCGGCATCCAGCTCAGTGGCCAGGATGCGGGCCAGAATCGCATCCCGCTGCTCGGCGGTCATTCGCCCACTGGAGACCTTCTTGTCCAGCAACTTGGCAGAATGGCTTTTGCCCTTCTCAGCCGCAGCCTGACTGACGTCTTTAAGTACCACCTCGATACCCGCCGACGCGCTCACGTAAGCAATGCCCGCGCCCATCATGCCCGCGCCTAACACGCCGACTTTTTTGGTCTGATGAACCGGAATACCTGTGGGGCGTGATCCACCGGCATTGATTTCATTGAGCTGAAACCAGAAAGTGCCGATCATGTTTTTCGCGACCTGACCGGTGGTGAGTTCGGTGAAGTAGCGTGTTTCGATGATCTGCGCCGTATCGAAATCCACCTGTGCGCCTTCTACAGCAGCACACAGAATTTTCTCGGGCGCCGGGAAACATCCCTGAGTACGGTTTTGCAGGATCGACGGCGCAATGGCGAGCATTTGCGCGACTTTCGGGTGTGAGGGCGTGCCACCGGGAATCTGGTACCCGGCCACATCCCACGGTTGTTTCGCGGACGGGTTGGCGCCGATCCACGCGCGGGCCTTGGCCAGCATGTCGTCGCGGTCGCTGGCGATCTGGTCAATCAGGCCTGCTTGCAGTGCCTGTTGCGGACCAATTTTCTTACCTTCGAGCAAATACGGCAGGGCTTTTTCCAGACCGAGCATGCGCACCATCCGCACGACTCCGCCGCCGCCCGGCAAGAGGCCCAAGGTGACTTCCGGCAGGCCGATCTGAACACTGCTGCTGTCCAGGGCAATGCGATGATGACAAGCCAGGCAGATCTCCCAACCGCCGCCCAACGCGGCGCCATTAATGGCGGCGACCACCGGTTTGCCCAAGGTTTCGAGCGTGCGCAGCTGTGCCTTCAGGTTCAGGACCATCTCGTAGAACCACTGTGCACGGGCCTTGTCGACCTGAATCAGTTCGTTGAGATCGCCACCGGCGAAAAAGGTTTTCTTCGCGGAGGTGATGATTACCCCGGCAATCGAGTCTTTCTCGGTGTTCAGTCGGGCGACGATGCTGGCCATGGCATCGCGGTACACCGCGTTCATGGTGTTGGCGGTCTGGCCGGGCATGTCGATGGTCAGGACGACAATCTGGTCCTGGCCCTTCTCATAATGGATGGCGTCAGTCATGGCGGAGGTCATAGAGAAATCCTGGTGAAGTCGGGAGACAGGCTTAATAGCGTTCGATGATGGTGGCAATGCCCATGCCGCCGCCGACACACAGTGTCGCCAGGCCATAGCGCAGCTGGCGGGCTTCCAGCTCATCGAGCAAGGTGCCAAGAATTGCGCACCCGGTTGCTCCCAGCGGATGGCCCATGGCGATTGAGCCGCCATTGACGTTGACCTTGTCGGCACTGATGTCCATGTCCTTGATGAACTTGAGCACTACCGAGGCGAACGCTTCGTTGACTTCGAACAGGTCGATATCCTCGACCTTCAACCCGGCGCGGCCCAAGGCCTTGCGCGTCGCTGGCGCGGGACCGGTGAGCATGATGGTCGGGTCGGCACTGGTCACCGCCGTCGCGACAATGCGTGCCCGAGGGCGCAGACCCAGCGCCAGGCCCTTGGCCGCGGAACCGATAAGCATGGCAGCCGCACCATCAACGATCCCGGAGCTATTGCCGGGGGTATGAACATGGTTGATGCGCTCGACATGGCTGTAGACCCGAAGCGCGGTGGCGTCGAATCCCATCTGGCCGATCATTTCGAAGCTCGACTTGAGCTTGCCCAACCCCTCCAGGGTCGAGTCGGCGCGAATGAACTCATCGTGATCAAGCAGCAGCGTGCCGTTCTGGTCTCTTACCGACACCAGAGATTTGTTGAACGAACCATCGGCGCGTGCACGGGCGGCTTTTTGCTGTGAGTACAAAGCATAGGCATCGACATCGCCGCGACTGAAGCCCTCCATCGTCGCAATCAAGTCGGCACCGATCCCTTGCGGGGTGAAATGGCAGTGCATGTTGGTCTGCGGGTCCAACGCCCAGGCACCGCCGTCGCTGCCCATTGGTACACGTGACATCGACTCGACCCCGCCCACCACCACAAGGTCTTCAAAGCCGGAGCGAATTTTCATCGCGCCCAGGTTGACCGCTTCCAGGCCCGACGCGCAAAACCGGTTGAGCTGCATCCCCGCGACGCTGACGTCCCAATCGGCGACCAGTGCAGCCGTTTTGGCAATGTCCGCGCCCTGATCACCCACCGGCGTTACGCACCCCAGAACAATGTCATCGACCTGACGGGTGTCCAGTTGGTTGCGTTGCTGCAAGGCAACAAGCAATCCCGCTATCAAGTTCACCGGCTTGACACTGTACAGCGCCCCACCCGGTTTGCCTTTGCCACGGGGCGTGCGTACCGCATCGAAAATCAAAGCTTCAGTCATGAGGTCCTCGGAGCGCAGTGGAAAGTGGGTTCCTGTACCGACACCTTAAACGTCACCCGAGCTGATTCAATGACCTAAGCGCTCATTAGGCTTGACCGCCTCGCTCAGACGAACGGTAGCTGACTAACATATCTGTATCGCAAGCCTTCAAAGCGTCTAGCAAAGGCAGTACTCGGAAGCTGGCGATGAGCCTTAGTACGTGCAATTCATATCGTCTCTTAAATGATACGAAATCGATCTAAGCCATACGTGACGCGGGTCCTAAGGTTAACCCTGTAACAGACGGACGCAAAAAAAATACAGTAGCAGTCTGAGTTGCCGGGTCTGCCGGGACACCTGTTCGCGTGTATCACCTTTGCCAGCTGCCCGATTCATGTACTACGAAATCGGAGAGCTTTAGTCGCTCAGGAATAACAACAAAAGGCAGTCAGCCATGTTTAAACATTCGAAAGTTCGTCAGGCGGGGCTTATTGTGTTCGCCACTACTCTTTTATTGATTGTGCCGAACATGACCCGTCTGTTCGGTTGAGCGTATCTTTGCCATGCCAAAGCAAGGTATTCGATACGCTGTCGAGTAAAGCGCATCTGTGCCAATCTTCCAGCCTGAATTGATGGAGATGGGTTTATGCGTCAGTGGTTAGCGTTCATACCGTTGCTCTGCTGCTTTGCTGTCAGCCACGCGGGCGTCGTCCAAGCCGCTCAATTGACCGTCGAGCTACCCGACGGGGTCCATATTTGGGACACCGCACAGCTGCTTAAGCATCCGCAAGCGCAGCAGATCCAAATCGCCGAAGATGTTTCCTATAAACGCGCCATGACCTATCGCGCAGTGCCAATGGCGGCGCTGCTTGGGGGCATTACTGCAAAGGATCATCTCCAGGCCGTGGCCACGGATGGGTTTGCCGCCGAGATGCCCGCAGGGCCTTTGCTTGAGAGCACTGGCGCACGCGCGTGGCTGGCCATCGAAGACCCGGCGGCTCCGTGGCCCACGCTGGGCGAAAACCAGCAAAGCCCCGGTCCTTTTTATCTGGTATGGACCGAACCGAAAGCCGGCAACATCAGCCCCGAACAATGGCCCTTCGCGGTCAGTAAAGTACGATTATTAGCGTCCGTGGCTGAACGTTTCCCAATGATGCTGCCGGACCGGGCATTGGCTGCCAATGATCCGATCAATCAAGGGTTTGCACTGTTTCAGAAAAACTGCCTGGCCTGCCATCGCCTCAACGGTGCCGGTGACTCGCAACTGGGTCCGGACCTGAATCAGCCGCACAGCCCCATTGAGTACTTTGCGGGGGACTACCTCAAGCTCTACATCCGAAACCCGCAAAGCCTGCGTCAATGGCCACAGGCAAAAATGCCCGCGATCTCTACAGCGGTGCTGTCCGAGGGTGAGCTGGATCAACTGATTGGCTATCTCAGGCACATGGCGCAACGCAGAACGGCAGCATCCCCGCTCTAAGCGCTGACGTGCCTGCGAAGAAGCTGACGCGGTGTGTCTGGCACACCGCGCTCAGGATGGTTACTGCTGCTGCACCAACAACATCGGCGAGACGAACACTTTGGCATGCATCTGCTCGCAGCCACCGCCACGGCGCATACCCCGTACCGGGCAGGCGTCGAGGTAATCCAGACCCACTGCCAGCTTGAGGTGACGCTCAGGCCGGGACAGTTGATTGGTCACATCGAAGCTGTACCAGGCGTCATCGATCCAGGCTTCCGCCCAGGCATGACTGGCCAGATGCTCGCTGTTTTCGCTATAGAGATAACCTGATACATAACGCGCGGGCACTCCCAAGCTACGGGCACAGGCCAGGAACGCATGGGTGTGGTCCTGGCACACGCCTGAACGGCCAGCAAACGCTTCAGCAGCGCTGGTATCGACTTCTGTCGAACCAGGGCTGTAGGTCATGTGTTGGTTCAGACCGTACATCAAGTCGATCAAGGCATTGCGGTCTTTGCGCGTGTGGCACTGCTTGAGCGCAAAGGCACGTATGGCTTCATCGGCTTCAGTCAGACGGGTGAAACGCAGAAATGGCAGCGCTGACTGGCTTTCATGCTCAGCCTCACGCTTCTCGTCGATTTCAACCTGGCCACGGGCACCGATAATGATCGCTTCGTGGGGCTCATCCAGCGTCAATACATGAAGGATATTGCCGAACGGATCGATCTGCGCACGCACCGGGCGCGGCAAGGTCAGCTGCCAGCTGAGTACCTGCTGGCGCTCGCTGTCGTGAGGTGTCAGACGCAAATACTGGATGCTGGCGCGGACCTGATCTTCGTAGTGATAAGTGGTCTCGTGGCTAATTGAGAGTCTCATGCAGCCTCCAGGTATGAAGTGTGGATAGCGTTACCCAATTGGGCCACTAACGGAATGAATTCATTCAGCCATTCATGCAGGCCTTCACCCAGAATTTCATCGATGCTGGTATAGCGCAGACGTGCGTCCAATTCGGCGGCCAAGCGCTGTGCCGGACGGCCATTGGTGCCTGGCAGACTCGCGAGGATCTGATCGAGCTCCTCCAGACAGGCGCGCAACGAGCGCGGGATGTCGGCACGCAACAGCAGCAATTCGGCGACCTGACGCGCACCCGGCGCGTCCCGATACAGCTCGGTGTACGCCTCGAACGACGACAAGGCGCGCAACAAGGCGCTCCACTGGTAGTAGCCGTGCGCCGAACTGTCAGAGATCGCTTCGGTATTTTTCCCGAGCACTTCGAGCATCTCGTAACGGGCGTCGAGCATGCGCAGGGTGTTATCGGCGCGCTCGATGAACGTCCCCAGACGGATAAAACGGAACGCATCGTGACGCATGATGGTGCCATAGGTCGCCCCCCGAAACAGGTGCGAACGCTCTTTGACCCACTCACAAAAACGGCTCATGCCGTAACGACTCAAACCCTGCTCGGCGATGCCGCGTATCTCAAGCCACGTGGCGTTGATGTTTTCCCACATGTCTGCCGTGATTCGTCCGCGCACCGCATGAGCACTGGCCCGAGCGGCACCCAGGCAGCTGTAAATGCTGGCCGGGTTGGTCGCATCCAGGGCGAAAAAATGCAACAAGCGTTCGGCGTGCAACTCACCGTAGCGCTCCAGATAGTCGTCCAGCGTGCCGGTAATCAACAGCGGCATGGCCATTTCATCCAGACCATCGCCGCGCCCATCCTGGGGCATCAGTGACAACGAATAGCTGACGTCGAGCATCCGCGCGAGGTTTTCCGCTCGCTCCAGATAACGCGACATCCAATATAAATCCGAGGCAGTTCTACTTAGCATTGGCAGGCATCCTTAATCCTCAACCACCCAGGTGTCTTTGGTTCCGCCGCCCTGGGACGAGTTCACCACGAGAGAGCCTTCACGCAGGGCTACTCGGGTAAGGCCGCCTGGGACTACTCGGGTTTCACGGCCGGAAAGAACAAATGGGCGCAAGTCGATATGGCGTGGGGCGATGCCGTTCTCGACAAAAGTCGGACAGGTCGACAGGCATAAAGTGGGTTGTGCAATGTACGCGTGGGGCTTGGCTTTCAGGCGGGCACGGAACACTTCGATTTCAGCTGCCGAAGCCGCCGGGCCAACCAACATGCCGTAACCACCCGAACCTTGGGTTTCCTTGACCACCAGTTCCGGCAGATGCGCCAGCACGTGGGACAACTCTTCCGGTTTGCGGCACTGCCAGGTCGGCACATTTTGCAGAATCGGCTCTTCATCCAGATAGAAACGGATCATGTCCGTCACATAGGGATAGATCGACTTGTCGTCCGCTACGCCGGTCCCGATGGCATTGGCCAGCACCACATTGCCCGAGCGATAGGCCGAAAGCAGGCCCGGGACGCCGAGCATTGAGTCGGGGTTAAACGCCAGCGGATCGAGAAACGCATCATCCAGACGCCGGTAGATCACATCGACGGCTTTAGGCCCGTCAGTGGTGCGCATGAAGACGCGATCATCACGCACGAACAGATCGGCCCCTTCCACCAACTCGACACCCATCTCGCGCGCCAGAAAGGCGTGTTCGAAAAAGGCACTGTTAAAGCGGCCAGGAGTCAGGACTACAACGCTCGGATTGTCGATGGGGCTGGAGCTTTTCAAGGTATCGAGGAGCATGTTCGGATAATGATCGATGGGCGCGATGCGCTGAGCGGCGAACAGCTCCGGGAACAGGCGCATCATCATCTTGCGATCTTCGAGCATGTAACTGACGCCGCTGGGTGTGCGCAGGTTGTCTTCGAGCACGTAGTAGGTGCCGTCGCCATCACGCACCAAGTCAACACCGGAAATATGCGAATAAAGGTCACGGTGCAGATTCAGGCCCTGCATCGCCAACTGATATTGCTCGTTGGCCAACACCTGTTCGGCGGGAATAATCCCGGCTTTGATAATCCGTTGATCGTGATACAGGTCGGCGAGAAACATGTTCAACGCCTTGACCCGCTGAATACAGCCGCGTTCCACAATCCGCCATTCGCTGGCAGGAATACTGCGCGGAATCGTATCGAACGGAATCAACCGCTCAGTGCCCTGGTCGTCCCCATACAGCGTGAACGTAATCCCGGCACGATGAAACAAAAGGTCGGCTTCACGTCTGCGCTGAGCCAAAAGCTCCGGCGGCGTCTCACCCAGCCAACGGGCAAACTCCCGATAATGCGGACGGACCAAGCCGCCAGCGTCATACATCTCATCATAAAAGGTGCGGATCATGCCGTACTCCTTGTCACCACGGACACCAAAGGCCTTCGCAAGGCCCGTGCCATCGGCATAAACGCTTTAATATCAAACAGTTGGATAAATCCCCTAACGCAACCGCACCATTCCTGTGCAGTAACCGCCCCAACTTATTCACCTACGCCTCATTGCGACGCGTCCTTCAATAACGCTATCTATTACCAGCATAGTCAGCGTTGATTTCACAGGTGTAATTTTGTTTCACAACCCACCCAACAATCCCTCTAACGGTTAGAACCTACAAACTAAAACCGGCTGACAAAAGGTCAGCCGGTAAGGGGATTGCAACGGGGACACCCTCGGGCGTTAATTAAAACGCTTGATTTCCTGAGTCACGCCCCACCCCTCGACCTCACCGTCCAGCGGTGTGATCACCGTTTGAAAGTCTTGCTCGAAATCATCGATCCCACCATAAGTGGCGTACATCACTTTGCTCAATTGAAGATGCCATGCCCCGTCATCACGGACGCTGACCTGCGCGTTCAAGGATTCCCCACGAAACTGCCCTGCCGCTTGCCGTGCCCGCTCCTCATCCGGGAAAACGGCATAAAACTCGATGGGATGAATACGTGCGAAATCAAAACCGCCCTCTTTCATGCGGCGCAGTACGTTACTGCTGATGTCCTCTTGATAGGCTGTGCTCATGAAACGTCCTCCTATGCAACGATAGATAGAGTTTCAACACTCCCAACGCGACCCGCCGATTGGTGGTCGCTCAGCAACAGATAGTCTGTCGCCAGGAGCCAAGCATGTAGCTGACAAGGCCAGATCTATCAGGTAGACCGGGCATCGACATGGAGGAAGCCAAAGCAAGCCAGCTTCGGCCTCATTTGCAGAGTAACCCTATCGGCCGTCCGTGCCAAATGGCAGATCAAGCAATGGCCAAAGGTATGATTCAAGGAGTTTCAGTGACCGAAATAATTTGCACACTGTGCAGTGCCTTCAGGGATTTTACCGTCGGCTCGGGTGCCCGGCCGTCAAGGTCGTTCAGATCAAGTTTATCAACCACAGGGTACAAAACCTCGCGTAGATAGTCTGCCGCTGTCTCCATATCAGGACGCTGCTCGCTGCCAAACTCTAGGCTTTGTCGGACGCCATCTTTATCAAGATAAGTAATGATCCACTGTTTCATCTATGTCTCCTCAGCGAAGCCGAAGAAAGCGGCTTACTTAATCTGGACCCTGAAAATCCAGTATTCGTTCCACTGTTTTGGCTGCCGGGCGGACAAAAAAAGAGACCGGTAAAGGTCTCTTTTTTAGTACGCCGCTCGCTTAGCGCGGCTTGCTGTCGACCACGCCCGCGGTATTCTCCATCAGGCTCTTGGTTGCGGTTTGCAGGAAGCTTTCCAGTTTCAGCCTTAGCTGTGGTAAATCAGCTTGTTGAGGCATCAGTTCGGCGTGGGGCTTGGCGCCCAGCTCATATTGGTACACGCGAGGTTCCATATCCTTGGGCTCGATCAGAATACGATCGCCAGTCACCAGGGCGACGGTCAACTCGCCCCCCGATGGTTTGATCACGCCAAAACCTTTATCGCCTTCAGGCAGGTTCAGCAAGTCACGACCCCAGCATTGGTTACGCGATTCGCCACCCAAACGCCCCATGATGGTCGGAACGATATCAATCTGGGTGCCGACAACACTGCTGCGCTGACCGAATTTCTCCTGGACGCCTGGGCCGATCATCAGCATGGGTACGTTAAAGCGACCAAGGTCCATTTCGGAGACTTGCTGATCGTTACCGAAACCGTGATCCCCGACGACGATGAACAGGGTTTCTTTGAAGTAAGGCTCTTTGCGCGCCTTCTCGAAGAATTGCCCCAACGCCCAGTCGGCATAACGCATGGCCGTCAAATGCTCATCCAGCGTGCCATGCCCGGTAACCCGCTCGACGGGCAGGTTTTCCGGCAACGCATACGGCGTATGGTTGGACAGGCTTTGCAGCAACGCATAGAAAGGCTTGCCACCTTCGCGTGCTTTCAGCTCCTGAGCGCCTCTGTCGAACATATCCTGATCGGACACACCCCACGTTGGATCGGAGAACACGGGATCGACAAAATCATTACGGCCAATGAAGTTGGTCATGCCCTGGTTGCTGAAGAAGCCTGATTGGTTGTCCCACGCAAAATCGCCGTTGTAGACATAGACATCGTCGTATTTGCGGGCACTTAGCAACTGCGGCAGGCCGGACAGTTTGTGGCTGCCTTCCGGGGTTTGCATCAGGTATTCAAAACCTGGCAGGTTTGGAAAGCAGGCCATGGTGGCGAACATGCCCTGGTGGGTATGCGTGCCATTGGAGAAGAAGCGGTCGAACAGCAGGCCTTCCTTGGACAGCTTGTCGAAGTAAGGCGTGATGTTGGCATCGCTGCCCAAAGCACCCACCGAATGACCGGCGAAACTTTCCATCAGGATCACCACCACGTTGCGGATCGGCAGTGTTTTTTCCACGGGTGGCAAGGAATCGCGGCGCACGGCAGCGGTGTCGGAATCAACCAGCTTGTCACTGGCGGTCAGCAACATGTCACGCACGGTTTGTTCCGCCAACGGTTGAGGCAGCGTGGCCTTCCAGATATTGGCGCGCTGGTCGGACGTCAGGGCTTCGGCAGCAGAGATCAACGATAAGGTGCCATTGAGGCCCAACTGGTTGGCGAAGTTCGAATCAGTGGTGTACGCATCCCCCCAACGTAATGGCGGGCCCTGACGCAGGGTGCCACGAGCGGCGACGACGGCAACCATCAGGCAGGCCACGAACACGCCGATACGCAGATACCACGGTGCGACCGAGCGGTTGCTGCTCGAACTGACATTAAGCCGCCGACGGGTTCGAGTCAGACGGTCGATGCCCTTGAAGAGCAGACTCAGTACCCAGGTAACCGCCGCCCAGGCCAGCAGATAGCGTCCCACCGGGAAGCCGTTCCAGAGCATGCTCAGCACGGTTTTCGGGTCTTCCTTGACGTACTGGAACACCAGCCCGTTCAAGCGTTGATGGAACTCGCGGTAAAAGTCCAACTCCATCAGGCCGAGGAACAGCGTGATGCTGGCGCCAATCGTCAACCAAAACCGGAACATCCCACGCCCAGTCATTGCCCGGGCGCTGAACAACGCCAGCACCAGAGGAATGAGCAGGTAAATTGTCAGGCGCAAGTCGAAACGCAGGCCATTGACCATCGCCTCGAAAAAGGTCGACGCAGGGATGCTACCAATCATTTCGCGGTTATAGACCAGCAGCGCGACTCGCAGCAGGGTATACATCACCATCAAGACCAAGCCGCTCAGCAGCGTGTAAGCCAGATGCGATTTGACGGTGGGTTGCAGCAAGCGCGACGAGGCGTGCTGATGACTCAGGGCGTCCTGTGTGGCCATGGTGTTCTAGGATCCGTTGGATTCAGGGTAAATGAAGTTCAAATGCATGTGCGCCCTACGCTGTTCGAGACGGCGAGGTTGGCGCGGCGGGCAATTTATTCATGATCGTGTGTGGAGTTTACCAATGATGCGCGCCAAATCGCCAACGACAGCGCATCTAAAAAAAGGTTCCCGTGGCTCTAAAGCAAGGGTCTTGGCCGCCACAGGGCGAAATAACCGCGCATGATTTTCTGGAATGGGCTGTGAAAATTTCGTCTCGCGCAGCGACTTAAATGTAAGGTTGTGTGTCGGGGAGTTTGCATACGACGGTCTAAATCGCTATTCCACGTAACAAAAAGCCGCCAATGATGGCGACTTTCCACATCAAAAATCAGTCGTTACTTGGCTTGTTGACTGCCTGCAAAACATACTGCGGCAACGCAAAGGCACCGATATGGATTTCAGGATTGTAATAGCGCGTCACGATACCGCTGCCGGCGAAACGCTGACGTAACGTGTCCAAAGGCAGTTTGCGGTAGTCAGTATTGGTTGCGCCCCACGCGAAGGTCATGGCGCCACCGATGTAAGTCGGGATCGCGGCCTGGTAAAAGTGCCAGTCCGGGAACAGGCTGCGCAGGCGACCGGCAGTGGTCTGCACTTCGGCCAACTGCATGAAAGGTGTGCCGTTCTGGGTGACCAGAATACCGCCTTCGTTCAGGCAGCGGCGGCAGGCCTCATAGAAGTTTTCGGAGAACAACACTTCGCCCGGGCCAATCGGATCGGTGGAGTCGGAAATGATGATGTCGAATTTTTCTTCGGTGGTCGCCACGAAGCGCATGCCGTCATCGATCACCAGATTCAGGCGTGAATCTTCAAAAGCGCCTTTCGAGTGGTTCGGCAAGAACTGCTTGCACATCTCGACCACGGTGCCATCGATTTCAACCATGGTGATGTGTTCGATGCTGCGATGTTTGGCAACTTCGCGCAGCATACCGCCATCGCCGCCACCGATAATCAGCACGCGCTTGGCTGCGCCGTGGGCGAGGATCGGTACGTGGGTGAGCATCTCGTGGTAGATGAATTCGTCGGCTTCAGTGGTCTGGATAACGCCGTCGAGCGCCATGACCCGGCCCATGCGCGGGTTCTCGAAGATCACCAGATGTTGATGCTCGGTGCGCACTTCGTGCAGCAGTTTTTCCATACGGAAGCGCTGGCCGTAACCTTCATACAACGTCTCTTGATAATCGCTCATGGGTAAACCCCTGGTGGATGCTGATAGCAACGGACAGTGAGCCGCTTTTAGTAAAAGCGCTGCCCCTGAGAAAGTCGGGCATTCTACGTCGCGGACGATGACAGGTCGAACCTCTATTGATCAGCCCATGCTGCCCGGACCTGAAAAACAAAAAGCGCCTGACTGCAGCAGTCAGGCGCTTGAGGGGTACGTCAGCGTCAGGTCAAACGTGTCAGAAGCGCACGTTACCGCGCGGTCCGGCAATCGCCCAGATGATCAAGCCCAAAACCGGTAGCAGCACAATCAGCAATACCCACAGGATCTTCATCCCTGTTTCGGCGCCGCTTTTCAATACATTGAGGATTGCCTAGATATCCAGGGCAAGGATGATCAGACCGACCAGACCATTAAACGTAGAACCCATGGTGTTGCTCCTAATTGAATACTTCTCTGATTAGGATAGTTGCACGCAGTGAGGGTTCCATTTCGCCAGCATCTTATTTTTCGTGCCCGCTGACCAAGGTCGTGCGCCGATCAAACATGCAAGGCAATGCGCAGGGCTTCCAGTGAAGGCGCTGCCGTGATACCCACTGCCGCCGCCAACTCGATCACCCGATCCTGATCCTGACCATAGATCAGCACCGCTTGCAGTTCATCGTCCAATGGCTGACTGAGGTTCATCAGTACGTAACCGCCCTTCTCCCGGTTCATGCTGCTCAGTTGAATCTGAATACGGTTGAGAGCGATCAATGCTTCGGTTTTGGCCAATTGCTTGGGTTTGATGTTGAAGGTCACGTCCTGACCGAAGGATTCAACGATCTGTGCAAACAGGTCCATGTAACTGTCGGCCTGAAACAACACGGTCTCCGGCAAGCTGCCAACCACGACCCATTCGCCCAACGGGATGGGGAAACTGTCGTCGTAGTTGATGTCAGGATTGGTCGCGAGAAACGCCTGGGGATCGGCGTAAGCTTGGGCGGCCTCAGCCGCGATGTGCGCGATTTCTTCCTCGCCCATGCAACCCGAACTGATTTTACTGATTAATTCTATGAGTTGGTTCTTCATGGGCTGTCCTGACAATAGGCGAATAGGGGGCGCGAAAACAAGGCGCGAAGGATAACTTGAAATCCATCAGGGCTCTATTGGTAAGGCCTTGATTAACGCTACCCCTGAGCGACCGCCCCAGCGCGATCACAAGGAAGTCGGAACGATCAGCCGTTGAGCTTGCTCAATTGCTCGGCGGTGTCCGCCGCGCCCATGGTTTGCGCAGCGGCCAATGGGGTGACGCCGTTGGCATCCTGCGCATGAGGGTTGGCGCCTTTAGAGAGCAGGTAATCGACGATTGCGGTGCGGTTGAACATGGCCGCCATCATGAGCGCAGTACGCCCGTCCGCAGAGGCGCCTTCGACGTCGGCGCCGTTTTCAACCAGCAGTTTGACCACAGGCAGGTCACCCTTGAACGCCGCACCGGCAATAGGGCTCTGACCGTTGTCGTTACGTATTTCAGGATCAGCTTTAAAGTCCAATAACACGCGGACGCTGTCCAGATGTCCATGGTAGCTGGCAAGCATCAACAACGTGTCGCCCTTGTGATTGCGCAAATTGGGGGTAAGACCTTTTTCCAGTAGACGCCCAAGCATCAATGCGTCGCCTTTGCGTGCAACATCAAATACCTGCTCGGCAAACTCCAGGGCCTCGTCATCGGTCATTAATGTGGCATCGGCAGCCGATTTGGAATGATCTGACATGGTGTACTCCTTGAACGGCGCAGGCAGTTGGAATCAGCGTATGTCCGCCAGTTTCCAGAGCTGCCCGCCCAGGGTCAAGGTATGTGGTCCATAGCCAAATTCAATAGCGAAACTTGCCAGCATGGATATCCCGCAGCACATCGGGCGTTACCGGCACATAGGTGTCTGAACCCGGTAGCCAGGCGTAAACCGGATCACCCCCGGTTTTGCCGGGGTCAAAGGCCTCGTTCTTCAGTCGGGTCTTCTGGTACTTGAACGTACCCGTGGTTTCCATCTTGACCTTCACGCGCAGGAACACTGGCACTGCGTAGGACGGCATCTGACTTTTCGCGAACTGCAGCAACTCCTGGAAGTCCAGGGTCGCCAGCGACTCTGCCGGGGTAATCGCCGCCATCCCGGCACGACCGTTGGTGTTCATGATCTCGACACCGTACGCCACGACTTCAGAGATTTTAGGGTATTGAAGCATGATGTTCTCGACCTCGGTGGTCGATACGTTTTCGCCCTTCCAGCGATAGGTATCGCCCAACCGGTCGACAAATTGCACATGGCCAAAACCGATATCGCGCAGCAGATCCCCTGTGTCGAAGTACCGATCACCCTTTTCAAACACATCGCAAAGGATCACTTTCTGGTTTTTCTCAGGCTCGGTGTAGCCATCCAGCGGTGCTTTCTCATCGATCTTCGCCAGCAGCAATCCCTGTCCTCCCTTCCCGATCCTCTGCATGAAGCCATCAGCGTTACGGATCGGCGAGCCACTTTCATGGGCGTATTCCACCAACGTCCAGGCCTGAAGGGAAAAGCCAACGGTATTGTCGAAGTTGAGGACATTGGTGAAGCCGATATTGCCGTCGCTGGCAGCGTACAGTTCGCAGACATGGTCGACAGCGAAGCGTTTTTTGAACGCGGCCCAGACCCCGGGACGCAGACCATTGCCGATCATCTTGCGCACCGGATTGTCCGCGTCGTTATGCTGCTCCGGGTGATCCATCAGATAGCGGCACAGTTCGCCGACATAACCAATCGTGGTCGCCTTGAACGTGCGCGTATCACTCCAGAATTGACTGGCACTGAACTTGCGTCGGATCGCAAAGCCCGAAGCACCGCATATCGCAGAGCCCCAGCACACGTTCAGCCCTGTACCGTGATACAGCGGCAGCGTGCAATAAACAATATCGTCAGGCCGCATGTCGAGCGCGATCATGCCGAAACCACCATGGGTTTTCATCCAGCGACCGTGCTTGAAAATACCCGCCTTGGGCAAACCAGTGGTGCCCGACGTGTAGATATAAAAGCACGCATCATTGAAGTAGATGCGCTGGGTGGTTATTGGGTTTGCCGGGGATTCTTCAGCGCTGACCCGCGCCAGATTGATGTAACCCTCCGGGGCCTGCCCTGCATCCCTGCTGGTGTCCTGATCGGCTACGAAGAAGGTTTTGCCTGCGTCGATGGCGACCTCGGTGCGCACGGCATTGTAAACCGCCACCAATTCCTCGCCGACGATAATCGCCAGCGGCTTCACCAGATTCAGGCTGTGTACCAACACACCCTGAGTTTGCGAGGTGTTGAGCATTGCGCACACGCCGCCGATTTTTGCCACGGCCAGCACATGCACCAATAGCTCAGGACGATTCTCGATGAAAATCCCGACCACATCCCCCTTGCGGAGGCCTTGACCGATCAGGTGATGGGCGATGCGATTGGCCCACTGATTGACCTGCTCGTAAGTGAATACGCAGTCTTTATAAAGGAGTGCCGGGCCCTGCGGGTTGCGCAACACCGCGTTTTCAAAAGTCCAGCCCAAGCCGCACGGCTGATCGGCCTTGGTGACATTGGACATTTTCATGCCCTTGATCACCCGTGGCAGCGCCCTGGCGATAGAAGGAAGCTTACGGGCCATCATGGCCCACGTGATCATGTCGCTATGACTCATGGTTGCCCCTTCGTAGCCGCGTGATTCTATTTTTTGTTTTGGGCGCGAGCGGTGCGGTGACGTCCCTGCCGCAACCACAAAGAAAGTACGTCAGCCGTTCAAAGGGTGTACACGATGGATTTGAAAAATTTTGTATCTCCCACCTAAAGAGCATTGGCGTAAGGATGGGATTAACCCACCTGACCGCTGTCCTAGCTTCAGCACGCCTCATAAAACCGCTGATCGTTAGAGCCTCTGCCAAACTCCATCGCCCCTGTATTCCCGGCAAAATGCAGGATGCTCGACAGCCATTCATGCACTTTGCACGATTCAAGAAAAACACGATATTTTTAAGCTGTTGATTTTATTACGTATTATACAAAGTCCGAGACTGGCACAAACACTGCACTAATCACTCCACGCTTGTTATCCCGTGAGCAATGGAGCCGCTAGATATGACTTTCATTCAAGAAAAATTTGCATCCGTATTTTCCGAGTTCGAAGTCACCACCCAAGCCCGTCCCGATGGTGGAGTGTTGTTGAGTTTGCGCAACAGCGAAGGCAAGCAGATCCGTCGTTCGGTGTCCTACGCTCAGCTGCACACTGCCGTGCAACTGCAGTGGGTGATCAGCGCGATTCGCCGAGACCTGGCCGCACAAGCCAGTGAACTGCCAGCACTCTCCATGCTGCAGAGTCAGCACCGCTTCGATCTGCCGACCTACTACACACGCTGAGTTCATCCAACGTGGCATAAGCATTAGCGAACAAGGCCGTAGGCGCACATTCAGCGTCCACGGCCTTGTTACATGTGCACCCCCATAGAAGCCCACCGCAACAGTTAATACCCTTCCTGAACACTGCGCACCTGCCCGACCGGATAGTTTTATTCGTGCCGCGTTCATCATAAGGTTTCCCTGCCAGGTACATGACGTACCTGATTTCAACTAACAGGTGAACCGGATGAACACGCAAACACTCAAGCGCATCAAACCCACTCAACAGAACACCTTCGGCTTTTACCCGCTGACCAAGTGGTGATGTGTATAACCGCTTAACGTGGTCAGGCACACCATGACGTTATCGTCATGGTGTGTTTCTTAACTGCCGAGTACCCAACAATGAATAACTTAAAACACCTCGACCATTTTTTTGGCTCACGCGATATCAGTTTACTGACAGACTCCAGCGCACTGATTGCCCACGCACAACATCAATCAATCAATGCCCTGTTGATCAACGAACTGAGCTGTTTGCCTGCCAACAGTGTGTGCATCACGTTCAGCAGAGAAGCAACCGAATCGCTGCAACAGCTGGCGGCCCACTGCCAGTCAGGGCAAACGCTGTATACCCAGGCTCACGCATTCGACCCATCGCTGAAAAGCGGGATCTACACCCTCGACCTGATCTGTTCCTGCGACTATCGTCTGGCCATGCGCAAGCAGGAGCAACTGCTGTCGCTGCTCGATGAGCATCACGTGTTGCGCCTTTCCGGGGACAACACACTCGGTACATTGCGCATCGTCAATGAGGCTGCGCCCTACGCGATGATCGAGGAAGACATTCAGGCGTCCAAGGGCTTTTATATATTCCCGCTGGCTGAGTTGCTGGAAGTCCATTACACCCATATGGACCCGGATGAACCCCGGACCTTCACCCTTGATGGCGAATTTAACGTCTCCGGCATCCTCTACGCCCGCGGCTATCCTGATCCGTCTATTGCGCCCCGATTGATCGAATCGTTGGCCAGCCTGGCCCAGGCTGTCGCTGCCCATGGCGCCACGGCGATCATCGTCGACAGTCAGGTCAGGTCCTTTACCGTCAACGCTCGCGACTACTGTACATTGCTGACCGGAGCCACCGGCCCCCGGGGGCTGCACTTGACCGAGTGTGCATTCGGGGTCAATGCCAGCATTGCCGACAAGATCGACTACCGCATCAATTCCCAACTCAACGAAGGTATCGAAGGCCTGCACATCGCTGTGGGGGACGGCCGTCAGGGCTATCACATCGACATGCTGATGCCGGGTGTGGTCGCCACGCCCTTGGGCTGAGTCATTTAATAATGCCTTGGCAAAGCGCCTCCCCCACCGCCTGCGCTCGATTGGAAACGCCTAACTTGGAATAAATACTTTTGAAGTGGTACTTCACCGTGGCTTCGGAAATAGCACGGATAACGCTGATCTCCCACGCTGTCTTGCCTGCGCGAGCCCACTTGAGCACTTCCAGTTCTTTTTCGGTGAGCGCCTTGGCATGCAGTTTTCGGCCTTTGCCGGCCATATGCAGAATAGGGACAAGATTGCTCAACAGGTACTTGTCTCTATCGTTGAGCGTACGGCTCATCGCATTGAGTGAACACACGGTAACAACACCTTGCTGGACGCTAGCCTCGTTGGAATAGCCGTAGGAGGCGCCGGGCATCAGTCGGTAATCCTGAACCACCTCTTTGTAGGTCGGCGTCGGTGGATGACGTTCGAACGCTTTGTCCCAGTCCATGAACCCCAAGTGCTCGCGATAACTGCGGATCACTGGATCATCCATCATCAATCGACCATGACGGTAGAGGTCGCTCCAGACACCGTCCACATTAGAGGTAATGCAAGTCAGCAATACGGTCCCTTTGAACTGATACAGCATGGCCCGCTCACAACAGCATTGGCATCTTAACCACCCCAAGGCATTTTCGATGGCCTTGTCGCCATTGAGTTCTGTAATGCTGACCACCATCTGTTGAATGAGCTGGGTCAAATCGGCGTTGACTGATACTGCACTTCCCATGACCACCTCCCTTTACCCCCGACATAAAGTATTCAGGAATCGACCGACAGAGAGTTGCACAGTAAAAGGCATTTAAAAATAAAGGAAATTATAAACAGGGTTTACTTACTTACCAACAAGCCACTTCCTACAAAGCAATAAGAAAAACCTTACAGACATTTCGCACGATCATAATGGAAGTCATGGCCTATCGTCGGCCGCAATCACCCTCTATCAAGGGTAATTGCAGTTAGAGGGCTTACAACGAAGTCCCTGCAGACGAAAAGCAAAACGTTTTAGAACGCCGACAGGTCAATCACCGCAAAACTGGCGACATTAGCGTGTCCAACCAACTCGCCGCCATTGCGAACCAGGCCACAAGTTGGCATGCCCGCTTGTTGCGCAGCGTCGAGTTCTTCGACGATATCGGACAAAAACAGAATCTCCTCTGCCGGACGACCTATTGCTGCGGCAATGCTGCGATACGACTGCGGCTCGCGCTTGGGCCCGGACGCCGTATCGAAATAGCCGCTGAACAGCGCAGACAGATCGCCTGCATCAGAGCAGCCAAAAATCAGCTTCTGAGCCTGAATCGAGCCAGACGAGTAGACATACAGCTCATAACCTTCCTGATGCCAGCGCTTGAGCGCCTCGACCGCATCCGGGTAAACATGGCCTTTCAACTGGCCAGCTCGATAGCCCTGCTCCCAGACCATGCCCTGCAGCGCCTTGAGCGGCGTGGCCTTACGGTCTTCGGCAATCCACTCCAGCAAAATTTCGATCACACGCTCGACATCAGCCTGGGGTTCGTCGATTTCGTGGCGCACCGCTTGCAACTGCAAGGCCACCGCAGGCTGAGTGGCCTCTTGACGAATAAAGTCCGGCAAATGCCTGGCGGCGTAAGGGAACAACACCTCAAACACGAAACTCACCGCGCTGGTGGTGCCTTCGATGTCGGTAAGGACAGCTTTAATAGGCATGCAAACTCCGGGTCTTTAGTCTTCAAGCCGTGGAAAATGGTTGGCTATCTGTTCGCCGGTGAACGTTGCCACCCAGCCTTCCGGGTTGTTGAACAACCTGATCGCCACGAAATGCGGGTGTTCCCCCATGTCGAACCAATGACGAGTGCCCGCCGGGACGGAGATCAGATCATTCTTCTCGCACAGCACGGCATATACATAGTCGTCGATGTGCAGCGTGAACAAACCACGTCCGGCCACGAAGAACCGTACCTCGTCTTCGGCATGTTGGTGTTCATCAAGAAACTTGGCGCGCAGTTCGGCTTTCTGCGGATGGTCGCGGTCGAGGCTGATCACATCCACCGTGACGTAACCGCGCTCGGTCATCAATTTATCGATCTGTACCTGATACGCGGTAATCACTTTTTCCTGGGAAGCACCCGGCGTGACGGGTGCCGTCGCTTGCCAGCGATCGAAGCCAACGCCATGTTCGGCCAGGGTTGAGGCGATGTCTTCCAGATGGGTCAATACTTTGTTCGGCAAATCAGGCGTAGAGACGTGATAAACGGACAAGCTACTCATGACGGCATTTCCTTAACGGTTCAATAGAGCGCGAGTCTTGAGCTCGCACTCGAACAAAAATTCAAACGCTTCGATCTGACGCAATGCATCGCTCATTCGCGCGCCCCAGGTGTAAAGACCGTGGCCACGAATCAGGTAGCCGGGGCAATCAGGGTGGGCGTCGAGCCAAGGTTGGACCTTTGCCGCCAATCGGGCAATGTCCTGATCATTTTCAAAAATCGGCACGATAACCTTTGATTCATGGGTCGCCACGCCCGCAAATGCTTTCTGCAGTTCATAATTTTCGAACACCACCCTATCCCCCGCCGTCAGGCGCGACAACACGGTCGCATTGACAGAATGGGTGTGCAGCACTGCGCCTACCTGTGGCTTACAGCGGTATAACTGGGTGTGCAGCAAGGTTTCGGCAGAAGGCTTTTTGCCCGGCTCCAGGCTGTTGCCGGAAAGGTCGGTGACCAGCACGTCATCCTGGCCCAACTGACCTTTATGCTTGCCTGACACTGTCAGTAACGCGGTGGTCGCCGACAACCGTGTCGAATAATTACTGCTGGTGGCTGGCGACCAGCCACGGCCATACAAAAAGCACCCGGCGTCGATGATTTCCTGAGCGAGTTGTTCGCGGGTCATGCCCTGTCCTCTTTCATTCGTGTCGCAATCATGACGGCTGCGGCGAGCGCCGCAAGACTGGCAATGCTGAAGGTCCAGCTCGGCCCCAATACATTCCAGCTATAACCAGAATACAACGCCCCCAAGGCACCTCCAGTGCCGGCGAGCGCGGCATACAGCGCCTGCCCTTGACCCTGCTGCCCGGGGCCGAAACTGCGCTGCACAAAATGGATAGCCGCCGCGTGAAAACTGCCGAACGTCGCGGCGTGCAGGATCTGGGCAAACAACAACACAGGCAAATGTTCGGCGAAATTGCCCAGCAGCAACCAACGTAACGCAGCCAGTAAAAAACTCGCCATGAGCACATGGCGAAGGGTAAACCGCGTCAGAATCCGGCTCATCGACAAAAACATCAACACTTCGGCCACGACTCCCAAAGCCCAGAGTAGACCGATGAGGCCGCGACTGTAGCCCAAATGCTCCAGATGCAGGGTCAGGAAGGTGTAATAAGGGCCGTGGCTCAACTGCATCAATGCAACGCTGGCGTAAAAAGCCAGAACACCGGGACTGGCAAGCTGTTTAAGAAAGCCGCCACTGGCCAACCTGTGCGTCGACGGTGCGGGTTGCGCATTGGGCACCCACCAACTGCTGGCGACAATACCGGCCATGATCAACAGTAGCGCCTGCGGGTACACGTCCAGGCTGAACCACTCGAACAGCCGACCCAACGCCACCACCGTGAGGATGAAACCAATAGAACCCCACAGCCGGACCTGGCTGTAGCGGGCGGTCTGCCCCTGCAAATGGGCCAAGGTGATGACTTCGAACTGCGGCAATACGGCATGCCAAAAGAACGCATGCAACGCCATGACCATTGCCAGCCAGGCGTAGCTCTTGTCGAACAGGATCAAGGAAAACGTCAGCAGCGTACAGATCGCCCCAAAGCGCACAATCGCCAGGCGGCGCCCGGTGTAATCTCCCAGCCAACCCCAGATATTGGGGGCGATGCAGCGCATCAGCATGGGGATGGCTACCAGTTCACCGATGCGTGCGCTGGAAAACCCCAGGTGATCAAAGTACAGCGCCAGAAACGGCGCTGTCGAACCCAGCAAAGCGAAGTAGAACAGATAGAAACTGGACAATCGCCAGTAAGGGATCTGACCTTCGGGAAGTGAAACCACGGCTAAACCGCCGTGGCTGCATCACCGTCATCGAGCATTACAGTTGCCCCAGAACAGGCGTCGACACCTGCACATCGGCGTTCTGCCCGCGATTGCGCAGGAAATGATCCATCAACACGATGGCCATCATGGCCTCAGCGATAGGCGTGGCGCGGATACCGACGCAGGGGTCGTGACGACCTTTGGTAATGACGTCGACCGGGTTGCCATGGGCATCAATCGAAAGTCCTGGCGTGGTAATGCTTGAGGTCGGTTTAAGCGCCAGATGGACGACGATTGGCTGCCCCGACGAAATCCCACCCAGAATGCCGCCAGAGTTGTTCGACAGGAAACCCTGCGGCGTCATTTCGTCGCGATGCTCGGTGCCGCGCTGGGCGACGCTGGCGAAACCGGCGCCAATCTCCACGCCCTTGACCGCATTGATACTCATCATCGCGTGGGCCAGTTCCGCGTCCAAACGGTCGAAAATCGGCTCGCCCAACCCAGGCTTAACGCCTTCGGCAACCACAGTAATTTTGGCGCCGACCGAATCCTGATCCCGACGCAACTGGTCCATGTAGGTCTCAAGCTCCGGCACTTTGTCCGGGTCCGGGCAGAAAAATGCGTTCTGATCCACCGACTCCCAGGTCTTGAACGGAATTTCAATCGGGCCCAACTGGCTCATGTAGCCGCGAATCCGAATGCCCTGGCTGGCCAGGTATTTCTTGGCGATGGCACCCGCCGCCACGCGCATCGCCGTTTCACGGGCCGAGCTGCGACCACCGCCGCGGTAATCGCGCACGCCGTACTTGTGGTGGTAGGTGTAATCGGCGTGCGCCGGGCGAAACAGGTCCTGAATTGCCGAGTAGTCCTTGGACTTCTGATCCGTATTGCGGATCAACAGGCCGATAGGGCAACCCGTGGTCTTTCCTTCGAACACACCAGAGAGGATTTCGACTTCATCGGCCTCCTGGCGCTGCGTGGTGTGGCGGCTCGTGCCGGGCTTGCGGCGATCCAGATCGAACTGCAAGTCTTCCAGCGAGAGCTCAAGCCCTGGCGGGCAGCCGTCAACGATAGCGACCAGTGCCGGGCCGTGGCTTTCGCCAGCAGTGGTAACAGTGAACAGCTTGCCGTAGGTATTGCCGGACATGCAGGACGCTCCGCGAAAATAAGCTAAAACAATCAAACGGTCTGTTTATCAATCAAAAACCGCAAGCACGCCAGTATACGCAGGCTGCCTGAGTAGTTCATCCTTCAAGCGTATTGCCGAACCTTATCCGCGTTGACGCGTCCAATCGGCACTTGAACAGATGATGGCCTACCGATGTTACGAGTCACCACTTTAATTCGTGCTATTACCGTAACCCTGCCCCTGCTGACAGGCCTTGCCCACGCAGCCACACCCAGCGTATTGCAACGTCCCATCAGCCTCGATACGGGAACCGGCGAGCTGTTTGGCACCTTATTGCTGCCCAGATCCGACGCCCCTGTCCCCGTGGTATTAATCATCGCTGGATCCGGCCCCACCGACCGTGATGGCAACAACACCGACGGCGGTCGTAACGACAGCATGAAGCTTCTGGCGAGAGTCCTCGCCAAACACAATATCGCCAGCGTGCGCTACGACAAGCGGGGCGTGGCCGCGAGCAAAGCGGCCACGCCCGATGAGCGCAACCTGAGCATCGAAGCCTATGTCGCCGACGCAGCGGCCTGGGGAAAAATGCTCAAGACTGACCCACGCCTGGGACGCTTGATTCTCCTGGGGCATAGCGAAGGCGCCCTGGTCGCCGCCCTCGCCGCAGAGCAAGCTGGAGCTGCGGCAGTGATTTCCGTCGCAGGCACCGGGCGCCTGGTGGATCAAGTGTTGCGCGAACAATTGCAATACCGATTGCCCCCACCCTTGCTGCAACGTAGCGAACAGCTGATCGACTCGCTTAAGGCAGGCCACACCGATGACAACGTGCCACCCGCTCTCGATGTGGTATTCCGCCCGAGCGTGCAGCCGTATTTGATTTCGCTGCTCCGCCAGGACCCGGCCGCCGCCTTCGGAAAACTGCAGGTTCCGGCGCTGATCATTCAAGGTCGTAACGACATTCAGGTGGGGGTGGGTGATGCCGAGCTTCTCCATGCGGCCAAACCCGACGCGGAGCTGGCTCTGATCGACGGCATGAACCATGTCTTGCGTATTGTCCCCAATGACATTGGACGCCAGCTAGCGTCCTACAAAGACCCGCAGTTACCGCTCGCCAGTGAGCTTTCAACGCGAATCCTGCGTTTTATTGGCGCATTGCCCGCCGCGTAATGCGCGCTGGCCTGTCCACAAACCGGCCAATGGCCTTCAGTCCTGAAAAAAACGGCCGATAGCGGATGGCTGGCACTGAGTTTGCTGCTTGGTGCCTGGGCCACAGGACTGCTGATATGACCGACACTCAAGCCACACCCGACGCTGAAGTTGAAGCCGAAAACGCAGCCGTTGCGCCGGATCCTGCGAGCTTGCCGTGGGCGGACGTTCAACCGGAACATTTTAAAATGCTGCGCCTGGCGCCACTGCCGACCGACCGGGCCACCGGCGGCCGCCCATTGCGCTTCGTGCAGTTCGGCCGCGCCGAGCGCAACGATAAAGAACACAGCCTGTTACGCATGGATATCCAATTGCCTGCGCAACGTGTGCGCAAAGAGCAGAACCACCTGGACGTATGGGTCGATCACGCCACTCATCGGGTGCGCTTCAGCCCCGAAGCCGGGTTACAGATAGAACCGTGGAATCGTGGTCTCGGTCGCTTTCTGATGGCTCAGGGCATTCACTGGGCGCAAAAAAGATGGTCGCATTACCAGATCGACGAAAATGTGCTCGCCAGTAAAGACGCCCTTAACGAAGACACGCGCCTGCGCCGGGATAATTTTCTACGCACTCAGGGCTTCGAGATTACGTACGCCGACGCCCAGCACATGAAGGGCAGCGTCAAAGCGGTAAACGTCAGCGAACTGCTTAACACCTGGAACAGCGAAAAGGTCCAGATGGTCGAGATTCTCGACGCGGGCAATATGCTCCAGCAAGCAGAACAGAACTTGCAGGAGCAAGACGTCAAGCTGCGCAAACAGGAGGAGTCCGTCACCCGATTCAAACGCGAAGACAGCAGCTTGCGCTTCACCATCGCTTGCCTGGTGGCGTTCGCGGTATTCCAGGCTGGGCTACTGATCTGGATCGCTACGCACCGTTAGGTTTCCCTTGCGTTAGGAGGCCCCACCGAGTCTTCGCCGCCGCGCTGTCACACAGAAAACCAGGTTGTGATTTGTGTGTTGTTATCGGTGGTGGTGCACCAGATTGCGTAATTGCATGGACTTGACCACCCATTTGCATTGCCACTGATCAGTCAATTGCATTCGTGCTGACCCACCGTTTGCATTCGACTTGACCAGCAGGCGACGTAGTGACGACTGGCAGAGAACGGCCATTTTCTGCCGGTTGCGAAGGCAGAAATCGGCCAATTGCCGTTACTCGGAGTCGACATTCCACCTGAATAGAGCGTTGACCACGAACCTGAAGATCCCCACTCCTACGCGGCTTTCGTGCGGTTCCCTCGTTGGTGATAAAGTCTCGCCAAATCTTAACGAGGGAACGACATGAAATTGTTCGTAGGAGCTTTGGCGGTGCTGATGTTGGCGGGATGTGCTGACTCTGGCCCAATAAAAGTTGGCCCAGACACCTACACGATTTCAACGCGCGTTCCTTTCGGTGGTCCTGCCTCCGCGAAAGGGCAAGCTTTGAAGGAGGCAAACGCGTTTTGTGTGTCCCAGGGAAGGGAAATCCTCCTCGACCATATGCAGGCGAGCGAATGCGCGCTACACGGAGGCTGTGGGGAAGCAGAGATATTTTTCTTTTGCCTAGCCTCGGGTGATCCGCAGCTGAAACGTCAAAAATACAGCCCCGACCCGACTCAGAAGATCGAAATTGATCAGCGGTAGACAGCTCCTGTAGTAGGCTCGGTTGAGAGCCGCGGCAACCTAGTGTCTCGGAAATCCTGACACGAAAAAGCCCAGACTAGTGCTGGGCTTCGTTGTTTCTGGGGTTATGCGGCCAGGGTCGTCATCTCTTGCGCGATGCTTCCAGGTAGCGTGACGAATGACATCTTTCGATTACTGCCTGTCGCCACCCGCAGCAATGGGTCGCCTGCGGCCTCCCACGACGGCCAGAAGCGGCCTGTCGCAACAGATCGACAACCTGACTGACAATCTGTTGCAGTGATGGTCACGGGGAACGGGTCAAACCTTCGCCCCGCCCGTCGCTACTCGCTTGGATATTCGACATAAGCGATGACCTTACCAAAGGGCGCACTGGCCATACCGATAGGCATGCTCAACGTTGGGTGCCCTGGTACCTGAGTATTGATCACCGAAACTTGCTCTCCTGGGGCGGAGTTGTCGGCGGCAACCATCAACAAGTAGGCACCATCAGCCGGCGCAACGCCGGTCCAAACGATCGCCAGGGCGTTGGTACCGGTCAGGTTGTCAGCCACGACATTACCTTGCATATCGAGCACCAGCGCCTTGGGTTTCAGTGCGCTCTTTGCCAACCCCATGCACATGTTGTTGCACATCGAGATGACATTGATCTTGTAGCGTTGGCCCTTGCGTAACGAGAACTCGAACAGTCGATAGTTACTTTTTTCTGCACCTGAAGCGATACGGGGATCCGTTGCGCTGATTTCCCAGCGGGTGGGAAACAGACCACGATTGACCGGCAACGGCACCGCCTGTGAGAGGCGGACCGCCTCCTGGAAAGAGTGAGCAATGGGGGTACCGCTCGCCTGGACCTGGTCGGTGTACTGCTGCCCAGAATTGTTCGAACAGCCGACCAGCAGTAGAGCTGCCACCAAGGGAAGTGTGTATTTAAGCATCGCGAATCGTCCACGGAGTTCTGTTGAATTTGAATTCCGCGCTTTTATGTGAAATCTGCGAGAATTTGGTCAGCCAAACAATTTTGGTAAATAGACCTCATTGCTTTCCCTGCTCGTCATCTTAGCTGAAGTGGCGCAGGCTAGCCTTCAAGCCTGGGCAATAGGCCATCATAATGGTTATTTTAGGCTTTTTCCAATGAATGGAGTCTGGCCTTGATCGAGAGAAGAGTACGGATGTTCTCTAGGGCTGGGGCTGTCATCGAGTAGCGATCAGGTGTAATTGGTGAGGAGCGCCTTGTATTTCCCGCTATAGATTACGCCATCCAGCGATGGCCTGGTCGGTCAGAACTGAATCGCCCCGGTTTCGTAGACACCCGAAGGCCGCTTGGGGTCGTTTTCAGCCGGTCACGACAGGCAGAAAACGACCCACTCCGGCCAGTCATGACAGGCAGAAGTCGGCCGATTCTGTTGAAAAAGTCGGCCTTAGTTTCCATTGAAAAAAGTAAGCGCCTGAGATTGAAATCCAGAATTTTCGCGGAAGCATTCGGACTGAGATTTCACGTAGCAGCGTGCTAGAAGGAGCTTTCACCGATCAATTTTTCGGCAGTTTGAAAAAACCGACTTTTTCAACAGAATCGGCCGGTTGCAGTCCTTCAGTCCTTGACTGAAGCACTCCCCCTGAGTGGCACCCGCTGACACCCATCAACTGCAAAAACTGGTCAGCGCGAATGCAAACGACTGGTCAGTGGCGATGCAATTAGGTGGTCAAGTGGGATGCAATTACGCATCAGATAAACCGCCTTCGCGAACAAGTTCGCTGCCTGGATTTTGTCTGAATTGACTGCCGAATTACGGCAAGGCCCCTTCTCCCGAAGGCTGGAGCAAGGGAAGTCCGAACCTAAGCGAGGATCCGTATAGGAGGGGCAAAGCGTTAATGAGATGGTCAGCCCAGCACGAGCCCCCGGTAAACCTAAACTTACCGGGGTTCTCACTTTCTCGAAGGCGCCGTATCACGCCCCCCTCATTACGATCAAACCCGAGAAGCGAACAGCGCTTGATGTTCGCGGCATTGCTCGGCCGATAACATGAACACGCCATGCCCTCCCCGCTCAAACTCCAGCCAGGCGAAGTCGACTTCCGGGTACAGCGCCTCGACATGGATCTGGCTGTTGCCGACTTCGACGATCAGCAAGCCCTTCTCGGTCAAATGTTCCGCAGCCTGACTGAGCATGCGCCGCACTAGGTTCAGACCGTCATCGCCACAGGCCAGCGCCAACTCCGGCTCATGTTGATATTCATCCGGCATGTCGGCGAAATCTTCGGCATCGACATAAGGCGGGTTGGAGACGATCAGGTCGAATCGCTGCCCCGGCAAACCGTCGAAACCATCACCCTGCACGGTGTAGACGCGCTCATCCACGCCGTGACGCTCGATGTTCTGATTCGCCACTTCCAGCGCTTCGAAAGAAAGGTCGGCCAACACCACTTCAGCGTTGGGGAACTCGAACGCACAGGCAATGCCGATACAACCGGAGCCCGTGCACAGGTCGAGAATGCGTGCTGGGTCTACTGGCAACCACGGCTCAAAACGTTTTTCGATCAGCTCGCCAATCGGTGAACGAGGGATCAGAACCCTTTCGTCCACGATGAACGACAGGCTACAGAACCACGCCTCCCCCAGCAGGTAAGCGGTTGGGATGCGCTCGTCAATGCGGCGTTTGAGCAAGCGTTGCAGATTAACCAGCTCGTCGTCTTCCAGACGGCAATCCAGGTAGCTGTCGGCAATTTCCCACGGCAGATGCACCGCGCCCAGCACCAACTGACGGGCTTCGTCCCAGGCATTGTCGGTGCCGTGACCAAAAAACAGATCTTCCCCATGGAAACGGCTGACGGCCCAACGGATATGGTCGCGCAGGGTGCGCAGGCGGGAAGTGATCACGGGGGCATGCTCCTTGAAAAAACGACGGACGATTCTATCAGCCATGGTCTGAACAAACGATGCCCAAAAGATGATTGATCACCCCCTCGACAGCAGACAACCTGCGATGACTTCGTAGCCACGAAGCAGGCAAAATGACATGAATCGCAAACAGTCCGATGGCTTGCAGCCCAGTAACCACGCCACTTCCAATCGTTGCCATTCACAGAACCGCTCAGCCAGAGGACAATGTGACAAAAGCGCCACCGACAGGAGCCCCAGATGTCCGACCCAAAAACGATGTTTCAACTCAGTGGCCGTGGTTACGCACCGGCTAATCTGAGCAATGCCAGCCTGATCATTATCGATGCGCAGAAGGAGTACGTCAGTGGTCCGCTGGCGCTGACAGGCATTGATGAGGCCGTGGCCAATATCTGCCAATTGGTGGACGCTGCCCGGGCAGCGGGTCGACCTATCGTGCATGTGCGCCATCTTGGCACCGTGGGCGGTTTATTCGATCCGCAAGGTGAGCGCGGCAAGTTCCTTCCCCAGCTATTGCCTCAAGGCGAAGAGCCGGTCATCGAGAAGCTCCTGCCAAACGCATTCCACGGCACTGGCCTGCACGATCTGTTGCAACGCTTGGGGCCTCTGGACCTGATCGTGTGTGGCTTCATGAGCCATTCAAGCATCAGCACCACCGTACGCGCAGCCAAAGACTACGGTTATCGCTGCACGTTGGTGGACGACGCCTGCGCAACCCGAGACTTGCCCAGCAAGCAGGGCGTGATCAGCGCCAAGATAGTTCATCAGACCGAGATGGCGATCATGGCGGACAACTTCGCAACGCTTGCACTGACCCGGGATTTGATCTGAGTCAGGCTTGATCCATCAGGATGCTGACCCGGCCTCATCGCTTTGGCAGCTCCTGAAAAACGGCTGGGTTACCTCTGCCAAAGAGACGAATTGGATGTAACCGCCCATCCATTAATCATCCCCACAGCCCTTGATTTCCGCCAAAACGGGAACCACCAGGTTATATCCTGGTCAGAGCGCCGATACCCTGAGAGGAAATCGGAATGAAGATATCCGATGGTTTCGATGCTCGTCGCTTGCGCCCAAAAGGCCCAAGCAACTGGCGGATGCGCTTCGGCGCCGCATTTGCAGCACTGTTGGCCACCTGTGGCGTTTTACTGGTGATGGCCGGTATTGCCAGCTTGATCGGTCACCCGCCAGCACTGGGCGAGCTCAATGCCAGCGCGGGCGGAGCGAGTCTCGTGGTGGCGATCGGGTTGTTCCTGCTGTATCTCGGTGTCTCGATATGGCGTCGCTGCCGTCGTCGTCTGCGCCGGCCCAGCGAGCTGAACATGGCACCGCATCTGATGAAAAAGCACGACTGAGGCTGACAAACCCTCTTCGTATCGCTCACTGGAAACACAACCGGGCACAGCGATAACGTTTTAGTCACGCCTGGCAAGGCGTGACGCAGGTAAACTAGCCGTCCTGCGCGGAGGCTTAAATGCAAGACGACGATTTTTCCCTGTTTAAAAACGAGATCCGCGGCGTAAAGCCGATCAAGCACGATCACGCAGACGTCGGCAAACCCAAAGCCGACCGTAAGCACCTGGCCAAACTGCGTCAGGCTGCTACTGTGCGCACTGACTCGGTGATCGTTGATGGCCTGTCCGACCAATTCGTCATCGACGTTGGCCCGGAGGACGTATTGAGCTGGGCTCGTGATGGCGTCCAGGAAGGCCAGATGCGCAAGCTTAAACTCGGGCAGATCAGCTTCGAGGGGGGCTTGGACCTGCACGGCATGAGCGTCGAAGTAGCGCGGGAAACACTCTGGGAGTTTTTGGCCGAAGCGACCAAGCTGGAAGTTCGTTGCGTGCGCGTGACCCATGGCAAGGCGGTGCGCCTGGATGGCAAACGCCCGATGATCAAAAGCCACGTCAACACATGGCTGCGCCAGCATTCACAAGTGCTGGGCTTTGCCTCTTGCCTGGCAAAACACGGCGGCGCGGGCGCCGTTTACGTCATGCTCAAACGAACAATGATGGAAGGCCGCGACGAGTAACTCCTTAAGTCGCAGCCTTAATGATTGCGGACCGTCAGGCTGCTTGGGTGTCACAGCCTGACTGGATCAGATCCGATTCGATCAACGCCGGCCACCCTCATAGTAACGGTGACCATGCCCATAACCGTCATGCCAAGGTCCAAAGAAACAGCCCGACATGGACGACAATACCACCACCACAATCGCCATTTTCACTACTCGACTCACCATACATTCGCTCTCTTCACGACAGGTATTTATTACCTGATACTTCAGACATCAACGGCTTTCGTATCGCCAACCGATGACTGTAAAGGTTAGGTAAATGCCTGGTGATTGATCGCGATTTTAAACTTCCCCCGTGGCCTCGGCCAGTGTCGCCAAGACTTCCTCCATATGATTGATGGAGTCGCGTAAATCTTCAAAAGCGCGCTCAAGCGCATGATGGCTATTGGCAGGATTGTTGCCCGGCAAAAGTTTGGAGCTGACGTCTTCTTCCGCCTTTAGCTGATGAATGCTCGCGCGTAGCGTCTCTAACTCCAGTGCAATACGACGAAGATGCTCTCGCCTTATCTCGCTCATGAACGTGCTCCTTTCAACAGCGTGGGGCCAGGCGAACGAGAAGAGCATCGCCTGGCCCCGAGCATCAACCAATCGTTAGCTTATCTTCAACTTTGTAAACACCGGGGACAGACCATGCCGCCCGCTCAGCTGCCTGACGTTCGAGCCAGAGGTGAACCTTACCTTCGAGTTTCACGGTGCCACCAGTGACTTTGACATGAATACCGTGAGCCTCAAGGGCAGCATTGCGCTTCAGCGCATCTTCGATCCTGCGTTGAACGTCTGCAGCATTCACCCGTGGTTTAAGCGTGAGCAGGTTAGTGACGCCCTTGACACCGGACAGTTTGCGCACTGCACGTTCAGTGGCTTCTTTCTGGAATTGCCAGTCCACTTCGCCTTCCAGCGTTACCCAGCCAGCCTGAACCCTGACCTTGATTCGATCATCCGGAACTTCAGTGTTCCAACTGATGACATCCAGTGTCCTGGAGGCAATGGTGTCGTCCGCGACGACGAAGTCACTCGGAAAGCGCACTTCGATTTCCTCGGCAATGGCTCGAACACCCTTGACGCTCTTCACGGCACGCTCCGCCGCGATTTTTTGCGCATAGTTAGTGACATGACCTGTCAGTGTGACGACGCCCTTATCTACAGCTACACCGATGTGGACCGCATCAATGTTCGGCTGGAATTCAAGCTCATCCAAAATATCCTGGCGTAGACTTAAATCGTTCATGGCGGATCCTCGCGTTCTTTATGGACTCATTGATTTCTCGCATCTGACAGCGAGCTTCCCACTGCTATTATGGTTTTACCCCCCGAGGCTGGAGCGGTATTGAGTTTTATCAACAATCCATCCTGTGCCTGACAGACCGACGCGCAAGGGCGCCAGCCGTCCGTGTCCAAAGCAGACTGACGGCACTGTCTTCCATCCCGCCAGGATTGACTGAATATTTTTGCAGTGACACTGAAGGAGGATTCCACATGGCCAAAATCAAAGCGCTGGCGGGTGATTTTCTTCAAGGTGATGGCGAGTACAGTTCCGGTTCAATTACGCTCACGACACCCCTTTACCCCTGGCCCGGCATCAAGATTTCGGTTTCTACGATAAAAAATCTGGAGGTAGCCAGCGAAGCGTCAACTAAAAAAACCGCAGACGCTATCGGCTTTGGATTGACCGGCGGGTTGGTGTTGGGGCCTGTAGGCGCCGCAGCAGGTTTCATGCTGGCCAGTGAGGAAAAGGAAGTGACGTTTTTGGCAACGTTAAAAGATGGCAGAAAGCTTCTGGCGGCAACCGACGACTGCACCTACCGGCAAATAGCGCAGGATGTCGGCAAGCCGCGTTTCTTCACAGCCACGACCAGGCAGTGACACTGTCGAGACGTTGTTATGACGCTCCATCCAGATCGTTAGCCACCCAGCAAGACTGATTACCCTAACAACCGAGCCCGGCCCGACGCCGGGCTCTTTGCCGTCGGCGTTCAGATCGCGTCGACCGTGCAACTGCTGTCACACCTACGCTACCATGTGCCTCATTGGCGGGCATGGACCCTGCATTCATCGCCAATCAGCTCGGCCATAGCGTGCAAATGTTACTATCCACGTACGCCCGATGGATAAACGCCAGCACCGACTGGCGCCAACTCGAAAAGCTCGAAACAAGCCTGATTGGCACACATCTGGTACAGACAGAAAATGTACCGCCCTGAAACCCGTACGGAAAAATAGCCCTGTGACACTGGAACAGAATTACACCGCGATACTGGGTCAGCTCGGCGAGGACGTGTCCCGCGAAGGTTTGATCGACACACCAAAACGTGCTGCAAAAGCCATGCAGTATCTATGTCGAGGCTACGAACAAAGTCTCGAAGAAGTCACCAACGGTGCCCTCTTCAGCTCCGACAACAGTGAGATGGTCATGGTAAAGGACATCGAGTTGTACTCGTTGTGCGAACACCACTTGCTGCCATTTATCGGCAGGGCTCATGTCGCTTACATCCCGAACGGTAAAGTGCTCGGTCTGTCGAAAGTCGCGCGAATCGTCGACATGTATGCCCGCCGCCTGCAAATCCAGGAAAACCTCAGCCGCCAGATCGCCGATGCGATTCAGCAAGTGACCGGTGCTTTGGGTGTCGCAGTCGTCATTGAAGCCAAGCACATGTGCATGATGATGCGCGGCGTCGAGAAACAGAACTCATCGATGATCACCTCGGTGATGCTCGGTGAATTTCGCGAAAACGCGGCGACCCGCAGTGAATTTCTCAGCTTGATCAAGTGATTCGCTGTGCAGGGGCCGTCCAGATTTCTTGTCTGCGGCTCCTGAGTAATCTCACCTTCGTTTCATCCCCCTACTGCGAGGCGTCACCGTGTTCATCAAGGCATTAAGGGTTGGTTTGGGCCAACTCATCATTTTTATCGATTTCCTGACCCGTCCGGGCAAGAAAAAGCGCACGCCTGCAGCTCAAGTCGCTGTCGATCTGTCGGCGCAGGACCTGACCTTGTATCAGTTCAACGCCTGTCCGTTCTGCGTAAAGACCCGTCGCACCTTGCGCCGCCTGAACGTTCCCGTGGCCTTGCGTGATGCGAAAAACAACGAAGTCGATCGTCAGACCCTGCTCACCGAAGGCGGCAAGATCAAAGTACCGTGCCTGCGCATCGTAGAAGGTGGCAAGACCGTATGGATGTATGAATCCAAGGTCATCATCGACTACTTGCAGCAGCGCTTCGCGGCGGTCTGAAGCTGGAGCCTTCGCAGACAAGCCTGCGGAGGCTTATTTCGGGCAACCTTCAGCCCGACAGGCCACGTAGGCTTTCAACTGCTCCACTCGCAACTGGGTATGCGCTGCCAGACACTGCGACTGAAGCAACGGCCAGATCGAACCAGAGTCCTCTCGCTTGCCCACTTGGTACACACAATCGGCATCACGAAACGCAACCCACTTACGCTGCGCGTCCTTGAACGCCTGCTTTTGCGTCGGCATGTTCAAGTAAGCCATTTGCGCCTGGTATTGGGTGTTCAAGTCCGCATCAAGCCTGGACAGGTCATTGCCAGCACACGCGTTCATGGCTGCCTGATTCGCATTGCAGTCGTCAGCCAAAGCGACTTGCACACTTGTCCATCCAAGCCCCATCACTATGGCGGCCGCTATCAAATAACGCATAGTCAATACTCCTTTTTCCAGAAATAACGTTCAGCCCGAGCCATGAGTAATTGCATTCACTTGACCAGTCATTTGCATTCGACCTGACCTCTTTGGGTTGAGCAGATTGGCCCTATCCCTCGCAATGTCATTTTTTACTGCTCTTCCAGCAATCTAGCTCAGCGATGGTTTGCCTTTAGGTATACGAAGGAGCAGCGCCGAAACCAGAAACCCGAGCATTCCTACGCTGCCCAGCGTCAACCAGGTTTCGACGGGGGTTCGATTCAATATGAGCCAACTCCCCGCGAAATAACCGGCAGCACCTCCGAGTGCACCCACCGCGCTCAACACACCGAAAAATGTGCCTTGACTACCTTCTGTTGCCAACGATGCGGTCATGGTTTCAAGTGTGGGTAACAGAATTGTTTCGATTAGCGTATAGGCCACGATAAACAACAAGAACCATTCGATGCCACGCAACATTGCTACGCTGGCAAACGCGACCCCTGCGGCCAGATAGGCCCCGGTTGTCAGCGATGCAGGATCCATCCTCACCAACCATCGCCTTATAGCCACGATAAAGGTCAATCCGACCACGCCGTTAACCACGTAGACCGCAGAAGCTGCATATGGCCCTGCTATCTGGCCCGCATACATCGGGAACGCCACGTAAAGCTGCGGAAACAGAAAAAACCATGGCAGCGATATGGCGATCAGCCGCCATAACCCGCGGTGTGTGGCTGCTACCTTCAGGCTCATTAGGGCGGGCTGCCTTTTGAAGATAGTTGATGACCCAAACTTTTCCCGAAATGCAACCGTGCTGAGGCTAATGAACAATATCGCGCTTACTGCAAAGGCAGCACGGACATCGGCTAGACCCGCAAGACCTCCAATAATTGGCCCAACGGCCGCTCCGGTATTTAGCATCTGGTTATTGGCCGCGAACAGGGCAGATAGGCATGTCTTTGGTTGACGACCAAACACTCCGTAAACGCCACCCTCGTAGCAAGCGACGCCAGTACCAGCGATCATCGCAAAGCATACCCAAGCCATCACACCGTCACAAAATCCAAATCCGAGAAATCCCACCCCCCTCAAAAAAAGCCCTAGGGTGATGATCATGTGCGAGCCAAAACGATCGGCTATGGCGCCGGCAACTAGCGGCAACGCCTGCGCGGAGAGCAAATTGGCCGACATAACAGAAGCCAGTGCTGCCGCACCGAAATGGAGGTTGGCTGACATGTACAACGCCAATAGCGGAACCGTCATAAAATGCGAGGCATTCATTAAGCCCTGCATCCAGAGCAATCTCCGGATCTCGCGGGACCAAACCGGTCGTGCACAATCGTCTTCCCTGATCATGTTGCGCCACCGTAACCAGCAATGATATTTTGATGGTTACCCATATCAGTAGCTTTTGCAACCAGAGGGTGCGATGCAAACTCACAATCAAGCTGCGCCAGGCGACCTCGAAAGCGTACGGCGTTTTATTAATACCTGGTCGATCCCTAACCAGACGCGCATCGAGGCGGATATCCTGCCGCTGCTGGCAAGCGATTCTGATGCATGGCAGAGCGATCTCTCGCTCTATCCACGTCAACCTAGCGATAGCCTGGACAAACTGCTCGTATTGCGCTCGGATCTGCGGAAGTCGTGCGAAAGTCCAGACGCCAACACCGAGCAGTTGAACGCGTGGTTCAATCGTGTCGCCCTGTCGGTGCATGTCGAGTCGGTGGGAGGAGTGACGACGCTGAGCGTGATATCTGCAGAAGCAACTTATGTCGGCCATATTCTTGCGGCCGTGGCGAATGCGATTGCATCAGGTGCATGGTCGCGGCTGAAAACGTGTGGAGATTGCCAGTGGGCTTTCTACGATCACACCCGCAATGGCAGCAAACGCTGGTGCGGCATGACTAAGGGCGGGCCGAATGGCCGGGCTTGCGGGACTATTGCAAAGGTGAGCGCCTTCCGGTCACGCGCAGCGGCCAAAGCAAATGTGGATGTGTCTTGAGACTGTGGCTCTCTTCTACTCTTTATGCCCGGCATCTGGCTCGCTCATGATGATGGCCTCCGAAAACAAAACACCCTGCGAAAGCGTAGCCCTCGCAGGGTGTTGGGGGTGACCATCTCTTTAAACCGGTCGCTCGTTGCAGACCGGTTTATTTGTCTTCAACCTGGGTTCAGGTTAATCCAGCATCCCTATATAGCCCGGTTGCTCGGCCACTCGGCCCAGCCATTGCTGGATTGCCGGGTACGGGGCAAGGTCAAATCCGCCCTGGTAAGCGACGTGGGTGTAGGCGTAAAGCGCGATGTCGGCGATGGAGAAGGTTTCTCCTACCAGGAACGGCGTGCGCTTGAGTTGCTGCTCCATGACTGCGAGCGCTCGGTAGCCAGCTTTTTGCATGGCGTGATATTCCGCGAGGCGCTCTTCCGGTAGCCCGAGGTAAAACTGGATGAAGCGAGCCACCGCGATGCAAGGCTCATGGCTGTACTGTTCAAAAAACTGCCACTGCAAGACTTGCGTGCGCAAGCGCGGCTCGCTGGGCAGATAGGCGCTGCCGTCGGCCAGGAAGTTGAGAATCGCGTTGGATTCCCACAGGCAAGTGCCATCCTCAAGCTCCAGGACCGGGACCTTGCCGTTGGGATTCTTCGCCAAAAACTCGGGGGTCTGGGTTTCACCGTTAAGGATGTCCACTGCCACCCATTGGTACTTGATGCCCAACAGGTTGAGCATCAATTTGATCTTGTAACAATTGCCTGAATTGTAGTCGCCGTAAACTGTGTACATCACCCTTCTCCCTTGCTGCGTATTCATGAATGCATCACGCCGCTTCAGCGACCTGTGCCTGGCGAACCACTGCGGCCAGCCGCTTGAGACCCTCACCCAGACGCTGGGGGTCGATATGACTGAAGTTCAATCGCAGATAACCGGGGTTGGCGTCCGGATCGGCGAAAAACGGCTCACCCGGCATAAACGCCACATCTAGGGCCAGCGCTGGTTTGAGCAGGGAACGGGTGTCCAAAGGCGTTTTAAGGGTCAACCAGAAAAACAAGCCGCCCTGCGGGTTATTCCAATCGGCCAGATCGCTGAAGTGCTCTTGCAGGGCGGCCTCGAAAGCGTCACGACGCACACGATAGAAGTCGCGTAATTCCGCCAAATGGTTGCGGTAATGCTCGGTACCCATCCATTGCAGAGCCTGCCACTGCCCCATCCGGTTGGTGTGCAGATCGGCCGATTGTTTCAGGCGCAGCAAGTGCGGAAAAAGGTCCGGCGTCGCGATCAGGTAACCCACGCGCAGCCCAGGCAGCAGGGTTTTGGACATCGTGCCGGTGTAGATCCAACTGGCCTTTTTCAAGCGGCTGACGATAGGGGTCGCGCTGCCACCGTCGAAATTCAATTCGCGATAAGGTTCGTCTTCGATCAGGGTGACATCGAATTCATCAAGCAGGGCCGCCACGGCATCGCGATGGGATTCACTGTAGCGTACCGCTGACGGGTTCTGGAAGGTCGGAATCAGGTAAGCGAACGCAGGCTTGTGCTGCTCAAGACGCTGGCGCATAGCGATCAGGTCCGGGCCATCGGCCTGCAAGGGCACGGTGATGCAATCGGCACCGAACAGCTGAAAAATCTGCAGCGCGGCCAGGTAGGTTGGTGCTTCGAGGAGGATCTCGGTGCCCTTGTCGATATACAGCTTGGCCGCCAGGTCGAGGGTCTGCTGCGAGCCGCTGACAATCAGCACCTGGCTGGCTTCACACGGCACGCCCAAGGCGCGGGCTTCAGCGGCCAGCGCTTCGCGTAAAGCAGGCTCGCCCTCGCTCATGCCGTACTGCCCCATGGCCAGTGGCATGTCAGCCCATTCAACGCGTGGCAGCATTGCTTCTGCGGGTAGCCCGCCAGCGAACGACATCACTTCCGGACGCTGGGCTGCGGCCAGAATTTCACGAATCAAAGAACTTTTAAGGCGTGAGACTCGTTCGGAGAAAGCCATGGAGGTCACCCGTAGCGAAGTTAAATAGAAATACGTCAAACTGCTTGACCGAAATTACGATACCGGGCCTAGATACGTCAATATGATTGACCTTAAAAATAAAATAACTCAGCAGTCGGCGATGGAAGCCTTTTTTTTCGGCTACCAGGCGTTCACCGCCAAAGCCGACGAAATGCTCGCGCAACGCGGCCTCAGTCGCGTGCACCAACGCATCGTGTTTTTTATCGCCCGCTATCCAGGTTTGAGCGTGAAAGAGTTGCTGACGGTGCTCGGTGTCAGCAAGCAGGCACTCAATACGCCCTTGCGCCAATTGATCGACATGAACCTGGTGCACAGCGTCGCGCCTGACGTCGACAAGCGCAAACGCTTGCTGGGCCTGACGGAAGAAGGCATTGCATTCGAGCAGGCCCTGCGTCACGAACAAGTGGATCTGCTGCAACGGGTGTTTGCCGAAGCGGGCGAAGCGGCGGTTGATGGTTGGCTGGCCGTGAACAAAGCACTGGGGCAAGCCCGCCAGACAGGGGTGATAATCCCTGCCGAGTCTCTAGCATCCGAGTGATACAGCTGACGCATTCGACGCTATCAATTGCGACTGTACGGCTAATTGTGACGATTGCTGTATTGCAACAGCGGGTGGCGACTGCGTTTAGGCTTGTGGCTTGACTGGACACCGTTAAGGAAAACCCACATGACCGACGCCATCACTCCTACCCGCCTTCGGCCATTGGCCGACAGCTCGCCTGCTGCCGTGGTCGCGGGCTTTATTGCGATGATGACTGGCTGCACCAGTTCATTGGTCCTGATGTTCCAGGCAGGGCAAGCCGCTGGGTTGACCAGCGCACAGATTTCTTCCTGGATCTGGGCCCTGTTCATCGGCATGGCGATTTGCAGCATTGGCCTGTCTCTGCGCTACCGCGCCCCCATCACCGTTGCTTGGTCGACGCCAGGTGCAGCGCTGCTGGTGACCAGCCTGGGCGGTGTGTCGTACGGCGAAGCCATCGGGGCCTTCATCACCTGCGCCATACTGGTCACCCTGTGCGGCGTTACCGGCAGTTTCGAGCGACTGGTCAAGCGTATACCTGCGTCACTCGCAGCGGCGTTGCTGGCGGGGATTTTGTTCAAGATCGGCAGTGAAATATTCGTCGCCGCGCAACACCGTACCGGCTTGGTGCTGTGCATGTTTTTCAGTTATCTGCTGATCAAGCGCATATCACCGCGCTACGCAGTCCTCGCAGCGCTGATTGCCGGCACGGTGATATCAGGCCTACTGGGATTGCTTGATTTCAGTGGCTTTACGCTGGAAGTGGCAACACCGGTGTGGACCACTCCCTCGTTCTCGCTGGCCGCGACCATCAGCATCGGGATTCCGCTGTTCGTGGTGGCGATGACCTCGCAGAACATGCCCGGCATCGCTGTTCTACGCGCCGATGGCTACACCGTACCGGCCTCCCCGTTGATCTCGGTCACCGGCATTGCATCGTTGCTACTGGCGCCGTTTGGCTCGCATGGCATCAACCTGGCCGCGATCAGCGCTGCCATCTGCACCGGCCCGCATGCCCATGAAAACCGTGACAAGCGCTACACCGCAGCGGTCTGGTGCGGAGTTTTTTATGCCATCGCGGGCATCTTTGGCGCGACCGTGGCCGCGTTGTTTGCGGCCTTGCCTAAAGAGTTGGTGTTATCGATTGCCGCGCTGGCCCTGTTTGGTTCGATCATGAATGGCCTGACCGTCGCCATGAACGAACCCAAGGAGCGTGAGGCAGCGCTGATCACCTTTATGGTCACCGCGTCAGGCCTGACACTGTTCTCCATCGGTTCGGCATTCTGGGGGATTGTGGCCGGGGTGCTGACGTTGATGATCTTGAATAGCCGTAAGGGCTGATGCGGGAAGTCAGCTGTTCCGTATCAAGCCCTTCGCTTATTTAAAGCCGGAAGTGCCCGACCATCCCCTTGAGCTCAGTCCCCAATTGCGCCAGCTCGATACTCGACGCAGCATTCCCCCGCATCGCGAGGGCTGATTGATCGGCGCTGGCACGGATGCTGGTGACGCTGCGATTGATCTCTTCAGCGACCGAGCTTTGCTGCTCGGCAGCGGCGGCGATCTGCTGGTTCATTTGCTGGATCAGGGACACCGCTACGGCGATGCTGCCCAGCGCGCTTTCGGTCTGCAATGCATCGCTGACGGCCATTTTCACCAATTCGCCGCTGTTTTTAATCTGCGCCACGGACGACTGCGCCCCGCTCTGCAGGCTGCCTACCAGTCGTTCGATTTCTTCAGTTGATTGCTGAGTCCGTTTGGCCAGCGCGCGCACCTCATCGGCGACCACCGCAAAACCCCGTCCCTGCTCCCCGGCCCGCGCGGCCTCGATGGCGGCGTTCAGCGCAAGCAGGTTGGTTTGCTCGGCGACGCTCTTGATCACCCCCAGGACTTTGCCAATGTTCTGGATCTCGGCACTGAGGTTCTCGATACTCTGGCTGGCGGAGGTGGCGGAACTGGCAAGCGCTTCGATTCGTTGCATGCTCTGGCGAACGACCTGCTGACCGCTTTCGACTTTGTCGTCGGCAGTCTGTGCGGCCTGTGCGGCCTCCTCAGCATTGCGTGCCACGTCATGCACCGTCGCCGTCATCTGATTCATGGCCGTGGCGACCTGCTCGGTTTCTTCCCGCTGGCTACTGACTTCCAGGTTAGTCTGTTCGGTGACCGCCGACAGCGAATGAGCCGACGTCGCCAATTGCTCGATACCGGCTTGCAGGCCGCTGACAATGCTGCTCAGTCCCGCGCCCATCTGCTGCATGGCCAGCATCAACTGGCCGATTTCATCGCGGCGTTTGACCTCGACCGTGGCGCTCAAATCGCCGGACGCTATCTGCTGGGCGACGCGGATCACGCTACGCAACGGTGCCACGATCAGGCGAGTAATGCCCCAGGCGGCGATCAGACCGACCAATAACGCCAGCATCGAGGAACCGATAATCAGCAGCGAGCTGGCTTTGAGCTCAGCCTGCATCGCCTGGTCTTCGGCGCTATAAGCCTCATTGACCCGCTGCACGACCTGTTTGGCATTGTCGGCAAGTTGCTGAGAAACCTGCGCTTCGTTGGCAAGCAAACCGGTGTATTCGGCGAGTTTCTCGGTGAAGTTGCCAATGTGGGTGCTGACTTCGCCCAGCACGGTCAGGTAACCCGAGTCCTTGACCACGCCTTTGAGCTGCTCGGCCAACGCAAGTGCCTGGTCAGCCTGTTCGATCTTGCCTTCTTTGCGGGGCTCACCCGAGCCTGTTTTACGGCTCTGGTCCAGACGCACCCGCGCTTCATCCATCGCCTGCAACATCAACCGTGACACCTGGCTGACCTGATTGGCTTGCGCAATGAACTCAGCACCTTGCTGACCCTGGGAGTCCTTCAGCGCGTAGGTGCCATCATCGGCCAGCCCGGCTTGCAATACATCCAGATTATTAGCAACGCTGGACACCGACCAACTGGCCATCTCCAGAGAAAGGTCCTTGCTCTGGCTGATCTCGACAAATTGATCGAAGGATTTGCGGTAAGCCGTGAGCGCGGTTTGCACCTGGCTCATCATGGTCTGGTTGGCGTCCGACTCGCCCTTGAGCTGCTCCGCCAGGGCCTGCAACGCGTCCACGCCCGCGCGCAAATCATCCGCCACTTTCGGGTCGCTGTGCAGGGCGTAATCCTGCTCCTGCAAGCGCACCTTGAGCAGGCCGCTATTGAGGGTCGACATTTGCTTGAGGCCATTGAAGCGCAGGCTGATGCTCTGCAGCGACCAAACGCCAATGGCAGCGACCAAGGCGGTCAGCAGCAGTACGAGGATGAAACCCACCCCCAGTTTTTTCGCCATCCCGAGGTTGGCAAAGCGTGCTTGCACGGCCGAAATCATAGCGCTCAATCCCCGTTCGAATACCAGAAGGCGTTCAGGCTATTCATTAAGCCGTCCTGGAATCATGCAGATTCGCAACGGACCCGATTCAGCACAAGCCTTTGGCGCCTGGATAATGGCAAAAAGCTACGTGCAAGTCGTTTTCAGAACGCTTAGTGTCGGCTGGCACGTGAACTTTATCGGCTGATCGTCACCCTTCGGTAAAGTACTCACCCAACGGCAACGATTTTCGACTTCACACCGCGCCTTTTTAACGGCAGGCAGCTGCCACCAGCAAGGTGCCAGCATCAGCGTCGAGGATGGCCTGCGTGCCCAACGGCACCGCAATGTTGGGGTCACCGTGACCGATGGGCAGCCCACCCAGCAGCGGAATGCCGAGATCGCCCAGACGTTCGTTGAGCACGTCCGCCAGACTGATCTGCCCTGCCGCGCCTGCGGGCTCGCTGAACTGCCCCACCGCCACGCCCGCCAAGCGCTGCAGGATGCCGCAATTGCGCAGGTGCGTGAGCATTCGATCGACACGGTACGCGGCTTCGGCCACGTCCTCGATCAGCAGGATCGCGCCGTTCAGGTCGGGCATAAATGGCGTGCCAATGGAGGTACTGAGCATGCTCAGGTTTCCGCCCAACAGAATCCCTTGGGCAACACCCGTGCTGCGCACACTCACCGTCGCTTCTGCGGGGTCGGCCCTGATCAGCACCGGTTCGGCGCTCATCAACGCGTGTTTTACGCTGCTATTCGTCAGGCCGCCCCGCTCAAGCTGCGCGGCCACCGGACCGTGGATACTGGCCAACCGTGCGTTGCGCCAGAGCGCTGCATGCAAGGCCGTGATATCGGAAAATCCCAGCACCAGCTTGGGGTCTCGCCTTACTGCATCAAAGTCCAGGTGTTCAATAATGCGCTGCACACCATAACCACCGCGGTTGCAGATGACCGCACGGATCTCGGGATCGGCCAACGCGTCGTTCAGGTCCGCAGCACGATGCTCATCCCTGCCCGCATGAAACGAGTTTTTATCCAGCGCATGGGGATAGATACGTGGTCGCAGCCCCCAATCGCTGAGCACCTTGACCGCGACCTCGACGCGCGCCTGAGCCACGGGCCCGGCAGGCGACACCAGCGCGACCGCATCTCCTACTCGAAGCCGTTGCGGGTGCAGTGTCGGTAAACCGCTGTGTTCTTGAGTGTGATAAAAATCCATCGTTACTCGCCGCCCCCTGGTTTTGATAAAACAGTTAACCACAAATCGAACCGCCGTTTCTTGTCACCCAAAACCCAAGGCATGAACTCACTGCCCTCGTTGAGGTATGCTCAGCGGCGTCCGATACAGCGCTAGGTTGCTTAGGTAGCGCTCCTATTTCATCGACCCATAAAGAACGTTCATGAACATTAAAATCCCGGCTTCCATCATCGCGCTTGATCAAATTCTGCCTCAGGAACCGTTGCTGATGATGGGCGCGGGCCCCGTACCGCTGCCGCACAAAGTGGCCTATGCGAACTCCATCGTCATCAATCACCTGGGCGATGTGATGAACCAGGTGATCGACCAGGTCAAGGACATGGGCGCCTACGTCTTTCAGACCGCATCCAAGCATGTATTGGGTGTAGCCGGTCCCGGTTCAGCGGCGATGGAAATGGCGATCTGCAACCTGGTGACCCCAGACAGCAAGGTCCTGTCGATCTGCAACGGTTACTTCAGTCGTCGTATGGCCGAGATGGCGTCGCGTGTCGGCGGTGCAGTCACCATTATGGAGGTCCCGGACAATCAGGCGGCCGACCCCGATATCGTTGAGCACTACTTGAAACAGGGTAATTTCCGCACCCTGACTATTGTTCAGGGCGAGACCTCGAATACCGTTTATAACCGCCATCTGGAAACGATTTCGCGACTGGCGCATTCCTATGACTGCGCAGTGATTGTCGATGCGGTTTGCACCTTGAGCACCATGCCGTTCGACATGGATGAGTGGCAAGTCGACGCGGTCATCACCGGCGGACAAAAAGGCTTATCGTCCATTCCCGGCGTTTCGCTGCTGGCCTTTTCCGATTACGCATGGGCACGAATCGAGGCGCGCAAACAACCTATCGCCCACTGGTGCCTGGACGCACTGTTGGCAGACAAGTTCTGGAACCAGCGCTCCTATCACTACACCGCACCGGTCTCCGGCATTCTGGCGCTGCATGAAGCGTTGCACTTGGTGTGCGAAGAAACCCTGCCGCGTCGATTCCACCGGCATGAGCTGTGCTCAAAAGCCCTGCAAAGAGGGATGGAAGCCATGGGCCTGGAACTTCTGGTCCCGGAAGAAGTGCGCCTCAACTCGGTGATCGGCATCAACGTTCCCAAAGGTGTATCCGCTGACCTGGTCAGAAGCCATATGACAGCCGTACACAGGGTCGAAATCTCCGGTTCGTTCGGCCTCAATATCGTGCGTATCGGTCAGATGGGTGAGCAAAGCCGCGTGCACAACCTGTTCCGCACCTTGCACGCTCTGGGGTCGAGCATGCGCCATGCCGGCGCTTCTCTGGACCTGCCAACCGGAATCTCCGAACTGGAACGGTATGTGTCTCGTGATACAGCCTCGGCCGCTGCCAGCTAAAGTCCCATCAAAGGCGCATGCGACACCAGCCGCTTGGTGTCGCATGCGCCCGTGGTGAAAACGTTTGTGTTCGTGCTGTGGCGACTCAACTGAGTTTGTCCGTCGGCCCGCGTTCGTTACCCGGCTGAAAGCGAGTGACGCTTTTGCGCAACCATTGCAGGAAACCGTTCTGGCCCACATCCAAGGGCTTATGCTGAATCATCGTCGCCCGAGCCTGCGCGCGGAAGCGTACCAACCCTGCCAGAGCCCCACGCAATTCACCGTGTTCTTCCAGCCAAGGCTCAAGGTCTTTGCTTTCGATGCGATAGACCATGCAGTCGGTCATCGCACTGAAACGAGCGAGGCTGGCCGACTGGTCGACAATACCGGTTTCGCCAATCAGTTCGCCCGGCCCCATGCGCCCGACCTCAAGCCAGCCATCAGGCCGTTCAACAGCCGCCGTCACCACCCCAGACTCAATGATCAACAGCGCATCGGGAACGACACCTTGAGCGAGAATCACCGCGCCAACAGGGTACGAGCGCAAGTGCATGTGACGCTCGAGTTCGGCACGGTCTTCATCGCTGAGCATGCGCAGCACCCCTACCGTGTTGAGTACTGCTGACTGCCGCGTCGCAGGCTTGATCTGATCCTGACGCAGGGTTTCGGACGCCGCCAGCTGGCGATAGATCAAGTCATAGAGCTGGTTACTCACCGCGCTACAACGGTCCCTGGATTTGATGTAGCCGGTGATCTCATACTGCACGGAGCGTAAACCGGAGGCTTTGACCACGGCCCCGGCTTTGGGTTTTGCCAGCAGCTCACGGCAGCCCTGCAAGGCTTTCTCCAGCGAGTCCAGCACCAGGCTGGGACGCAAGCGTACTGGCAGCTCGACGGTCAGGGTCACGGAATGAAAGTGATCGGGGCGGCTGAAATTGACGATCCGGGTCTTGGCCGCCATCGCGTTGGGAATCACCGCCATGCTGCCTTCGGACGTCAGCAGATGGGTTGAGCGCCAATCAATTTCGATCACCTTACCTTCTATGTCGTCGACGCGAATCCAGTCATCGACCCTAAAGGGCTTGGTTGCGTTGAGCACGATCCCTGAAAATACGTCGCCCAGCGTGCTCTGCACTGCCAGACCTAGGATGATCGCCACCGCGCCCGACGTCGCCAGCAAGCCTTTGACTGGCAAATCGAGGATGTACGCGGCGGCAGCGACGACGGCGACCAGAAAGATGATCGCGCCCATCAGGTCTTGGAGCAAATGCCCCTTGCCACCGATCCGCGGTTCCAGAATCACCACCGCCAATACGGTCAGGGTTCGTGCGCCGTACAACCACCAGACAATAGCCAGTACGGTCGCCAGCGTGTGGCGCGGTGGCAGGACCGCATCGGGCACCGGAAACAGAGGGCTCAACCCGGCATCCAGCAATGCCATGCTGAACAACAGAAACAGGCCCAGCCGCACCGCCATCTTCCAGCGCACATGCCGTGGATCAACCCACTGCCAAAGGGTCAGGTCGATAATGATCAGCACCAAGGCACTGACCAGTGGGTAGGCAAACCACATGAAATCCATCGACTCACTCCTGACACATAGACCACTACAGGAGGCGAGCTTAGCCGATCGGTGTGTGCAGGGTAAGCACGTACTGCAGGCGCTGGCGGGCCTTAAATCGCGGTCACCCCGCCGTCCACCGCCAGCGCGTGGCCGGTGGTGAAGCTGGCGCCATCGCTGCACAGATAAAGCACGGCGCTGGCGATTTCTTCGACGGTGCCGACACGACCGACTGGGTGCATGACGGCCACGTATTCGGCTTTTTTCGGGTCGGTTTCATAGGCGCGACGGTACATGTCGGTGTCGATCACTGCAGGACAGACGGCGTTGACGCGAATTTTCTTCTTCGCATATTCAATCGCGGCTGATTTGGTCAGACCGATCACGGCATGCTTCGACGCACTGTAGATACTCATCTTTGGTGCAGCGCCAAGGCCAGCCACTGATGCGGTGTTGACGATGGCCCCACCGCCTTGGGCGAGCATCAGCGGCAATTGGTACTTCATGCACAACCAGACGCCTTTGACGTTGACGCCCATGATTGCATCGAACTCGGCTTCGCTGCCCTCGGCCAAGCGACCCTTTTCGATCTCGATGCCAGCATTATTGAAGGCATAGTCGACGCGGCCATACGTGCTCACTGCCTGCTCCATCAACTGGCGCACTTCAGCTTCCTTCGTGACGTTGCAGCGCACAAACACTGCATCGCCGCCCGCTGCACGAATCAATTCAACTGTGCCTTCCCCGCCTTCACTGTCCAGGTCTGCCACCACCACTTTCAGGCCCTGCTCAGCGAAGGCCAATGCGGTCGCGCGACCAATACCCGCAGCAGCGCCCGTGACCAAAGCCACCTGACCGGAAAAAGTCATGCTCATGTAATTGTCCCCTGACGGTTGAATAGTGATGCAGTCTAGCCATCCCCCACAGGCGTACGTCAGCACTATCAGAGACCCGGTTATGCACGTATGCGCCAGAGTGATTAAGCCCGTGGGGGCTCATCACCCAACTGGATCAGCCTGCATTCGCCAGACGGACAAACCTTGCCGGAACGGCGGCCAACGACTATCACGTAGGCTTGTTCTCCCTCCTTCCTGTCTAAAAGAGTGCCTGCCATGACTGCCCAGACCAACCGTCAATTCCTGCTCGCCAAGCGCCCTTCAGGGGCCGCGAGCCGCGACGACTTTACCTTCCAGCAAGTGCCTGTCGGCGAAGTGGCGGCAGGTCAGGTTATGGTCGAGAACGAATACCTGTCGCTGGACCCGGCCATGCGCGGCTGGATGAACGAAGGCAAGTCCTACATTGCGCCCGTCAATCTGGGTGACGTGATGCGCGCGTTGGGTGTAGGCAAAGTCATCGCCTCACAGGTCCCTGAATTTGCCGTTGGTGATTACGTGCAGGGCGCACTGGGGGTGCAGGACTATTTTCTCGGTGAGCCCAAGGGCTTCTACAAAGTCGACCCGAAACTGGCACCACTGCCGCGTTATCTGTCCGCACTGGGCATGACCGGCATGACCGCTTATTTTGCCCTGCTGGACGTCGGCGCGCCGAAAGCCGGTGAGACTGTGGTGATTTCCGGGGCCGCAGGTGCAGTGGGCAGCGTTGCCGGGCAGATCGCCAAAATCAAAGGCTGCCGCGTAATCGGCATCGCCGGGGGCAAAGAAAAATGCCAGTCGCTGATTGATGAACTGGGTTTCGACGGCGCCATCGACTACAAGAATGAAGACGTCCACGCGGGCCTCAAACGTGAATGTCCGAAAGGCGTTGACGTGTATTTCGACAACGTCGGTGGCGATATCCTCGACGCCGTTCTTTCCCGCCTGGCGCCCAAAGCACGGGTGATCATCTGTGGCGCCATCAGCCAGTACAACAACAAGGAAGCGGTCAAAGGCCCGACCAACTACCTGTCATTGTTGGTGAACCGTGCGCGCATGGAAGGCTTCGTGGTCATGGACTACGCCCCCAAATTCGCCGCAGCCGGTCAGGAAATCGCCAGCTGGCTCGCTTCAGGCAAACTCAAAAGCAAGGAAGACATCGTCGAGGGTCTGGAGACTTTCCCCGAAACCCTGATGAAGCTGTTCAAGGGTGAAAACTTCGGGAAACTGGTGTTAAAGGTGTGATCGGAGGCGCCTGAACCGACGCCTCGCGAATAGCTTTTACGCCAACTCAGCCACGACCGCTGCCAGCGCTTTTGCCGGGTCGGCGGCCTGGCTGATGGGACGGCCGATGACCAGATAGTCGGAGCCGGCGTCCAGCGCCTGACGCGGTGTCAGGATGCGGCGTTGATCGTCCTGGGCGCTGCCTGCCGGACGAATGCCAGGGGTGACCAGTTTCAACGACGGATGGGCGGTCTTCAGGGCACGGGCTTCGAGTGCCGAGCACACCAGACCGTCCATACCGGCTTTTTCCGCCAACGCAGCCAGGCGCAGCACCTGCACCTGCGGTTCGACGTCCAGACCAATAGCCGCCAGATCTTCACGTTCCATGCTGGTCAGCACAGTGACCCCTATGAGCAACGGTTTTGGCCCGCTACGCTGATCAAGCACTTCACGGCAGGCTGCCATCATGCGCAAACCGCCGGAGCAATGGACATTGACCATCCACACGCCCATTTCCGCAGCGGCCTTTACCGCCATCGCCGTGGTGTTGGGGATGTCGTGGAATTTCAGGTCAAGAAACACCTCGAAGCCCTTGTTGCGCAGGGTTTCGACGATGTCCGACGCACAGCTGGTAAACAATTCCTTACCGACTTTGACCCGGCACAGCTTCGGGTCCAACTGATCGGCCAGTTTCAACGCGGCGTCGCGGTTAGGGAAATCCAGGGCGACGATGATAGGAGTCTGGCAGGCGGACATGAGTAGGCTCTCAGGCAAGTCGAAATCGGCGCGTATTGTAGCCGAACCGACCCATTTTCGGGACCCAGTGATCGATAATTGATCCAGATCGCGCGCCCAGCCCTGAACAAACAGCATGCCGCTAACAAACCGGGCACAGGGCGCCTAGAATTGAACCACTGGCAATATAGATTGCTCAAAGTGATATCACTTCAAGGAGAGCCCTATGCCCTGGTATGCCTGGTTAATTCTGATAGTTGCAATTGGCTCGATCGTTGGCGGTCTGTTGATGTTGCGCGATACCGCTACAAAGGTTGATTTGACCGATGAGCAACTCAAGCGCGTTCATGAACGCAACGCCGAGATGGATGCCAAAGACGCGAAGGACCGTTGACCCACGTGATTGTTTTCGCGGGTTTGCCTGCGAAAACAATGCGTCTCCTGTCTGATAGCGGGATTAGTGCGTTCCATACGCAGTCATCGAGTGATTGTTCTGTAGCGATGTGACCGCGATTCGATACGGCTGAAAAATCCTGAACATCTGCCCGTTATCACGAAGTTGCTGCAATAACTGGCTGAACTGCTCCCCCGTAATAGGTGCCTGCGGACGCAGCAAGGCGTAATGCCGATAAATCTGATCGACCCGCTCGGACACCAAAAACTGGCGGGCTTCATCATGATTACGCGCCATGAAATCGCTCAGGTACGAGCGCGTCACCAGAGCAATGTCAGCCCGTTCGCGCAGCACCATCAGCAAGTTGCTGTCATGGGAATACGTCAGCGTTGCGTTGTAGTGTTCGGCCAGGAATTTGGGTTCGGCATTGAAGTGGGCAAACGCATAGTGATAGCCACTGAACAAGGCCAGACGCTTGCCCTGCAAGTCATCGAAGTAGTTTTGTGTGCGCCCTTCTTCGCGCTTGGCGACGAAGATTTCAGCGTCTTCAAGGCCCATGTCGACATTGACGTGGGCAATATTCTTCCAGCCCCAATCCGGATTTTCGAAGATAGCCATGTCGAACCGGCCGTCCTGAAAATCACGAAAGCGACGTGGAATGGAGGTCGGCACGAGCAAAAACTGAAAGTCGCTTTGCGCCGCATTCAAGGCAATGACCAACTGCGGCAACAAACCGGTGTCTTCGCCTTTTTCGGGGTGAACAGTGTAAGGCGGAAAATGCGCCGCACCGATACGCACCAGCTGCACGGCACATGCCTCACTAGCCCATAACGTACTGATAGCCAAGAACAAAATTCGGTAAGCCGTCCGCAAAGGCAAAGACATCGACACAGCACACCTCAGGTAACCGGATGTGGATAAGCTATGCGTTTTCGGCCTGTTAGACAATATCAAAGTGATGTCAGTTCGAACGTGCCGGCAGGCTTCAACGTTATTTTAAAACCATGATCAGTGCTTCATCCGCCAACTGATCGAGGGTCATGCTGCCTTCAGCGCGAAACCAGGTCGTGGTCCACGACAAGGCGCCCGTTAGAAAACGCCGCGTGATAAATACATCGCCCTTGATATAGCCGGCCTCTTTTGCCTCTCCCAATACTTGCAGCCAGAGCTGCTCGTAGAGGTCGCGCAAGGCCAGTACGTGAACCTGTCCTTCTTCCGACAACGATCTCCATTCGTAGACCAGTACTGCCATGGCCTCGCCACTGCCACCCATAATCGATTGCAGCTCACAGCGAATCAGCGCTAGCACCCGCTCGCGCACAGTGTCCGCGTCGGCGAGCGCCGCGTGCATCAAAGCGGTGTTATAGCGGATGGTCTCTTCCATCACTGAGCGCAGGATTTCGTCCTTGCTTTTGAAGTGATGAAAGATACTTCCGGACTGAATGCCCACCGCGCCAGCCAAGTCCCGCACGGTGGTGCGTTCGTAGCCTTTGTTGCGAAACAGGTGAGCGGCCACCTGCAGTAGTTTGCCGCGAGCGCTGTCGGGATCGGTGATCTGCCCACCGTCCACCAACTCGCGCATCACCTTCAAAGCTTTTTGCTCGTCCACGGTGAGGTTCCTTTTGGAAGTTGGCATATGGCGCGCGCAATTTATGCCTGTGCGGCACACCAAGCAAGCGCTCGGGCGCCACGCAAAGCAATTATTTTAAACGAGGGCTTTCAAAACCAAGCGCTTGCTTGGTAGTCTCTGATGCACAGTCAATCGCCTACGAGGTCTGTCATGTCCAAAACCGTGCGCATCGGTTGCGCCAGCGCATTCTGGGGGGATACCTGCACGGCGGCCGCGCAACTGGTGGACGGCGGCGGACTGGACTATCTGGTGTTCGACTACCTGGCCGAGATCACCATGTCGCTGCTGGCCGGGGCCAGGATGAAAAATCCGGACGCGGGTTTCGCCACCGACTTCGTTGAAGTGCTCGCTCCACTGCTGCCAAAAATCGCTGAGCAGAAGATCAGGATCATCAGCAACGCGGGCGGGGTCAATCCCCTCGCCTGTGCCGCGGCCTTGCAAGCGGCCTGTCTGCACGCGGGGGTCAACCTGAAGATCGCTGTCCTGCTCGGCGATAATTTGCAGCCGCAGTTCAAGCACTTGAGCAGCGCGGGCGTTCACGAAATGTTCACTGGCGCGCCCCTGCCGCCGATGTGCGTGTCCATCAATGCGTATCTCGGTGCACCCGGCATTGTCGAAGCGCTGCGACTGGGCGCTGATATCGTCATCACCGGCAGAGTGGTCGACAGCGCAGTGGTCAGTGCAGCGCTGGTTCACGAGTTCGGCTGGTCCTGGCAAGATCACGACAAACTGGCCCAAGCCGCCCTCGCCGGCCACATCATCGAGTGCGGCGCACAGTGCACCGGCGGCAACTTCACTGATTGGCAGGACGTGCCAGACTACGAACATATCGGCTTTCCGATCATTGAAGTCAGGGCTGACAGCCACTTCATTGTCAGTAAACCTGCCGGCTCCGGGGGGTTGATCTCACCGTTGAGCGTCGGCGAACAGTTGCTCTACGAAATCGGCGACCCCCGGGCCTACCTGTTGCCTGATGTGGTATGCGACTTCACCCACGTCCGACTCAAGCAAGTAGGCGACAACCAGGTCAGCGTCGAGGGTGCTCGCGGCTTCGCGCCCAGCGGCCAATACAAGGTCAGCGCAACGTACCCGGACGGTTTCCGCTGCACTGCCAGTTGCCTGATCGCCGGAATCGACGCGGTAAAAAAAGCCGAGCGCGTCGGCCAGGCGATTATCAACAAAACCAAAGAGTTGTTCAGCCAGCGCGGCTGGCCACCCTACAGCGAAGTGAACATCGAACTGCTGGGCAGCGAAGCCACCTACGGCCCCCACGGCCAACGGCACGACACTCGCGAAGTGGTGATCAAACTGGCGGTGCGTCACCCCGAAAAACAAGCGTTGATCCTGTTCTCCCGCGAGATCGCACAGGCCGCCACAGGCATGGCGCCGGGGCTCACAGGCATCGTTGGCGGTCGGCCCACGGTCTATCCGGTCATTCGCCTGTTCTCATTCCTGATCGACAAGTCCGCCTGCCGCCTGGAAATCGACATCGACGGCCAGCGCAGTCTTTTCGAGCTGCCGCCCCAGCAGAGGTTCGACCCAAGCGCACTGCCCCTGGACCTGCAACCACCACAACCTCATGGGCGTGCCGATGCCAGTGTTCCCTTGGTGAAACTGGCGGTGGCGCGCTCCGGTGACAAAGGCAACCACAGTAATATCGGGGTCATGGCGCGACGCCCGGAGTTCCTGCCGTGGATCGCCGAAACCCTGAGCAGCGCAGTGGTCGTGGACTGGATGAGCCATGTCCTCGACCCGATTCATGGTCGGGTCGAGCGCTGGTATCTCCCCGGCAGCCACAGCCTGAATTTCCTCCTGGAAAACGCCCTCGGCGGTGGCGGAGTCGCCAGCCTGCGTATCGACCCACAGGGCAAAGCGTTCGCTCAGCAACTGCTGGAAATCCAGATCCCGGTGCCGCAAAGCATTGCCGATCAGGTCAATGGCCAGCAACGCCCGTAAACCGATCCGAACTCAAAATAAGAAGGGGTGATACATGGCATACGATTCGGTCTTCAGACCCGACTTGTTCCGCGGGCAGACTCATATCGTCACCGGTGGTGGCAGCGGTATCGGCCGTTGCGCCGCCCATGAGTTGGCAGCCCTTGGCGCCCATGTGGTGTTGGTCGGGCGCAAGCAGGCGAAACTCGAGCAGGTGAGCGCCGAGATCACCGAAGACGGAGGCCAGGTCAGTTGGCAGGTGTGCGACATCCGCGAAGAAGATCGGGTCAAGGCGCTGATCACTCAGGTGGTTGCCGAGCACGGGCCGATTCATGGGCTGGTCAACAACGCCGGCGGCCAATACCCCGCCCCACTGGCCTCGATCAATCAGAAGGGTTTCGAAACCGTGATGCGCACCAATCTGGTCGGTGGTTTCCTGATGGCGCGCGAGGTATTCAATCAATCCATGAGCCGGCACGGTGGCGCCATCGTCAACATGCTCGCCGACATGTGGGGCGGAATGCCCGGCATGGGCCATTCCGGTGCCGCCCGTTCAGGCATGGAAAACCTCACCAAAACCGCTGCGGTTGAATGGGCTTATGCAGGAGTCCGCGTCAACGCCGTGGCCCCAGGGTGGATAGCATCCAGCGGCATGGATACGTATGAAGGTGCGTTCAAGGCAGTAATTCCCACCTTGCGCGAGCATGTACCGCTCAAGCGCATTGGCACCGAATCCGAGGTCAGCGCGGCGATTGTTTTTTTGCTCAGCCCCGGGGCGGCGTTCATCAGCGGCAGCACCCTGCGCATTGATGGTGCCGCCAGCCTTGGCAGTCGCGCCTGGCCATTGCACAAGGCGCAGAACAGCGAGTCGTATAACGGCTTTCATCGCGCCTATCTGCCCGATGTCTTGAAGGACAAGGAGTAGCGCATGCCGATGATTGAATCGCAGCTCGATTGCCACAGCACGAGCTTTGCTCAGAACCGCGAGGCCATGCTGGCGAGTATCGCGCAGGTGCGACAACTTGAACGGGTGCTGTTGGACAAAGCCCTTGAAGCCAAGCCCAAGTTCGACAAGCGAGGCCAGCTGTTGCCCCGCGAACGCCTGAACCTGTTGCTTGATCCCGGCGCGCCGTTTCTCGAACTGGCTTCACTCGCTGGCTACAAACTGCATGACGACAAGGACGGCAGTCAGGCCGGTGGCGGGCTGATTGCCGGCATCGGCTATGTGTCCGGGGTGCGTGTGCTGGTGGTCGCCAATAACAGCGCTATCCGGGGGGGCACTATTTCCCCCAGCGGCCTGAAAAAATCCCTGCGCCTGCAACAGATCGCCATGGAAAACAAACTGCCGGTGGTGACCCTGGCCGAAAGCGGCGGCGCCAATCTCAACTATGCGGCGGAGATTTTCGTCGAGGGTGCGCGAGGGTTTGCCAATCAGGCGCGGATGTCGGCCATGGGCTTGCCGCAAATCACCGTGGTGCACGGCTCCTCCACGGCTGGCGGCGCTTATCAGCCAGGACTGTCGGATTACGTGGTGGTGGTGCGCGGCAAGGCCAAACTGTTTCTCGCCGGTCCGCCGTTGCTCAAGGCGGCGACCGGAGAAATTGCGACTGATGAAGAGCTGGGCGGTGCAGAGATGCACGCGCAAATTGCCGGCACCGCAGAGTACTTGGCGGAAAACGACGCCGATGGCCTGCGCATCGTGCGCGAAATCATCGCCCTGCTGCCGTGGAATGCCCAGTTGCCGATGCGTGCGCGTCCGGCTTATCAAGCACCGCGCTACCCCATTGACGAGCTGCTTGGGCTGATCCCCCACGACCCGAAAAAGCCCTATGACGTGCGTGAAATCATTGCCCGCCTGGCCGATGGTTCGGTATTCCTCGAATTCAAAGGCGAATACGACCAGCAAACCGTCTGCGGTCATTTGCAGATTGAAGGCCAGCCCTGCGGGTTTATCGGCAACAACGGGCCGATCACGCCCAAAGGCGCGAGCAAGGCCGCACAATTCATTCAGCTGTGCGACCAAAGCCAGACGCCGCTACTGTTCTTCCACAACACCACCGGTTTCATGGTTGGTACCGAGTCCGAACAACACGGCGTGATCAAGCATGGGGCGAAGATGATTCAGGCGGTGGCCAATGCCAGGGTGCCGAAACTGACCATCGTGGTCGGTGGTTCCTACGGCGCGGGCAACTACGCCATGTGCGGCCGAGGACTGGACCCGCGCTTCATCTTTGCCTGGCCCAACAGCCGAACCGCAGTGATGGGTGGCGCCCAGGCCGGCAAGGTGTTGCGCATCGTCACCGAGGCCAAACACATCAAAGCCGGACTCGACCCGGACCCGAAGATGCTCGACATGCTGGAACAGGTGACCGCACAGAAGCTCGACAGTCAGTCCGGGGCGCTGTACGGCACGGCCAGCCTGTGGGATGACGGCCTGATCGACCCTCGCGATACCCGAACCTTGCTCGGTTATCTGCTGGATATTTGTCAGGAAGCGGCGGTGAGACCGCTGCAACCGAATAGCTTCGGCGTGGCGCGATTTTGATGTTGAACCCGTAGGCGATTTCCAAAGGAGAACAATAAAAATGATCTTCACCCAGGAACACGAAGCACTGCGGCGCACCGTGCGTAATTTTGTCGACAAGGAGATCAATCCGCACGTCGATGAATGGGAAAAAGCGGGCCGTTTCCCGATCCATGAGCTGTTCAAGAAAGCCGGCGAACTGGGTCTATTGGGCATTTCCAAACCCGAACAGTTTGGTGGTATGGGCCTGGATTACAGCTACTCCATCGTCGCCGCCGAAGAGTTTGGCACCATCCACTGCGGCGGCATCCCGATGTCCATCGGCGTGCAGACCGACATGTGCACCCCTGCGCTGGCGCGCTTTGGCTCCGATGAGTTGCGCGAAGAATTCCTGCGCCCGGCCATCTCCGGCGAACAGGTCGGCTGTATTGGCGTATCCGAAGTCGGCGCTGGCTCCGATGTCGCAGGGCTCAAGACCAGCGCGAAGAAAGACGGCACCGACTACGTGATCAATGGGAGCAAAATGTGGATCACCAACGCTCCGAGCGCGGACTTCATTTGCTTGCTGGCCAACACTTCGGACGACAAAGCCCATGTAAACAAGTCACTGATCATGGTGCCTATGAACAGCCCCGGCATCAGCCTCAGCCCACACCTGGACAAGCTCGGCATGCGCAGCTCGGAAACCGCCCAGGTGTTTTTCGATAACGTACGCGTCCCCCAACGCAACCGCATCGGTCACGAAGGTGCAGGGTTCATGATGCAAATGCTGCAGTTCCAGGAAGAGCGTCTATTCGGTGCCGCCAACATGATCAAGGGCCTGGAATACTGCGTCGACAGCACCATCGAGTACTGTCGCGAGCGCAAAACGTTCGGCAACGCGCTGATCGACAATCAGGTGATCCACTTCCGCCTGGCCGAACTGCAAACCGAAATCGAATGCCTGCGAGCCCTGGTCTATCAGGCGACCGAGCAGTACGTGAAGGGCCGCGACGTGACCAAACTGGCATCGATGGCCAAACTCAAGGCCGGACGACTGGGCCGCGAAGTCAGCGACAGTTGCCTGCAATATTGGGGCGGCATGGGTTTCATGTGGGACAACCCTGTTTCTCGCGCTTATCGCGATGTGCGCCTGGTGTCGATTGGCGGCGGCGCCGACGAAATCATGCTCGGGATTATCTGCAAACTGATGAACATCCTGCCCGGTAAAAAAGCATGAGCCTGTTACCCGCGTGCCACACGCTGCTGCTGAACAGCCACGGTGGCGTGCTGCACATCACCCTTAATCGGCCCGAGAGCCGCAACGCCATGAGCCTGCAAATGGTCGGTGAACTGCGCGCCGTGCTGGCCGGGGTGCGTGAAGACCCGCAAGTGCGGGCGCTGGTGCTGTGCGGTGCCGGCGGGCATTTCTGCGCCGGTGGCGACATCAGGGACATGGCCAACGCCCGAGGCCAAGGCGCCGAGGCTTACAAGGCATTGAGTCGCGCATTTGGCGCGCTGCTGGAAGAAGCGGAAAAAGCCCCGCAGGTGGTGGTCGCGGTGCTGGAAGGCGCGGTGCTGGGTGGCGGCTTTGGCCTGGCCTGCGTCAGCGACGTCGCCATTGCCCATCATCAGGCGCAATTCGGTCTGCCAGAAACCAGCCTCGGCCTGATCCCGGCGCAAATCGCCCCGTTCGTGGTCAAGCGCATCGGCCTGACTCAGACCCGGCGCCTGGCGCTGACCGCCGCACGCTTTGATGGCGAAGAAGCCGGACGCCTGGGGCTGGTGCACTTTGTCGAGCGCGACGCGCACGCCATGGCCGAACGCTTGAGCGATGTGTTGGAGCAGGTCTTGCGCTGTGCACCCGGCGCGAATGCCACGACCAAAGCCTTGTTGCTGGCCACCGCGGATGTGCCGCTCGGCGCCCTGCTGGATCAGGCGGCCGAAGCGTTCAGCACTGCAATCGTCGGCACCGAAGGTGTAGAAGGCACGCTGGCTTTCGTGCAAAAACGCGAACCCGTATGGGCGAAAAGCAGCTTTTAGCCCCCAGAACAAAGGATGCCACGAATGCCAGCCTTCAACAAAATCCTCATCGCCAACCGCGGCGAAATTGCCTGCCGTGTTTTGCACACGGCACACCGTCTGGGCTATCGCACCGTGGCCGTGTTCAGCGAAGCGGATGCGCACGCACGCCACGTGCAGCTGGCGGACGAAGCAGTGTGCATCGGCCCGGCACAGGTGCAGCAGTCGTACCTGAACATCGAAGCGATCATCGACGCAGCCAGACGCACGGGCGCCGATGCAATTCATCCCGGTTATGGTTTTTTGTCAGAGAACGCTGATTTTGCCCTGGCCTGCGCAGCGGCGAGTCTGGTCTTCATCGGTCCCAGCGCGGAAGCGATCGAGCTGATGGGCAGCAAGCGCCTGTCCAAACTGGCGATGATCGAGGCCGGAGTGCCGTGTATCGCTGGCTATCAAGGCGCTGAGCAGGATGATGCCAGCCTCGGCCGCGAAGCTGAACGGATTGGCTACCCACTGATGATCAAAGCCAGCGCCGGTGGCGGTGGCCGGGGCATGCGCCTGGTGGAAAAGGCCCAACACCTGCTCGAACACCTGCGCACCGCACGGTCGGAAGCGCAAAACGCTTTCGGCTCCAGCGAACTGATTCTCGAGCAGGCGCTGATCAGACCGCGTCACGTGGAAATGCAGATCTTCGGCGACAGCCACGGCAATCTGGTTTACCTCGGCGAACGTGACTGCTCGGTGCAACGTCGGCATCAGAAGATCATCGAAGAAGCACCCTGCCCGATCATGACCCCGGAGCTGCGCGCCGCCATGGGCGCCGCAGCGTTACAGGCCGCCAGCGCAGTACATTACGTCGGCGCGGGCACCGTCGAGTTTCTGCTTGATCAGCGTGGGCGGTTCTACTTTCTGGAAATGAACACGCGCTTGCAGGTCGAACACCCGGTGACCGAAATGATCACCGGCCAAGATCTGGTCGCCTGGCAGATTCAAGTGGCGGCAGGCGATCCCTTACCGCTGCGTCAGGAGCAGATCCAACCCCTGGGTCACGCGATGGAAGTGCGGCTTTACGCCGAGGACCCGGCGCAGGGTTTCATGCCGCAGACCGGCCAGATCGTGCACTGGCAACCCGCGCTGTGTGACGGTGTACGTGTCGATCATGGGGTACTGGAAGGTCAGCACGTCAGCCCGTTCTATGACCCGATGCTGGGCAAAATCATCGCCCACGGCGCCACACGTGAAGAGGCCCGACGCAAGCTGTTGCGAGCCGTGGAAGATTGCGTACTGTTGGGCATCAACAGCAACCAGCAATTGCTGGCCTCTCTGCTGAAACACCCGCAGTTCGTCGCGGGCGCTGTCAGCACCGGTTTTATCGGCGATCACTTCACCGACGCTCCTTGCCTGCACCCTCATTCGCCCACCGCCATTGAACTGGCGATGGCTGCGGCCTTGTTTTATCTCGCCTCGGCCAAGACACATCCCGCCCAGCGTACAGGCTGGGGCAATAGCGCCACAGGCCCGTCACACTATCGATTGGGACATGGCGAACACACATTCGCCGTGGAGCTGAGTCCGAACGCTGAGCGCCTGGACGTGCTGGTGGCGGAAACGCTGATCAGCCTGCACGTGCTTGATACCGACGGCCGCCGGGCGAATGTCGAGGTCGAGGGTGTGTGTCGTCGGTATGCCTATCATCTGGACGCCGACGTGCTCTGGCTGCACAGCAACTCAGGCAATCTACACGTACTCGACCTGACCCACGCCCTTGTCAAAGGCCAGATCAACGTTCACTCAGGCACCCTGAAAGCGCCTATGGATGGCGCGATTGTCGATGTACTGGTCAGCGAAGGGGCGACCGTCAGCCGTGGCCAATTGTTGCTGGTGCTCGAAGCCATGAAGATGGAACACCCGCTCAAGGCCGGAATCGACGGGGTCATTCGTCGTCTGCACGTGATTCAAGGTGATCAGGTAAAAAACCGCCAGGTGTTGCTGGAGGTCGCGCCATTGGACGTAGCAGGCTGATTGTGTCTACGCTCAACTCACCTTAGCGCTGTTTGATCGGAGTTTGATATGCCGCACTGGCTGGTGATTGATCTGGAAGCCACAACAGAGGACGGCGGCTGGCCATTGGCCGAGATGGAGATCATTGAGATCGGCGTGAGCCTGGTCAATCAGGACGGCCGGGAGCTGGATCACTTCGAGCGCTTCGTGCGGCCTTTGCGCCGTCCGCAACTGACCCGCTTTTGCCGGGAGCTGACGCACATCAGCCAGGTCAATATCGACAATGCTGCGCCGTTGACCAGCGTCTGGCCGCAGTTCGAACGCTGGCTCAGCCATCACCTGCCACGCCTGGAAGGGTGGGCCAGTTGGGGTGAGTATGATCGCCGGCAACTGGAGCAGGAATGGCAGCAGCAACAACTGACCAGCGCCTTGAGCACCCTGCCCCACATCAACCTCAAACAACGTTTTATCGAGGCCCGCAAACTGCAACGTCCACTGGGCCTGAACGGCGCGTTACAACTGGCGGGCATGCAGTTCAACGGGCAACAGCACCGGGCGCTGGTCGACGCACGCAATACAGCGCGACTCCTGCCACTGATACTTCCGACGTGATGAGTAGCCTGCCAACATGACGCCTTTTTTAAAGCGGATGACGGCCTTTTATACGTTCGGCATACTGAGCGATCTTTTGTAACCCTTATCTTCGAGGAATCGCCCATGTTTAAAGTCAACGAATACTTCGACGGCACCGTAAAATCGATTGCGTTCCGTCAGGCGGAAGGCGATGCCACGATCGGCGTCATGGCGGCGGGCAAATACGAATTCGGTACCAGCAAGCGTGAAATCATGCACGTCATCTCCGGCGCCTTGAAAGTCAAACTGCCGGACAGCGACGTGTGGGAAACCTTCACGTCCGGCAGCCAGTTCAATGTACCGGCCAACAGCAAATTCAATCTGGAAGTGCTGGAAGACAGCGCTTATCTGTGTGAATACCGCTGAGTCACGCGTGATCGAGTGATGCTCCGCGTCACCTTTTCAAACCACCGCCTCCTGATGTGCATTGAACTGCAACGCTGCTAGCCGTGCATACAGCGGGCTGCTCGCGATCAGTTGGTGGTGGGTGCCGACCGCAATCAAACGCCCCTGATCGATCACCGCAATACGGTCGGCGTTTTGTACCGTGGCCAGGCGGTGGGCAATCACCAGCGTCGTGCGGCCTTTCATCAAACTCGGCAGGGCTTGCTGAATCAGGTGCTCGCTCTGAGCATCCAGCGCGCTGGTCGCCTCATCTAACAACAGAATCGGCGCATCGACCAACAACGCTCGGGCAATGGCCAGACGTTGACGCTGGCCGCCAGACAGCCCAAGCCCGCCATCGCCCAGATGGGTCTGATAGCCTTCGGGCATCTGCAAAATGAATTCATGAGCATGGGCGATCCTCGCGGCGGCCTGAACTTGCTCGTCAGTTGCGTCGGGATTGCCGTAGCGGATGTTCTCTTCGACACTGCCAAAAAACAGCGCGGGTGTTTGCGAAACCATGGCAAAACAGCGTCGCAAGTCCAGTGGATCAAGCTGGGTAATCGGCAACCCTTCGACCAGAATACGCCCCGTTTGCGGGTCGTAAAAACGCAGCAGCAGATCGAACAATGTCGACTTTCCCGCACCTGAAGGCCCCACCAGTGCCAGGGTTTCGCCCGGTTCGATGCTCAAGCTAAAACCATCGATAGCGTTACGCTCTGGCCGTGACGGGTACGCAAAACTTACGTCTTCGAGGGTCAGGCGCCCACTGACCCGCTCCGGCAGATGCAGCAGATCACTGACCGGCGGCTCGATCTCACTGGGCGCCTGCAGCAGCTCGGCAATCCGCTCAGCCGCACCCGCCGCGCGCTGCAACTCGCCAATGACTTCACTCAGGGTGCCAAAGGCGCTGCCAACGATCAGGCTATAGAAAACGAACGCTGCCAGCTCTCCCCCTGAAATACGCCCGGCAATCACGTCCATACCGCCCACCCACAGCATCACCCCCACGGCGCCCAATACCAGAACGATAACCAGGGTGATCAGCCATGAACGCTGCAAAATGCGTTTGCGGGCGGTGTCGAACGCCTCTTCCGCGGTCACCGCGAAACGTTGTTTGTCCTGCTGCTGATGGTTGTAGGCCTGCACGGTTTTGATCTGGCCCAACGCTTCTGCGACATAACTGCCGACATCGGCAATCCGGTCCTGGCTCAAGCGCGACAGGCTGCGCACCCGACGGCCGAAAATCAGAATCGGGGCAACCACCAGCGGCAGGGCCACGACCACGATGCTGGTGAGCTTGGGGTTGGTGAAAAACAACAAAACAATGCCGCCGATGACCATCAGCAGGTTGCGCAGGAACATCGATAACGACGAACCAATCACTGACTGCAATAACGTGGTGTCGGCGGTCAACCGCGACTGAATTTCCGAGCTACGGTTGTTTTCATAAAAACCTGGATGCAGGTTGATCAGGTGATTGAACACCTGCTTGCGGATATCGGCCACCACCCGTTCGCCAATCCATGACACCAGGTAAAACCGGGCAAAAGTGCCAACCGCGAGCCCCACCACCAGCAGCAGAAAGAACTCGATCGAACGGTTGAGCAACTGCGGCGACTGGGTCATGAACCCCTGATCCACCAACAGACGAATGCCTTGGCCCATGGACAAGGTGATGCCAGCAGTCACGATCAAGGCCAGCAAAGCGCCCAGTGACTGCCAGCTATACGGCGCGATAAAACGCACGGCCAGACGAATGGCATTGCGCTGGCGACTGGAAAACACTGAAACCATGGAGGTGACCTGCCTGCCGAAAAGACTTGAGTCAAAGAGCCTACACCTGCGGCGCGGGCGAATCCCTCGATAACGTTGCCTGCGCTGAAATGAACCAGGGCAGTGACGCCGGGTCAGCGTTGATATGTCGTCGTTCTATAAGGGTTAGACAGTTTTGATCTAACGCCATGCTGGCAGTTTTTAATCATTTCTGCTGGACTTGGGCTGCCGTTTGAATGCGCTGAAGGAATGTCACGGCGCGGTCATCAAGCGGGTTTACTTTGAAGCGCACAACCTGATGAGGAGACAGGCCATGAGCTTGCAAAACAGCACCAATCACGTACCGGTCGTTCGAGCTACCCCAACCTTGCCTGTCGGGGGCGCGATTCTTGATAAGGATGGACGCGAGATCCTGATCACCGAAGAGATGGTTCAGGTCGCGTGTCAAGAATGCGACAAACATTGGGTCAAACCCGTAAAACAAGATTGATGCTGCACAGTTTTTTTAAACCCGGCCTTGGTGCCGGGTTTTTTCTGCCTGCGATATCGATGTTTCCACAGGGTTTGTGATTTAAACCAATACCGCACCCAATGCCGTCACGACCCGCTGCAATTGCGGCGACTCACCCAGGATATTCACGGCCAGCCCTTCGATTTCACGACGAGCAGGGTAGTGTTTGCGTAACGCATCAAACGCCAGACGACGACTGTTTGTATCGCCAATCAGGCTGCGGCGAAAGTCTGCGTCGTCGCGGCGCAGGTCATAGACCCCACGGCACAGCATAGCCAGTGCCCAGGCTGGATCACTGTTGGCATTCAGGCTGACCTGCGCCAGCCAAGGTTTTGGCAACAAGCTGTCCAGGCTGATACGCGGTGTTTGCCCCAGGTATGCGCAAAACGCCTGATAGATCTGCGCCGTTCCGCGCTGCCTGCCATCAAGGCTGTAACCGGCGATGTGCGGCGTGGCCAGGACACACAAGTCAGCCAGCGCGACATCCACCTGCGGCTCGCCTTCCCAGACATCAAGCACCGCTTGCAGGTCTTCGCGCTCAAGCAACACCTCACGCAAGGCCGCGTTATCGACGACCGCACCCCGGCTGGCGTTGATCAACCAACTGCCGGGCTTGAGCTGCTGCAAACGCGAATGATCGAACAGATGCCAGGTCGGTTGATCACCCGCCTTGCTCAGCGGCGTGTGCAGGCTGATCACATCGCAGTGCTCGAGCACCTGTTCAAGGCTGACAAAGTCGCCGCCTTCTGCCGCCTGACGGGGCGGATCGCAGACCCGCACATTCCAGCCTAGCCCGCGCAACACCTTGACCAGTCGCCCGCCTACCTCACCGGCACCAACCACGCCATAGGTGCGCTGAGTCAGATCAACGCCTTCGATCTCCGCCAGGGTCAGCAAACTGCCCAGCACGTAGTCGACTACCCCACGCGCGTTGCAACCGGGGGCGCTGGACCATTGAATTCCGGCCTCCTGAAAGTAATCCAGATCCAGGTGATCGGTGCCGATGGTACACGTCCCGACGAAACGCACCGGGCTGCCCTCGAGCAGTGCCCGATCAACCTGGGTCACCGAGCGCACCAGCAATACGTCGGCATCCGCAACGGCGGCGCGGTCGAGCGAGCGTCCTGGCAGACGGCGGATGTCACCGTACTGGGCAAAAAAGGCATCGAGCAGCGGTATATTTTCGTCGGCAACAATTCGCATGATGAGCTCCTGAGGTCGGCGGCAGTGTAGGCGCTAGGCCCCTCACTAGGCCAGTCATGGTCTTGCACAACTTCGATTCCTGACTCTTGTGTCAAGAGTGTAGAATGGCCGGCTTTCTGCGTCAGCTTCTGGATTTATTGTGAACTCTGCAACAACACGCTCCCCCGCCTTGACCCGTCCGGCGAGGGTACGCCTGGAACTGCGCACGCTGCTGGCGTTGGCGCTACCGATCATGATCGGGCAGTTGGCCTACACCGCCATGGGCTTCGTCGATGCCGTGATGGCCGGCAGTGTCGGCCCGCGAGATCTGGCCGCCGTGGCCTTGGGCAACTCGATCTGGGTCCCGGTTTACCTGTTGATGACCGGGATCCTGTTGGCAACCACGCCCAAGGTTGCACAGCATCATGGTGCGGGTCATACCGCAGAAATCGGCGCGTTGGTGCGTCAGGCATTGTGGCTGGCGTTGGCGGTCGGACTGATCGCGTCGGCGTTATTGCTGAGCGCCGAACCGGTACTGCACCTGATGAAAGTCGACCCGGTGTTGATCGAACCCTGCATGCAATACCTGCGAGGGATTGCCAGCGGTCTGCCCGCTACAGCACTGTTCTACGTGCTTCGCTGCTTCAGCGACGGCCTGGGCCGAACCCGACCAAGCATGGTGCTCGGCCTGTGCGGTCTGGCACTGAATATTCCGCTGAATTACATCTTCATCTATGGTCATTTCGGCATGCCAGCCTTGGGCGGTGTCGGTTGTGGCTGGGCCACGGCCATTGTGATGTGGGCCATTTTACTGGGCATGACCGGCTGGGTGCGGCGCGCAGTGGTATACAAAGCCAGCGAAGTGTTCAGCCGTTTCGAGTGGCCGCAATGGGCCGCGATCAAGCGCCTGGTCGATATCGGCCTGCCCATTGGCATCGCCGTGTTCGCGGAGTCGAGCATTTTTGCAGTGATTGCACTGCTGATCGGCAGCCTCGGTTCCAACGTGGTGGCAGGGCATCAAATCGCCCTGAACTTCAGCTCGCTGGTGTTCATGATCCCCTTCTCGCTGGGCATGGCCGTGACCGTGCGCGTCGGCCAGGCATTAGGGCGTAACCAGCCTCGGGAAGCGCGCTTCACGGCCGGGGTCGGGATGGCGACAGCCTTGGCCTATGCGTGCTTTTCGGCCAGCTTGATGATGCTCTCGCGTGAGTACATCGCGACGATCTATACGGCCGACCCGGTGGTGATCAAGATGGCTGCGTCGCTGATTGTGTTTGCTGCTTTGTTCCAGTTTTCGGACGCAATCCAAGTCACCGCCGCGGGTGCCCTGCGTGGTTATCAAGACACTCGCGTGACGATGATCCTGACCTTGTTCGCGTACTGGGGGATTGGTCTGCCCGTGGGTTATGCCTTGGGCCTGACCGACCTGCTCGGTGCCGCCAGTGGCCCAGCCGGCCTGTGGCAAGGGCTGATCGTCGGCCTGACCTGCGCAGCACTGATGCTCTCGATCCGCCTGACCGGCAGCGCGCGCAAGCGGATTCGGATCAGTTCAAACGCTTGAAAGCCGGCCGAATTTGTAATCGCAGGCGGTTACACATCAATCGAGCTTTTTGCGAATCCAGTACAGGTAAGTGCCGCCGTCTGCCTGTTGCTCGACCAGTTCATGCCCGAGAAACACGCAAAACTTGGGGATATCGCGACGGGTCGATGGATCCGTGGCGATGACTTTGAGCAAACCACCCGCCTGCAGGTCCCGAACCTTTTGGTGCAACATCATCACCGGTTCCGGGCAATTAAGGCCGCTGGCGTCGAGGATAGCGTCAACCGGCAAGGTATCGATGGGTTCAGACATAAAACACTCCAAAAACAGGCGGCCATTGTCGCTCAATTCATTTGATTCAGCCAAACCCTGTGGAAACCCACAGGGCTAATTCAACGCCGCTTGCCATCCAGACGCCGCAGATGGCACGTCACTTCTTCACGGTCGTGGTACAGCTGCTTGCAGCCGATTTCGACCCTGATGCCCCGCGCCTCGAAGCCTTCTTCAATGCGCAGCAGCAAGCGCCGCACTTCGGCATAACGCTGCTTCATCGGCAACTTCAAATTAACCACCGCCTCGCGACACAAGCCTTCGCCCAGCCAGGTCTCCAGCAACGCAGCGTTGCGCGCAGGCTTCTCGACAATATCGCAGACCATCCAGTCCACCGGATGACGCGGTTTGAAGGTAAAACCGTCCGCCATCAAATGCTGCACGAGCCCGGTGTCCATCAAGCTTTCGGCCATGGGACCGTTGTCGATGGCCGTTACCAGCATGCCGCGCCGGACCAATTGATAGGTCCAGCCACCCGGTGCGGCCCCCAGATCGACGGCGGTCATCTCGCCAGACAAGCGCTCATCCCACTGATCGCGGGGGATGAAGTGGTGCCAGGCTTCTTCCAGTTTCAAGGTCGAACGGCTAGGCGACTCCCGGGGGAACTTCAGGCGCGGAATACCCATGGGCCACATCGCCGAGTTGTCCGCGTCGGCCATCCCGAGAAATACTTCGCGTCCACTTTTGAAGGTCAGCAGCAGTCGCGGTTTATTCGCGTCTTCCACCAGCTTGCCGGCTTGGGTCAACGCCTTGCGCAAAGGTGCTTCGAATTTGCGACAGAAGTTCGACAACTCTTTGCCATCATTGGTATCGACCACCTCCAGCCACAGACTGCCACAGGTCGGGAAGTTCGCGAGCTGAGCCAGAATCACGCTGATGCGGTCGGTTTCCGGCAAATCGAGAAAAACGCCACGCGCCCATTGCCGGGGAAAGATCAACTGAGCGAAGCGCTGCCCTTTCATCAAGCGCTCGGCGCCATCGTCTTCGGTACAGACGAACTCGGCACAGGCGGCGTTGGTTTTGGCTTTGGCGTAACCCGCCACGTTCAGACGGGCAGCGTGCTCGGCGATCTCGGAACAGACTTCACCTTCGAAGCCTGGCCGGCAGTGCATAAACAGGGTGTTCATTCAATTCTCCTGGGCAGCGGCGAGACATTCAGCCACTGCGCGGCGCTCGGGGTCAGCCCCAACGCTTAAAACCGGCGCATGATAGCGGAATCAGGAACCACTGGCTCCGCTCTGCGGTCCAGTAATACTCATGTCATTAGCCAGAACCACCAATCAGAGCTAGTTTTAGATTCTGCTCGATTCCCTGGTCCGTACCGTGCGGACTCGTAAAGGAGTTATTTCATGCCCTCCCTCGATAGCCTGAAAAGCCTCAAAACACTAGAAGTCGACACTAAGACCTACCACTATTTCAGCTTGCCGGAAGCCGCTAAATCTCTCGGCGACCTGAGCAAGCTGCCGATGTCGCTCAAGGTGCTGCTGGAAAACCTGCTGCGCTGGGAAGACAACAAGACTGTCACCGGCGCCGACCTCAAGGCCATGGCTGCCTGGCTCACCGCGCGACGCTCGGATCGCGAGATTCAATACCGCCCGGCGCGGGTGCTGATGCAAGACTTTACCGGCGTGCCAGCAGTGGTCGATCTGGCCGCGATGCGCGCGGCCGTCGCCAAGGCCGGTGGAGACCCTCAGCGCATCAACCCGCTGTCCCCGGTGGACCTGGTGATTGACCACTCGGTAATGGTCGACAAATTCGGCGATGCCAGCGCTTTTGGCCAGAACGTCGACATCGAAATGCAGCGCAACGGCGAGCGTTATGCCTTTCTACGGTGGGGCCAGAACGCGTTCGACAACTTCAGCGTGGTGCCGCCGGGCACCGGAATCTGTCACCAGGTCAACTTGGAATACCTCGGGCGCACGGTCTGGACCAAGGATGAAGATGGCCGCACCTACGCCTTCCCCGACACCTTGGTTGGGACCGACTCCCACACCACCATGATCAACGGCCTCGGCATACTTGGCTGGGGCGTCGGCGGGATCGAGGCGGAGGCCGCGATGCTCGGCCAACCGGTGTCGATGCTGATTCCTGAAGTGATCGGCTTCAAGCTGATCGGCAAGCTCAAAGAAGGCATCACCGCCACCGATCTGGTGCTGACCGTCACCCAAATGCTGCGTAAAAAAGGTGTAGTCGGTAAGTTCGTCGAGTTTTATGGCGACGGACTGGCGGACCTGCCATTGGCTGACCGCGCCACCATCGCCAACATGGCCCCGGAATATGGCGCCACCTGCGGCTTCTTCCCCGTAGACGATGTAACCCTGGATTACTTGCGCCTGTCCGGCCGCCCGACCGAGACCGTGAAACTGGTGGAGGCCTACAGCAAAGCGCAAGGCTTGTGGCGCCTGGCCGGTCAAGAACCGGTATTCACCGACAGCCTGGAATTGGATATGGGCAGCGTCGAAGCCAGTCTCGCCGGGCCGAAGCGTCCACAGGACCGAGTCTCACTGCCGAATGTTGCTCAAGCATTCACCGATTTCCTCGGCCTGCAAATCAAACCCAACGGCAAGGAAGAAGGCCGCCTGGAAAGCGAGGGCGGCGGCGGTGTTGCCGTTGGCAGCGCGGACCTGATCGGTGAAGCGGACTACGAACACGAAGGTCAGACCTATCGGCTAAAAAATGGCGCAGTGGTAATCGCCGCGATTACCTCCTGCACCAATACATCCAACCCCAGCGTGATGATGGCTGCCGGGCTGGTGGCGAAAAAAGCGGTAGAAAAAGGACTGACCTGCAAGCCTTGGGTCAAGACCTCGCTGGCACCCGGCTCGAAAGTGGTCACCGACTACTACAAGGCCGCAGGTCTGAACCAGTACCTCGATAAACTGGGCTTTGATCTGGTCGGTTATGGTTGCACCACCTGTATCGGTAACTCCGGGCCACTGCGCGAGCCTATCGAGAAAGCCATTCAACAGTCAGACCTGACCGTCGCGTCAGTCCTGTCCGGCAACCGCAACTTCGAGGGCCGTGTGCATCCGCTAGTAAAAACCAACTGGCTGGCCTCCCCGCCGCTGGTAGTGGCTTACGCCTTGGCCGGCACCGTACGTATCGATATCAGCAGCGAGCCGCTGGGCAACGGCTCGGATGGCAAGCCGGTTTACTTGCGCGATATCTGGCCCAGCCAGAAGGAAATCGCCAAGGCGGTGGAAAACGTCAACACCAGCATGTTTCACAAAGAATATGCCGAGGTATTCGCCGGTGACGCGCAATGGCAAGCCATTGCAGTACCGCAGGCAGCAACGTATGTCTGGCAGTCTGACTCCACCTACATCAAGCACCCGCCTTTTTTTGACGATATCGACGGCCCTCCGCCCGTGGTCGAGGATGTAGCTGGCGCACGCATCCTGGCGCTACTCGGCGACTCGGTGACCACCGACCACATCTCCCCCGCAGGCAATATCAAGGCCGATAGCCCCGCAGGCCACTACTTGAGCGAAAAAGGCGTAGAGCCAAGGGACTACAACTCCTACGGCTCTCGTCGCGGCAACCATGAAGTCATGATGCGCGGCACCTTCGCCAACATCCGCATCCGCAACGAAATGCTCGGAGGCGAAGAAGGAGGCAACACCCTCTATGTGCCGACCGGCGAAAAACTGTCGATTTACGATGCAGCCATGCGTTATCAAGCCGACGGCACGCCGCTGGTGGTGATCGCAGGGCAAGAATATGGCACGGGCTCAAGCCGTGACTGGGCGGCCAAAGGCACCAACCTGTTGGGGGTCAAAGCCGTGATTGCCGAAAGCTTCGAGCGGATTCACCGCTCCAATCTGGTGGGCATGGGCGTATTGCCGCTGCAGTTCAAGAACGGTCAGAGCCGCAAAACGATGAAGCTGACCGGCAACGAAAAAATCGACATCACTGGCCTGACCAAGACCGAACTGCAACCGGGAATGAGTTTGAAACTGAACATCACCCGTAACGACGGCAGCCAGGAAACCCTCGACGTGCTTTGCCGGATCGACACGCTGAATGAGGTTGAATACTTCAAGGCTGGAGGGATTTTGCACTACGTGCTGCGCCAGCTGATTGCTTCGTAGCTGAACAGTCCTATTAGCAGGAAGACGCCTGGCGGTAACCCTGCTTTATAGAACACATCACGTGACTGATTGCGCTCCGTCTTCAATGGGGCGCAATCGCTCGGTAATCCTTCTTTCAGAAGCTCCTTACGGAAAAACTGGAATCCCCCTCCCCTAATCATCAGAAATATCCTTGCTGCGTCTGACAGGCTTGCGCACCATTCAGCGGTAGAATCCGCGCCTAAACGGATTTTGAATGGTCACAAGGAGCTTCCCCATGCCTGCATTGCGCTGGACAGGATTAACGTTACTCACCCTCGGATATGGCATGGCGCTGGCATACGGTTATCTGAACCTGTTTGCCTCGCTGTCAATCGCCCTGCTGATCATGGCCGGCCTGTGCGTCTCGCAGTTCAGCGACACCTATGTCCGCGCGTTCGGCCACGGGCTATTTCTCCTGCTGGCGTTGGCGCTGGCCACCCATTGGTTGCCGGGTTTTTACAGCGCGCGCGTGATCGCCGGTGTGCGGTTCACGCCCGAGGCAGCACCCTTTTCGATGTACCTGAACCTTGACAAGCCGCTCATCGGCTTCTGGATTCTATGGATATGCCCGTGGGTGCTGACCCGCACAGGTTTCACCCGATCAGCCATCGTCAGTACCATCGCGCTGGTTGCCACCAGCACCGCTTGCATGCTGGCCGCCGTGTCACTGGGCATGATCACGTGGGCACCGAAATGGCCGGCGCAAAGCGGGCTGTGGATAGTCAATAACCTGTTGTTGGTGACCTTGACCGAAGAACTGCTGTTTCGCGGCTATATCCAGGGCGGCTTTCACCGTCTATTCAAACAATTGCCCTACGGCAGTGGGCTGGCCATCGCCGCAGCAGCGACAGTATTTGGTCTGGCTCACATGGGGGCGGGTTGGCAATGGGTGCTACTGTCAGGGTTTGCTGGCATAGGCTATGGTCTGGCCTACCGCTTTGGCGGTCTCCAGGCAGCGGTCATCACTCACTTTGGTTTGAATCTGGTGCATTTCAGCCTGTTTACCTACCCCATGTTTGATCGATAATGACGGCCGCTATCAAAGACCGGCTCATGTCAAAACCTGCGACTCGTCGGTCATTAAAGAAACCTGCTCAATTTATCAATGCCTTGGCCGATACCCCGTCAAAGCCCAGCGGACTCGAAAGCTCATGCGTAATAACCAGCCCATCACCCAGCGCGAACGGACGTTTCCCGCTCAACAGCGGTTGATCTCCACCACCGACGCCAAGGGCGTGATCACCTATTGCAACGACGCCTTCGTTGAAATTAGTGGTTACACCTCAGAGGAACTGGTTAGAGCGCCGCACAATATCGTCCGCCACCCTGACGTGCCCTCGGCGGTTTTCGCCCACATGTGGAACACCCTCAAGCAGGGTCAGCCATGGATGGGAATTGTCAAAAACCGCAGCAAAAACGGCGACCACTACTGGGTTAACGCCTATGTAACACCCATATTTGAAAACGATCAGGTGGTGGGCTATGAATCGGTGCGGGTCAAACCGACCGCCGAGCAGATCCGTCGCGCTGAAGCCTTGTACACCCGTATCAATAACGGAAAATCGGCGATTCCTCGTCGGGACAAATGGCTACCCGTCCTACAGGACTGGATACCGTTCATCCTGGTCAGCCAATTAAGCTTCATGATCGGCGCTTGGCTTAACTCCAATTGGGGCTTCGCCCTCGCCGCTGCATTGTCAGTCCCCTTGGGGTTGCTCGGCTTGAGCTGGCAGCAACGTGGTATCAAGCGATTGTTGAAGCTGGCCGAACAAACCACCTCCGACCCGCTGATCGCCCAAATGTATACCGATAGCCGTGGGCCGCAAGCGCGCCTGGAAATGTCGATCCTCAGCCAACAGGCTCGCCTGAAAACCTGCCTGACCCGCTTGCAGGCTTCCGCCGAAGACCTGAACGACCAGGCCCGCCGATCCGACACCCTCGCCCACGCCAGCTCCGATGGACTTGAGCGTCAGCGTGTCGAGACCGAGCAAGTGGCCACCGCCGTCAACCAGATGGCCGCCACCACTCAGGAAGTCGCCAGCCACGTGCAACGCACGGCCGATGCCACCCAACAAGCCAACGAACTGACCCGTCGCGGCCGTGATATCGCAGGTGAAACCCGCGAAGCGATTCAGCGCCTGTCCACCGCCGTCGGTGAAACCGGCCTGACCGTGACGCAACTGGCCAAAGACAGCAACGAAATCGGCAGCGTCGTCGACGTCATCAAAGGCATCGCCGACCAGACCAACCTGCTCGCGCTCAACGCCGCCATTGAAGCGGCACGCGCCGGGGAAATGGGCCGGGGCTTTGCGGTGGTCGCCGATGAAGTCCGCCAACTGGCACAACGCACCACCGAGTCCACCGGGCAGATTCATGGCCTGATCGCCAAACTGCAAAAAACCGCCAACAATGCCGTGCAAACCATGGACGCCGGGCATCGCCAGGCCGAAGAAGGCGTCGCCCGGGTTATGGAAGCCGACAAAGCGCTGGTGGGCATCAGCGACGCAGTGGCCAACATCACTGACATGACCACCCAAATCGCCGCCGCCACCGAAGAGCAAAGCGCCGTCGCCGAGGAAATCAGCCGCAAGATCACCACCATCGCCGAACTGGCCGATAAAACCTCAGACGAAGCCCGCCGCTCGGCCGTACTGAGCGAAGAGCTGACCAGCACCGCGCGGTCTCAGTATTCGCTGGTGGAGCGTTTTAATCGGTAATAGGTAATTTGTTGTAAAAAGACCCTGACAGACTTTGTTTGTCGGGGTTTTTTATTGGGTGGCGTTTGGGAAATGTAGGATGCTTCTGAAATACGGCATTTGAACGGCTTGCAGACCACAACAACACGACAGGCCCACCCGAACAGCTTGACAGAACCTTGCCACCTCTATTAGTTGATTTGAAGGCAGCGAAAACAATAACTAATTACCACCCAATAATGATAATAAAACAACAATTGACTACTTCGTCACTGACCGCGCAGGCAACACATCCATCGCCTCGCACTGTGTAACCTTAACGCTGCAACTACAAGACACTCCTTCTCCCTCCATTTCCTCCACGCACCAACAAAACCCAGGCGGATTATCCGCCTGGGTTTTGTTTATTATAAAAAATAAGTACTCTCCTTTAAATATGTAGGAATTAATCCATACCTGTAGGTTGCATCCTACACTCCTTGCGCCTTCCCATCTAATTGACTATCCGAACGGGCCACTCTGATTGACAACCCGGCGAATACCCTATTACGTCGACATGCACCTAGTTAACACTAACGAGTCACACACAGCATCAATTGTTCACAACATGAAATCAATGGCAGAAAACCAAGCAACAACCGTGTAGTCTTCCGACCAACCCCGAGCCTCGTTACACGAAGCAATGTAATTCTCCAGGAATAAATCGCCATTGCAGCTTATAAATATTGTGTCGCCGCACTATCAACATTTATGTCCGCACTGTAAGGAGTATTGAATATGGATGATCAAAAGCCGCCTGGCTCTCCTCCCTTCAAGCCTGAAAAGCCTACGACGCAGGTTACGCGTCCGGCTCGGCGAGACAGCCCCACCAAACCGGGCGCTCCTCTGGGAACGCACTTGCTGGCAGAACGTTCGGACGGCGCTCCGAAGACCTCGTCAACCGGGGAAATGGCCTTTACCTACGCCCGCGTACTACGGGCTGAAGATAACTCGTCGGGCGAGCTTACCATCCTCATTTCCACCCACCTGGAGCCACCCTCCCTGGAAGGGATCAACCCCAAGTCAGTCTCGGAAGCGCAGATGAAAGCCGGGATCAACGTACTGATACCTGGCTCGTCCTATTTGCAACCCGGGGATGAATTCCACCTGCTGTGGGGCAGCAGAACCTACCCTATCCAGACGCTGGATGAAGAACACATCAACGATCCGATCATTGGGATGCAATGGGTCTCGTACAGTACAGATAATGTTGCCCCGCAGGGCAAAGTCGAAGTGTGTTACGACATCAATCGCGACGGACAACGGATTGGCACCTCCGCGATCCTCTATCTGAACGTGCATAGCTGTTACCGATCCAGCGCCAAACAACGCAACCGAGGACGATCCATCAGACGCAAACAGCAGCGACGCCCACCGCCGCAGCATTGAGGGTGTAAAGAAAAACCCCCGATGAGTGATCACCGGGGGTTTTTCTACGCTGGGCTTCAGAACCCCGAAGCGCTTGGACTCACCTCATCAAAAAGCAAACCGCACACCCACGTTTGCCCCCCACGGCTGCTCGACGTTATTGCCCTTCATGTAGTCGAAGTCCGCGTGCACTTGCAGGCGCTTCGACAGCGATACCGCCACCCCTGCACCCAACTCTGCACGCGAGCCAAATAGCTCATTGTTGAAACGGGTGTCGTTGACCGTCACCTCGTTGCTGCGCGCAAATTCGTGAGCGACAGCGACACGCACATAGGGCTGGAGTACACCGCCATCCTTAAGCGCGATGTTACGGCCGACCGAAGTACCCACCTTGCCCAGTACCGACTGAGTGCGGTTGTTCTTCGCTTCCAGGCCGTTGTCCAGAGTGTAATGGTCGCCCTGAATCACCACCGCCGCCATCTGCGCAAAGGGTTCAAGGAAGAAGTCATCGGCCAACTTGATGTGCTTGCCGACCTCCACCGAACCACCGATACCCGTGTTTTTATAACTGCCCTTGGCTTGAGTCTGGTCGCTCATCGCCACCTCCGACTCGTTGTTGAAGGTGTTGAGCTTGAGCACACCATCAACGTAATAGCCCTCCTCCGACAGCCAAGTACCGTAAGCGCCGACGTAATAGCTGTCGACATTGCCCGAGGTGCCGCGACTCAAGTCCAGATCGGACTTGCTATACCCACCGAGCAACCCTATCAGCAACTGACCGTTACTCACCGGAACCGGCGCATCCGCACCGAACGACATACCGCTCTGTCGCTGCTCATAATCGACACCTGCGCCGGTCGTGGCGTTGAAGCGATTGCCATACGCCCGAATCCAGCCGCCACCCTCGCCGCTGGTGCGCACTTCACCCATGCGACTGCGCAACGTCGACAGCTCGCTCATCCAGATATTGGGTGCAGCATTGAACAAGGCCAGCACACTCTGCGTCGAGGGGCTGATGGTTTTGCCCGAACCGACGATGAACCAGTCGGTGCCCTGCTCTTCCAGTTCGTAGGAATAGACGCCCAAATCCACCCGATTGCCCAGCAGGATGAACTGCGCATCGCCACCTTCGGTGTGGACCACCTGCAATGGCTGAATGTCGGGCGACACCGGTTCAACGCCCGTGTTCTTCACTTTGAGCGTGAAGTCGCCATTGGCCTCGCCGTTGACCTCCAATAAGTCACCGACACCAGCATCCAGATCAATGTTCATGGCAAATGCACCGCTACCGGACAACTCACCCAGCGACAGCGTATGAAACCCGTCCGCACCAAAGTTCACCCCGCCGCCGTTGAGGTTCAGCGTCTTGACTGCGTTATCACCCACCATCTGCCACTGCGCACCGGAATTGATCGACAAATTGTTGCCGTTGATCACATCGCCGGTGAGCTGCGCGTTGTTTTGCAGGGTGACATTCAGCGTGCTGGTGTCATCGGCGACCAGATTGCCAGTAAGGGTACTGTCGTCGACGGTGAATTTTACGGTGCTGTCGCCGTCGACTTCCAACAGATTGCCGTTACCGGACAAAAGGGTTGAGTGGTTTTGAAAGGTGATGTCGGCGACGGCACCAATAGGCTCGCTCACCATAGAGGGCGGTGTTGCTGTGACCTTGATTGCGGGACCGTTCAAACCCTGAACTTCAGACCCATCTATAACGACTACACTATTGATCGATTTAGGCACATCCGTAGCATTTCCCACATCAATGGAAATCAATAGGCCATTATTACTGCCCACAATTAAACTACCATTCGATGCGTTTACTGTAGCACCTGCAAGCACTACACCCAATCCACCAAAACTACCCCCACCAACCCCTGCCAATTGACTATTACTAACATTCAGTTCACTTCTACCACCAACATTGGCGCCAACCCCACCAGAAAGTGAACTATTGCTCACATTTGCCACGGAAATCGCATTACCACCCCTAATCACGGTCAACGCTTCTCTATCGCTGACAACAACGGATTGATTAATATTTACCACCCCACCAAAAGATTTAACGTCACCGCGGGCAGTGCTTGACTCCATATTAAGCGTACTGCCGTTAATATTAATATAACCAGTAGTAGCACCGCTAACGTTCAACACACCGCCATTCTGGACATTATATGAATCTTGCGGCGTCGCCCCATCCACATTCCATACAATGCCATCAACTAAAAGCCTCGATGTTTTAGGGTCTCTCGCCAACACTTGATTTCCATTAGGCGCACTGGGAAAACGGACTAACGCAGCATCAGCCATAGCGTCCTCAGCGACAGCGTACAGGCTCAACGAAGCGCCCAATGAAACGCCTACCGCCCCCAGCCCTATCCGAAAAATCGGGCGGCACGAACCAATCCTTTTCAATATGCAACTCCTTCATAAAATGAACTGACCCTATTTTAGAGTTCGCATTCAGTCCTGAAGAGCGTTATGGATATTATCCTTGTAGGACGCATCTGAAGAATTTGAAATATGAGTCTTACAGACAGCGGGTATTCCGTTTGGGCGCCTGAGACGAGCTCTATTAAATAAAATTCGAGCGATTGACAATCACCTTCAATTGCTATTGGTTCGATTTTAGACAGCACCCCCATAACTATGTACCACCCGATGGCTGTGGGGCCTGTTTCCAACGCAATGCTTTCAGACGAACGCTTATGAGCCGCTATCGATGACGCGACAGCGACAGGTGTCTCAAACCATCAGGAGAGTCAACATGCAAAACTACGACAACCAAACAGCTGGCACTAGAGGAACTTCCATGGAGCTGCCCACCATTTCAATTGCTGACCCTGTGGATGGACTTTTACAGCGTCGGGATTTAGAGAGCACTATCACTGTCAGCTTTCCAACTTGGCCGGATGCGATGGAGGGTGATTATTACCAACTGCTCATTAATAATGCTCTGAAGGGGGAACAAAAGCAGCTAGGGAGCAATCCGACGCCCGGTGAAATACTGACGTTTGAAATTTTTATTTCTGATCGCTGGGAAGAGGGTGCTCATACGCTGGCTTACCACACCAAGCGCTTCATCGGCGGCACCCCCAATGTATCTGCCTCCACCCCCGTCATCATTGACCGTACCCCTCCCGGCGGCGGCACACTCGCACCGCTGATGTTCCCGAGCGAAAGTGAAAACGGCCTGACCTCCGCCGAACTGTCGGCCATGGGCAACGTGCTGGTGGCGAACGTGCCGGGGTATTTCGACATGAAATGGGGGGATGTGATTCGCAGCTATTGGGCGGGCCAGCCAGGACCGGTCCATACGGTGCTGGCGGAAGAACTGACCGACCCGGCCATCAGCCTGAGCTTCGACCGCACCTATCTGGAGTCGCTGGAGGATGGCGAGGTCGCAGTGACCTACACCGTGACCGACCGCGCAGGCAATACCTCGGTGGTGTCGCAAGCGGCCAGCGTTGTGCTGCGCATCAAAAATACCCCGACCGATCTGCTGCCACCCATGGTGCCGCAGGCCGACGATGGGCTGATCGATGACACCGATGGTGCGGGTGGATATTCCGGCGTACACCCATGCCGAGGCCGGGGACGCCATAACCCTGCTATGGGGCAGCGTAGCCTTACCCGAGTATCGGCTGACTGCCGCTGAGCTCGGCCAAGCGGTGCTGTTCTCCATGGCGGTGGCCTATCCGAGTCTGGTGCAGGCCGGCGATGGCAAGATCGAGGTTCGCTATGAAGTACGCCGCGAAGGGCAATTGCTCGCCACCTCGCCGAGCCTGGAGGTGCAGGTGTTTCTGACAGTGCCGGGCCCGCAGGACGACTCGCCGCACACCTTGATCAACGAAGCGCTGGCCGCGCCGGTCATTAAAGGCAGAAGCGATAACGCCAATCGACAGGACAACGTCCTTGATGAAGACGATTACCTGCTCAGCGCCGACACGGTGATTGCCTGGCGTGGGGGGTTCAAGCGCTGCGACCTGATCAATCTGTTCTGGGGCGCCTCGACCGTGCCGGTGGTTCGGCCAATCAATCAGAACGACGTTGATACAGCAACCGATCTGCTGATCTGCCTGCCCAATCGGGTCATCACCGCTGAAGGCGTGTGCAAGCCGGTTTCAGTGCGTTACACCGTGACGCATGCGGGCAACCCCAACACCTCATATTCGCCAAGCCAACCGGTGAAGCTGGTGTCGAAAGGACAATTGCCGGGCGGTGAAACCGGCCTCGGTGCGCCGCTGTTTATCCAGGCCAATGCGTATTGCACGCTGGAACCGGCAGGCAGCCCGGACGGCAGCCCGAACGGCACCGCAGTGCACATCAACCCCTACCGGAACATGCAGGTCGGCGATGTTATTCAATTGTCGTTCACCGGGTTCGACGCCATGAGTGGCGGTGATCCGGTGGTGGCCGCGTCGGACCGTCAGGAACAGGTGGTGAGCGACAATGACCTGCTCAAAGGCTGCCGGTTCATGATTGCCCACACCTGTTTGATGGCCATCCAGCGGGGTCGAGCGGAAGCGCGCTACGAGGTGATCAATACCCATGGGCAGGCGAGTTCATTAAAGGCAGGCACTTATGTCGATATGCGCACGCCTGCGCCGGGGTGCTGAACGCGCTTGCTCGTTCAACAGATAAGAAAAAACTATTTATTTACCACCCACTGTTGACAGGTCACGAAAACCTCTATTAGTTCAATGACAGATAAAGCGTTTACACCGTTTATCTAACCGCCATTATCCCGCGTGATAACGGGCCCTATACATCGATAACCACGCAACTTTAACCCTAAAAGTTGTCGGGCTTTTATTGCCAAAAAAACGCGGAAAACTGCTCTTCAGCAGAATACCGCGCATTCACTCAGGAGAATAACCATGTGTACTTCAAATGCTTTGATTCGCCGTCATTCACATCGCGCACCGCGTGCATTAGTTCCACCGGTACTGCCCACTGCATTGGTCGACGGTCTTTTACCCGCTGCACTATTGACCGCACCAATCCCTGTAACATTCCCTGTATGGGACGATGCTGTCGAGGGTGACTACTACCAATTGCTGCTGGATAACGTACTTGTCGGCGTGCAAGGACAACTTCCGGCGAACCCGATCCCGGGCACTGAACTGACCCTGGATATTCCAGTTGATAGTTTGACCGGCGCGCAGGACGGTAACCACACGCTGGCGTACCTCTCTCGGCGTTTTATTGGTGGTACGCCCAATGTGTCGGCAGCAACTCCGATCGTGTTCGACCGACAGGCGCCAGGCGGTTCGCTGCTGTCGCCGCTGATTTTCCCGAGGGTCGTCAATGATGGCCTGACCTCGGACGAACTGACCGCGATGGCGGATGTGTTGGTCGGTGAAGTACCGGCCTACTTCGACATCAAACTGGGTGATGTCATCCAGACTTACTGGGCTGGCCAGAAAGGTCCGGAACATACCGTGCAACAGGCCGAAGTACCCGGCGGTGGCACGCAGCCTGAGCGGATCATGATCGGGTTTACCCGCGTATATCTGGAAGCATTGGGCGATATCAAAGAGGACGTGTACTACGTCATCACTGATCGTGCCGGTAACATTTCAGTGGATTCAGAACCGGTGGCGTTCCAACTTGCACTGCATGAATCCGCAGTCGATCTGCCCGCGCCGATTATCGCTCAAGCCGATGACCGTGTTATCAGCGATGCCGACGCGAAGCAGTCTGTGAGCGTAGACATTCCTGCGTACGACGGTGTGCAACCGGGTGATGAGGTCACGCTGTATTGGGGTGCCAATAGCCTGCCGATGCAGTCTGTTGAGGCAGGAGACGAAAACGAAGACCCTATTTTCACCCTGCTGGTGAACTACGCCACCGTCGCATTAACACCTGATGGCGACGTAGACGTGTACTACGAAGTGCGTCGCAACACCCTGTTGTTTGGCACTTCCGCAGTGAAGACCGTCAATGTCGTGCTGGATCTTCCAGGTCCTGTGAGTCCTGAAAAACCGATCATCCGTGGGGCCAGCACCAACCCCGACGATACCGACAACGTAATCGACGAAAACGATTACCTGCAACCGGCCACTGCCATCATCGCCTGGAAAAGCGGGTTTATTGAGGACGATCAAATCAGCCTGTTCTGGGGGCAGCAGCCGGTGCCGGTGCTATATCGGATCAAGCTTTCCGATGTCACGGCAGCAGCAGACCTGTCGTTGACGGTTCCTAACGCGTTGATCTCTAACGAAGGCACCGGCACGGACATTCGGGTCAATTACACCGTGACGCATACGGGTAATCCCAAGACAACCTACTCGGCGTCTCAAAGCGTGATTGTGAGACGCAAGGGCGAGTTGCCAGGCGGCGAAAACGGGCTGCAGCCACCGGAATTCCAGCGGGTGACTGAAAACGGCGGTATTGGGGCGATCCTCAACCCCGATGGTGCCACTTTATTGGTCAAGCCTTACGAGAATATTAAAACGGGCGACGTATTGAACTTTACATTCCTGGGATGGAAAGGTTTGTTCGAAGGCCCGCAAGTTCCAGAAGCAACGTACACCTTTACCACTGAGCCACTGACCGAACAACAAACTCGCGAAGATTACGAGTTCACCGTGCCGGATGCGAACCTGCGTCTGATTTGTTTCGGTCGCGCCGAAGCCATGTTTAAAATCAACAGTATTACCGGCCCTGCTACTTCCGGTATTGCAAAAGTCTTTATTGACATGGTCACCCCTGGCGAAGGCTGTGCAAAGCCTTGATCTCGCGTGTGGGCCGCCGAACAGCGGCCCACTTTCATTGTGACTAATACTGACCCTGTGAGTAACGACATGGATTCTTTAAAACAGACAACATTGCTGGCAAAACCAAAGCTGCACAGCACTAACGACCCCAGTGGCATCGGTCACCTCGATACGCTAGATCCTTCGGTCCCTGTACTGATCCGGATCGGTCCCTATATTGGCATGATGGACAGTGACTACATCGAGTTGTTTTGGGGCGACCAGGAAGGATCGATTGCTAATTACACAGTTAAACCTGGCGATACTGCCGAAGGGACGGGCTCTTTTGTCACGCTGCCGGTGGATCAACGGTACATCGTGCCACCTGCGGACATTAATCCACACTATCGGGTAGACACTTGGTATACGGTAAAAAGACTGGTGGGCGGCACGTTCAATAAATCCGAACGCCTGCCAATAACCGTAAAACTGACGGTCCCCGGCGGCATTGATAACACGCCTGACACGCCTTATATCAATGAGAACCTGAGCCTGTGCACGATAACGCCCGAGGGCACTATCGGTAACGGAGACCTCGATCAGGTGACGGTCAATATCGCAGCCTATCAAAACATGGAGATCAACGATGCGATCACCGTTTTCTGGCACGGAACACCCGTGAGGCACTCGCTGGATGAGCTTCCAGCGGCGGATCAACTCATTAGCGTGTCGATCCCCCGAGAAACCATTATTGGCGCGGGTGACTCCGACACACTGGTGGGAATGTACGAAGTTCGTGACACCGTAAACAACTGGTCGCGCTTTTCCCTCCCCACGTATGTCGAAGTCGAAGCTGGCAACTCCACCCTTCCCGCCCCGGTCGCACCACAAGCGGCCAATATGGAGTTGGACCTTGCATCCCTTGCCGGGGCCGATGTGCAGGCGCTGGTGCTGTCTTATCCGGGGATCAATGCCACGGACGAAATCACTTTCACCGTCGAGCGCAACACGGCGGAAGGGTTGGGGCTGGACCCTTATGTCGCGATGAAACCGGTGGGCACGTCCATCGGGTTTGTGCAGTTCCTGATTCCCAATGAACAATTCGAGCCGATTGCCCAAGGCCGGGCGCGGCTCAAGTACAAGGTCAGGAAAGTGTCCGGCGAGGAGCAGCGCTCCAAGAGCCTGCCGCTGACCATCGTGGGTGAGGCTCAGGTGCTGGCGCCACCGAAGTTGCCTGCTGCGGAGGAGAATAACGGTGTGCTCGACCCGACGGCGCACAATGTCATCGCCCAAGTGCCAGCGTATTACTTCATGGCCGATGGCAATGACGTCACTCTGGTGTGGATGGGCAAGACCGCCAGCGGTGCCAATGTGATTCATGAAGAGGTGAAAAACCTCAACAGTGATGACGTTGGGCAAACGGTGGCGTTCTTGATCCCTGACGATAAAGTCAGTGCGCTGGCGGGCGGTACGCTTGAACTTTATTACACGGTGACTACATTCGCCCGGGCGTTTTTCAAATCGCCTTCGCTGCAGGTGCAAGTCGGCACTGACGGGGGCGCATTGTTACCGTCCCCCTCTGTCGATGGCGCAAGTGCAGATGGTGTGCTTGATCCGGCGGACATCGTGCTAGAAGCCGTGGTTCGTGTCAGGCCATACGCGGGCATGGCGCCGCTGGACAAGGTCACGTTGCATTGGGATGGCAGCACGCCGGACGCCAGCTACAGCACTAGCACAACACTCAACAGCGGCATGTTGGGCAAGGACGTCATTTTCCGGGTCAAAAAGCACTATGTGGACGCCAACCTCGATGGCAGCGTTGCTGTGCGGTATGAGGTGGTGCGTGGTAATCGCACGCTTGCCTCGGAAACGCTGCTACTCAAAATCGGCGCCACGGTCATCACTCCCCTGCCCGATCCAACGGTCAAGGAAGCCAAAGAAGATGGCACCCTTGACCCTGTCGATACGTTCAATGGAGCAACAGTGGTCATTGACGCCAGCGCGAATCTGAAGGAAGGCGACTTCGTGACCGTGTCATGGCAATCGCCGGGCGGGAGGTACGCTAAAGATAAAGCCATCTCCGCCAGTCAAGCAGGACAAGAGTTGTTGGTGATTTTTTCGGGAACGATAGTTGCCAATGACCTCGGCAATAAGGTGCAGATTTATTATGTAGTCACCCGCGTCGACGGCACGATTGAACAGTCAAACGTCCTTGATCTGCTGATCGACACAGCCCTCTCTCACCTTCCCAAGCCGGCTGTCGCAGGTGTAGACGTTAATAACATCATGAACCTGGAAAACGTACCTGGTTATGGCGTACTGATAACAGTCCCCCGTTACACCGGCATCGATGAAAAAGACAGCATCGTCGTTAAATGGGACGGACCTCAAAACCACGTAACCCCTGCGAAAGAGGCTGGCACTGCGGCTAATATTGAATTCGTCGTGCCCAAATCCGTTGTGATCGGCAGCGCCGATGGTGCCGTTCAGGTCACTTACGAGGTGACTCGTAATAATGCTTTGCCGCTGGTTTCGCCGGCGACTGCGTTCAAGGTCGTGGCCGGCGCCAAGCCTCCGTTGATCATCGACACCTCTAAACTGGTGCTGAGCGCTCGGCACTTGCGAGCAGCGGCCACGCCTAAGTTTCCACCTGCCGGAGCGTTCGCGCAGCGAGTGGCCTCGGGTGGGGTCGCACCTTACCGTTACGAGTCCAGCGCACCAACGATTGCGGAGGTCGACGCAACGGGACGAGTCATCTCGGTCAGCAATGGCGCTGCCGCCATCATCGTCACTGACAGCGCGGGTCAACGCGTCAGCTATAACGTAAAAACCTCAAATGTCCTGACGTTTGTGTATTTCATCTTCCACACCTACACCGAAGCTATGAAACCGGTAAACAGCGCGGGTGCGCACATGCCTTCGTTGGCCGACTGGAATACATTACGTGCCAATTACGGCGGTGATCCGGGACTCAGCTACGAAGCAGGCCGAGATAGCCGCGCTTGGGCTGCGGACGTTGCCGGTTTAGGTAAACGCTGGGCGATTTTTCCCCGGGATGGCCGAACGTTAGCACTCAAAGACGTCGGTTTTGGCGGGGAAGCGGCTCACGCGTTCGGCATGAAGGGCTGATTGAACGACTAAGTTCCAAGTACTAAGCCTGCGATGCCGCAGGCTTAGTACTTTAAACGGACTACTTCATCAAAAAATCTACCAGCCTTTCGGCCGCTTGATCCAACACCGCATCGCTACTCACACCCGCCGACTTCAACGGTTTCAGGTCGTGATTGCCTGTCGGCACCCAATAAATATCGATAGCGCTGGATAATTCATACCCGTCTACCGCCTCCCGATTCCCCAACGCGTCCCTTTCCCCCTGCACGATCAAGGTTGACGTCTTCAATTCAGCCAAATGCGCCACCCGAGGTTTTTCCGGTTTGCCCACGGCATAGAACGGGTAACCCAGACACACCAGCGCATCTGCGCCCAGCTCATCAGCCACCAGACTGGCCATTCGTCCGCCCATGGACTTACCCCCGACAGCCAGGCGTCCAGCGACGTGTGGTCGCACCTGGGCATAGACCTGCCGCCAGCAGTCGAGCAATTGCGCTTGAGGGTTGGGGGGACGTTTGCGGCCGTCGAGGCGTCGTTGAGCCATGTAGGGAAACTCGAAGCGCATCACGTTGACACCCCGCACGGCAAGGCGTGCAGCCATGTCGGTCATAAATTCGCTGTCCATGGGTGCGCCTGCGCCATGGGCCAGGATCAGGGTCGGCGACGTGTCAAAAAACCTCTGAGGAGCGGGACTCCATAACCAGCCATTAGTTCGCGCCAGTAGTTCGCATTGATCCCCGTCAATACCGGCACTTAGTCCTTCTCTCATGCTTACCTCGCTTTTGATTAGTCTGCCTATAACTCGGTGCTATGACTCGGACCTCTGATCCGGACCAAAGAAGATGGGAACACACCTAAATGAACACAACTAACAGTACCGCCTACAACTATAAGGTGGTCCGCCAATTTGCCATTATGACGGTGGTGTGGGGCATCGTCGGAATGGGGCTCGGCGTTTTTATCGCCGCGCAATTGGTTTGGCCTGAACTCAACTTCAACTTGCCCTGGACTACGTTCGGTCGTTTGCGTCCACTGCACACCAATGCGGTGATTTTCGCGTTCGGCGGCTGTGCGCTGTTTGCCAGCTCCTACTACTCGGTGCAACGCACCTGCCAGACCCAACTGTTCGCGCCCCGACTGGCGGCGTTTACGTTCTGGGGTTGGCAACTGGTGATTCTGTTGGCCGCCATTACCTTGCCGCTGGGTTATACCAGCTCCAAGGAATACGCCGAACTGGAATGGCCGATCGATATTCTGATCACCATCGTCTGGGTCAGCTATGCCATCGTCTTCTTCGGCACGCTGAAGAAGCGCAACACCAAGCACATCTATGTCGGTAACTGGTTCTTCGGCGCCTTTATCATCACTGTGGCGATTCTGCACCTCGTCAACAACATGGAGATACCCATCAGCCTGACCAAGTCCTACTCCGTGTATGGCGGGGCGACTGATGCGATGGTGCAGTGGTGGTACGGACACAACGCCGTAGGCTTTTTCCTGACCGCAGGCTTTTTGGGGATGATGTACTACTTCGTTCCTAAGCAAGCTGAACGGCCGGTGTATTCCTATCGCCTGTCGATCGTGCACTTCTGGGCGCTGATCACCCTGTATATCTGGGCTGGCCCGCACCACCTGCACTACACCGCGCTGCCGGACTGGGCTCAGTCACTGGGTATGGTTATGTCACTGATTCTGCTGGCACCAAGCTGGGGCGGCATGATCAACGGCATGATGACGCTCTCGGGCGCCTGGCATAAATTGCGCGACGACGCGATCCTGCGCTTCCTGGTCGTGTCACTGGCGTTCTACGGCATGTCGACCTTTGAAGGTCCGATGATGGCGATCAAGACCGTCAACGCCCTCTCCCACTACACCGACTGGACCATCGGTCACGTGCACGCGGGCGCTCTGGGTTGGGTGGCGATGATTTCCATCGGTGCGCTGTACCACATGATCCCGAAAATCTTCGGCCGGCCACGTATGCACAGCGTCGGCTTGATCAACGCCCACTTCTGGCTGGCAACTATCGGCACCGTGCTGTACATCGCCTCGATGTGGGTCAACGGTATCGCTCAGGGCCTTATGTGGCGCGCAGTCAACGAAGACGGCACGCTGACTTACTCGTTCGTCGAAACCCTGGTGGCCAGCCATCCTGGCTTTATCGTGCGGCTGGTGGGCGGCGCGATCTTCTTCAGCGGTATGTTGCTGATGGCCTACAACACCTGGCGCACCGTACGGGCCTGCGTGCCTGCCGAAGCTGCCGCCGCAGCGCAGATGGCCTGAGGAGTTCGCCATGAAACACGAAACAATCGAGAAAAACGTCGGCCTACTGATGTTGTTGATGGTCTTGGCTGTGAGCATCGGTGGCCTGACACAAATCGTCCCGCTGTTCTTTCAGGACGTGACCAATAAGCCGGTTGAAGGCATGAAGCCCTACACCGCGCTGCAGCTGGAAGGTCGCGATGTCTACATCGCCAACGGCTGTGTGGGTTGTCACTCGCAGATGATCCGTCCGTTCCGTGCTGAAACAGAACGCTACGGGCACTACTCGGTCGCCGGTGAAAGCGTCTGGGACCATCCGTTCCTGTGGGGCTCCAAGCGTACCGGGCCTGATCTGGCACGGGTCGGTGGGCGTTACTCCGATGACTGGCAGCGCGCGCACTTGTACAACCCGCGCAACGTGGTGCCTGAGTCGAAAATGCCTGGCTATCCATGGATGGTGAACGAGCCTGTCGACAGCAGCCACACCGTAACCAAGCTCAAAACCATGCGCAGCCTCGGCGTGCCTTACACCGACGCCGACATCGCCGGGGCCGTTGAAACGCTCAAAGGCAAAACCCAGATGGATGCACTGATTGCCTACTTGCAGGTACTCGGCACCTCGATCAAGAGCAAGAGGTAAGCCATGGATATCGGAGACTTACGCGGTCTTGGCACGCTGGTGGTGGCAATCGCATTTATCGGGTTGGCCTTTTGGGTCTTCAACAGTAAACGCAATCCGGAGTTCGCTGAAGCGCGCATGGCGCCTTTCGCGGACGAACCGCTGCCATCTCACGCTGAAGAACAATCTGTTGTAGAGCACCCTGTTGAGCGGAGTACCCAGCCATGACCACATTTTGGAGTACCTACATCTGTGTACTGACCATCGGCAGCCTGATCGGCCTTACGTGGCTGCTGATCGGCACCCGTAAGGGCGAAACCAAAGGCAGTACCGATCAGACCATGGGGCACAGCTTCGACGGCATTGAGGAGTACGACAACCCACTGCCCCAATGGTGGTTCATGTTGTTTGCCGCAACTCTGGTGTTCGCGGTCGGCTACCTGATCCTCTACCCAGGCCTGGGCAACTGGAAAGGCATTCTCCCCGGCTATGCGAATGGCTGGACCAGTGTCAATGAGTGGCAAAAGGAAATGGACAAGGCTGACACCAAGTTTGGGCCTATTTTCGCCAAATTTGCTGCCATGCCCGTGGAAGCAGTCGCCAAAGACCCACAAGCGCTGAAGATGGGCGGACGACTGTTCGCCTCCAACTGCGCCGTCTGCCACGGTTCGGATGCTCGGGGGGCCTATGGCTTTCCCAACCTGACAGATACCATTTGGCGATGGGGCGGCAGCGCCGACACTATCAAGACCACCATCATGGGTGGCCGTATAGCCGGCATGCCAGCCTGGGGTCCGATTCTCGGTGAGGAAGGGGTGAAAAACGTCGCAGCGTATGTACGTCACTCCCTCGCAGGACTGCCATTGCCAGCCGATGAAACCGCCAATGTCGAAGCCGGACAGCAAGTGTTCAACACCAATTGCGTAGCCTGCCACGGCGCAACAGGTCAAGGCACGCAAGCGATGGGGGCGCCGAACCTGACGCAACCGACCGGTTTCATCTACGGCAGCAGTCTGACCCAGTTGCAGCAGACTATCCGTTATGGTCGTCAAGGTCAGATGCCAGCGCAGAGCGAGCAGCTGGGCAATGACAAGGTGCAGTTGTTAGCCGCCTATGTTTATAGCCTGTCACAGGGTACTGCTCAGCAAGAGGCGCCAACAGCCAAGGCACAATAACGATTCAGCAACCCGGACAATCTCTGGGCTGTGCGTGAATGCCGCTCCTGTTACAGGAGCGGCAACTCCTTTCCCTCCGCGACCAAGTGTCGCACCCGTCGTTAGTACACCTTCCCACTCCCGACATTCAGGACTAAGCTTGCCGGCATAGTGGACTGCCAACAGTGGGCCACAGGTCAAGTGATACGAATGTTTTCGGCGATTGTGCTCGATAACTTGCGCAAAAAGCTCATCTACAGCGGCTATGGTCCGCGGGTTGTTGGTTTTGCGTTTTGTTTCGTCCTTTTCCCGCTGCATTCCGCCAGCCTGGAACCCTCACTTTTTTTCGTCCACTGCGGCATTTCGTCACTGCGCCTGACAGCTCCCTGACCGTGCTGAAATGACCGCAGAATCAGCTTCAGGAAGCGGTTGCAAGGCGTTGATCGCATTGCAATGGCAACTCGCTTTCTCCATACTGCGGCCGCTTTTTTATCCCTAAAAAACACCCAAACCGTGGAACCTTAGAATGAGCACAGCAATCAGTCCGACTGCTTATAACTATAAGGTAGTCCGCCAGTTCGCCATCATGACGGTGGTCTGGGGGATCCTTGGCATGGGGCTTGGTGTCTTTATCGCCTCACAGCTTGTTTGGCCCGAGTTAAACCTCGGCCTTCCGTGGACGACTTTTGGACGCTTACGCCCGCTGCACACAAACCTGGTGATCTTCGCCTTCGGTGGTTGTGCACTGTTTGCCACTTCTTACTATGTCGTGCAGCGAACCTGCCAAACGCGACTGATCTCCGACAGCATGGCCGCCTTCCACTTCTGGGGATGGCAAGCAGTGATCGTCGGCGCAGGCATCACGTTGCCGCTGGGCTACACCACTACTAAGGAATACGCCGAACTGGAATGGCCTCTCGCCATTTTGCTGGCCATCGTCTGGGTAACCTACGCTGCGGTGTTCTTTGGCACCATCATGAAGCGCAAAACCAAGCACATTTATGTGGGCCTCTGGTTCTATGGCGCCTTCATCCTCGTGACGGCGATGCTGCATATCGTCAACCACGCGTCGCTGCCCGTGACCCTCTTCAAGTCCTACTCGGCCTACTCCGGTGCGACTGATGCGATGATCCAGTGGTGGTACGGCCACAACGCGGTAGGTTTCTTCCTGACCACCGGCTTCCTGGGGATGATGTACTACTTCGTTCCGAAGCAGGCCGAGCGTCCGATCTACTCCTATCGCCTGTCGATCGTGCACTTCTGGGCACTGATCACCCTGTACATCTGGGCAGGCCCGCACCACTTGCACTACACCGCTCTGCCAGATTGGGCTCAGTCGCTGGGCATGGCGATGTCGATGATTCTGCTGGCGCCAAGCTGGGGCGGCATGATCAACGGCATGATGACGCTGTCAGGTGCATGGCACAAACTGCGTACCGACCCGATTCTGCGCTTCCTGGTCGTATCGCTGGCGTTCTACGGCATGTCGACCTTCGAAGGCCCGATGATGGCCATCAAGACCGTCAACTCGCTGTCTCACTACACTGACTGGACCATCGGCCACGTACACGCCGGCGCTCTCGGCTGGGTAGCGATGATCTCGATCGGTTCGCTGTACCACATGATCCCGAAAATCTTCGGTCGCCCTCAGATGCACAGTGTTGGCTTGATCAACACCCACTTCTGGCTGGCTACCATCGGTACCGTTCTTTACATCGCTTCGATGTGGGTCAACGGCATCACCCAGGGTTTGATGTGGCGTGCGATCAACGACGACGGCACCCTCACTTACTCCTTCGTCGAAGCATTGCAAGCCAGCCATCCGGGCTTCATCGTCCGCGCACTGGGTGGTGCATTCTTCGCCAGCGGCATGCTGTTCATGGCTTACAACGTGTTCCGCACCGTACGCGCCTCGAACCCGGCTGAAGCTGAAGCCGCCGCTCAGATCGCTGTAGTTGGAGCTCACTGATGAGACACGAAGTAGTCGAGAAGAATATCGGCCTGCTGGCCTTCTTCATGGTTATCGCCGTCAGCATCGGCGGCCTGACCCAGATCGTCCCCCTGTTTTTTCAGGACGTGACCAACAAGCCGGTTGAAGGCATGAAGCCTCGCCCGGCGCTGGAACTCGAAGGCCGCGATGTTTTCATCGCCAACGGTTGTGTCGGCTGCCACTCGCAGATGATCCGTCCGTTCCGTGCTGAAACCGAACGCTACGGCCACTACTCGGTCGCTGGTGAAAGCGTCTGGGACCACCCGTTCCTGTGGGGTTCCAAGCGTACCGGTCCGGACCTGGCCCGCGTCGGCGGTCGTTACTCCGATGACTGGCAGCGCGCGCACTTGTACAACCCGCGCAACGTAGTGCCCGAGTCGAAAATGCCTGCCTACCCGTTCTTGGTAGAAAACAAGCTCGACGGCAAGGACACCCCGAAAAAAATGGAAGTCTTGCGTACGCTCGGCGTCCCTTACACCGACGAAGACATCGCCGGTGCAAGTGCTGCTGTGAAAGGCAAAACTGAAATGGATGCGTTGGTCGCCTACCTGCAAGGTCTGGGCACCATCATCAAAAGCAAACGGTGATATTGATGGATATGGGGATGATTCGCGGCCTGGGCACCGTCGTAGTGATGGTGGCTTTTATCGGCCTGGCATTGTGGGTATTCAGCGGACGACGCAAGGCAGAGTTCGACGAAGCAACTTTGCTGCCCTTCGCGGATGACCCCGAAGCCATCAAGCACGTTGAGCAAGAGCAAGCTTCTAGGAGTAACAAAGAATGACTACTTTCTGGAGTCTGTACGTCACAGTCCTCAGTTTGGGTACCATCTTCGCCCTGACCTGGCTGCTGCTGTCCACCCGCAAGGGCCAGCGCAGCGAAGCGACAGAAGAAAAAGTGGGCCATTCCTTCGACGGTATCGAGGAATACGACAACCCACTGCCAAAATGGTGGTTCATGCTGTTCGTGGGCACCATCATCTTCGCGCTGGGCTATCTGGTGCTTTACCCGGGTCTGGGTAACTGGAAAGGCCTGCTGCCTGGCTATTCCTACCTGGACAACGACAAGAAAACCGAATTCGCCAATGGCCAATCCGGTTGGACTGGCGTGCACGAATGGGAAAAAGAAATGGCTAAATCGGATGCTCGATTTGGTCCGATTTTTGCCAAATTCGCATCCATGCCGATCGAAGAAGTCGCCAAAGACCCGCAAGCTTTGAAGATGGGGGGCCGACTGTTCGCCTCCAACTGCTCAGTTTGCCATGGCTCCGACGCCAAAGGTGCTTACGGCTTCCCGAACCTGACCGACGAAGACTGGCGTTGGGGTGGTGAACCGGAAACCATCAAGACCACCATCATGGGTGGCCGCCATGCGGTCATGCCTGCTTGGGGTCCAGTCATTGGTGACCAGGGCGTACGCGACGTCGCAGCGTTCGTTACCACCCAACTGGATGGCCGCAAGCTGCCTGAAGACGCTAACGCCGATCCGGTTGCTGGCCAGAAACTGTTCGCTACCAACTGCGTGGCATGCCACGGTCCGGAAGGTAAAGGCACCGCTGCAATGGGCGCACCTAACCTGACTCACCCGGCGGCATTCATCTACGGTTCGAGCTTCGCGCAACTGCAGCAGACCATCCGTTACGGCCGTCAGGGCCAGATGCCTGCTCAGGCATTGCTGCAAGGCAATGACAAGGTTCACCTGCTGGCTGCTTACGTCTACAGCCTCTCCCATGGAGACAAGGCTGCTGCCGCTGAGTAAAGCGAACGCGTGACCGCAACACACAACGGCCCCGCCAGTGAAAACTGGCGGGGCCGTTGTGGTTTTAGCTGTCTGATGATTTAGCCATACAGACCCCTTCGAGAATAAATTCGCGTACGGGTGAGTAATCTGCGGGAGCGAACACATTCGCGAAATCGCGGTATATTCCCCTCTGTCATTACGCCCTACCCGTCAAAACCGACCATAATCCATAAGTCAATTGATTCAGGTCATTACACCAACATTCGCTTTCACCCAACGCGACCAAAGGTCGCACCCCCGGGCCAGAGCGAGAGGCGTATCATTGGCGCCTTAGCGACACTCTTTTGACCACAGTCGGCACGCACTGGCTGAGGCTTTTTCCACTGCCGTGGGACGCACTAATGAGCAACCAGATTCCGGTACACAATGTCACTCCGCCGCCTAAAAAAGACAGCAGCGGTGTCGATCTCTATGCTTCCCGTGAAAAAATCTATACCCGTGCCTTCACCGGCCTGTTTCGCAATTTGCGGATGATGGGCGGTGCCGGGCTATTCCTGCTGTACTTCGGTACGGTCTGGCTGAACTGGGCGGGCCATCAGGCCGTCTGGTGGAACCTGCCAGAGCGTAAGTTCTACATTTTCGGCGCCACCTTCTGGCCGCAGGATTTCATCCTGCTCTCCGGCATTTTGATCGTCAGTGCCTTTGGCCTGTTCTTCATTACCGTATTCGCCGGGCGCGTGTGGTGCGGGTATACCTGCCCGCAAAGCGTCTGGACCTGGATTTTCATGTGGTGCGAGAAGGTCACCGAAGGTGATCGTAATCAGCGCATCAAGCTCGACAAAGCGCCGATGTCCGGCAACAAGTTCTTGCGCAAGCTCAGCAAGCACAGCTTGTGGCTAATCATTGGCTTCGCCACGGGCCTGACCTTCGTCGGCTATTTCGCCCCTATCCGTGACCTGACCATTGATTTTTTCACTGGGCAGGCTGATGGCTGGGCGTATTTCTGGGTCGGCTTCCTCACCCTCGCCACGTATGGCAACGCGGGCTGGCTGCGCGAACAAGTGTGCATTTACATGTGCCCGTATGCGCGTTTCCAGAGCGTGATGTTCGACAAAGACACCCTGATCGTGTCCTACGACCCACGTCGCGGCGAAAAACGTGGCACACGGAAAAAGGATATCGATTACAAAGCACAGGGTCTGGGGGATTGCATCGACTGTACGATGTGCGTACAAGTCTGCCCGACCGGCATCGACATCCGCGACGGCCTGCAGATCGAATGCATCGGTTGTGCAGCCTGTATCGATGCATGCGATACCATCATGGACAAGATGAACTACCCACGCGGGTTGATCAGCTACACCACTGAACACAACCTGTCCGGGCAGACAACGCACAAACTGCGTCCGCGCCTGATTGGTTATGCTGTGGTGCTGCTGGTGATGATGAGCTTGCTGGCGACCGCCTTTTTCATGCGTCCGCTGGTTGGTTTCGACGTCAGCAAGGACCGCGTGCTATATCGCGAGAACGCAGAAGGCCGGATCGAAAACGTTTATAGCCTCAAGGTCATGAACAAGGATCAGGTCGATCACACCTACACTCTCGATGCCTCTGGCTTGCCTGACCTGAAACTGCAAGGTCGTCGCGAATTCAAGGTGCAGGCGGGTGAGATCATCAGCATGCCGGTCGAATTATCGAGCGCACCGGAGCAACTGCCGTCGAGTACCAACGAGGTGACTTTCACCCTCAAGGATGCTGACAACAGTGGCACCCACGTTCAAGCCAAGAGCCGTTTCATCGGCCCGCAAATTCGCTAAGAGAAGTTAGTCATGTCCGTAGCAAACGCCTCTAGCCCTTGGTACAAGCACCTTTGGCCATGGATAATCATCGGCATCCTCGCCTGTTCGGTGACGCTGACCTTGTCGATGGTGACGATCGCCATCAATAACCCGGATAACCTGGTCAACGATAATTATTACGAGGCTGGCAAAGGCATCAATCGCTCGCTGGACCGTGAACTGTTAGCCAAGAGCCTCAACTTGCGCGCCGCGGTGCACCTGGATGAGCTGACAGGTGAAACCGAGCTGCGGCTGACGGGTGACAGCCAGCCGGAAACCGTGGAACTCAACCTGATCTCGCCGACGCAACCGGAAAAGGATCGCAAGATCATCCTGGCCCGCAGTGCGTCCGAGCCTGGCCGCTACATCGGCCAATTGAGCGACAAGGTCGAAGGTCGGCGCTTTGTCGAACTCCTCGGCGTGCAGAATGGCCAAACCTGGCGCATGTTCGAAGAAGAGCAAGTGCTCAACGGGAAACAGCTGTTGCTGGGCGACGAGCCACTCCAGGGCGCGGAAGACCTGAAAAACTGATCTGACGCAATGACCACGCCAACCCCCTGCTACCATTGCGCGCTGCCGGTTCCTGCTGGCAGCCGCTTCACGGCTGTCGTGCTCGGGGAAACCCGCGAGCTGTGCTGCCCAGGTTGTCAGGCAGTGGCAGAGGCTATTGTCGCTGGCGGCCTGGAAAGCTATTACAGCCATCGCAGTGAAGCGTCGGCCAACCCGGAAACGTTGCCCGTGCAATTGGTCGACGAACTGGCCCTGTACGATCGCCCTGACGTACAGGCACCCTTTGTGCGCCATGAAGGCGAACAGGCCGAAGCGACTTTGCTCATGGAAGGTATCAGCTGTGCCGCCTGTGGCTGGCTGATCGAGCGTCATCTGCGCAGTTTACCTGCCGTGGCCGAAGCCCGACTGAACCTGTCCAACCATCGCTTGCATGTGCGATGGGCCGATAGCCAGCTGGCGCTGAGCCAGGTACTCAGCGAATTACGCAGCATCGGCTATGCCGCACACCCTTATCAGTCCGACCGCGCCACCGAGCAACTGGCCAGCGAAAACCGTCTGGCCTTGCGCCAACTCGGCGTTGCCGGGTTGCTATGGTTCCAGGCGATGATGGCAACCATGGCCACCTGGCCGGAATTCAATATCGACCTCAGCCCGCAGATGCACACCATCCTGCGCTGGGTCGCGATGTTCCTCACCACGCCTATCGTGTTTTACAGCTGTACACCGTTCTTTAAGGGTGCCGTGCGCGATCTACGTACGCGCCACTTGACCATGGATGTTTCGGTTTCCCTCGCCATCGGCAGCGCCTATATCGCCGGTATCTGGACGTCGATCACTGGCGTTGGCGAACTGTACTTCGATGCAGTCGGCATGTTCGCCCTCTTCCTCTTGGCCGGCCGCTACCTGGAACGCCGCGCACGCGAACGCACGGCGGCAGCCACGGCACAGCTGGTCAATTTACTGCCCGCCTCTTGCCTGAGGCTCAGCGCCGACGGTCAAAGCGAGCGAATCCTGCTCAGCGAACTGCGCCTGACCGACCGGGTGCTGGTGCATCCCGGCGCCATATTGCCAGCTGATGGCAAGATTCTCGAGGGCCAGTCCAGCATCGATGAATCACTGCTGACCGGCGAATACCTGCCGCAGCCGCGAACCGTAGGCGACGCGGTCACCGCAGGCACACTCAATGTCGAAGGCGCGCTGACCGTGCAAGTTCTGGCCTTGGGTCACGACACACGCCTGTCAGCCATTGTCCGCCTGCTGGAACGCGCCCAAGCTGAAAAACCCCGTTTAGCGGAAATTGCCGACCGCGCCGCCCAATGGTTTCTGCTGCTGTCGCTGATTGCCGCCGCCGTTATCGGTCTGATCTGGTGGGAACTCGACTCATCTCGGGCCTTCTGGATCGTGCTAGCCATGCTGGTCGCTACCTGTCCGTGCGCGCTGTCGCTGGCAACGCCCACGGCGCTGACCGCCGCCACCGGCACTCTGCACAAACTGGGCCTATTGTTAACCCGCGGTCATGTGCTGGAAGGTCTGAACCAGATCGACACCGTGATTTTCGACAAGACCGGTACGCTCACCGAAGGTCGATTGGCACTGCGCACCATCCGCCCTCTGGGGGAACTGGATGCGGATCGTTGCCTGAGCCTGGCCGCAGCCCTGGAAAATCGCTCCGAACACCCTATTGCACGGGCATTTGGGCGCGCGCCGGTGGCCGCTGAAGATGTCCACAGCACGCCGGGCCTTGGTCTGGAAGGCCTTGTCGGCGAACAGCGCTTGCGCATCGGCCAGCCGGGATTTGTCTGCGAGCTCAGCGCCTGCGCACTGCCACCGACGCCCGACGAAGCCGGCCAGTGGCTACTGCTTGGCGACACTCAGGGTGCCCTGGCATGGTTCGTCCTCGATGATCGTCTGCGTGCCGATGCTCCCGCACTGCTGCAAGCGTGCAAGGCGCGCGGCTGGAAGACCCTGCTGCTCTCCGGCGACACGTCTCCGATGGTCGCCAGCGTAGCAGCCGAGCTGGGAATCGACGAAGCCCGTGGCGGTCTGCGCCCGGACGATAAACTTCAGGTGCTGCAAGCGCTGCACCAGCAAGGTCGCAAAGTGTTGATGCTCGGTGACGGGGTCAACGACGTACCGGTACTGGCCGCAGCAGATATCAGTGTCGCCATGGGTTCAGCCACCGACCTGGCCAAGACCACCGCCGACGCAGTGCTGCTGTCCAACCGCTTGCAAGCGCTGGTGCACGCGTTCAGCCTGGCGCGGCGCACCCGCCGGGTAATCATTGAGAACCTGCTGTGGGCAGGCCTGTACAATGGCCTCATGCTGCCCTTCGCGGCGCTCGGCTGGATCACCCCCATCTGGGCAGCGATCGGCATGTCCATCAGTTCGTTGACTGTGGTACTGAACGCCTTGCGTCTGACCCGCATGAAAGGCCTGCAAGACGCCACCCTTCTCAACACCCGCCCGCTGCCAACATGAATCGGCGGCCGGCTTCGGAGGCTCCATGCCGGCTCTATACATAATGATTCCAGCGGCGCTGTTGATCGTCGCAATCGCCATCTACATATTCTTCTGGGCGGTGGACAGCGGCCAGTACGATGACCTCGACGGTCCGGCACACAGCGTTCTGTTCGACGATCAGGACCCTCAACATCTGGCCGCCATGGAAGAAGCCACCGGCCACAAACCGGTACCTCAGGCCGAAAACAAAGACCAGGCCCCGCCCCATGCTTGAACTGGCCCCCCTGCTGGTGTCGGCAATCATCCTCGGTCTGCTTGGCGGCGGCCATTGCCTGGGCATGTGCGGCGGCTTGATGGGCGCGCTGACCCTGGCAATCCCCAAAGAACAACGTAGCCGGCGCTTTCGCCTGCTGCTGGCGTACAACCTGGGGCGAATTCTCAGCTACGCCACCGCTGGCTTGCTGATTGGCCTCGCGGGCTGGGCAGTGGCCAACAGTCCAGGCGCGATGATCATGCGCGTGATCGCGTCGCTGCTATTAATTGCGATGGGTCTGTATCTCGCAGGATGGTGGAGCGGCCTGACCCGCATCGAAAGCCTGGGGCGCGGCCTGTGGCGGCATATACAGCCGTTTGCCAGCCGCTTGCTTCCGGTGTCGAGCATGCCTCGCGCATTACTGCTTGGGGCGCTCTGGGGTTGGCTGCCCTGCGGCCTGGTCTACAGCACCCTGCTGTGGTCGGCCAGCCAAGGCAACGCCCTCGACAGCGCGCTGCTGATGCTCGCCTTTGGCTTGGGCACCTGGCCTGTGCTACTCGCCACCGGGCTTGCTGCCGAGCGCACCACTGCCCTGCTGCGCAAACGCGGTGTGCGCATGGCCGGCGGCCTGCTGGTTATCCTGTTCGGTATCTGGACGATGCCTGGTCCTCACCAGCATTGGTTGATGGGTCACTAAGCCCTCATCACCAGGAATAAACCGACCCTCCGTCAACGATTTGCCGCCAGAACGCAGGCCGTTGACGCAAATCAACACCGCCCTGAGCACACTTCCCTAGACTCAACGACATTGCCAGCCTATTCGGGAAATACCCGCATGCTCGACGCCATTCGTTGGGATTCCGATCTCATCCGCCGCTATGACCTGGCGGGGCCACGCTACACTTCATACCCCACTGCGGTGCAATTCCAGACCAAGGTAGGGGCATTTGACCTGCTGCATGCTCTGCGCGACAGCCGCAAGGCTCTACGGCCTCTATCACTGTATGTGCACATACCGTTCTGCGCGAACATTTGCTATTACTGCGCGTGCAATAAGGTCATCACCAAGGATCGAGGGCGGGCTCTGCCCTACCTGCAACGTCTGGAGCAAGAAATCCAGATGATTGCCTGCCACCTCGACCCGAAGCAACAGGTCGAACAGTTGCACCTGGGCGGCGGCACCCCGACGTTCCTGAGTCATGACGAATTGCGCCAGTTGATGGCGCATCTGCGCAAGCATTTCAATTTGCTCGACGACGACTCCGGTGACTACGGCATCGAGATCGATCCTCGCGAAGCCGACTGGTCGACCATGGGCCTGCTTCGCGAACTGGGCTTCAATCGGGTCAGCATCGGTGTCCAGGATCTCGACCCGCAGGTACAGCGCGCCGTCAATCGCCTGCAAAGCCTTGAAGAGACCCGCGCCATCATCGAAGCGGCACACACCCTGCAATTTCGCTCGGTGAATATCGACCTGATCTACGGCCTGCCCAAGCAAACGCCTAAGTCCTTCGCCCGCACCGTCGATGAAATCATCACGCTGCAACCGGATCGCCTGTCCGTGTTCAACTACGCCCACCTGCCGGAGCGCTTCATGCCCCAGCGGCGGATCAATGCGGATGAACTGCCGGCGCCAGAGCAAAAACTTGAAATGCTCGAACGGACCATCGAACAGCTGACGGATGCCGGTTACCGCTACATCGGAATGGACCACTTTGCCCTGCCCGATGACGAACTGGCCATCGCCCAGGAAGAGTCAACGTTGCAACGCAATTTCCAGGGCTATACCACCCACGGCCATTGCGATCTGATCGGGCTCGGCGTCTCGGCAATCAGCCAGATTGGCGACCTGTACAGCCAGAACAGCAGCGACCTGAATGATTACCAGACCTTGCTGGCCGGCGACCAACTTGCCACCAAGCGCGGCCTGCTATGCAATGCCGACGACCGCGTGCGCCGAGCAGTGATCCAGCAACTGATCTGCCATTTCAGCCTGAACTTTGCTGGTATCGAATACGCGTTCAATATTGATTTCAGGGGCTATTTCAAAGAGGAATGGCCGCAACTCCTGACGATGGTCAACGACGGCCTGATCGAAATCGATGAGACGGGGATAACCGTGCTACCAGCGGGTCGTCTGCTGGTGCGCTCAGTGTGCATGGTGTTTGATGCCTACCTGAACCACCAAAATCGCCAACGCTTTTCACGGGTGATCTAACCCGATATAGCCCCCCTTTACCGATTGAAGGAGGGCAATACACATCGGTTACTTTGCAGCGGTTTTGGCGTTTTTCTCGATAAGCTTGATCAAGCTGGCGGAGGCCGTAAACAGTGCTGCAGTCAATTGCGCCAACTCCGACTGAATACTGCTCGCCTGTGTCTGCTTCTGCTCCGGGCTCAGGCTTTTGTTCGACATCACCGCCTGCAATCGTGCCTGCGCCTCGGCGATCTGCTTTTGCAGTTCTTTGATCCGTTTTTGGAGCATTTTGATGGGGTCGGTGCTGTCAGCGCTGTCGCTAGCTGCGGCCTTGGCCTTTTCTATTGCAGCGGTGGACAGCTCGACCTTCACGCTTACCGGCGCTTTGCCGGTACCCTCTTCGTCGGTCGACGCGGCTGCAGCAACCGCTCTGGTTTGCGGGGTTGTGGCTTGAAAGCCAGTGCTGCTGGACGCACTGAGGTTGACGGACAACATGAACGGCGCTCCTGAGTCAGTTAGGCCACCACTTGTTATCGGCAGTCGTGCGAAGAGCTTTATCGTCTTGCGTTAAATCTGCTGGCACTGGCCGGAACAGCTTGCGCTGGGTTACCCTTATGTCTTCTGTGTGTTTTCCCACAAGGATTGAAGTCATGTCTGAGCCAGTCAAACTGCGCGCACCTAACCAGGCCCATTGCAAGGATTGCAGTTTGGCCCCGCTGTGCCTGCCGCTTTCTTTGAATCTGGAAGACATGGATGCACTCGATGACATCGTCAAGCGCGGTCGTCCACTGAAAAAAGGCGAGTTTCTGTTTCGACAGGGCGATGCATTTGGTTCGGTGTATGCGGTGCGCTCCGGTGCGCTGAAAACCTTCAATCTCAGCGATGGCGGTGAAGAACAGCTCACCGGTTTCCATCTGCCGAGCGAGTTGGTGGGTCTGTCCGGCATGGACAGCGAAGCCTACCCGGTATCGGCTCAGGCACTGGAAACCACATCCGTGTGTGAAATCCCGTTTGAGCGCCTTGATGACCTGTCGGTTCAACTCCCACAACTGCGTCGGCAATTGATGCGGATCATGAGCCGGGAAATTCGTGACGATCAGCAAATGATGCTGCTGCTCTCGAAAAAAACTGCCGACGAACGCATCGCCACGTTTCTGGTCAACCTGTCGGCCCGTTTCCGCGCTCGCGGTTTTTCGGCCAATCAGTTTCGCTTGAGCATGTCGCGCAATGAAATTGGCAACTTCCTGGGTTTAGCCGTGGAGACAGTGTCGCGGGTGTTCACCCGTTTCCAGTCGAGCGAGCTGATCGCAGCCGAAGGCAAGGAAATCCAGATCCTCGATCCTATCCAACTCTGCGCGCTGGCGGGCGGCTCAATCGAAGGCTGAGGCATGCTATCCATGGCGGCTGCGCTGTAGACTAGCGTCAGCCAATACGCCTCAGGATCCTCTTGATGATTTTCGACGAATTCAGCTTCAAATCCCTTATTCGCCCGGTCATGGACTTCCCTAAACCTGGCGTTGTTTTTCGCGATATTACCCCGCTGTTTCAATCGCCAAAGGCCCTGCGCCTGGTGATCGACAGCTTCGTGCAGCGCTATATCGACGCCGAATTCAGCCACATTGGCGCCATGGATGCTCGCGGCTTCTTGATTGGCTCAATCGTCGCTTATGAGCTGAACAAGCCACTGATCCTGTTCCGCAAGCAAGGCAAACTACCGGCAGACGTGTTGTCCGAGCCCTACCAGACCGAGTACGGCGAAGCATGGCTGGAAGTGCATGCCGACAGCCTGTGTGAGGGCGATGCCATCGTGATGTTCGATGATCTGATTGCCACCGGTGGCACGCTGGTCGCGGCCGCCAACCTGGTACGCCGCATGGGCGCCCATGTCTACGAAGCCGCAGCGATCATCGACCTCCCGGAACTCGGCGGCTCACAGCGCCTGGAAGACATGTCCATCCCGACCTTCTGCCTGACCAACTTTGCGCTGAGCGATAGATAGCGACAGGGGGGAATCAAGCGCCTGCAGGTTTTCGAAAATACACAATCAAAGCCCCATCTGCTTGGCAATGATCTCGTTCATTACCTCACGCGTACCGCCTCCGATTGAAAGGATGCGGTTATCGCGGTACAGGCGCTCCACCAGGCTATCGCGCATATAACCCGAACCGCCAAGGATCTGCACCGCGTCGTAAGTGATGCGGTCGGCGGTGTCGGTGGCGAAGTTCTTCGCCATGGAAATCTCTTTGATCACGCTCTGCCCCGCTGCCATTTTTGCCGCCTGGCGGTAGGTGAATTCGCGTGACACTTCCAACTGCGTGGCCATTTCTGCCAACCGATGCTTGAGCACCTGGAACTTGCCAATCGGTTTGCCAAATGCCTCACGCTGCTTGGCCCAACTCAGGCTCTGTTCAAGCGCCAGTTGTGAGGTCATATTCGCCATCAGCGCCAGTGCCAGGCGCTCATACTGAAAGTTGCCCATGATGCAGGCAAACCCCATGTTCTCCGCGCCAATCAAATTGGCCATCGGCACCCGACAGTCCTCGAAAAACAGCTCAGCCGTGTCCGACGCCCACCAGCCCATTTTCTTCAGCTGCCGACCGACACTAAAACCCGGAGTGCCCTTCTCTATCAGCAACAGACTGATGCCCGCAAACCCAGGCTCACCGGTGCGCACTGCTACGGTATAAAAGTCGGCGCGTATGCCGCTGGTGATAAATGTTTTGCTGCCGTTGACCCGATAGCCGTCACCGTCTCGCACCGCACGGGTTTGCAGGTTCGCCACATCAGAACCACCCCCGGGCTCAGTGATCGCCAGCGCCATGATCTTTTCCCCGCTCAGCACCTGCGGGACAACACGTTCGCGTAGCGCCGGCTGCCCCCACTTGACCACCGGCGGCAAACCAATGTCCAGCGAACCCAAACCGGCGACCAGCCCGGCAGACCCGCAACGCATCAGCTCTTCGCTGGCCGCAACCTTGGCAAATACATCACCTTCATGGCTGCCGCCCAGCGCTTCGGGATAACCAATGCCCAAAATCCCGGCAGCGCCCGCCTTCAGGTAGAGCTCACGCGGAAAGCCTTCGGCCTCCTCCCACTCATCGACGAAAGGCAGTATCTCTCGCTCGACAAAGCGCCGCACGGCGTCGCGGATCAATTGGTGGTTGGGGTCGAAGTATTGCTGAAAGTCGGACATCGGCGCGCTCCACTGAGAGGTTCAGCGAACTTACCGAGCGCTTGCTTGGTTTACAAGCGCTAATCGTTCCTCACGCCGAAGCCTCGAACCGGCGCCGAGGAACGATCCATCACAATGCTATTGGCTTACGCCCTGCAAACGAATGCGCCAATGTACCGCCGTCCACCAGCTCCAGCTCACCCCCCAGCGGTACGCCGTGGGCGATGCGGGAGGTGATCAGGCCTTTGTTGCTCAGCAACTGGGCGATGTAATGCGCGGTGGCTTCGCCTTCGACGGTCGGGTTGGTGGCGAGAATAATTTCGGTGAAGGTGCCCTGCTGCTCGATGCGCGTCACCAATTGCGGAATGCCAATGGCTTCCGGCCCGAGACCGTCCAGCGGCGACAAGTGCCCCTTGAGTACAAAGTAGCGACCACGGTAGCCCGTCTGCTCCACCGCATAGACATCCATCGGCCCTTCGACCACGCACAGCAGTGTGTCGTCACGACGAACATCCGAACATTGCGGGCAAAGATCGTCTTCGGTAAGGGTGCGGCAGAGCCGGCAATGGCCGACGCCCTCCATGGCCTGACTCAATGCCAGCGCCAGGCGCGAACCGCCGCTGCGATCACGCTCAAGCAATTGCAGGGCCATGCGCTGTGCAGTTTTTTGACCGACGCCGGGCAATGTACGCAGAGCATCGATCAATTGGCGAATCAGGGGGCTGAAGCTCATGAGAAAGGTCCGACAAAACAACGAGACGCGGTTTATACCCGCGCCTCCGGTTAGCGTCAATTCAAGCATCAGCGACACGGACGACCAGCTTGCCAAAGTTGCGTCCTTCCAGCAGACCGATAAAGGCCTCGGGCGCCTGTTCGAGCCCTTCGACTATATCTTCACGAAACTTGATCTTGCCCTCTTTAACCCACGGGACCATGGCAGCGAGAAACTCCGCGTGGCGATCGCCATACTCCTCGAACACGATAAAACCCTGAATCCGTGCGCGCTTGGTCAGCAACGTGCGCATCAGCAATGGCAAATGATCGGTCCCTTCCGGCAGCGACTGCGCATTGTATTGGGCGATCAAACCGCATAAAGGAATCCGCGCACGGGCATTGAGCAGTGGTAGCACCGCGTCGAACACCTTTCCGCCAACCAATTCAAAATAGATGTCGATGCCATTGCCACAGGCTTTCGCCAGCTCATCGGCGAAATGTTCACTTTTGTGATCGATACACGCGTCAAACCCCAACTCATCGACCACGTACCGGCATTTTTTGGCACCGCCAGCGATGCCCACCACGCGCAAACCCTTGAGTTTGGCCACCTGCCCTACCACCGACCCGACCGCACCGGACGCCGCAGCCACCACCAGGGTCTCCCCGGCTTTGGGCTTGCCGATGTCCATCAGGCCCATGTACGCGGTCATCCCTGGCATACCCAGCACGCCGACGGCCATTGAAGGGCTGGGTAGATCCTTGGGCACCGACACCACTTGCGTACCATCGCAGATGCTGTGGGTTTGCCAACCGGTCATGCCTACGACCAGATCGCCCGGCTTGAAATGGGCATTGCGTGACTGCTCGACGCGGCTCACCGCCCCGCCCGTCATGACGTCATTGACCTGCACCGGTTCCGCATAAGACGGCGCGTCGCTCATGCGCCCACGCATATAGGGGTCGAGGGACAGATAGAGCGTACGCAGCAACACCTGACCCTCTTCCAGATCAGGCAGCGCCTCACGCTCCAGACGAAAATTCTCTGGCATGGGTGCGCCTTTGGGACGAGAGGCCAGAACGATGCGTTGGTTGAGGATCAATTCTTGCGCCATAGAGCAGTTCCTTAATCGATAAATTCAGGCTAATACAGAGCAGACCGTTTTGCTCGGCAGGCGTTCGGTCGATATCCAATAAAGCAACCCGTGCAGGCATGGTCTTGCCCACGATAAGCCGGGGACGCGCTCGACCCGCAGGACCTTCTTCGCAGCAAAAAAAAGCCAGGCACGGGGCCTGGCTTCCGGTCACGCTAAAACGTTTTAGAACGGCAGTTTCATGCCCGGTGGCAATTGCATGCCCGCCGTCATGCCAGACATCTTTTCCTGGCTGTTCTGCTCGATCTTGCGCACAGCGTCGTTCACCGCGGCAGCGATCAGGTCTTCAAGGATTTCCTTGTCTTCCTGCATCAGGCTGTCATCCAGGCTGATCCGTTTGACGTCATGACGACCGGTCATCACGACGCTGACCAGGCCTGCGCCCGACTGCCCGGTGACTTCGGCATTGGCCAGTTCTTCCTGCGCCTTGGCCATTTTCTCTTGCATCTGCTGTGCCTGCTTCATCAGGCCGGCCATGCCACCTTTCATCATGGGAATTCACCTCAAGTATTGATGGGTCATTTTTGCGTAGCGCCACACAGGCGCCACGCACGTCAGTTAAAGAGTCTGAGCCGCCGGAGCATCAACAGGTTCAATCGTATCCTCTCGAATCACCGCGCCAAACTGTTGCAGCATTTGCTGGATGAACGGATCGGCGTGGATCGATGCTTCTGCTTCGCTCTGGCGCTCGGCACGGCGGCGCGAACCCGCCTGAGCCGGGGTTTCCTGCTCGGGTTTGATCAGCTCGATGCTCAAGTTCAAGGTCCGCCCGTGGTATTGATTCAGGGCATCGTTGAGTCGGCGCAGTTGCGTTGTATTGAACAGCGCGCTGTGGGCCGGGTCCAGGTGCAGCAGCCAGTTATCGCCCTCCACGGCCATCAAGGTGCAATTGGCAGCGATACTGCCCGTCATGCCCGACACCGGCAGCTTCGGAAACAGATTCAGCCACTCCAGCGCCAGCCCTGTCGCCGGCATCAAGGCCGGTAACGGCTCGGGCTCAACGACCTCGGTCACACTGTCGTGGGCCAGTTCGTCCAGGTAGCTATAAGATGCGGGATCAATGTCCACCTCCACATCGAAGAAATCATCATCGTCCGGCGGCTCGTCATCACGGTCCATGGGCGCAGGAACGAATGCCACTGACTCTGGAACCGGCTCAACCATGGCCGGCGTCGCCACCTCCGTAGCAGCCTGTACGTCCTCAGGCTTAACTACGTCAGGCGCGTCGGGAACCGGGCTTGCGGGTGCCGGTATCGGCATGGGCGTCAGGTCCGGCTGTTCGGCCACGGTATCGAGCATCGGCTCGGGAACGGTTTCTACGACCGGCTCGGAATCGGATTCCGGCTCAGAGATCGACTCAACGTCGGCTTGTAGCTCTGGTTCAGGCTCAATTACCGGCTGCACGGCCCTGGGCTCATTCCAGGGTAAATCGACTTCTTCTGCCGGAGCAGGTTCAGGCATGATCGGCGCGGCAACAGGCTGAACAACCGGCTTATCCATAGGTGCAGGCACAACGGCAGCTACCGGGGCGGCTGCAACTACCGGCGCAACGGAAGTCGCGCCGGCCACTGGTTGCCTGGAATCAACTGTGGCCTGGTTGATCCCCACTGGCTTTAGCGGCTGCCTCGGCGCATCAGTGCTGTCAGCGGGGCGGAAGGCCAGCATCCTCAGCAGAACCATCTCGAAGCCACCCCGAGGGTCTGGCGCCAGCGGTAAATCACGGCGGCCGATCAGGCCCATCTGATAGTAGAACTGCACGTCTTCGGCGGGTAACGCCTGAGCCAGTGCCAGCACCCGATCCCGGTCGCCATGACCGTTATCGACGCCTTCGGGCAACGCCTGGGCAATGGCCACGCGGTGCAACACGTTGAGAATTTCCGAGAGCACACCATTCCAGTCCGGCCCTTGCTCGGCCAGATGTCGCACGGCTTCAAGCACCCCGCGCGCATCGCCATCAAGCAGCGCATGCAGCACGTCGTACACCTGGCCATGATCCAGCGTGCCCAGCATGGCGCGAACGTCCGCCGCCATGACCTTGCCTTCGCCGAACGCAATCGCCTGATCGGTCAGGCTCATGGCATCGCGCATAGACCCATCGGCAGCGCGGCCCAAGAGCCACAGCGCGTCGTCTTCGAACGGTACATTTTCGACCGTGAGCACGTGGGTCAAATGCTCGACCACACGCTCGGGAGTCATGTTTTTCAGGGAAAACTGCAGGCAGCGCGACAGAATGGTCGCCGGCAACTTCTGCGGATCGGTGGTTGCCAGGATGAACTTGACGTAGGGCGGCGGCTCTTCCAGGGTCTTCAACAGGGCGTTGAACGAGTGAGTGGACAGCATGTGCACTTCGTCGATCAGGTAGACCTTGAAGCGCCCGCGGCTTGGTGCGTACTGCACATTATCAAGCAGCTCACGGGTGTCTTCGACCTTGGTCCGGCTCGCGGCGTCGATCTCGATCAGGTCGACGAAACGCCCCTCGTCGATCTCCCGGCAGACCGAACAAGTCCCACAAGGCGTCGACGTGATGCCCGTCTCACAATTCAGGCATTTGGCGATAATCCGCGCAATCGTGGTTTTGCCCACGCCACGGGTGCCGGTAAACAAATAAGCATGGTGCAGCCGTTGGCTGTCCAGCGCGTTGATCAAGGCCTTGAGCACATGGGTCTGGCCGACCATTTCGCGGAACGAGCGCGGACGCCATTTACGTGCAAGAACCTGATAACTCATCGAAAACCGTCGCAACTGGGAAGCGGAAGACCGCCAATGCTAGCGGAGCAAGGGCAAAATTGCATCCGGTGTCATTCTCTAATATGACTACGCTGTTGAAATGGAGGAAACTTCGGCATCAAATTCATCCTGAATCGCATCGTATTGCCCACGCAAAGGAACCGAATGCGGCCGCTCTTGAGCACTTTGTTGTCACTCAGCTGCTTATGCTCGTGCTTCAGCTACGCCGCTGAGGCACCTTTGCGCTTTTCGATTGCCGACAGCTGGTCGATGCCATTGGTACAGATCGACGGCGCTCAGCCAACTGCCGGATTCCTGTTCGACATCATGCAGAGCCTGGCCCGACAGGTCGGCCGCCCCGCGGAATACCATGTATTAGCCCGTCTGCGCGTGCAAAACGCGCTGGACCGTGGCGAAGTCGATGTTCGTTGTTACGCCGCGCAATCCTGGGTACCCAACTTCTCCGGTGACTACACCTGGAGCCTGCCGCTGATGACCCAACGCGACCTATTGATCAGTACCGCTGACAACACAGCTCCGATCCGCGTCGACCAGCTTAATGAACAGATGATCGGCACCGTTCTGGGTTATACGTATCCGCGCCTGCAACCCCTGTTCGACAACCACCAATTACACCGTGAAGACGCCCGTAGCCAGGAACAAGTCCTGCAAAAACTTGGGGCAGGCCGTTATCGCTATGCCGTGGCCAATGAATGGTCGATGAACTGGTACAACCGCCAACTGCCACCGGACAAACAATTGCACAGTGTTTCCATCGTCGAAGAACAAGCGGTAGGCTGCATCGTGCGTAACGACCCGAACCTGCCGGTACAGACCATTCTACGTGCTTTGTTGCGCATGAAAATGTCAGGGGAGATTGATCGGATCATCGAGCGCTACGGCACTCAGGCATCACTCTCGCTTGAACGGAATTAGCCAGCGGCTCGCTAGCACCCGGACCGCGGCGTTAATCGCTAAACCCTTCACGCCTACCTTGTAGCATCAGCGTCACACTGCCTGACTACCCTCCTCCGAAATCATTTGTTACGAACTCAGCCAAACACGCAGGTAACCGCCATGAACAACAAAGACGACGACGCGTTGCAGCCGCCTGCTGGCGATAACCCACCCGATGCGGGTAGAAGACGTTTCCTTGGTGGCGTCGCGGCGCTTGGCGTCGGCGCGACCCTCAGCGCTTACGTTTCAGGCAACGAGCCGCCAGCCAAGCCCGACGACAAGCCTTTAACCGGTGCCGCGCTGGATCAGGCACTGCGCGATAACGTGAAAACGGTGGTGGTCATCTACGCCGAAAACCGTAGTTTCAACAATTTGTTCGGTGACTTCCCGGGTGTCGAAAAGCCGCTGGCTGCGCTCACCACAAACGATTATCAGCAACGCGACCGCGACGGCAGCATTCTGGAATCCCTGCCCCCGGTATGGGGCGGTATATTGCAGATTGGCCCACAAACCGTAGACGGCGTGACCTACCCCGCCGAAACCCAGTTTCAAGAGCACCTGATCAACGCGCCCTTCGCCCTTGAGGGGCCCAATGGCGAAGATCTGCCGCTAGGCTTGGTCACCCGCGACCTGTGGCATGTTTTTTATCAGAACCAGATGCAAATCAATGGCGGCAAGAACGACAGCTTCGTCGCCTGGGCAGACTCGGGTGGCCTGACCATGGGCCATTACGCGCAAACCCAGTACTCCCTGCGCCTGTGGGACGTGGCAACGGAGTTCGTGCTGTGTGACAACTTCTTTCAGGGCGCTTTCGGCGGCTCGTTTCTCAATCACCAGTACCTGGTGTCCGCTACTGTGCCGTTTTACCCTGACGCCGCGAACTCACCGGCCAAACAGCAAATCGCCACACTACAGAGCGATAATCCGCACGATACGCGGCTCAAGCCTCTGGAGAAGTCTCCCGCCAGCGCCATGACCGGCCCACCGCAATTCGGTCCAAGCGCATTGACGCCCGACGGTTATGCGGTCAACACCCTAGCCCCACCATACTGGCCGACCTGGCTGCGTGACCCCGAGCGCCCGGACTACTCAAAACCGGGTCTGGCCAACGTATTGGTGCCGCAAACCCATGACCATATCGGCGACAAACTGTCGAAGAAGAACATCGACTGGGCGTGGTACGCCGGCGGATGGCAGGCCACCATCGACCAGTTCAAAGACTCTCCCGGCATCCCGAAAATCCCGAATTTTCAGTATCACCACCAACCGCTCAACTACTTCAAAAAGCTCGGCCCCGACAACCCCGCAGAACGCAGCAAACGCCTGCGCGACGCAGGTTTGGGTGAAGAGTCCAGAACCAACAAATTCTTCGCCGACGCCGAAGCTGGCAAGCTGCCCGCCGTCACTTTCTACAAGCCCCAAGGCAACCTCAACATGCACGCCGGTTACGCCGACGTTGCCTCTGGAGACCGCCACATCACTCGCGCCATCAAAGTCCTGCGCAACAGCCCGCAATGGAAAAACATGGTCATCGTCATTGCGGTCGACGAAAACGGCGGCTGGTGGGACCACGTCGCGCCGCCAAAAGGCGACCGCTGGGGCCCTGGCACACGTATTCCGGCGCTGGTCGTCTCCCCCTTTGCCCGCAAAGGGGTTGTTGACCACACCGTCTATGACACCGCCTCAATCCTGCGTTTGATCACTCGAATACACGGGCTGGAGAAGCTGGATGGGCTGAAAGAGCGGGATGAAGAAATGCTGACCAGAGGCCAGGAGCCCATGGGGGATTTGACTAAGGCGTTGCAATTTTTCGAGGCCTAGCAACGCCTGCACCGAATGATCGGCGACATTCATCCCCTCTTTCGCAGCAAGAGATTAAGTTGATCGACCACCTCGGCCCAGTCGGCGTCTTCAAGGATCTCCTCGCGCAGAAAAGAGGCCTGTGCGGGGGTCCAGAAAAAAGCGTCCTCTAACGCAAGGTCGGCCTTGAGGGGTGAATGAGTGGCGAGGAAGGCGTCAATGCTTACCGGGTCGGCCGCAAGCCCCAACTGTTGAAAAAGAGCCGGCAAACTATGCACAGGTAATTCCATGAGTCCCTCCTTGAGCCAGGTTGAACGCACGCGGCACAACCTGGCTCGATCATTGACGCTCATTACTGGCAGACCTCACGCACCTCGGCATGCGGCACCAGTTTCAGGTATTGGTCCATGCGCATGTGGACCAAATAGTGGTGGTTACCAGCTTCCAGGTAGATGTCCTCCTGGCGGGTCAACATCGGATCGAGCAGCATCTTGATTCCATAGGCCTCACCCAGTGCCGGGATCGCGCCACGCTCACAGTCGCCGAACAGGTGCGGCAAGCCACTTTCGCGAGTGAGCTGCCAATCCCCACTGGTTTGTATTTTGCTCAAATCCAAATGCCGATCAGCGGGCAACACAGCCATCATGTAATGCCCGTGTTGATCATCGAGAATCACTGATTTAGCCAAGCGCTCCGCCGGAACGCTGGCCACCCGCGCGGACTCCAGACTCGTCGCCGAGTGCGGGTGAGCCACGATGTCATAATCACAGCGCGCCTGTTCCAGGCTACGTTGTACCGTTTTGGCCATACGCATGATGCACCTCCACGCCCTGCACGGAAGGGCAGAGCCGATATCTTTAACGTCAAGTTTAGGCAGCGCACGGCGTGGAGGCGATTGGATGGCAGTAACAGTTAAGACTATGCGGCACCGTCAATAGTCGAGAATGAACTAAGATCAGAACCTGCCTGCTCGCCCCTCTGTATGCCTACTTTCTGATGTAGATCAACCCCCCCTTAACACCGACTCCTATTCTTAAAACGGCACTCACGACGTTGATAGGAGCTGAAGATGAAAAAAGCAGGCCTGATCGGCCAATACATACTGATGGCAGCAAGTGCTTTACTGCTGCCATCAACCAACGTCTTTGCTAACCCGGAAACGCCACCATCAGGGGGGGTGGCCGAATACCGTCAGAATTTTGACTGGGTCAAGCACACGCAACAGACTCTGGACGAACTCAAGGGCAAGCTGAATCTAACACCAGCGCAAATGCCTGCGTGGGAGACATGGTCCGCCGGCTTGATGACGGATGCCCATCAGCAACTGGAAAAAGACAAACCCGGACATGAGGAAAAAGGGAGCACGGCGAAACCGGTGATTGACGAAACAACGCCGGAAAGAATGGCACAAGGAATAGAGCGTTTACACGCACAAATCACCTGGATGCAAGCACACGTAGCTCGTCTGGAAGCGGCTCAAGCTCGCACCAAAACGTTTTATGACACGTTGAGCACTGACCAAAAAACCATATTCGATCTGTTCTGGAACGGGATGCACCGCAGAATGCACGGGTACGGCGGCTGGGGCACACACATGCCCATGTCGAGCCCCATGATGGAAGAAAACCAAAGCCGAACACACGAAGAATAAGCTGCATTGCACAGTCTATTAGGTAGACATCATGAACATTGACTCGATAAAACGTTGCACGCTTATTGGCGTGGTTCTGATCGGTACGAGTCTTTCATTACCGGCCACCGCCGACTCGCATGGAGGCGGTCATGGTGGCGGCTGGCACAGCGGCGGCCCCGCATGGTGGGGCATAGGAATTGGTTTGGGCCTGGGCTGGGAAGCCGCGCACATTGCCGGCCCTTACTACTACCCTGCTTACCCGGTCTATTACTATCCCGCCCCTGCTTACTACTACCCTTACAGGCCGTCCACGGTGGTGATTGAGCCAACACCGTCGATGCCGCCCGAGAGGATAACGACGGGGGCGCCATCAAGCCCTCCACCCGCGCCCAATTGGTACTACTGCGACTCGGCCAAAGGCTACTACCCCTACGTACGCCAGTGTCCTGAACCGTGGCGCACAGTCCCGGCGACTCCACCCGGACCGACACGCTGACCTGTCCAGCGAGTGCGATTCGAGGAAGGAATTCTGGACGTGAGAAAACACCCTTTGAATCGCCTTGTAGCGAAAGAGTGGTTAGCTGTTTTAATCGAGGAATTTTGCGTTATGGAGGCAACCCCACCAGCCACACCCCGGCACACAATGTTCCCGCTGTGGCTGCTTCCTTCCGGATCTGACCAGGTTCACGGGTAATCGTTGCGGGGGGACCGATGGGGTCACCATAACGACGTTCACCTGACGGCGAACGGCGCCATTGTACCGGTCTGGCGAGAAGTTACAACCGTTGGTTTTGGATTAAAAATCCGAGGGGGCTCAAGCACTTGTGTGGCAGAGGCTGGCGGCTGTGTACGGTGGGCCCGACGTTGGGGCTTTTGCGTTACCCTATTCGGCCGTGACGCGATGCGTCCTCGCAGGATTCGATCGATGCAAACTAAATTGGTCTGTTATGAAGACCTGTCGGTTGTTCAACGCCAGCAATTGCAACACCTTGAAGTGCTGCCGGAGCAGAAGGCTTTTTCCGGGGATATCTACAGCGCACTGAATGCCCTGCAGGGTAAACCGAATGACGATATCAAGGGTTTTGTACTGATTGCCGACGACTATCCCATCGGTTTTTTTATGCTAAAGCGCGGGCCGTATTTACCGCACTGGGCAGATCAGGATGCCGCCACCCTGCATGCCTTGCAGATCGACCGCAGGATGCAGGGTCATGGTCTGGGGAGAGTCTGCTTGCAGGCGGTCCCGGACATGGCACGCTCGGTGTGGCCAGATGTGGCGCAGTTGATGCTGTCGGTGGATACGGACAATCAGGCGGCGCTTGGCCTGTATCTTGGTCAGGGCTGGGTCGATACGGGGGAAGCGTATCGGGGGCGGATTGGTTATGAGCGGCGGCTGTCGTTGGCATTGCGGGATGGCGCTACCGAGCGTCTATAAGGGGTGTGCGTGCCCCCTCACTGCGCCTGTAGCACCTCGTCCGCCCTGCCCCCGGCTTGCTGAATAACCAAGTGAATGAAGTGCAGCTTGGTAATGACTGCCGGAGACAGAACGAACGGGTAAAAGTCGGGTTGCCCCATGCTCCGGGACAGTTCGTTGAGCATCCCCGCCAGTTCGATCCAGGCGTTGACGAATGAGAGGAACGCAGGACCGCCGGGGTGCTGGGGGTCGTAGAGAGCTTCCAACGTGAATGGCGGATAGTCGAAGTCCATATCCCGTGCGCTCATGCCAAAACCGAGGGCGGTGTCGACGGCATCCATCATGTGCAGGTAGTGGGCCCAGGTTTCAGCCCAGTCTTCCCAAGGATGCATGGTGGCGTAGGCGCTGACAAAACCCTGTTGCCAGTCAGCCGGCGCGCCTTTCTGGTAGTGGTGCTCAAGAGCATCGGCATAACTGGCGCGCTCGTCGCCGAACAGGGTGCGATAAGCATTTTCCCATGGGCTGTCGGGGATCAGACGATCCCAATAGTAGTGACCCACTTCGTGCCGAAAATGCCCGAGCAAGGTCCGATACGGCTCGTGCATCTGCACGCGCATGGCTTCGCGGTGGGCGTCGTCGGCCTCTTCGATGTTGAGAGTGATCAAGCCGTTGGCGTGACCGGTGGAGGGGCACTTGCCTTCCTGGTCGACGCCAACGAAATCAAATGCCAAGCCAGTATCTTCGTCCTGCGCTTTTGGAATCACCTGCAAACCCAGCGCGATCAATTGCGCGACAAGGCGACGTTTGGCGGTTTCGACTTTGCACCAGCGATCCGGGTTTTCCGGAATCGACAGGTCGGGAATGGTTCGATTGAGGCTGCACGCGATGCAGAACTCACCCTGGTTGTGCGCAGGAAACAGCCAGTTGCAGGCAGCGGGCGTGTCGAGATTGGCGCAGCGTCGATAAAGCTCCGCACCGGGTTCTTCGATCAGGCGCCAGGTGCCTTGATCAGGCCCCGACTCGAGCGCGGCCAGCCGACCCTGCTCCGGCAAATAGCCCAGCGCTGCCGAACAGGCCAGGCACCGGGTATTAGGGAAGAAGATCGACTGTCCACAGTGGCACTGCCAGACCTTGCTATTACGTTTGGTCTCGCCCACGAACGGCGCGGCAATGCGGGAGCTGAGTTGCTCGAAGAAGCGGTACATGACGATCTCCTTTTGGCGTACTAGCACTGGATCATGAGTTGCATGACCGATTCCGTGTACATGAGGGTGAACCATGGCGCCCCCTTCGCAGACAAGTCAGCGCCTACAGATCTGTCAGCTCACTTCAATATTGTGTTTCTTCAGAAACACCACAAACGCTTCTTCATCCAACACTTTTAGCCCCAGTTCATTGGCCTTGGTCAATTTCGAGCCCGCACCAGGCCCGGCGACGACGGTGTGGGTTTTTGCTGAGACTGAGCCTGAGACTTTAGCGCCGAGGCTTTCGAGTTTTTCCTTGGCGATGTCGCGGCTCATCAGCTCCAGGGACCCGGTCAGGACCCAGGTTTGCCCAGCCAGCGGCAGGCCTTCGACGACTTTTTTCTCGCTCTGCCAATGCATGCCGAAGTCTTCGAGTTGCGCCTCGATCTCCAGTGCACGCTGGACGTGCTCTTTGATGTCGAAGAAATCACGCACGGCTTTCGCCTGTTTCTCGGCCAAGGCCTGACGCATGTCCAGCCAGTCGGCGTCGATGATGCCTTGCAGCGAGCCAAATTTGTCCGCCAGTTTTTGCGCTGCACCCGGCCCAATCGCAGGGATGTGCAGTTTGTCGATCATGCCCGCCAAGGTAGTACTGGCTGCGAATTCAGCACCCAGCTCGCCCTGATCCTGCAATTCCAGACCGCGCTCAAGCAATTGCTCGATGACCTTGATGTTGTGGCCATCCCTGAAGAAGCTGTGGATCTCATAGGCGACTTCCAGCCCGACATCCGGCAAATACGTCAACACTTCCGGCAGCGCCTGTTTAATGCGCTCCAGCGAGGCCAAAGAGCGCGCCAGTACCTTGGCGGTCTCTTCGCCAACGTCGGGAATGCCCAACGCATAGATGAAACGCGCCAGGGTTGGTTTTTTGCTGTCGCTAATGGCCCTGAGCAGCTTGTTGCTGGAGACCTCGGCAAACCCCTCAAGGCCGACGATCTGTTCGAACTTCAAGGTATAGAGGTCAGCCGGGGATGACACCAGCCCTTCATCCACCAACTGCTCGACGCTCTTGTCACCCAAGCCGTCGATGTCCATCGCCCGACGGGACACGAAGTGGATGATCGCTTGTTTGAGTTGCGCGCGGCAGGCCAGTCGACCGACGCAACGGTACACGGCGCCCTCGCTGATGGTTTCCTTGCCTTTGCTGCGTTTGACCAGCTGCGTACGCTCGACCCGAGAACCACAGACCGGGCAGGTTTCTGGAATATGCACCGGACGCGCGTTATCTGGGCGGCGGTCCAGGACGACCTGCATCACTTGCGGGATGACGTCGCCGGCGCGACGAATGATCACCGTGTCGCCGATCATCAAGCCCAGACGCGCCACTTCGTCCATGTTGTGCAGCGTGGCGTTCGCGACAGTAACACCCGCAACCTTGACCGGTTTGAGGCGCGCGACCGGAGTGACTGCACCGGTGCGGCCAACCTGGAATTCCACGTCAAGCAGTTCGGTGAGTTCTTCCATGGCCGGGAATTTGTGGGCGATGGCCCAACGCGGTTCGCGGGCACGGAAACCCAGCTCGCGCTGAGAGGCCAGGTTATTGACCTTGAACACTACACCGTCGATTTCGTAGGGCAGCGACAAGCGCCGCTCGCCAATATCGCGGTAGTAATCCTGGCATTCGTCTATGCCGTTAGCCAACTTCAGCTCATGGCTGACAGGGATGCCCCATTGCTTGAGCTTTTCCATGTTGCCGATATGGGTGTCGGCGAACTCTTCCGACACCTGACCCAAGCCGTAGCAGCAAAATTCCAGCGGACGGTTGGCGGTGATCTTCGAGTCCAGCTGACGCAAGCTGCCGGCCGCAGCATTACGTGGGTTGGCGAAGGTTTTACCGCCGACTTCCAGCTGTCCGGCATTAAGCCGTTCAAAGCCTGCTTTGGACATGAACACTTCGCCACGCACTTCCAGGGTTTGCGGCCAGCCGCTGCCGTGAAGCTTGAGCGGGATATTACGTACGGTACGTACGTTGACGCTGATGTCTTCGCCGGTAGTGCCATCACCACGGGTCGCACCGCGAACCAGCGAGCCATTCTGGTACAACAGACTGACCGCCAGGCCGTCGAGTTTCGGTTCACAGCTGTACTGAACGTGAGCGCCGTCGCCGAACAGGTCGCCCACCGGCAAGTCCAGGCCTTCGACGACACGGCGGTCGAATTCACGCATGTCGTTTTCGTCGAAAGCATTACCCAAGCTGAGCATGGGAATTTCGTGACGCACTTGGGTAAATGCCGACAGCGCCGCGCTACCGACCCGTTGAGTCGGTGAATCAGGCGTTATCAGCTGCGGGTTCTCGGCTTCCAGCGCCTTGAGCTCTTGGAACAGGCGGTCGTACTCGACGTCGGGGATGCTCGGCTCGTCAAGGACGTGGTAGCGGTAGTTGTGCTGCTCCAGTGCTGCGCGCAGTTCCAGGATTCGGGTTTCGACGGCGGTCATACGTGTTCTCTCGAAAAGCAAAAAAGCAGCCGAAGCTGCTCAATGTTGATTCGCCACCGCAGGAAGGTCGTTCCGACCTTCTCGCGGGCAAGCGCGCTCCTACAGGTTAAGCGGCGCGTATTTAGCGGCGCTGGGTCAATGCACGGCGTTCGAATTCGGCGATGCGCTGGCGGTAGTGTTCAATGGTCTGCGCGGTCATGACGCTGCGCTGATCATCTTTCAATTCACCGTTGAGTTCGTGGGCCAGTTTGCGAGCAGCGGCCACCATGACGTCGAAGGCCTGTTTCGGATGACGCGGGCCGGGCAAGCCAAGGAAGAAACTCACGGCGCGGGTGCTGAAGTGATCGATATCGTCGAGATCGAACACGCCCGGCTTGACCGCGTTGGCCATGGAGAACAGTACTTCGCCGTTGCCGGCCATGCTCTCGTGGCGATGGAAAATATCCATCTCGCCGAAACGCAAACCACTTTCCAAAATGTTCTGCAGCAACGCAGGACCCTTGAAGCCACTTTCGTCGCGGCAGATCACACTAATCACCAGCACTTCTTCAACGGGCGGCAGATCTTCGGTACGGCGCGTCGTATCGTCTGCACGTCGCCCAGGCTTGTTCTCGTCCGGAAAGTCATCGTCGCGACCGGCGTGCAGGCTTGGCCCGTCCAGATCGAGATTCAGATTCAGGTCGCCCTGATGCGGTTCGTCCTTGCGTTTGCGCTTGGCATCACGCGGGGTGACGTTCACCGACGGCAGATCGTGCTCATCCAATTGCGGTTCTTTCTGGTTGTCCAGCACACGCGGCGGCCCCAAGAGCTCGGCGGACGTGGCTTCGTCGTCATCCGGCAGATTGGAGAAGCTTCGGTCCAGCCTGAATTTCAATTTACCCTTGCCGCCGCGCATCCGGCGCCAGCCATCAAAAAGAATACCGGCAATGACAATAATGCCGATGACGATCAGCCACTCGCGCAGACCGATTTCCATGTAATCCAGTGCCTCTAATAAAAATGCTGAGAAATAAGGGCCGAAACCCCTTTAAAACGTGGCGCCAACTCTATGTTCTGACAGGCGTTTTACCCACGCAAAAGAAAAAGTGGTGATTAAACTAGCACGACCAAAGATAACTTTACACCGTCTGTTGCAAAGGGCCGGCCGCTCAAAAGTGGTCAAACGGCTTCAGACGCTTGATAACACCATGCATTCCCATAGCAAAGGGGCCACTAAAACGCCATTTCCCTTGCTGTACAAGGCCTGCACGCTAGGCATCCACCAGCGCCATCGCTTCCTCCACGTCTACCGCAACCAATCGCGAGCACCCAGGCTCGTGCATGGTGACCCCCATCAACTGGTCTGCCATCTCCATGGCAATCTTGTTGTGGGTGATGTAGATAAATTGCACCGTCTGCGACATATCCTTCACGAGTCGGGCGTAACGTCCTACGTTAGCGTCGTCCAGCGGTGCGTCAACCTCGTCGAGCATGCAAAACGGTGCCGGGTTCAACTTGAAAATGGCAAAAACCAGCGCCAAGGCAGTCAGGGCCTTTTCACCACCGGACAGCAAATGGATGGTGCTGTTCTTCTTGCCAGGTGGCCGCGCCATGATAGTCACACCTGTATCGAGTAAATCTTCGCCCGTCAGTTCCAAGTAAGCGCTGCCACCACCGAAAACTTTTGGGAAAAGTGCCTGTAAACCGCTATTTATCTGATCAAAGGTCTCTTTGAAACGATTACGCGTTTCCTTATCAATCTTGCGAATGACGTTTTCCAGGGTATCCAGCGCTTCGACCAAGTCGGCATTCTGCGCATCCAGATAACGTTTACGCTCGGATTGTTGCTGGTATTCGTCGATGGCCGCGAGGTTGATCGCACCGAGGCGTTGAATACGCTGAGCAATGCGCTCCAACTCTTCTTCCGCATGTTTTTCGTTGGCCTCGCTGGTCAGCGTAGCCAACACGCCATGCAGGTCGTAGCCGTCTTCGAGCAATTGGTCCTGCAGGGTTTTGCGCCGCACCGTGAGCGCCTGCCATTCCATGCGTTGCTGCTCGAGCTGGCCGCGCACCAGTTGCGATTGCTGTTCGGCCTGAGTGCGGCGTTTCTCGGCATCGCGCAGTTCACGGTCGGCGTCTTCCAGCGCCATTTTTGCCAGACGCATCTCGTCGTCGACAGCCATGCGTTTTTCCAGCAACTCTTCGAGCTTGAGGCGCAGTTCTTCGAGCGGCGCCTCGCCCTCTTCCAGATTAAGGCTTAGCTGCTCGCGTTTTTCGTTCAGACGCTCGGACTGCAACTCCAGCCGCTCAAGGGCCTGTCGGGTGGAATCGTGCTGCGCCTTGAGCGACCCTAGACGCACCGCCAATTGATGGGCGTGGTCCTTATGCTGACGGGCTTCCTGACGCACCCGGTCGAGGCGTTCGCGCAGGCTGTCGCGCTGAGCCAGGAGCAACTCACGCTGTTCGGTGTCGATGGCCATGCTGTCCAGCGCGCCCTGCAATTGCAGGCGAGACTCGCCGAGCTGTTCGTGTTCGATGGCGCGTTGCTCGCCCAATTCGCCCAGCTCTTCGTCCAGACGCGTGCGGCGCAGGGTCAATTGTTCAACCTTGGCTTTGCCAGCAGATAGCTGCGCCTTGAGTTCGCCTTGCTGACGCGCTTCATCCTGTAAACGCCGACGCAGCTGCTCGCGGGTGTCTTCTTGCTGCAACTGCTGCTCACGCAGGGTGACAAGCTGCTCTTCAAGGGCGCCCAGGGTGGCTTCGCGCTCCTCACGCTCCAGCCCCAGGCGCTGCAACTCCTGACCGCGAGCGAGCACTCCGCTTTCTGCTTCACTGGCGCGGCGCACCCTTAGAAAATGCCGACCGACCCAGTAACCGTCGCGGCTGATCAGACTCTGCCCTGCCCCAAGCTGACCGCGCAAGGCTAAGGCGTCTTCAAGACTGTCTACCGGTTTGACCTGACCCAGCCACGCCGACAAATCGACCGACGCTTCAACCTTGTCCAGCAAACTGCCAGGAATTCGCATCACGTCGGCCGACGGGCTGAGCAGGCGCAGGTCGCCCTGTTCGAAACCCGCAAGATCCAGTCCAGCGAAGTCATCCACCAGCACCGCTTGCAGGTCGGCACCGAGCACGGTTTCCACCGCCAGCTCCCAGCCCGACTCGACCCGCAGGCCTTCAGCCAGTCGCGGGTGCTCGGTCAGTTGCTGTTCACGCAGCCACTCAGCAGTACCGGTGCCCGGATCGAGCGCCGCTTGTTGCAAGGCTTCCAGCGAGGCCAGCCGACCGTTAAGGCGCTGTAGATCGCCCTGAGCCTGCTGCTGTGCCTGATTGGCTTGATGCAGCTCGCCACGCAGTTGTTCCAGGCGCTCGACCAACTGTTCTTCGCTGGCGTGCAACTCTTCCAGGGTCATTTCGCGGGTGGCGAGTTCTTCGCTGAGTTCAAGAATGGCCGCGTCTTCCGGGTCTGCGGCGAGCAACTGTCGCTCTTCGCCCAAACGCCGTTGCCGTTCGCCCAATCGCTCCATACTGCTTTCCAGCTGCTGGATGCGCGACTGCTGCACTTCGGCCTGACGCCGCGGTTCGGCAGAGTCCAGATTGAACGCGTCCCACTTCTCCTGCCAGCCGTGCATGGTGCTTTCGGAGTCCTCCAGCGCTGCGGTGGATTCTTCGGCGGCTGCGCTGGTGATTTCCTGTTCGGGCTCGAGCATTTCCAGCTCTTCGCCTAGCGTCGCCAGCAAGGTGCGGTCGTGGCCCAGATGCGACTCTGTTTCCAGCCGCGCGCGTTCCGACTCGCGCAGGTCGTCCTGCAACTGACGCAAACGCTGCTGGCCGTGCTGGATACTTTGCTCGACCCTGGCAATATCGCCGCCCACGGAATAGAAACGGCCCTGCACCAGATTGAAGCGCTCAGACAGGTCGTGATGACCGTCGCGCAGACGTTCAATGCTGGCGTCGGCATTGCGTTGCTCAGCCACCAGTGCTTCGAAACCGACTTCCTGATTGCCGATCACCGCTTCGCGCTGGCCGACTTGCTCATTCAACGCCTGCCAGCGCAGAGCCGACAGTTGTGCCTTGAGTTGACGCTCTTCGCCTTTGTATTCCTGGTACTTCTCAGCCGCCTGCGCCTGACGGTGCAAACGGTCGAGCTGGCGTTCCAGTTCGTCGCGCAGGTCGGTCAGGCGGGCCAGGTTTTCATGAGTGCGGCGGATACGGTTTTCAGTCTCGCGCCGACGCTCTTTGTACTTGGAGATGCCGGCGGCTTCTTCGATGAAGTTACGCAGCTCTTCAGGCTTGGACTCGATCAGCTTGGAGATCATCCCTTGCTCAATGATCGAGTAGCTGCGCGGGCCCAACCCCGTGCCGAGGAAGATGTCGGTGATGTCACGACGACGGCATTTGGTGCCGTTGAGGAAGTACGTATTCTGGCTGTCGCGGGTGACTTTTCGGCGAATGGAGATTTCCGCGTAGCTGGCGTATTCGCCCACCAGGGTGCCATCGGAGTTGTCGAATACCAGCTCGATGCTGGCCTGACTGACGGGCTTGCGACTGGTTGAGCCGTTGAAGATGACGTCGGTCATCGATTCGCCGCGCAGGTTCTTCGCCGAACTTTCGCCCATCACCCAACGCACGGCGTCGATGATGTTGGATTTTCCGCAGCCGTTGGGGCCTACCACCGCCGCCATGTTACTCGGGAAGTTGACGGTGGTCGGGTCCACGAAGGATTTGAACCCGGCCAGCCTGATGCACTTGAGCCGCATAGGGTCAGCCTGCAGTCAGGGCGGACAGTACCAACTTGCAACTGCGCTCGACATAGCTGCTCAGCACATTACGAATCTGCGCATGGTCGCGCGCCACGACCGAGTCGAGCAGTTGCGCGAATAGGGTCAGGTACTCGCTCATTTCCGCCTTGCGTTGGTCCAGCGCCAGGTAATAGTTACGGCTCATGGACGGCTGCAGGTTTTCGACTGTTTCTTGCAGGTACGGGTTATTGGCGAACGGGTAAGCGGCGCGCATTACGTTGAAGCTCTCTTCAACGAACATTTTCACGTCCTGAAGCTCGTAGCTGGCGGTCAGGCGCTGCTGAACCCGCAAAAACGGCGCAAGATCAGCATGCGTTTCCCAACGATTGGCCACGGCATTGGCAAGCAGGATGTACAGCTCGCCCATCAGCGCGCACAGGCTTTCAACGTTGTGCGCGTTAAGTTCGGTCACTTGGGCGCCACGACGCGGCAGGATCACGATCAGGTGGCGGCGCTCGAGAATCAGCAAGGCTTCACGCACCGAACCACGACTGACACTCAATGCTTGAGTGACTTTTTGCTCTTGAATGCGCTCACCCGGCTTGAGCTCGCCACGAACGATCCGTTCTGCGAGGTGGTGAGCGATTTGCTCGGCGAGGCTATCCGGCGCCTTGAACGTCATGGTTTTCCTTCAACTTCGGCTAAATCATACAAGCCGCGCAGTGTATCGCAATGGGCAGCCATGGCGCAGGGCCATGGGGGTTGAATCTGGCACGAAATAAGCAATTCTTTGAGCACTGGTCGGCAATTTTGTTACCGATCAGGCACACCGTTAATCGGCAAAACCGGGAAAAGCGATTTTTCCTGACTTAAGGGTCAGCAAATAATTGACCAAAAAGTCAGAGCTGATAAATTCAGTCCATGTGTCGATTACAAAAATAACGTGCAGAGGGGCCTTCCGTGATCCAACTCTTACTCAATCAGGCGCTACGCACCGAGCACGCCCTGGACCCGAATCTGACCGTGCTCAATTATTTGCGCGAGCATCTGGGCAAACCCGGCACTAAAGAGGGCTGTGCCAGCGGCGATTGTGGCGCCTGCACCGTGGTGATCGGCGAATTGAGCACCGATAACGATGGCGCCGAGCACCTGCGCTATCGCAGCATCAATGCCTGCCTGACGTTCGTTGCCTCGTTGCACGGCAAACAATTGATCAGCGTCGAGGACCTCAAGCATCAAGGCCAACTGCACAGCGTGCAAAAAGCCATGGTCGAGTGTCACGGTTCGCAATGTGGTTTCTGCACACCCGGGTTTGTCATGTCGCTGTTCGCGCTGCAGAAGAACAGCAGCGAAGCCAACACTCATCAAGCCCACGAAGCATTGGCCGGCAATCTGTGCCGTTGCACCGGCTATCGCCCGATTCTCGCCGCCGCCGAGCAAGCCTGCACTCAACGCGAGCCCGACCAGTTCGATCAGCGCCAGACAGAGACCATCGCCCGTTTGCGGGCCATCGCACCAAAAGAAACCGGCGAACTCAACAGCGGCGACAAACGCTGCCTGGTGCCGTTGACTGTCAGCAACCTGGCCGATTTGTATAACGCCTATCCGCAAGCGCGCTTGCTGGCCGGCGGTACCGATCTGGCGCTGGAAGTCACTCAACTCCATCGCACGCTGCCGGTGATGATCTACGTCGGCAACATCGAAGAAATGAAACGCATTGAGCACTTCGACGACCGTATCGAGATCGGCGCCGCCACCTCGTTGACCGACTGCTACGCAGCACTGACCGCTGAATACCAGGACTTCGGCGAGCTGCTTCAGCGCTTCGCCTCCTTGCAGATCCGCAATCAGGGCACCTTGGGCGGCAACATCGGCAACGCCTCGCCCATCGGTGACTCCCCTCCTCTGCTGATCGCCCTCGGTGCGCAGATTGTCCTGTGCAAAGGCGAAGTCCGCCGCACCCTCGCGCTGGAAGACTACTTCATCGACTACCGCGTGACGGCACGCCAGGAAAGCGAGTTCATCGAAAAAATCATCGTACCCAAGGCCAACGACAGACAGGCGTTCCGCGCCTACAAAGTGTCGAAACGGCTGGACGACGATATTTCTGCGGTGTGCGCGGCCTTCCGCTTGCAGGTCGAGAATGGCGCCGTTGTCGATGCGCGCGTTGCATTCGGCGGCATGGCGGCGATCCCTAAACGCGCCGCTGCCTGTGAACACGCGCTGATCGGCGCACCTTGGACCTCGGCCACCGTGGAGCGTGCCTGCGCGGCCCTGGCTGAGGATTTCACCCCGTTGTCAGACTTTCGCGCAAGCAAGGAATACCGCCTGCTGAGTGCGCAAAACCTGCTGCGCAAATATTTCATCGAGCTGCAAACGCCTCACATCGAAACGCGGGTGACCTCTTATGTCTAACCATGCCCCGGACCAAACCTTGGAAGACAGCCAAGCCGAAATGGCCGCGCTGTTTCAGCAGGACCTGAGCACGGGCGTGGGTCGCAGCGTCAAGCACGACAGCGCTGACAAGCATGTGTCCGGCGAGGCGGTGTACATCGACGACCGTCTGGAATTCCCGAATCAATTGCACGTGTATGCACGCCTGTCCGACCGCGCCCACGCGCGGATCATCAGCGTCGACACATCGCCGTGCTATGCCTTTGAAGGCGTGCGCATCGCCATCACTCATGACGACATTCCGGGCCTCAAGGACATTGGTCCGCTGCTGCCGGGCGATCCGTTGCTGGCCATCGATGTTGTAGAATTCGTCGGTCAACCGGTGATCGCGGTTGCCGCACGGGATATGGAAACCGCGCGCAAGGCGGCAATGGCCGCGATCATCGAATACGAGGACCTCGAGCCCGTTCTGGACGTGGTGGAGGCCTTGCGCAAAAAACATTTCGTCTTCGACAGCCATACCCATCAACGCGGTGATTCGGCCAGCGCTCTCGCCAGTGCGCCGCATCGCCTACAAGGCAACTTGCACATCGGCGGGCAGGAACACTTTTACCTGGAAACCCAGGTCTCGTCAGTGATGCCCACCGAAGACGGGGGCATGATTGTCTATTGCTCGACGCAAAACCCCACCGAAGTACAAAAGCTGGTGGCGGAAGTACTCGGCGTGTCGATGAACAAAATCGTGGTCGATATGCGCCGCATGGGCGGTGGTTTTGGCGGCAAGGAGACCCAGGCGGCAAGCCCTGCGTGCCTGTGCGCGGTGATCGCCGTGTTGACCGGGCTGCCGACCAAGATGCGTCTGCCCCGGGTCGAAGACATGCTGATGACCGGCAAGCGTCACCCCTTCTATATCGAATATGACGTCGGCTTCGATGACAGCGGACGCCTGCACGGGATTCAGCTGGAGTTGGCTGGCAACTGCGGCTGCTCACCGGACCTGTCCAACTCTATTGTCGACCGGGCGATGTTCCATGCCGATAACGCGTACTACCTGGGCGACGCCACCATCAATGGCCATCGTTGCAAGACCAATATCGCCTCAAACACCGCCTATCGCGGCTTCGGCGGCCCGCAAGGCATGGTCGCGATCGAAGAAGTGATGGACACCATCGCCCGTCACTTGGGCAAAGACCCGCTGGACGTGCGCAAAGCCAACTACTACGGCAAGACCGAGCGTAACGTTACCCATTACTACCAGACGGTCGAGCACAACATGCTCGAAGAAATGACCGCCGAACTGGAGGCCAGCAGCCAGTATGCAGAACGGCGAAAATCGATTCGTGCCTACAACGCACACAGCCCGGTGCTAAAAAAAGGCCTGGCGCTGACCCCGGTGAAATTCGGCATTTCCTTCACCGCCAGCTTCCTCAATCAAGCCGGTGCGCTGATCCATATCTACACCGATGGCAGCATCCACCTGAACCATGGCGGCACCGAGATGGGCCAGGGTCTGAACATCAAGGTTGCGCAGGTGGTGGCCGAGGTGTTCCAGGTTGATATCGACCGCATCCAGATCACTGCGACCACTACCGACAAAGTGCCGAACACCTCGCCGACGGCAGCTTCCAGCGGTGCAGACCTGAACGGTAAAGCTGCGCAGAACGCTGCTGAGATTCTCAAACAACGGTTGGTGGAATTTGCTGCGCGGCAGTACAAGGTCGGCGAAGATCAGGTGCAGTTTCACAATGGCCACGTGCGGATTGGCGAGCACATTCTGTCGTTCGAATCCCTAGCGCAACAGGCATGGGTCGGTCAGGTATCGCTGTCGAGCACTGGCTATTACAAGACACCTAAAATCTATTACGACCGCAGCCAGGCGCGCGGTCATCCGTTCTACTACTTCGCTTACGGCGTGGCCTGCGTTGAAGTGGTGATCGATACCCTGACCGGCGAATACAAGATGCTCCGCACCGACATCCTGCATGACGTGGGCGCCTCGCTGAACCCGGCCATCGACATGGGCCAGGTCGAAGGCGGCTTCATTCAGGGCATGGGCTGGCTGACCATGGAAGAGTTGGTGTGGAATGCCAAGGGCAAATTGATGACCAACGGCCCGGCCAGTTACAAAATTCCGGCAGTTGCCGACATGCCCCTGGACCTGCGGATCAAGCTGGTGGAGAACCGCAAAAACCCGGAAGACACGGTGTTCCATTCCAAGGCCGTGGGCGAGCCGCCGTTCATGCTCGGCATCGCCGCCTGGTGCGCGATCAAGGACGCCGTCGCCAGCCTTGGCGACTACCGACATCAACCGAAGATCGACGCGCCTGCGACCCCGGAGCGGGTGTTGTGGGGGTGCGAGCAAATGCGCACGTTGCATAGCGCGACGGCTGCGGCCGAGCGCGACCCTGGGCACATCGCTGGCGAGCCCGCGCCTACAAGAGCTTAGGAGACCGCACATGAACAACTGGATCAGCGCTCTCGCCGAACTGCAAAACCAGGGCGAACCCTGCGTACTGGTGACCATCATCGACGAGCGCGGCTCGACGCCGCGCAATGCCGGTTCGAAGATGGTCGTCACTGCCGGACGGATTTTCGACACCGTCGGGGGTGGGCACCTGGAATACAAGGCCATGCAGATCGCCCGCGAGATGCTCGCCAGCGGCAGTCAATACACGCGCCTGGAGCGCTTCAGCCTGGGCGCCAGCCTGGGTCAGTGCTGCGGTGGGGTGAACGTCTTGCTGTTCGAACCCATGGGCCAGCCTCAGGCACAGATTGCGGTATTCGGTGCAGGGCATGTCGGCCGGGCGCTGGTCCCGCTACTTGCCAGCCTGCCCTGTCGGGTGCGCTGGATCGATTCGCGAGAACAGGAGTTCCCCGCGCTGATCCCGGAGGGCGTTACACGGATCGTCAACGAAGAGCCTGTGGATGAAGTCGAGCAATTACCCACAGGCAGTTATTGCATCGTCATGACCCACAACCATCAACTGGACCTCGAGCTGACGGCAGCCATTCTCACGCGCAATGATTTCACTTATTTCGGCTTGATCGGTTCGAAGACCAAGCGGGTCAAATTCGAGAATCGCCTGCGTGAGCGCGGTTTCGATGCGGCACTGCTGCAACGCATGCGTTGCCCGATGGGCCTGGCCGAGGTCAAAGGCAAATTGCCCTTCGAGATCGCCGTGTCCATTGCCGCTGAAGTGATCGCTACCTACAACGCCAGCTTCGGCCAACACAGCAGCCATGCCGAACCTGTTGCGCACCTATTGCCGGTTTCACGCCGCAGCCAAGTTCAATGAGATTTCTATGACATCTGTATCTGCAAAAAACGGTAGCCACACCGTCACCAAAGCCTACCGTGCTGCCATCCTGCACAGCATCGCCGATCCTGCCGAGGTGGTGGTGGTCGAGGCGTCCTATGAGTATTTCGAAGACGGTTTGCTGGTGGTCGAAAATGGCAAAATTGTCGCCCTTGGGCATGCCGCGGACCTGCTGGGACAGCTCGGTGCCGATGTCGATATTACCGAATACCCTGACGCGCTGATTACTCCCGGCTTCATCGACATGCACATCCATTTGCCACAAACCGGCATGGTCGGTTCCTATGGAGAACAACTGCTGGATTGGCTGAATACCTACACCTTTCCCTGCGAGAAACAGTTCGCTGATCCAGCTCATGCAGCTGAAGTCTCGGACATTTTCCTTAAAGAATTACTGCGTAACGGTACGACCACCGCGCTGGTGTTCGGCAGTGTGCACAAGGCCTCGGTGGAGGCGTTTTTCACCGCAGCCGAAAAGCTCAATCTGCGCATGATTGCCGGCAAGGTGATGATGGATCGCAACGCGCCGGACTACCTGACCGACACCGCAGAATCGAGCTACATCGATAGCAAGGCGTTGATCGAGCGCTGGCATGGCAAGGGTCGCCTGCACTACGCGGTGACCCCACGTTTCGCTCCGACCAGCACCCCGGAGCAGCTGGCATTGGCCGGACAATTGCTCAGTGAATACCCCGACGTGTACCTGCAAACCCACATCAGTGAGAACCTGAAAGAAATCGAATGGGTCAAGGCGCTGTTCCCGGATCGCAGCGGCTATCTGGATGTTTATGACCACTTCAATCTGCTCGGCGAGCGCTCGGTATTCGCCCACGGCGTGCACCTGTGTGACGACGAATGCCAGCGGTTGGCAGAGACCGGTTCGGCCGTGGCGTTCTGCCCGACGTCGAACCTGTTTCTGGGCAGCGGTCTGTTCAATCTGCCAATGGCCGAGAAGCACAAACTCAATGTTGGCCTGGGTACTGACGTCGGCGCAGGCACCAGCTTCTCGATCCTGCAAACGCTGAACGAAGCGTACAAAGTGATGCAGTTGCAGGGGGCGAAACTGAGCCCGTTCAAGTCGCTGTACCTGGCGACATTGGGCGGCGCGCGAGCACTGCGCCTGGAAGACAAAATTGGCAGTTTGCACCCTGGCAATGAGGCGGACTTCCTGATCCTCGACTACCACGCCACCCCGCTGCTCTCCTATCGCCTGAAACAGACCAAGGATATCGAAGAGACGTTATTTGTACTGACGACGCTGGGGGACGACCGCGCGGTGCTGGAGACCTACTCGGCGGGGCAGTTGGTGCATCAGCGATCTTGCAGTCCCACCGCTTAAATCGTCGGACTGCGCCCCGGCTTTTTCTTGCTTTGCAGCAGGTGCGAAAACACCGCGTGCAAGTCGTCTGAGGCGCTCTCTTCGTCAAGGTTGAGTTTGCTGTCGATGTGATCTATGTGATGCATCATCAGGCTCACGGCCAGCTCGGTGTTACGCGCCTCGATGGCGTCGATCAACTGGGTGTGTTCATCGTAGGAGCAGTGCGAGCGGTTGCCGCTTTCGTACTGGGCGATGATCAACGATGTCTGGGAAACGAGACTGCGCTGGAAGCTGATCAGCGGCGCATTCTGCGCGGCCACCGCCAGCGTGAGATGGAACTCGCCCGACAAGCGAATCCCGGCACCTCGGTCTCCACGTGAAAAACTGTCGCGTTCATCACTGACCATTTGCCGCAATTGGGCAAGCTGCTCAGGCGTAGCGTGTTCGACCGCCAACTCAGTGATCGCTTTTTCCACCATGCGTCGGGCAAAAAATACCTGCCGCGCCTCCTCGACGCTCGGACTGGCAACCACCGCGCCACGGTTGGGCCGCAGTAACACGACTCCTTCGTGGGCCAGGCGTGACAGGGCACGACGAATGATCGTGCGGCTGACGCCGAAAATCTCCCCGAGAGCCTCCTCGCTCAGCTTCGTACCGGGGGCCAGACGCTGTTCGAGAATCGCCTCGAAAATATGCGCGTAGACCCTGTCGTCCTGCGTGCCGACACGGCCAGCCTTGACGGTTCTCGGCTGTTTTTTGAGGGGCTGCAACGGTTCGTTCATGGGCGCTCGTGTGCAAATCACAGATAAAGTACCGCCACATTGTACACAGTGCATGGGGGGTGAATAGGTGCGATCTTGTCTACAGCTTTACGCACACGACATCGAACATATTACGTACAACTTTAAAAAAATTATTAGGTTTTTTGTACACAAAATCACGACTTCGCTTATTGCGAGGCGCTGAGCTGGCGGTCAAAAAATCCGACAGCTCGGCGCGTTATTGCAAAGCAAACTCGGCCAACGCGTTCCCGCAAAAGCGTATTGAAAATCAACCTCCGTCAAATATCATCGGCGACCCTGACGACAAACAATTGTGTTCTAACACCCGACACCCTCGTGGTGTTTGTCCCGCCCACCAGCCTGATCAGACTCCCCTGCTCTTGGGCGGCCGCGATTCTTGTCGCTACCGACGTACCGGCATAGCGGTCCAAAAAGGCATCAAGCCACGTGCTGGACAGCGGAAATCCCAACGGTAGAGGTTGTAGCTCATGCGCCACCTGACTGTTGTGGACTCGCCGCACACTCATCATGTACAGCTTATCCAGTCCGGGCCGCTGAAACGTCAACGTGGGCGTGAAGTGCATCAAGTCCCCGCCGGGTAATAGCTCGTAACCGCTCGACGTCAACTGGCGGGTCATCAACTCACTCAGTTCCTGGGCACTCATCGCATCCGCCCCCCCTCTAAGCTTTGCCAGGTCTGACGGATCGCCGGGCAGGAAGTCCAGCCGATGAAAGGTGTCGAGCGAACTTTCATAGCTGATGTTCATGCTTTGATAGGTGCTGCCTGTAGGCCTTGCCCCATCAAGCATGGTCAGCGGATCGTTGAGTTTTGCCAATGGCGCAGCGTGCCCCTTCCTCCAGGCATTGAGCGTCGCTTTCATATTTATCAACCGGGTCGCCGTCATGCTGAGGCTGGTACTGTCGGCCAGTTGATAAAGCTTTTCCGCCAGCACTCGCTGGGAGATGGGGGTAAATGCCGGGCGAATATCAGCAATGAGGCTCTGGATTTTTTTCGAAAACAAAGGCCCATGAACCGTCCATTGGCCTGCCTTGAAAGAAGCCATCACCGGTTGATCGAACGGATTGACCCTGATGACCTCGTTCAACTCTGCGAAGCTGCCTCTGGAGTTCCCCGCTGCCGGGTTGCGCAGAAATACCATGCTCGGGCTTTGTGTCGAACCGGCAGGCAGGATATCGAAACACTCGCGGCCGATGACAACGACTTCGCGCTCAGGCGCACCGGTCACCCGGAAGATCGGCGGTTGTTGCCCGATGGGCTCCAGAACAGTCAGCTCGTCCAGCTCCTGGCCCCAGCCTTTCCAATTATCTGCTGGCACAGCGATGCTCCGACTGGTACCCGGAACCGGTTGCGGCGGCTGGCGATTGGTTTCGCTGGTTGAGGGTGCTGGGTGCTGGCTGCTTGCGTTTGCTTGCAACGGGAATGGGCAGGGGAGCGACCGTCTCACCTTGTGGTTGGCGTCGATGGGCCTCTGCCCAGCCTGGAACTGCTCTGTGGCTTTGGTAATGTACGGCCACGTCCAATTCAAGCCGTCGTTGTTGATCGACGGGAAACGCAAACTGATCAAGTAACTCGCGCGCCTGCTTGCGCGTAAAGCTGCCATCGGGATGGGCTTCACTAATCAGCGTCTCGGCAATACTCGATTTCACCCCTCCCTTGAGGCCGACATCCATGTGATAAACCCAGTCCCCCTGCGAGTCGAGACGCACCGGAGGTTCATACCCCTGACCCACCGTCTTTTGCAGACGAAGTGACTGCTCGCCTTTGCGCCTGTAGACCTTGTAAAACTTGCCTTGCCGTTGTATCCAGAGCTGCCCGTCTTTCAACGCCGTGCCCGCGTTGACCCCGTTCTGTTTGCTTGCTCCGACCGGTGAAACGTCGGCCTCATACCCTTTGAATGACGTGAGCACGTAGCGCTTGCGCGTGACCGAGGGCAGGGTGCCCGTCAACCGGGCAGCCTGGCGCAATTTTGTCGCGCGGCGGGCGACCTTGGCGAAGGCGGCAACCGTGGCGACACCGGGCACCACTGAGAGCAGGATGTCCAGAACGCTCAGGGATGCGCTTGCCGTCAGCACCTCGCCCTCGAACGTTCTGCCCTCTCTGAAAGCTGCAGCTGCGGAGTGGCCGTCATTCCAGCCGTCATGCACGCTGAACAGGGTCCCCATACCGGGCAAGAACGACAGGATTGCCTTGAAGTACGCCATATATGCCTGGCTTTCACGAAGGTCGTGTCCACTGCGGATGTCGGCGTTGCTACGCGCATCAAGCTTGGTGTGTACATGGATCAGCCTGGCACGTACATCCACCTGCTGAGCCGCTATTTTTAGAAAAAGAGCTGGGGTGAAGGTGATAAAACCGTCGAATTTGCGTAGCAATGCCTGTTCGATATAACGCGTATTAGCCGCTTGGCTGCCCTCTTCGCCAGCACGCGAAACCAGGTACTCGATCAGCGGCGGGTTATTGATGAGTTTGTTAATCAGCCGCGCCTTGGCTTCTTGCAGACTCATGGCTTCTATCAGCGAAACGCCAGTGGGTGCCTGGGGCAAATAGACCAATGTGGTCCCTGTTGTCTCGTGATGGATAACGCAGAGACCTGAAAGCGTCGCGCTTTTGGTTTCACCGCTTACCGCATGACCCGGGTTTAAAACGACCCAGCTCATTCGCAGTTGGGCTGCGTGCAAGTCCGCATTGGAACGTGCCTGCACCGCCTGCTCAAACACGCGATAGCCATGAGCGCTCAAGCGTTTTTCTTGCAGGGCAGCAAAACCTTCCAGCAGAATTTCCAGTTCATAGGGTTTGAGCAAAACATCGGGCGTGATCAGCGGCGACGTCTTCGTACGCGTCTGGAACACGCGGCCCAGCAACGCCCGGTACTGAGCGGCGATATTGACCAGAGGAATGATTCGGCTGATGTAATCGACTGTCAGGCCAATCGCCGTTCCAAGGTCACCGGCAGGCGAATCGATCCGGGCAAAGGTCAGTCGCGCCGTCATCTCTTCATCCTTGGGATCGATGTTATAACGAGCCCACTCAGCCACGGAGAACCTTACCCGCCCGGCACTTGCACTCCAGCTGTTGCCATGGCGAAGCACGCCGTACTGCGGATCGATATCGAAATCCCGAGTCGCGCTTTCGGGCAGATCGATAAAGACCTGATCGGCGTCGACATCAATGCCCAGATCGTCCTTGATCCGAGCCGCGAGCGTCTGGCGGGTGAATGCCTCGAATGACGGCAACACTGCGTCCAACTCGCGTTCCAGCAAGGCCGCCGCTGCATGGTATGCGCTCAATCGCTGGCCATGCTCACGGCGAATATCGACCGGGGCGTGCAACAGCCATTGCGGCATCTGAGCAACTAATTCACCGGTTCGCTGCTGCTCTGCCACACGGTCGATGGCCTGGTCCCGCGCGTCGTTGCGATGGACCTGCAGGTTGTCAGCCGACTCCAGATACAAACGACTCAGCGTGGCCTCCTCGTTGCTGGCGTCATCAAAAAATCGTTGACCATCGGTGGCCGCGCGAATGGAGGCTTCAAGGCTTTCAATCTGCACGTGCACGCTGTGGGTCATGGCTGGCGCAGTGGTGACACGGGTAATCAACTCCAGAGGGCCGGTCCTGGCCGCGCCCATTGCCGCACCTCGCGATGAGGCAGACACATGCCGCCAGAACGGCGTGTCCAGGCCCGACTGCAAGGTGAACTGCACGTCATCTTTGAGCGCCTGCAAAGACGAGAACTTCTGCAGTCCACCACCTTTCCCCGGCATGAATAACAACGCGGACTCTTCGGCATCAGGTGTATCGAGCGCCTGTTGCGTGGTAAAAATCAGGACGCCGCTCAAGGCATGAACCGTTTCGCCGACAGCGATGCACAGGTCAGTCACCCGCACTGACTCGGCAACAGGGTCAAGCGTGCCAACCGCTTGCTGGATGTGCGTCAGCTCGACAGCGCTGATCGAGCCCTCATAGGCCTGAAGCTGCGCTTCACTGAGCAACGCTTGCTCGCGATGCGCGATCAACCCGGCAGTGTTTTCATTGATAAGTTGCGCTGTACTGGCACCCAGGGTGCTCGTAATTGCTTGCATCGACACCGAGGCGCTATGCAATGCAGCGTGAAAACGGCGGTACTCGGCCAAGGGCTTTACGCGCTCGCCCTCCTCCCCGATCCATGCCTGAATACGGTTGCCATACAGCGCGACTTTCTCTTCGCACAAGGCGACGAAACGCGCGGGCGGCAAACTGCCAAACGATACGATCCGGCGGTACAGCAAAGCGTCGACAGACGGAATGTCTTCGCCCTCTTGTGTCAGGAGGTCTGCGGGGGCTAGCGTCATTGAAATCATGGATTATTCCAGAATTGATTAGACCCGGAAGTGTGCCCAAGCCCGCCGGCGCGCAATGACTACATAAATATCGGCTACCTGTTTTCCGGACAGAAAAAAGCCCGCAACGTGAGCGGGCAAGAGATGACGAGGGAAGCTACCCGGCAGCGACTAACTGCCGCGATACGTTGAGTAGCTGTAGGGCGAAATCAATAACGGCACGTGATAGTGGTCCTGCGCGGCATCAATCCCGAACCGCAGAACCACCACATCAAGGAACGGTTGATCAGGCAAATCCACGCCCCGTGCCCGGTAGTAGTCACCGGCATGAAATTGCAATTGGTAGACGCCCGAACGGTAATCATCGCCCTGTAACAAAGGACCATCGCATCGGCCATCGGCGTTGGTCACCGCAGTGGCAACCCGCTCCAGGCGTTCACCTTCGACCCGGTACAACTCGATTTTGATAGCGCTGCCCGGGCAGCCGTGGGCGGCATCCAATACATGCGTCGTCAATCGTCCCATTGCTCGTCAGCCCCTCGCGCAGTCAGTTGAAAGATCAGGCTGCCCCCTTATGGTGCCAGGATTGAGAGCGGCGAGCCGTAATTAAGACATTTGCTAAAAAAATTGTACACAATAAATATCGCTTTCTAGAGCGGCATGACGAGGATTACATCGAGACATCTGTTTCGGCCAACAATCAGGCGATTAAGCCCTCTTGCAGATATAAGCTGATCGCTCAGGCAAGTTTCTTGCAGGCACTAGCTCCTGGATAAACGCTAAAAACCAGGCTTACAAAACGATTTAAGAGTTGTATACAATCGAGCCATCGCGATGGCGCCGGCCTTGATTGCCCTGGCAACCGCCGCCACTGACAATACGCACATAAGGAAGCCTGCTGTGAGTGCTGACTACCCACGGGACCTGATCGGATACGGCAACAACCCGCCCCATCCTCACTGGCCGGGAAATGCCCGCATCGCGCTATCCTTCGTGCTCAATTACGAAGAAGGCGGCGAGCGCAATATTCTGCACGGTGATAAAGAGTCCGAATCTTTCCTGTCGGAAATGGTGTCAGCCCAACCGCTGCAGGGCGAGCGCAACATGAGCATGGAATCGCTCTACGAATACGGCAGCCGTGTCGGCGTGTGGCGCGTGCTCAAGTTGTTCAAAGCATTCGATATCCCGCTGACAGTTTTCGCCGTGGCCATGGCCGCGCAGCGTTACCCGGAAGTGATCCGCGCCATGGTTGCAGCCGGTCACGAAATCTGCAGCCACGGTTATCGCTGGATCGACTACCAGTACATGGATGAGGCTCAGGAGCGCGAACACATGCGTGAGGCGATTCGCATCCTTACCGAGATCAGCGGCGAACGCCCACTGGGCTGGTACACCGGCCGTACCGGGCCCAATACCCGCCGTTTGGTGATGGAGGAAGGTGGCTTTCTCTACGACTCCGATACCTATGACGATGACCTGCCCTACTGGGAACCGAACACCCCCACCGGCAAGCCGCACCTGGTGATCCCGTACACCCTGGACACTAACGACATGCGCTTTACCCAGGCGCAGGGCTTCAACAATGGAGAGCAGTTTTTCCAGTACCTCAAGGATGCGTTCGACGTGCTGTACGCCGAAGGTGCCGAGGCGCCAAAAATGCTCTCCATCGGCCTGCACTGCCGCTTGATAGGACGCCCGGCGCGACTGGCAGCGCTCAAGCGCTTTATCGAGTACGCCAAGGGCCACGAGCAGGTCTGGTTCAGTCGGCGCGTCGATATCGCCCGGCACTGGCACACCGAACATCCTTATCAGAATACCGAGATCACGCCATGAGCCGCTTTCAGACACTGACGCCATCGTCTCTGAGCCGTGAAGCGTTCGTCGCCGCCTTCGCTGATATTTATGAACATTCACCGTGGGTGGCCGAGCAGGCCTACGACATGGGCCAGGGCGCAGACTTGGACCATGTCGAAACCTTGCATGCCCTTATGAGCGACATTCTGTTGAACGCTGATCATGCCCGGCAACTGGCTGTGATCAACGCCCACCCGGACCTTGCCGGCAAAGCCGCCGTGCAGGGCCAACTGACTGAAGCCAGCACGTACGAGCAAGCGGACGCCGGTATCCACCAATGCTCGGCCGAAGAGTTTCAGCGCTTCACCGAGCTGAACGACGCCTACAAGGCCAAGTTCGCGTTCCCCTTCATCATGGCGGTGAAAGGCAGTGACCGACATCAGATCCTCGCCGCTTTCGAAACACGCATTCATAACCCGGTCGACACCGAGTTCGCCTGCGCGCTGGCGGAAATCAACAAGATCGCGATGTTCCGTTTGCAGCACTTATAGTCGCCCTATCCCACGCCAGTTTTTGCAGAGGCAGACAAGAACAATGAAAGCTTACGCCGCACCGTTCGAGAAGTTCGTCAACCTGGCCGACGCCCGTCTGGGCACCAAAATCATCTCGGTCACCGATGACTGGTTCGCCGACGCCAACCGTCTGTTCCAGCCGACCCCGGCCGTCTGGAAGGAGGGCGTGTTCGATGACAACGGCAAGTGGATGGACGGCTGGGAGTCACGCCGCAAACGCTTCGAAGGTTATGACAGCGCCGTGATCCGCCTGGGCGTGCCGGGCTCGATCAAGGGCGTGGACATCGACACCTCATTTTTCACCGGCAACTTTCCGCCCTCGGCCTCGCTGGAAGCGTGCTTCCTGACCACTGGCGAGCCGGACGAAAAAACCCCATGGACTGAAGTGCTGTCGGCCGTCGAACTGCAAGGCAACAGCCACCACTTCCACGAGATCAGCAACACTCAAGCGTTCAGCCACTTGCGCTTCAACATCTACCCGGACGGCGGCGTGGCACGTCTGCGGGTGTATGGCGTTCCGTTCCGCGATTGGTCGGCCGTGAGTGACAACGAACAACTCGACCTTGCTGCAGCGCTCAATGGCGGCCGGGCGCTGGCCTGCTCCGACGAGCATTACGGGCGTATGAGCAACATCCTGAACCCGGGCCGCGGGATCAACATGGGCGACGGTTGGGAAACCGCGCGTCGACGCACGCCGGGCAATGACTGGGTGATCGTCGCCTTGGGCCATGCTGGCGAAATTGAAAAAGTCATCGTCGACACCCTGCACTTCAAGGGCAACTACCCGGACACCTGTTCGATTCAGGCCGCGCTCGTCAAAGGCGGCACGGACAATCAGATCGAAACCCAGAGCCTGTTCTGGCGCGAACTGCTGCCGGCCCAGAAGCTGGAAATGCACGCCGAACACACATTCGCCGAACAGATAAGAGCCTTGGGCCCGATTACTCATATCCGCCTGAATGTGTTCCCGGATGGGGGCGTGAGTCGCCTTCGCGTGCTGGGTAAAGTCGCGAAATAAATACAATCCCCTACAGATTAATCGTGAACCTTAGAACAGAAGAAATAGCATGCGCACACTGATGATCGAACCCCTGACCAAAGAAGCTTTCGCCCCCTTCGGTGACGTAATTGAAACCGATGGCAGCGCGCACTTCATGATCAACAACGGTTCGACCCTGCGTTTCCATCGTCTGGCCGAGGTTGAAACCGCCGCGCCGGATGACAAGGCGATCATCAGCATCTTCCGCGCCGAAGCGTTGCAGATGCCACTGACCGTGCGCATGCTGGAACGACATCCACTGGGCAGTCAGGCGTTCATACCGCTGCTCGGCAATCCTTTTCTGATTGTGGTCGCGCCACATGGCGATGCACCTGAATCAGAGTGGGTCCGCGCCTTCATCAGTAATGGCAGGCAGGGCATTAATTACCATCGCGGCGTTTGGCACCACCCGGTGCTGACGATCGAAAAGCGGGATGATTTCCTGGTGGTTGATCGCAGCGGAACTGGCAATAACTGCGATGAGCATTTTTTCGATGAGGACCAGTGCCTGTTCCTCGACCCCCACCAACAAGGAAGGTCTGAGCGCCCTTAAGTGGTGACAGGCAAGAGGTCAATTCTGTGGAAGCACATTTAATGGAATGGCTGAACCTGAGCGTGCGCTGGGTTCATATGATTACCGGCGTGGCCTGGATCGGGGCGTCGTTCTATTTTGTCTGGCTGGAAAACAACCTCAACCGAGTCAACCCGCGTGACGGGCTGGCCGGCGATTTATGGGCCATTCATGGTGGCGGTATCTACCACCTGGAAAAATACAAACTCGCCCCGCCGACCATGCCCGACAACCTGCACTGGTTCAAATGGGAAGCCTATTCCACTTGGATGTCCGGCGTAGTGTTGATGTGTGTGGTGTTCTACTCCAACCCGACGCTTTATTTGCTCGCCCCTGGCAGCAGTCTTTCGGGCGTCGAAGGTATCGCCATCGGTATCGGTTCGCTGATCGCTGGCTGGTTCATCTATGACGTACTGTGCGACTCGCCACTGGGCAAGCGCCCCGCCCTGCTCGGCCTGATTCTGTTCGTGCTGCTGATTGGCGCCGCGTTCGGTTTCAGTAAAGTGTTCAGCGGTCGCGGCGCGTACCTGCATGTGGGCGCCATCATCGGCACGATCATGGTCGGCAACGTGTTCCGCATCATCATGCCCGCCCAGCGCGCATTGGTGGCCGCCATCGCTGCTGGCCGCACGCCGGACCCCAGCCTGCCCGCCAAAGGCTTACTGCGCTCCCGGCACAACAACTACTTCACCCTGCCCGTGCTGTTCATCATGATCAGCAACCACTTCCCTAGCACTTACGGCAGTCAATACAACTGGCTGATCCTGGCCGGAATCTCGGTACTGGCGGTTCTGGTTCGCCACTACTTCAATACCCGCCATAACAGCCACACATTCGCCTGGACCCTGCCCGTTGCCGCGCTGGGCATGATCTGCCTGGCGTATGTCACTGGCCCTGCGCAAGGGCCGACTGACGCGGCATCTGCAGCACGCGCCAGCGGTATCGATTTCAACAAGGTTCACAGCGTGATTCAAGAACGCTGCGCCGTGTGCCATTCGGCCAAGCCGACCAGCCCACTGTTCAGCACAGCGCCCGCTGGCGTGATGTTCGATACCCCGCAACAAATCCAGCAACTGGCACCGCGCATCCAGGCCCAGGCCGTGATTTCGCAGATCATGCCGCTGGGCAATATCACCCAGATGACCCAACAGGAACGTGATCTGATCGGCGCATGGATCGACAAGGGTGCGCAGACCAACTGATCGATTAATCCAAGGCACTTGAGCCGCGCGACTTGTGCCCGTATCCATTGCACCTTCCTGATAAGAAGCCAGAAGGTGTAAACCTTATTCAGGGCGAGTCAATCCCCTGAAAAAAGCCTGAACACTCAGGCTTTTTTGCTATAGACCGGTGACGCGCTGGACGCCCGTCCCGGGCAATCTTGAGCCTGCCGCAAAACCGGTGCTACCATGCGCAACCGCTGGCACAGGCAAGGAAAACTCTGGTTCATGAGCAGCATTCGCGAGCGTAACAAAGAACTGATCCTGCGCGCAGCCAGTGAAGAGTTCGCCGACAAGGGTTTCGCAGCCAGCAAGACCAGCGATATCGCGGCCAAGGCCGGGCTGCCAAAACCTAACGTCTACTACTACTTCAAATCCAAGGACAACCTCTACCGCGAGGTGCTCGAAAGCATCATTGAGCCGATCCTCCAGGCATCGACGCCGTTCAATCGCGACGGCGTACCGGCTGAGGTGCTGAGTGGCTACATTCGCTCGAAAATCCGCATATCCCGCGACTTGCCGTTCGCCTCGAAGGTGTTCGCTAGCGAGATCATGCACGGCGCACCGCACTTGACTGCCGAGCAAGTCGAACAGCTCAACAGCCAGGCCCGACACAACATCGACTGCATTCAGTCCTGGATCGACAGCGGTCAGATTGCACCGCTCGACCCGCACCATTTGATGTTCACCCTCTGGGCCGCGACCCAGACCTACGCCGACTTTGACTGGCAAATATCCACCGTCACCGGCAAAGCCAAACTCGACGACAGCGACTACGAAGCCGCCGCGCAGACCATCATCCGGTTGGTGCTCAAAGGGTGTGAGCCCGATAAGTGACACTGCGGCTGATACATAACCTGTAAGAGATCCCGCTCCGCCTTCGACACCGCGCAGGCGATACTGTGTGCATGCCCTGCCCACCTTGACCCCATCTTTTACCCCCGCTGGCTCTGTTAGTTCAAGCCAGCGCTTGCCTGTTACATCAGTCAGCGCTGGATCATCAGTTGCACTGGTGACCGGAAAGCTCCTAGGCTCTACGCATACTCAATTCGGAAATAGCCCATGGACAGCAACACCGGCTGGCGGGAACAGCTACGCATCATCATCTTTCAGACCGATACGGTCGCGGGCAGACGCTTCGACAAGACCTTGCTGCTGATCATTCTGAGCAGCCTGGTCGTGGTGATTATCGATAGCATCGAAAGCATTCATCACGACTACGCCAACCTGCTGGCAACTATCGAATGGGGGTTCACTCTGGTGTTCACCATCGAGTATGTCCTGCGTCTGTACTGCTCGCCTAAACCGATGCGCTACGCCTTCAGTTTCTATGGCCTGGTCGACCTGCTGGCGATTGTGCCCGGTGTTCTCGCGTTGTATTACAGCGACGCTCAATACCTGCTGATCATTCGTATCATTCGGATGTTGCGAATCTTCCGGGTGCTCAAGCTCGGTCATTACCTCAAGCAGGCCAACTACCTGCTCGCGGCGCTACGCGGCAGCAAGCAAAAGATCATCGTATTCCTGGCCACCGTCACTACCCTGGTCATCGTTTTCGGCACCCTGATGTATGTGATCGAAGGCCCTGAACATGGGTTCACCAGTATCCCCATCGGGATCTACTGGGCCATCGTCACGCTGACGACAGTAGGCTTCGGCGACATTGTGCCGAAGACACCGCTGGGGCAAATGTTGTCGTCGCTGGTGATGATCACCGGTTACTCCATCATCGCGGTGCCCACCGGGATCTTCACCGCCGAACTGGCCAACGCCATGCGTGGAGAACAACTGGAGCACACGTGTCCGGTCTGCGCCAAGAACGACCACCAGCCCAGTGCGGCGTTTTGCGCGCGGTGTGGCAATGCCTTGTTTCCGAAAAATGAGAACAAAGCATAAGCAAATTGCTTTTGAGTATTTAAATGACTATAGCCACCCGGCTATAGTCGCCAGCAATGAGCCACTCGCCCTATCAGCAGCCTCACCCACACCTCCAATAAGGAATGCGCAGTGAACAAATTCTTTGGCGCCTCACTTCTGGCCGCAGGCCTGGCCTTCGGCAGCGTGGCCCAAGCCGCCCCGACCCTGCTCAACGTTTCCTATGATGTGATGCGCGACTTCTACAAAGACTACAACAGCGCGTTCCAGAAACACTGGCAAGCCGAACACAATGAAAACGTCGCCCTGCAAATGTCCTTCGGTGGCTCAAGCAAACAGGCCCGCTCCGTAATCGATGGTCTGCCGGCTGACGTCATCACCATGAACATGGCCACCGACATCAATGCGCTGGCCGACAACGGTGGTCTGGTGCCGAAAGACTGGGTCTCTCGCCTGCCAAACAACAGCGCGCCGTTCACCTCAGCCACGGTTTTCATCGTGCGCAAGGGCAACCCTAAAGCCCTGAAAGACTGGCCTGATCTGGTCAAGGACGGTGTTCAGGTGATCGTACCCAACCCGAAAACCTCGGGTAATGGTCGCTACACTTACCTGTCGGCGTGGGGTTATACGCTGAAGAATGGCGGTGATGAAGCGGCCGCGAAAAAGTTCGTCGGCCAGTTATTCAGCAATGTGCCTGTACTCGACACAGGCGGTCGTGGTGCCACGACCACCTTCATGACCAACCAGATTGGTGATGTGCTGGTGACCTTCGAAAACGAAGCCGAAATGATCGCCCGGGAATTTGGTCGGGATCAGTTCGAAGTGGTTTATCCAAGCGTTTCGGCCGAAGCCGAGCCACCCGTGACCGTGGTCGATAAAGTCGTCGACAAGAAAGGCAGCCGTGCCCTTGCAGAGGAATACCTGAAATACCTCTGGTCCCCTGAAGGCCAGGAAATCGCAGCCACCAACTACCTGCGCCCACGTGATCCGACCATATTGGCCAAATACAACGACCGCTTCCCTAAAGTCGACTTCCTCTCGGTAGAGAAAACCTTCGGCGACTGGCGCACCGTGCAAAAAACCCACTTCAGTGACGGTGGTATTTTCGACCAGATTTACACGGTGAAATAAGCCCTGGCGCATAAACAAAAACGGCGACCCTGGGGTCGCCGTTTTTTTACGCCGACTCAATGACCGTACTGACGCCCCAGCCCCGGCGGCACGCCATTGGCATCTGTCACCTGCCATGGCCCGTTACGCCCGGTCGACCAACTCCAGCCGTTGTTCCAGCGGTAGTAAGTGCGCTGACGGTAGAAGGTGTCGGCCTCGTCATCCAGTACGTACACACCGAGGCGCGCATCCCAGTGGCAGTTACCACCCGGCGGTGGAGCGAAGTGGGCAGAGGTTTTGGGGCCAGTGGCGGGCGCCGGACGCTGGGGAGACGTCTGCGGCGCAGTGTGCGGTTTGCCGGATTGCGGTTTGCTGGGCAGTGTCGGAATCGACTCGCTGCTTTGCGGTCCCGTGGGGTGCTGGACGGCACACGCACTCAAGCCAAGGACCAGACTCAATAAGGTGATACGTGCGACAGCGGTCATGGGACATTCTCTCTACTGATCTGGACTGTCGATGGTCAATGCTTGCTGGGCCGTGGTGCTGCTGGCCAGTGGTTTGCTGCGACCGATCCACTCACCCTTGGTCGCCTGACCGGCACGGGACACCCGTGCAACCAGTTGGACTTCCGGAAAGTTCGACAGTTTCAGTTGCGGCATCATTGCATCGGCATCAGCCAATTCGACTTCGGCCGGCAGGTCCGCCACGGTCAGGCGTTTGACGGCCAGCGGCATCGGTGGGCCTGAGGTCGCGCGAGCAAAAATGAACACGCTATCACCCGGCTGGACGCTGGCTTTGACTGCTGCCGTCAGATCGACACGAACCTTGAGTAACCCGGCGACCTTGTTGTCGGCCGCTGGGGAACCCGCTGGTTTTGCAGCAACTGTCGGTGTCACGGCGACTTTGCCGCCGCTCGCCACCAACCTGTCACCGGCACGTGAGATACCGCCTTCGAGCGCAGAACGGGAAGGGTCTTCGGCAGGCAGTACAGCCAACAGACGCTTCCAGTAATCGATAGATTGCTGATAACGCTCGCCTTCAAATGCCTCGATCCCCAACAGCCCCAGGCTGGTGACTTCGTTAGGATCAGCTTTGAGTGCTTCATCGGTCAGGGCCTGAATCTGCGCCGACCATTGCTTGTTGCCCGCAAAATACAGCGCCTGAGCCCACTGTCCGAGCAGTTCCGGCTGACGTCCGGCCAACCCCACGGCACGTTCGAACATGTTCGCTGCATCGGCTGGACGCTCCTGAGCCATGTAGGTGCGGGCGAGGAAGTACATGCCTTCGGCCGAATCCGGCTGGGCTTTTACCGCGCGCTCCAAACGATTGGACATTTGATCCAGTGATGTCGGCGCCTGGGCAAACTCGCGAGTCAGTTCGACCTTGTCGCTGGCACCGAAATGCAGATACAGCGCCAAACCCAATACCGGTACCAGCAACGCAGCCAGCAACGGCAAGGGCTTACCCAGGCGTGAGGTGCGTGGGATGTCGGCGCCTTCGGTATCCGCCAGCAACTCACGGGCGGCCTCGGCACGGCCACTGTCCATCTGCACAGAAGAGAGCACGCCCTCCTCCTGCTGATCTTGTAGCTCGGCCAGGCGTTCCTGATACAGGGCAACGTTGAGCGCGGTACGATCCTCTTCGCTTTGCGCACGACGACCGCCGCGCAGAACAGGGATCAACAAGAAACTCAGGGCCACCAGCAACAGCAGGCCGGCAGCTAGCCAGAAATCAATCATTCGTGTTTTTTATCCAACAGTTGGTCGAGGCGCTGACGCTCCTCGTCAGAAAGAACGTCCGCACCTTCGGCACGCTTGCCGCGCCGGCGCATCACGATCACACCCATCACCAGCACGCCGCCAATCAGCAAGATCCCGGGACCGAACCAGAGCAGCCAGGTGCTTGAATTGAGCGCCGGCTTGTAGCGTACAAAGTCACCGTAGCGATCGACCATGAAGTCGATGATCTGCTGATTGCTCTGGCCTTCGCCAAGCATGCGGTAGATCTCTTTACGCAGGTCAGCGGCAATCGGCGCGTTGGAGTCGGCGATGTCCTGATTCTGGCATTTAGGGCAACGCAGCTCTTTGGTCAATTCGCTATAACGGGCGCGTTCGGCTTCATCACGAAACTCGTAGGCGTCAATGGCGGCCTGCGCCACATTAGCGAGCCCGACACTTAAAACAGCTGCGACTAACCAACGCTTCATGGTTTGGCCTCATCGACCAAGCCTTGATACAACCCAGCCAACTTTTCACGCCAGACGGTCTCGTCGATCACGCCGACGTACTTGTGGCGAATCACGCCCTTGCTGTCGATCAGGAAGGTTTCCGGTGCGCCATACACGCCCAGGTTCAAACCAAGACTGCCAGCGTCATCGCGAATGTTTATCTGATAAGGATTGTGAAACTCCTTCAGCCACTTCAATGCGTCGGCGTTCACATCCTTGTAGTTGACGCCGTAAATCACCACGCCCTGCCCCGCCAGCTTGTTCAACACGGGGTGTTCAACACGGCAGGAAATGCACCAGGTGCCCCAGACGTTGACCAAGGCAGGTTTGCCCAGCAAGTCAGCCTGGGTGATGATTTTGCCGCTCTGCACATCCGGCAGCGAGAACGCAGGAAAAGGTTTACCAATCATCGCTGAAGGCAGTTCGGCCGGGTCAAGGTACAGACCCCGGTAGAGAAACGCCGCCATACCCAAAAACAGCGCAAGCGGCACCAGCAGAATCCAGCGCTTCATACCGCAGCTCCAGACAGGCCCAACGCGTCGCGCACTTTGCTTTTGACCTTGACCCTGTAACGCCTGTCAGCAGCGGCCAACAGCCCGCCAAAGCCGGTGAACAGGCCACCGAACCAGATCCAGCGCACAAACGGCTTGACGTGAACCCGTACCGCCCAGGCACCATCGCCCAGCGACTCGCCAAGGGCAACGTATAGATCACGGCTGAAACCGGCGTCGATGCCTGCTTCCGTCATCATCGACTGCTGCACGGTGTACAGACGCTTTTCCGGGTGCAAGACGGTGACTTCCTTGCCGTTTTCAAGCACACGGATGGTGCCCTTGTCGGAGGTATAGTTCGGGCCCTGAACATGCTTGGCACCCTCAAAAACAAACATATAGCCACCCAGCTCCATCGATTCGCCCGGCGCCATGCGCAGGTCGCGCTCGGCACTATTCTGGCTGGACAGAACCACGCCCAGTGCGCAGATGGCAATACCGATGTGGGCCACTTGCATGCCCCAATAGCTACGGGTCAAGCTGCGAGCACCTTTGATCAAGCCTTTGTGCCGCGTCTTGTCCAGCAGGTCGCGCACGCCAGCCAGCAATACCCAGGCCGCAAGCATGAAGGTCGCCAGCACTGCCCATTGGAAATCACCGAGTACGAAGCAGGCAACGATGGCCAATATGGCACTGCCGACCAGCACCGGTGCAAGCATGCTCACCAGCCATTTAACCGGCGTGTCCTTCCAGCGCACCACCATGCCGACTGCCATCACGACCATCAGCAGGGCCATCAACGGCACGAACAACGCGTTGAAGTACGGAGGGCCGACCGACATTTTGGCACCGGTCAGTGCATCGAGTACCAGCGGGTACAGGGTGCCCAGCAGAATCATCGACGCAGCAACCACCAGCACCAGGTTGTTGCCGAGCAACAGGGTTTCACGCGACCACAGGGCGAAACCCACGTGGCTTTTGACCACCGGTGCGCGGAAGGCGAACAGCGTCAGCGAGCCGCCGACGACTGTCAGCAAGAAGATCAGGATGAACACGCCACGGGCCGGGTCGGACGCAAACGCATGCACCGAGGTCAGCACCCCGGAACGCACGAGGAAAGTGCCCAGCAGGCTCAGCGAGAACGCAGCAATCGCCAACAACACGGTCCAGCTTTTGAACACGCCACGTTTTTCCGTGACCGCCAGAGAGTGGATCAACGCAGTACCCACCAGCCATGGCATGAAGGAAGCGTTTTCCACCGGGTCCCAGAACCACCAGCCGCCCCAGCCAAGTTCATAATAAGCCCACCAGGAACCGAGGGTGATACCGATGCCGAGGAAGGCCCAGGCGACGATGGTCCATGGTCGCGACCAACGCGCCCAGGCGGCGTCAAGACGTCCGCCAAGCAAGGCGGCGATGGCGAAGGCAAAGGCCACCGAGAAACCGACATAGCCCATGTACAGCATCGGCGGATGCACGATCAGACCGATGTCTTGCAGCAACGGGTTGAGATCGCGGCCGTCGGCCGGTATTTGCGGCAGGATGCGCGAGAACGGGTTGGACGTGAGGATCAGGAACAGCAGGAAGCCGACGCTGATCATGCCCATCACCGCCAGTACACGCGCCAGCATCACTTGCGGCAATTGCCGGGAGAAGATCGACACGGCGAAGGTCCAGCCGCCAAGGATCAAGGCCCACAGCAGCAACGAACCTTCGTGAGCACCCCACACCGCGCTGAACTTGAAATACCAGGGCAAGGCGCTGTTAGAGTTATTGGCCACATAACCGACTGAGAAATCATCGGTCATGAACGAGTAGGTCAGGCAGGCGAAGGAGAATACGAGGAAAGCGAACTGCCCCCAAGCGGCCGGTTGGGCCAGGCTCATCCAAAGACGATCGCCGCGCCAGGCACCGATCAACGGCACGACTGCCTGCACGATGGCAAAGCACAGCGCCAGAATCATGGCCAGATGGCCGAGTTCGGGAATCATGGTTTCAGCCCTGTTTGGATGGTGTGGTGGACGTCATGGGCGCCGACTGGCCGCTGTCTTTCAGCGCTTTGGTCACTTCCGGCGGCATGTATTTTTCATCGTGTTTGGCGAGGACTTCATCGGCGACAACCACGCCATCGGCGTTGATTTTCCCCAGCGCGACGATACCCTGCCCTTCACGGAACAAGTCCGGAAGAATGCCGCGATACGTGATGGTCACCGACTTGTTGAAGTCGGTGACGATGAACCTGACGTCCAGTGAATCGCCGGAGCGTTGCAACGATCCTTTCTCGACCATGCCACCTGCGCGAATGCGCGTGTCATGCGGCGCTTCGCCATTAGCGATCTGACTCGGGGTGTAGAACAAGTTGATGTTCTGCTGCAACGCGTTCAAAGCCAGGGTCACGGCAATGCCGACCCCCGCCAGAATCGCGACGATGATCAACAGACGTTTTTTACGCAGCGGATTCACTTCTTATTCTCCCAGCGCAAACGTCGCGCCTCTTGTTGCAGGTAACGCCGACGCGCCAGCACCGGCCACGCCACGTTGAGGGCCATGACCAACAGGCTGATGCCATAGGCCGACCACACATATAAACCATGGTGACCCATGGCGAGAAAATCACTGAAGGAGGCAAAACTCACAGCGGGGCTCCTTTGACCGGGACTTGACCGAGGCTTTTCAGAACTTCGGCCTTGACCCAACTGCTGCGCGCTTCGCGCTTGAGCACTTCAAGGCGCATACGCAGCAACAGCACCGCGCCAAAGAAACAGTAGAAACCCAACACCATGAACAGCAACGGCAGCCACATCTCGGCCGGCATCGCAGGTTTCTCGGTGAGGCTGAAGGTCGCGCCCTGATGCAGAGTGTTCCACCACTCCACCGAATACTTGATGATCGGGATGTTGATCACGCCCACAATCGCCAGTACCGCACAGGCCTTGGCCGAGCTGTCACGGTTACTGATTGCCTGGCCCAATGCAATAAGACCGAAGTACAGAAACAGCAGGATTAACATCGACGTTAGTCGCGCATCCCAGACCCACCACGAACCCCATGTCGGTTTACCCCAAATAGCGCCGGTGACCAGTGCCACGGCGGTCATCCAGGCGCCAATGGGCGCGGCGCATTGCAGCGCGACATCGGCAATTTTCATCTTCCAGACGAGCCCGACCACACCACAGACCGCGAGCATTACGTAGCAAGACTGAGCGAGCATGGCTGCCGGGACGTGGATATAGATGATGCGAAAGCTATTGCCCTGCTGATAATCGGGCGGCGCAAAGGCCAACCCCCACACCAGGCCGATGCCGATCAGTAATACGGCGGCGATGCTCAGCCAAGGCAGCATTCGCCCGCTGATGCCATAAAACCATTTAGGTGAGCCCAGTTTGTGGAACCAGGCCCAACTGATGCTCGCTTTCATCACGTTGCCTTTCATCACGGTGCATCCAGGGTCTTTACTGATCGCCAGCCGTCGTATGCGGGCGTGATCAGAACCTCAATTATTCGCCGACGCTGATCTTCAGCCCAGCCGCTATTGCAAAAGGTGTCAGGGTCACTGCCAAGGCGGTCAGGCTGCCAAGCCAGAGCAGATAACCCGTTGCCGGCATCCCTTGCAGGCTCGCTTGCAACGCGCCACTGCCAAGGATCAATACCGGGATGTACAGGGGTAAAATCAACAACGCCAACAACAGTCCACCGCGTTTCAAGCCTACCGTCAACGCCGCGCCCACCGCACCCAGCAGGCTCAATACCGGTGTGCCCAGCAGCAGCGAAATCAGCAACACAGGGACACATTCACCGGGCAAACCCAACATCAGCGCCAGCAACGGTGCCAACAATACCAGCGCCAACCCGGAAAACGCCCAGTGTGCCAGTACCTTGGCCAGAACTAGAAGAGCCAGGGGGTGCGACGAAAGGACCCACTGCTCCAGAGAACCGTCTTCAAAATCACTGCGAAACAGCCCGTCAAGCGAGAGCAGGACTGACAATAACGCCGCCACCCAGACCAATCCCGGTGACAAGGTTTGCAACAATTGAGTCTCCGGGCCGACGGCCAGCGGAAACATGGCGATCACAATTGCAAAAAACACCAGCGGGTTGGCTAATTCCGCCGGGCGACGAAATAATAGACGCGCTTCACGGGCGACCAATAGGGTAAAAACGTGACTCATACAGCCCAATGCCCCAGATCAAGGTCCCGATAGCCGGCAGGAATCCGGGTCAGCGTGTGATGGGTGGTCAGAACTACCATGCCACCTTGCTCGCAATGTTTGGTCAAATGTTCTTCAAGTTGGGCCACACCTTGTTTGTCTAGAGCTGTAAAGGGCTCATCCAGAATCCACAAAGGCGGCCCTGCCAGATACAGACGCGCCAATGCCACTCGTCGTTGCTGTCCGGCCGATAAGGTGTGACACGGCACATCCTCAAAGCCGCGCAGGCCAACTGACTCCAGCGCCTGCATGATCGCATCGCGCTCGACAGGGCGGTGCAAGGCACAGAGCCAGGTCAGGTTCTCTTCCGGGGTCAACAGGTCCTTGATGCCTGCGGCATGACCTATCCAGAGCAGATTGCGTGCCAGCTCGGTGCGTTGCTGCGCCAGAGGTTGGCCGTTGAGCCGGACTTCACCTGAGGTGGGCTGCATCAACCCGGCCAACAACCGCAGCAGACTGGTCTTGCCGCTGCCGTTCGGGCCACTGATTTGCAGCATGTCACCGGCGGCAAGACGCAATTCGAGATTCTCGAAGAGCATCCGCCAGTCACGCTCGCAAGCAAGCGCCACGGCTTCTAGAAGAGGGCTGGGCATGGCTGACCTTTTCTTTTGATCAAGAGCTGAGCGGTTCAAGTCGGCTAAACAGCAGCCGTTATACTGATGACGATTAAATGAACATCCAGCCTGAAACCGTGGATCGCAGACGTTCTTATGCGCGCCACCGTAGACGGGGCGGCATTATACATGTCATGTCCTGATACCAAGAGGGCAATTTCGACAGGTTGTAACCCATGACAGGCGACATCAGCAGCCTTGCACCGCTTGCCCCGACCACCGCTCTGGTGAAAGCGGGCGTTACACCGAATGAAATTCTCAAATTGATACAACCTGTGGACGGTTTGGTGGCCGCTGGCGAGTCAGTCAAGGCCGAAGTCGTGAACCTGAAACCGGTCGATCAGGCATTTCAAGTGCTAATGCGGCTGACGCTGGACGGTGGCCGCCAGGCATTGGTAGAAGCCATCAGCCAGCGACCTCTACCCGCCGGCGCCAACCTGATCGTCACCCAGCCAACGCCGAGCAGTCTGGCAATCACTGTGCAGCAAAGCTTGAGCGCCGCCGTCGCCACCCTGACGAGTATCGACACCAAACAATTACCGGTGGGTACGTTGTTACAGGGCACCGTAATGAGCAGCCAGGCGCTCGCGCAAAGCGCGGGCCAACCGGCGTTGTACCGGAACGTGATCAGCCTGCTCAACACCCTGCTGGCCGGTGCCAGCCTGACCGTGGACAGCCCAAAGCCATTGACCGTCGGCAGCCTGCTCAGTGCGCAAGTCCAGGGAGCGCAGGCGCTGAACTTCGTGCCGCTGAGTGGTCGGCTCGACCAGTTGGCGGTTGCGCAACAACTGAGCGTTCAGCAAAGCCGCCAGGGTTCACTGGACGGGCTGATCAAAGCGCTGCAGACCGTCCAGCAAGACGGCGATCTGCCACCCAACCTGCGCGCCAGCATCGAGACCCTGTTGGACGACCTGCCGGATATCCGTCAACTCGCAGACCCAAAAACGCTCGCACAGGCGTTGAACGGCAGCGGACTGTTCCTTGAAGCCAAATTACTCAGTGGTCAGAACCCCGCCGCAGCCCCGGACTTGAAGGCCAACCTGATGCGCCTGATCGCGCAAATTCTTCCCGGCCTGCCCGGCAACAGCAATTATGACGCAGCCGCAGCCGCAAACACCCTGGCCCGCGTCATGCCCAGCATGATCCGCAGCGCCTTGGGAACGTTAGGCCTGGTCAGTCCTCGCGCGCAACCCAGTAGCTTCCCTCTGCCCTCGCGTACTATGAATGGCGAACATGGCGAAGACTTGGAGACCCTGCTCAAACTTGCCGCCGCAGCAGTGTCGCGCCTGCAAAGCCATCAACTGTCAGGCCTGGAACAGACCCGCACGACCGCCGACGGAACTCAATTGACCACATGGCAGTTGGAAATACCGATGCGCAACCTGCAGGACATTGTGCCATTGCAGGTCAAATTGCAGCGCGAGGAAACGCCGGACAAGGACCAGCCAGCCGACAAGGATGACAATACGGTCAAGCCTGCCAAGGAAAAACTGTGGCGAGTTGAACTGGCGTTTGATCTTGAGCCACTGGGACCATTGCAGGTCCAGGCGCAATTGATCAGAGGCAGCTTGTCCAGTCAGTTGTGGGCCGAACGCGCTGAAAGCGCGAACCTGATTACCCAGGAACTGGACCACCTGCGCGACCGCTTGATCGCATCTGGTCTGACTGTTGGCGAACTGGCCTGCCGTCACGGCACACCACCACAAGGGCCGCGCACCGCCCTGGAACAACGCTGGATCGACGAGACCGCCTGATGACTCAATCCGAACATACCCCGCGCCAGGCAATCGCCCTCAGCTACGACGGGCAACACGCGCCTACGCTTACCGCCAAAGGCAATGACCAGTTGGCCGAGGCTATCCTGACCATCGCCCGGGAATATGACGTGCCTATCTATGAGAATGCCGAGCTAGTCAAATTGCTGGCTCGCATGGAACTGGGTGACAGCATTCCCGAGGCCTTGTACCGCACCATCGCCGAAATCATCGCGTTCGCCTGGCACCTCAAAGGCAAATTCCCCGAAGGGCAGGATCCAGATGCACCGCCTGTGGAAAGAGATATAACGCCGACCGCCTGAAAACGACGCAGCACGGTTTAGTTGTCGGACTCTTCCATGCCCAATCTACGCCCGGGCGACTGGTGCATTTTGCTCATCAGCCGAGCTTCTGCCTGAGTCAGACCGCAAGACTGGGTCAGTTCATCGGCACTCGCACCCATGCCGACCAGTCGTGCTGCCTGGGCAAACGACAGGCTGGAGGGGTCGCGCTGTTCGAGCTGAATCAATTTGTCAGGCAAGGGCCCAACCACCGCGCGCAGTTCGTGCAGGTCTTCACCCATGCGAATGGTGCCGCTCTGGTAGTCATCCAGGCGCCTGGCCAACTCCTTGACCCGCTGATCGCGCAACACGTCATCTTCGGCCTGCTGCGCAACCAATAGCCGCTGGCGTTTGCTGTACGCAAGGAACAGCACCAGTGACAATGCCCAGAGAAGGCCCAGAAAAATGACAGCAGCCTCTAAGATCAATCAGATGTTCTCCAGATCCGACCACTCTTCTTCGGACATCATCTTGTCCAGCTCGACGAGGATCAGTAATTCACCGTTTTTGTTACACACGCCCTGAATGAACTTGGCTGACTCATCATTGCCTACGTTCGGCGCAGTTTCGACTTCGGACTGACGCAGATAAACCACTTCAGCCACGCTATCGACCAGAATCCCGACCACTTGCTTGTCGGCTTCGATGATCACGACGCGGGTGTTGTCGCTGACTTCTACCGGAGCCAGGCCGAAACGCTGACGGGTGTCGATGACAGTCACAACGTTGCCGCGCAGGTTGATGATCCCCAGCACATAGCTTGGCGCGCCTGGCACAGGGGCGATTTCGGTGTAGCGCAGCACTTCCTGAACCTGCATCACGTTGATGCCGTAAGACTCGTTGTCCAGACGGAAGGTAACCCACTGCAGGATAGGATCTTCGGAACCCTGTGCTGACGACCTATTCATACCCTAACCCCTCAAGTGTGTGCTGTGCAGACGGTGCTTTGCACCGCCCTATGATTATTTGATGGTGTGCATTTGCTTGACCGCGCCACTGGCTATCAGCTCGGCCAATTCGGAAACATCCAACAGCGCGCACATATGCTCGATCACTGTGCCCGCCAGCCAGGGACGCTGGCCTCGGTGGGTGCGCCATTTGATTTCGTTCGGGTCCAGGCGTAACGAGCGGCTGACCTGATGCACCGCCAGCCCCCACTCATAGCCTTGAACCGAGATAACGTATTGCAGGCCCTGACGTAAATCGTCGCGGTAACGGTCCGGCATGACCCAGCGTGCGGTATCGAGCACCTTCAGGTTCCCGCTCTGGCTGGGCAGAATGCCAAGAAACCAGTTCGGCTGACCGAACAGCGGCGTCAACTCCTGCCCTTCCAGCGAATAAATCGAGCCCAGACACACCAACGGCACGGCCAGGGTCAGCCCGGCGACATCGAATAACAGGCATTCGAACGGCTCGGCAGCCCATGCCGGCCTACCGTCAGCAGACGATGGCGGCGGCGTGCGATGACCGGCCGCAAGATGCACCTCGACCACAGGCTCAACCAAGGTCACAACCGGAGTCTCAACCGCCTCTAAAACAGGTTCCGGCAGTGCAACATCAGCGATAACGGCAACCGGCGCAGGCGTGGCAACCGCAACCACTGGCGAATTGAGCGCCGCGCGAACCACTGCATCGCGTGCCTGCTCTTCAAGTACCGCCGCCTGGAATTCGTCAAGACTGGAGCTGAGCGTCAGCTCTTCAGTCGCTTCCTGCAGCAAGGCATCCAGATAAGACTGCAGCGCCAATTGTGGCCGTGTTGCTATATCGACAGGGCGGCTCATAAGGGTGCCCATAAACAAGTACCGTAGAAATAACATTCACTGTTTATTGTTATCGGCTGCGCTGGCGCCCGACTTGAATGTGTCCGAGAGTCACGCACCAACACCTCAAGCGACCTGAGCAACAAGTTGCTGGGAAAGCAGGTCTTTGAGCAGCGCCCGATAGGCCACCACGCCACGACTTTTGTTGTCGAACTGCGAGGGCGTCAGCCCGGCCCGGCTGGCATCGCGCAAACGGGTGTCCACTGGCACGTACGCCTTCCAGATGTTTTCCGGGTAGTTGTCGCGCAGCACCCTCAAGGTACTCATGGACGCCTGCGTGCGGCGGTCGAACAAGGTTGGAACAATGGTGTAAGGCAGCGCCTGTTTGCGCGAACGATTGATCATCGCCAGCGTGCTGACCATGCGTTCAAGGCCCTTGACCGCCAGAAATTCGGTTTGCACTGGAATGACTAACTGCTGACTGGCCGCCAAAGCATTGACCATCAACACGCCGAGTAACGGTGGACTGTCGATGATGGCGTAATCAAAATCCTGCCAAAGCTGCGCCAGACTTTTTGCAATCACCAGCCCCAGGCCACTTTGCCCCGGCGACTGACGCTCCAGCACCGCCAGCGCTGTACTCGATGGCAGCAGGGAAATGCGCTCATCGCTGGTCGGCAACAGCAACTGACCGGGCAGACCATCGGGCACGACACCCTTGTGCAGAAACAGGTCATAAGCGCTGTGCTCCAGCGTGTCGGGGTTGTGCCCGAAGTAACTGGTCATGGAACCATGAGGGTCGAGATCGACAACGACCACGCGCTTGCCCGCCTCTGCCAGCAAGCCAGCTAAAGCGATGGAAGAGGTGGTCTTACCGACGCCACCTTTTTGATTGGCTACTGCCCAGACTCTCATTGTGCTTTTCCTCCCGACATGACGCTTGCCATACCGAGAATTGACTATAAGGCGGGTGACGGGGAATTGACGGCGTTCCCACTTACCGGCTGCGTACGGTGGGTCGGTGCAGTTTGTGTGCCAGCACGCTTCAACGCGGCATCCGGTTTTGCATTGGCAGTGCCGGAGCCAGTAAGACTGCGGCGTACCTCGAGATTGCGCGAAATCACCAGCACCACGCGCCGGTTATGGGCGCGCCCCTCGGCCGTGGTATTTGAAGCCACCGGCTGAAACTCGCCGTAACCCACCGATGCCATGCGAGCCGGGTTAACCCCATCCATCGCCAGCATGCGCACGATGCTTGCCGCCCGCGCCGACGACAACTCCCAGTTGGTCGGGTACTGCGCCGTGCGGATCGGCTGGTCATCGGTGAAACCTTCAACGTGCACCGGGTTGTCGAAGGGATGCAAAATCTTCGCGACCTTCTCTATGATATTGAATGCCATGTCACTGGGCATGGCATCGCCGCTACCGAACAACAGACTGGAGTTGAGCTCGATCTCAATCCACAGTTCATTGCCGCGAACCGTCAACTGATTGGACTTGATCAAATCGCCAAAGCCACTGCGCACATCGTTCGAAATCGCCTGCAGCGGGTCAATCGAGCTTGGCGACAAACCCGCATCGACCTCCTCGCTGTCCCGAATCAATGGTTCCGCCGGTCTGACCGTCAGGGGGCGCTCGTTACCGATAGGAATCGGTTTGAGACTGCGCTCGGCATCGCTGAATACACCATTCAAGGCCTCCGACAGAACTTTGTACTTACCCTCGTTGAGCGATGAAATCGAATACATCACCACAAAAAAAGCAAACAACAAGGTGATGAAGTCCGCGTAAGACACCAGCCAACGTTCGTGATTTTCATGCTCTTCGGGACGGCGACGGCGGGCCATGACTATTGCATCACTCCATGAAACCTTGCAGTTTCAATTCGATTGAGCGCGGGTTCTCGCCCTCGGCGATAGACAAAATGCCTTCGAGCAACATTTCGCGATAACGCGACTGACGCAGGGCAATCGCTTTGAGCTTGCTCGCGATCGGCAGCAAAATCAGGTTGGCTGAAGCCACCCCGTAGATAGTCGCGACGAATGCCACGGCAATCCCGCTGCCCAACTGACTTGGCTCGGCGAGGTTGCCCATCACATGAATCAAGCCCATAACCGCGCCGATGATGCCGATGGTCGGCGCGTAGCCACCCATGCTCTCGAAAACCTTGGCCGCCTGAGTATCGCGTGCTTCCTGGGTCATGAAGTCCACTTCCAGAATGCTCCGAATCGCTTCGGGTTCAGCACCGTCGACCAACAACTGCAAGCCTTTGCGCGAATAGGTATCGGGTTCCCCGTCGGCGATGGCTTCAAGCCCGAGCAGCCCTTCCTTGCGTGCAATCAGGCTCCAGTTGACGACACGGTCAATCCCACCCGACAGATCGATGCGTGGCGGGAACAGAATCCAGCCAACAATCTGCAGGGCTCGCATAAAAGAACTCATGGGAGACTGCAGCAGCGAAGCCGCCAGAGTTCCACCCAGTACGATCAAGGCTGCCGGACCATTGAGCAAGGCGCTCAGGTGTCCGCCCTCCAGGAAATTGCCGCCAATAATGGCGACAAACGCCAGGATGATCCCAATCAGGCTCAGCACATCCATCAGAGACAGGCCTCGACCAAATGCTTGCCAATCTCGTCCAGGCTGTACACCGCATCCGCCAGGTCGGCTTTGACGATCGCCATAGGCATGCCGTAAATCACACAGCTTGCCTCATCCTGCGCCCAGATATGGCTACCACCCTGCTTGAGCAGGCGAGCACCCTCGCGACCATCGGCCCCCATACCGGTGAGTACCACCGCCAACACCTTGTCACCGTAGGATTTGGCCGCAGAACCGAAGGTAATATCCACACAGGGTTTGTAATTCAAGCGCTCGTCACCGGGCAGGATCTTCACCGCGCCGCGACCATCGATCATCATTTGCTTGCCGCCAGGGGCCAGCAATGCCAGACCCGGACGCAAAATATCACCGTCTTCGGCTTCTTTGACACTGATCTGACACAGCTTGTCCAGACGCTCGGCGAACGCCTTGGTAAACGCTGCCGGCATGTGCTGAATCAGGACGATAGGTGCAGGGAAGCTGGCGGGCAGTTGCGTTAACACGCGCTGCAATGCCACCGGGCCACCCGTTGATGTACCGATTGCCACCAGCTTGTAGGCTTTGCGCTTTGGAGCAGGCGACGCATGCGCTGGCACGTGCGCCGAGGAAGCGTTTGTCGGCGAGCGTACGGGTACAGCGCGGGGAGTCGTCGACCCGACACTCAAAGCGCTACTGGAAGTTGCGCCCGATGACACAGCCACCTGCGGCGCCGGAGTCGGAGTGCTGTAGCCAGTGAAACGACGGTTGCTGCGCGAAATAGTGTGAATTTTTTCGCACAGCAGCTGTTTGACCTTTTCGGGGTTGCGCGAGATGTCTTCGAAGTTTTTGGGCAAGAAATCGACCGCACCCGCATCCAGCGCATCCAGCGTAACCCGGGCGCCTTCATGGGTCAGCGAGGAGAACATCAAGACCGGTGTCGGAATGCGCTGCATGATGTGACGCACTGCTGTGATGCCATCCATCATTGGCATCTCGTAATCCATGGTAATCACATCGGGTTTCAGCGCCAGCGCTTGCTCGATGGCTTCTTTGCCGTTAGTCGCCGTGCCGACTATCTGGATATTCGGGTCCGCAGAAAGAATTTCCGAGACGCGGCGGCGGAAGAAACCTGAATCATCCACCACCAGGACCTTGACTGCCATAAACACTCCGTTAGGTGCTGCGGGCACCAAAAGCGGCCCGCAGCCCCAGAATCAAATACGCCGTGCAGCGTAACGCTTGAGCATGCTTGGTACATCGAGAATCAAGGCAATTCGACCGTCACCGGTAATGGTGGCGCCTGACATACCCGGTGTTCCCTGCAGCATTTTGCCCAGCGGCTTGATGACGACTTCCTCCTGACCCACCAACTGATCGACGACAAAACCGATACGCTGGGTGCCGACCGACAGGATCACCACATGACCTTCGTGCTGCTCCTCGTGAGCGGCCTTGGCCACCAGCCAACGCTTGAGATAGAACAGAGGCAAAGCCTTGTCGCGCACGATGACCACTTCCTGGCCGTCGACAACGTTGGTCCGCGACAGGTCGAGGTGGAAAATCTCGTTTACGTTGACCAGCGGGAAGGCAAAAGCCTGATTGCCAAGCATCACCATCAGGGTCGGCATGATCGCCAGGGTCAACGGCACCTTGATGACGATCTTCGAACCCTGGCCCTTGGTCGAGTAAATATTGATCGAGCCATTGAGTTGGGCAATTTTGGTTTTCACCACGTCCATGCCCACGCCGCGCCCAGATACGTCGGAAATCTCGGTTTTGGTCGAGAAGCCCGGCGCGAAGATCAGGTTGTAGCAATCGGTTTCGCTCAAGCGATCCGCAGCGTCCTTGTCCATCACCCCGCGTTTCACGGCGATGGCACGTAACACGTTGGCGTCCATGCCCTTGCCGTCATCGGAAATCGACAACAGGATATGGTCACCCTCCTGCTCAGCCGCCAGAATTACCCGACCGCATCGGGCTTTCCCGGATGCTTCGCGTTCTTCCGGGGTTTCGATGCCGTGGTCGACAGCGTTGCGCACCAAGTGGACCAGCGGGTCGGCCAAGGCCTCGACCAGGTTCTTGTCCAGGTCGGTTTCTTCGCCGACCAGCTCCAGATTGATCTCTTTCTTCAGCTGGCGTGCAAGGTCGCGAACCAGTCGTGGGAAGCGGCCAAAGACTTTCTTGATCGGCTGCATGCGGGTTTTCATCACCGCGGTCTGCAGATCAGCCGTGACCACGTCAAGGTTCGACACCGCCTTGGACATGGCTTCGTCGCCACTGTTGAGACCCAGACGAACCAGGCGGTTCCGCACCAACACCAACTCGCCGACCATGTTCATGATTTCGTCGAGGCGTGCGGTGTCGACCCGCACCGTGGTTTCAGCTTCAGACGCCGCGTGCTTCTCCGGTACGGGCGCTTTGGCCGGAGCCTGGGCTGCAGCAACAGCCTTGGCCGGCGCAGGCGCCTTCACCACTGCGGCTTTAGCTACGACAGGTGCAGGGGCAACAGCTGCCACAACGGCTTCAGGCTCAAACTTGCCTTTGCCATGCAGCTCATCAAGCAACGCTTCGAATTCGTGATCGGAGATTTGATCGCCGCCCGCAGCACTGACAGGCGCCTTGGCGACGGCCACTGGAGCCAGTACCCCAGACTCCAGAGCATCGGCTACGAACGAGCCTTTTCCGTGCAACTGATCGAGCAGTGCTTCGAACTCGTCGTCGGTGATCTCATTGCTCGCTGACGCGGTCGCCACAGGCGCAGCCTGAACAGGCACGGCATCGGCGGCGAACTGGCCTTTCCCGTGCAACTGATCGAGCAGCGATTCAAATTCAGCATCACTGATCTCGTCGCTGGCATTGGGGTCAATAGCAGGCATCGCAACTACTGCTGCGGGGGCCGCAGCTGAAGCGGCCGCTTGCGCCTTGACGGCGTTGAGCGAATCGAGCAACTGCTCGAATTCGTTATCGGTGATGTCGCCTGCGGCCTCAGCAGGTGGCTCTTCGACGCTGGCGGGCGCTGCCGCAGCGATCTCATCGGCAGACGCTGGCGCTGCCAAACGTGCTAATGCAGCCAGCAATTCGGGCGTGGCCGGGGTCACGGTAGTGCGCTCACGCACTTCAGTGAACATACCGTTGACCGCATCCAATGCTTCAAGGACCACGTCCATCAACTCCGAGTCGACGCGACGCTCACCCTTGCGCAGGATGTCGAAGACGTTCTCGGCGATGTGGCAGCACTCCACCAGCTCATGGAGCTGGAGGAAGCCGGCGCCCCCTTTTACAGTGTGAAAACCGCGAAAAATTGCATTAAGCAAGTCCGCATCATCAGGTCGGCTTTCCAGCTCGACCAGCTGCTCGGACAATAGCTCGAGAATCTCGCCGGCCTCTACCAGAAAATCCTGAAGGATTTCTTCATCGGCGCCGAAGCTCATTGGGGTGCTCCCTAAAATTAACCATCAACCGACCTAGAAGCCCAGGCTGGATAGCAGATCGTCAACATCATCCTGTCCGGACACAACGTCATCACGCTTATCGGCATGAATCTGCGGACCTTCACCCTGAGACAGATGTTTTTCTTGTTCTTTTTCTACGCGTATCGATTGATGGTCATGTTCGATCCCGGCAAAACGATCGACCTGACTGGCCATCAGTACCAGTTTGAGCAGGTTGCTTTCGACTTCCGTGACCAACTGGGTCACGCGCTTGATGACCTGACCGGTAAGGTCCTGATAATCCTGAGCCAGCAAAATATCGTTGAGGTGGCCCGACACTTCCCGGGTTTCCTTTTCGCTGCGCGTCAAAAAACCATCGACACGCCGAGCCAGCTCACGAAATTCTTCGGCGCCGATTTCGCGACGCATGAAGCGTCCCCAATCGACACTCAAAGCAGCAGCCTCAGTGCCAAGCCCACCCACCAGCGGTGTACTGAGCTCCACCAGATCCATCGTGCGGTTGGCCGCTGCCTCGGTCAGCCTGACCACATAGGACAGCCGCTCGGTAGCATCATTGATCTGCGAGACTTCCTCGGCTTGCGGCGTGTTCGGGTCAATCTGAAAATTGACGATGGCACTGTGCAGTTCGCGAGTAAGTTTGCCGACTTCCTGATACAGGCCGCTGTCGCGGGCCTTATTAAGCTCATTGATCAGTTGCGCAGCGTCGCCGAACCGGCCCTTTTCAAGGCTATCGACCAACTCGTGTGCGTGTTTTTTCAGGGTCGACTCAAAGTCGCCCGATGACGAATCTGTGTGCTCCATAGAGCCCTCGCGGCAAACATCAGCTATTGACGCGCTCGAAGATCTTTTCGATCTTTTCTTTCAGCACTTGAGCCGTGAAGGGCTTGACCACGTAACCGTTCACACCGGCCTGAGCAGCTTCGATGATCTGATCACGCTTGGCTTCAGCCGTTACCATCAACACCGGTAGATGCTTGAGGCGTTCATCTGCACGCACATGGCGTAACAGATCGATGCCGGACATGCCAGGCATGTTCCAGTCAGTCACCAAAAAATCGAAGCTCCCGCTTTGCAGCATCGGCAGCGCGGTAACCCCGTCATCCGCCTCAGCCGTATTGGTAAACCCCAAGTCACGCAACAGGTTTTTTATGATCCGCCGCATCGTTGAGAAGTCATCAACGATGAGGATTTTCATGTTCTTGTTCAATTCGACCTCCAAGCAGTCTTTAACGCATTCAGCACCTGAATACGCTGTTCAATCAAAAACCGGCGCAGCACACAACGGCTGCACGAAAACGACGACGAGCTTGGTAAATCAACAGGTCGGGAAACGGGCACAGCAGGTCTTACAGGACCCTGACTGACCGGCTCCTGCCTAGTCCTATTTTCTTCGCACGCAACGCTTTGCACAGCCAGCCTGCAGATAGCGCGAAACCACCAAGGGCCACGCACTGCCTGTCAACGCGCTCGCCATTCCCCCAAACGCCCTCGCAAACGAGCTGCGCACTGGCTGTGTAACTGGCTGACCCGCGACTCGCTGACCCCCAATACCTCACCAATTTCCTTAAGGTTCAGCTCCTCGTCGTAGTACAGCGCCAATACCAGTCGCTCGCGCTCTGGCAAATTGGCTATCGCATCTGCTAACGCAGCCTGGAAGCGTTCATCTTCCAGATCGCGCGACGGCTCAAGGTGAGCGCTTGCGCCATCCTCGTGCAGCCCTTCATGTTCGCCGTCCTGCAACAGATCGTCGAAACTGAATAGCCGACTGCCCAAGGTGTCATTCAAAATCCCGTAATAATCATCGAGACTCAATTGGAGTTCGGCCGCAACCTCGTGATCTTTAGCGTCACGACCGGTTTTAGCTTCAATTGCCCGAATTGCGTCACTGACCATGCGTGTATTGCGATGCACAGAACGCGGGGCCCAATCACCCTTGCGCACCTCATCGAGCATGGCGCCACGAATACGAATCCCGGCATAGGTCTCGAAACTCGCACCCTTGGTGGCGTCGTATTTAGTCGAGACTTCCAACAAACCAATCATGCCAGCCTGGATCAGGTCTTCGACCTGCACACTGGCTGGCAACCGCGCCAGCAGGTGATAAGCAATGCGTTTAACCAGCGGCGCATAACGCTCGATCAGCTCGTACTGGGAGTCTTTTGACACCTTGCTGTACATGCGATAGCCGCTGGCTGTCATAGCACCGGTCCTGCACTCGCTGGATGTACGAGCCGCTCAACGAAAAATTCCAGATGCCCGCGCGGGTTGGCCGGCAACGGCCAAGTGTCAACTTTCTGTGCGATAGCTTTGAACGCTAGGGAGCACTTGGAACGCGGGAACGCTTCATATACGGCGCGCTGCTTCTGCACGGCTTTACGTACGCATTCGTCATAAGGCACGGCGCCGACGTATTGTAGGGCGACATCCAGGAAGCGGTCAGTGACCTTGGTCAACTTGGCGAACAGATTGCGGCCTTCCTGAGGGCTTTGTGCCATGTTGGCAAGCACCCGGAAGCGGTTCATCCCGTAATCGCGGTTGAGCAGTTTGATCAGCGCGTAAGCATCGGTGATCGAGGTCGGCTCATCACACACCACCAGCAATACTTCCTGGGCCGCGCGCACGAAGCTGACGACCGATTCACCGATGCCCGCAGCCGTGTCGATCACCAGTACATCGAGGTTATCGCCGATGTCGCTGAAGGCCTGGATCAGACCGGCATGTTGTGCTGCCGTCAGGTGAACCATGCTTTGGGTGCCGGACGCAGCCGGCACGATACGAATCCCGCCCGGCCCCTGAAGCAGCACATCGCGAAGCTCGCAGCGTCCTTCGATAACGTCGGCGAGGGTGCGTTTGGGGGTCAAGCCGAGTAACACATCGACATTAGCCAGACCCAGGTCGGCATCCAGCAGCATGACGCGCCGACCGAGCTCAGCCAGAGCCAGTGATAAGTTCACTGACACGTTGGTCTTGCCGACGCCACCTTTGCCACCGGTCACCGCGATAACCTGTACGGGATGCATGCTGCCCATGTTATTTCTTTACCTTGTGTTGCTTAGACCGAGGCCACATTACTGACTGCAAGTTCGTTGAGAGAACAAAGCAAGGCAGACCATGATGTAGGTACATTCCAGTGTCTTGCTTTACCCAACCCTTTTGTTCGGGCTGTGATAAAGATCCGCGAACATATCCGCCATAGCTTCCTCGCTCGGCTCTTCCTGCATTTGCACACTGACCGCTCGACTCACCAATTGGTGCCGGCGCGGCAAGTGCAAATCATCCGGTATCCGTGGCCCATCCGTCAGATAGGCCACCGGTAATTCATGACTGATTGCCAGGCTTAACACTTCACCCAAGCTGGCGGTTTCATCCAGTTTGGTGAGAATGCAGCCGGCTAGACCGCAACGTTTGTAGCTGTGGTATGCCGCGGTCAGAACCTGTTTCTGGCTGGTTGTTGCCAGCACCAGATAATTACGCGCCTTGATACCACGACCTGCGAGGCTTTCCAGTTGCAGGCGCAGTGCTGGATCGCTTGCCTGCAGGCCGGCGGTGTCGATCAAGACCACGCGCTTGCGTACCAATGGCTCCAACGCCTGACCAAGCGACTGGCCCGGGTCGATATGAGTGACCGGCACATTGAGAATACGGCCCAGGGTTTTCAGCTGTTCCTGGGCGCCAATCCGATAGCTATCCATGCTCACCAGTGCAATATTTTGTGGACCATATTTCAAGACATACCGTGCTGCCAGTTTCGCCAGCGTCGTGGTCTTGCCCATCCCTGCCGGACCGACCATGGCGATCACGCCGCCCTCCTCCAGAGGTTCGACGTCGGGCGTCACGATCATCCGCGCCAAGTGGGCCAGTAACATGCGCCACGCCTGACGGGGTTCTTCAATATCGGTGATCATCGCCAACAGGTCCCGCGACAACGGACCCGACAGACCAATGCGTTGCAGGCGACGCCACAGGTTGGCTTGCTGCGGACGGCTGCCTTGCAGTTGATTCCAGGCCAACGAACCGAGTTGCACTTCGAGCAGTTCGCGCAGACCGTTCAACTCAAAACGCATGGACTCATAAGCATGCTGCCCAGCGACGGGCTCAACGGCAGTGGCCGGAGCGGCTGGACGCGGCGGCTCGCTGAAGGTCGGCTCAATGTGCGAGTCGCCAGCGGTCAACGGCAGGCCGGAATAAAGCTGGCGATTGATCGATGAATCGCTATCGCCACGGGTGCCGAGTTCAGCCTGAGCAGAGACGATGCGAGATTGGGTTTTGCGCAGTTCGTCTTCGAGTTCAATGTTCGGCACACGCGGTGCCAGCGCGGAAAGTTTGTAATCCAGGGCAGCAGTCAGCTCTACACCACCGGCAATCCGCCGGTTGCCAATGATGGCGGCATCAGCGCCCAATTCATCACGGACCAATTTCATGGCTTGACGCATGTCGGCGGCGAAAAAACGCTTAACTTGCATGACTCACTACCTCAGCCGTTGGGCCCGACAGTCGCGACGATTGTGACTTGCTTATTGTCAGGAATTTCCTGATACGCCAGAACATGCATGTTCGGTACAGCCAACCGTCCAAATCGTGACAGCATGGCGCGAACCGGGCCTGCGACTAACAAAATCACTGGCTGCCCCTGCATTTCCTGGCGCTGAGCAGCATCAATCAACGAACGCTGGAGCTTTTCAGCCATGCTCGGCTCGAGAAGAACGCCCTCTTCCTGACCCTGACCAGCCTTCTGAAGACTATTTAGCAATATTTGTTCCAATCTTGGCTCAAGGGTAATGACAGGCAGCTCCGGCTCAGCCCCTACAATGCTTTGGACGATAGCGCGACACAGTCCGACGCGCACCGCTGCGACCAGCGCGGCAGTATCTTGACTCCGAGGTGCAGCGTTAGCGATGGCTTCGGCAATGCTGCGGATATCCCTGACAGGGACGTGTTCAGCCAGCAACGCCTGCAACACCTTGAGCAATGCCGAGAGCGAAAGAACACCTGGTACCAGCTCTTCGGCCAGTTTGGGCGAGCTTTTGGCCAATAACTGCATCAATTGCTGCACTTCTTCATGGCCAATCAGCTCATGAGAATGCTTGTACAGAATCTGATTGAGGTGAGTCGCCACCACTGTGCTGGCATCCACCACGGTGTAACCGAGCGATTGCGCCTGACTGCGCAGGCTGACTTCGATCCACACTGCCTCCAGACCGAACGCTGGGTCCTTGGCGGTGATCCCGTTGAGCGTACCAAAGACCTGACCCGGATTGATCGCCAGTTCGCGATCAGGGTAAATCTCGGCCTCAGCCAGGGTGACGCCCATCAGTGTCAGACGATAGGCGCTGGGCGCCAGATCAAGGTTGTCGCGGATATGCACGGTCGGCATCAAAAAGCCCAACTCTTGGGAAAGCTTTTTACGCACGCCCTTGATCCGTGCCAGGAGCTGACCGCCTTGATTGCGATCCACCAACGGAATCAAGCGGTAGCCTACTTCCAGGCCGATCATGTCGATGGCTGTGACATCATCCCAACCCAGTTCTTTCGAGTCCTGAGCTCGCGTTGGCGAAGGCAAGAGATCCTGCTGGCGCTGGACCTCTTGCAACGCATTGACCTTGACCATGCTCTGCTTTTTCCAAAGCAGATAAGCAACTCCAGCGGCCACCAGCCCCAGACTGATAAAGGACAAGTGGGGCATGCCCGGCACTAACCCCATGACTATCATCAAGCCCGCGGCCACCGCCAGCGCCTTGGGCGAGGCGAACATCTGCCGATTGATCTGTTTGCCCATCTCTTCCGAGCCGGACGCACGGGTCACCATGATTGCCGCGGCGGTGGACAGCAGCAGTGATGGCAATTGCGCCACCAAACCGTCACCAATGGTCAACAGCGCGTAAACCTTGCCGGCATCGGCAAAGGACATGTTGTGCTGGAAAATACCGACAGCCACGCCGCCAATCAGGTTGATGAACAAAATCAGCAGCCCGGCAATCGCATCGCCGCGCACGAATTTACTGGCGCCGTCCATCGAACCGTAGAACTCGGCTTCCTGGGCGACTTCCAGTCGACGATGTTTTGCCTGGGGCTGATCGATCAGGCCTGCGTTGAGGTCTGCGTCGATAGCCATCTGCTTGCCGGGCATCGCGTCGAGGGTAAAGCGGGCACTTACTTCGGAAATCCGCCCGGCACCCTTGGTCACAACAACAAAGTTGATGATCATCAAAATCGCGAAAACTACGATACCCACCACGTAATTACCGCCGATCACCACCTCACCAAAGGCCTGGATCACCTTACCGGCGGCAGCGTGACCGTCTTGACCGTGAAGCATGACCACCCGGGTCGACGCCACGTTCAGCGCCAGCCGCAACAACGTGGCAACCAGCAAAATGGTGGGGAATACAGAGAAGTCCAGTGGCCGCAGGGCGTACACGCAAACCAGCAGGACGACGATCGACAGCGCGATGTTGAACGTGAAAAACACATCGAGCAGGAATGGCGGCATCGGCAACATCATCATTGCCAACATGACCAACAGCAGCAACGGTACACCCAGCTGCCCACGACCCAGGCCCAGCAGGTTGCTGCGTGCAGCGTTGATTAATTGAGAGCGATCCACCAATTCTTTTCCTGCCTGCTAAATCAAACTTTTGACGCCATCAAGCGACGTAGCAAGGTCAGTGCAAGAAGCTTTCCAACTATGGGTTTGTTGCGCAAACTTGTACGCAGGCTCATGAATCACGTCGCAAATCGCCTGGGATAGGCATATCGCCCAATGGGTCCGGGCGCTTGCCCTTGCCTGCGCGATGCTGGCGGATTTGATAGACGTATGCCAATACCTGCGCTACTGCGAGGTACAGGCCAGCAGGAATTTCCTGATCCAGATCGGTGGAGTAATAAATCGAACGCGCCAAAGCCGGTGATTCAAGGAGGAGTATGTTGTGCTCGGCGCCGATTTCCCGAATCTTCAACGCCAGAAAATCACTGCCCTTGGCCAGCAACATCGGCGCCCCACCTTGCTCTGGATCATATTTGAGCGCCACGGCAAAGTGCGTCGGGTTGGTGATGATCACGTCGGCATCAGGGATCTTCGCCATCATTCGTCGCTGTGACATTTCACGCTGCAACTGACGAATCCGCTGTTTGACCTCTGGCCGCCCATCACTGTCTCGGTGCTCGTCACGCACCTCCTGCTTCGTCATCAACAGCTTTTTATGGCTTTCCCAGAGCTGAAACGGTACATCCACCGCAGCGATAATGATCAACCCACACGCCATCCATAACGCACTCCAGCCCACCACCTGCACACTGTGGACGATCGCCAACTCCAATGGCTCATGGGCGATGGAGACCAGATCCCCCCGGTCCTTGGACAGCACCACCAACGCCACCATCAGGATGATGAAAAACTTGGCAAACGCTTTGACCAGCTCGACCAATGCCTGAACGGAAAACATGCGCTTGATCCCGGAAAGCGGATTCATTCGACTGAACTTGGGCACCATCGTGTCAGTAGAAAACAGCCAGCCTCCCAGCGAGATGGGGCCGATGAGCGCCGCCAGAACCATGATCAGCATCAGCGGCTGGATGGCAACCAGCGCCGCTTTGCCGGCGTTGAGAAAATACAGGCCCATATAATGGTCATCCATGATCACTTCACGCGAAAGCGTGAAATTGACCCGCATCAACCCGAGCATCATTTCCGCCAGCTGGCCACCAAACGCCAGCAATCCGCCTGCACCCGCCATCATGATGACCAGTGTATTCAGTTCTTTGGAGCGGGCCGTCTCACCCTTGTCACGCGATTCCTTGAGCCGTTTGGACGTGGGGTCTTCTGTTTTGTCCTGGCCATTCTCGTTCTCAGCCATCTCAGCGGGCCCTGACCAGACTGCGTAGCAACTGCAAGGCTTCCACCGCCAGCGGTTGATACTGATTGAGAATATCGCCGAGAGTGATCCACAGAATCACCATGCCCAGCACCAACGTAAGCGGAAAGCCAATTGAGAAGATATTCAACTGCGGCGCAGCACGCGTCATGACCCCAAATGCAACGTTCACCACCAGCAACGCAGTAACGGCCGGCAAGACCAGCAGCAAGCCGGCGCCCAATACCCAGCCCATACGACCAACCAGTTCCCAAATGTGCGTGAGATCCAGCCCACTGCCGACAGGCAACGTGGTAAAGCTCTCCACCAGTACTTCGAAGACCACCAAATGGCCATTCATGGACAGAAACAGCAAGGTCACCAGCATGGTAAAAAACTGCCCGACCACCGCCACTGATACACCGTTGGTCGGGTCAACCATCGACGCGAAGCTCATGCCCATTTGCGTCGCAACAATCTGCCCGGCGATAACGAACGCCTGAAAAAACAATTGCAGGGACAAGCCCAGCATTGCACCGATGATGATCTGCTCACCAATCAGCAGTAGCGCGCTCAAATCCAGCGCATGGACCTCGGGAATCGGCGGAAGACCGGGGGCAATCACGACGGTAATCGCCACCGAGAAATACAGACGCACACGCTTTGGCACCAGCGTCGTGCCAAAGATCGGCATGGTCATCAGGACCGCCGCGACCCGGAACAACGGCAGCATGAAACTCGCTACCCACGTCCCGATCTGCGCGTCAGTCAGGGCAAGCACGGAGGGCACGTTGCTAACCGATCAACTGCGGAATACTGCCGTACAGCGACAGGATGTACTCCATGAACACCCGAACCAGCCAGGGCCCCACGACGATCAGGGTGATCAGCATCACCAATAGACGGGGCAGAAAGCTCAACGTCTGCTCGTTAATCTGCGTCGCAGCCTGAAACATGGCGACCAACAACCCCACGATCAGACTGGGCACCACCAGTATGGCGACCATCATCGTGGTCAACCATAACGCCTCGCGAAACAGGTCGACAGCGACTTCAGGCGTCATTGCGCACGCTCCCCGTCAGTCATGGCGAGACCCCGCCAAAGCTGCTCGCCAGGGTGCCGATGATCAGGGCCCAACCGTCCACCAGTACAAACAGCATGATCTTGAACGGCAGAGAGATAATCAGCGGCGACAGCATCATCATGCCCATCGCCATCAATACACTGGCAACCACCAGGTCGATAATCAGGAACGGGATGAAGATCATGAACCCGATCTGGAACGCGGTTTTAAGTTCCGAGGTCACGAATGCCGGAACCAGGATCGTCAGCGGCGCCTGATCAGGACTGGAAATATCGGTGCGTTTGGAGAGTCGCATGAACAAATCCAGATCGCTCTGTCGAGTCTGCGCCAGCATAAAGTCCTTGATGGGCACCTCAGCCTTGAGCACTGCGTCCTGCGCGGTAAGTTTTTCACTCAGATAGGGCTGCAATGCATCCTGGTTCACCCGGTCAAACACGGGCGCCATAATGAACATCGTCAAGAACAGCGCCATGCCGGTGAGTATCTGGTTCGACGGCGTCTGCTGCAAACCCAGGGCCTGACGCAAAATCGAAAAAACGATGATGATCCGGGTAAAGCTGGTCATCAGCATGACGAATGCAGGGATGAAACTCAGCGCCGTCATGATCAACAGGATCTGCAGGCTGACCGAATATTCCTGTTGACCGTTGGCACCGCTGGACAATGTGATCGCAGGTATCGACAGTGGATCAGCCGCGAATACCAAGGGCGCCGCCAGCACCAGCAGCAACGTCAAGATTATGCGCAACGCACCCATTACTTCTTATCCTTATAATCCTTGCCCAGCAGCTCCATCAGACGCTGGGCAAACTCCGGTGTTGCCTGCGAAGCGGCGGGCACTTGTAGCGGCTCTTTGAGCACATGCAAGGGCGTGATGCGTCCCGGCGTAATCCCGAGCAAAATCTGCTCGCTACCCACTTGCACCAGCACCAGCCGGTCTCGCGGACCCAGTGCGCGCGAACCCAGCAGCTCGATGAGTTGGCCGTTGCGCGGGCCGGCACCCTGCGCTCGGCGTAGCAGCCAGGCCAACCCGAAGATCAGGCCAATCACCAGCAACAGACCCAATACCAATTGCATCAATTGACCGCCCACCCCACCGCCCAGCGCACTGCTGACTTGCGGCGCAGCAGCCTGCACGGCAGGCTCCGCAGCCATCGCGCTTAAAGGCAAGACGAGCATCACACCGAGGAGCCTATTCATTCAACGCAACTTCTTGATGCGTTCACTTGGGCTGATAACGTCAGTCAGACGAATGCCGAACTTTTCGTTGACCACAACCACTTCACCGTGAGCAATCAGCGTGCCGTTGACCAGCACGTCCAGCGGTTCTCCAGCCAACCGGTCGAGTTCGATCACCGAACCCTGGTTAAGCTGTAACAGGTTGCGAATATTGATATCAGTACTGCCCACTTCCATGGAAATCGATACCGGAATATCCAGAATCACATCCAGGTTTGGACCCTCCAGGGTCACGGCCGCATTGTTCTTCGGCACGCTGCCAAACTCTTCCATTTGCAAGCGACTGGCAGAGGAGTTACCGGTATCGGCTGAAAGCAGAGCGTCGATGTCATCCTGGCTGGCATCGCCGGATTCACCCAGCGCGGCTGCCCATTCATCGGCCAATGCCTGATCTTCAGCAGACGTTATTTCGTTTTCATCAGCCATCAGTTGTCCTCGGCGGGCATTGATTCGTTAACACATCACATTTATTCACGCTGACGGCAAAGGTCAGCGACGTTCAATTGGTTCGATAACTTGCAGCGCCAGATGCCCCTTGTGGGAGCCCAGCTTGACCTTGAACGACGGCACGCCATTGGCACGCATGATCAGCTCTTCAGGCAATTCCACTGGAATCACGTCACCCGGCTGCATGTGCAGAATGTCGCGCAGGCGCAATTGACGGCGAGCGACGACGGCACTCAGTGGCACAGCGACATCCAGCAGGTCCTCGCGCAAGGCTTTGCTCCAACGCTCATCTTGGTCATCCAGGTCGGACTGGAAACCGGCATCGAGCATTTCGCGTACCGGCTCAATCATCGAGTAAGGCATGGTCACGTGCAGGTCGCCGCCACCGCCGTCGAGCTCGATATGGAACGTCGAGACTACAACCGCTTCGCTGGGGCCGACGATGTTGGCCATGGCCGGGTTCACTTCAGAGTTGATGTACTCGAAGCTCACTTCCATGATCGCCTGCCAGGCTTCTTTCAAATCGATGAATGCTTGCTCGAGCACCATGCGCACCACGCGCAATTCGGTTGGCGTGAACTCACGACCCTCGATCTTGGCGTGCCGCCCGTCACCACCGAAAAAGTTGTCCACCAGCTTGAACACCAGCTTGGCGTCCAGAATGAACAACGCAGTGCCGCGCAACGGCTTCATCTTGACCAGATTGAGACTGGTCGGTACGTACAGTGAGTGCACGTACTCACCAAATTTCATGACCTGCACACCGCCCACCGCCACATCCGCAGAACGGCGCAACATGTTGAACATACTGATACGGGTATACCGGGCGAAACGCTCGTTGATCATCTCCAGGGTCGGCATCCGCCCTCGGACGATGCGATCCTGACTGGTCAGGTCATAACTTTTGACGCTGCCGGGTTCGGCAACGCTTTCGGTCTGGACCAGACCATCGTCGACACCGTGCAACAGGGCATCGATCTCATCCTGGGACAGCAGGTCTTGCACGGCCATGTCGTGGTCCTACTGCAATACGAAGTTAGTAAAAAGCAATTGTTCAACCACCACCTTGCCAACCTCTTTCTGCGCCACTTCCTGAACGCTGGCGGTGGCCTTCTGACGCAGCATTTCCTGACCGATTGGCGTTGCCAAAGAGTCGAAAGTCTGCCCAGAGAAGAGCATGACCAGGTTGTTGCGGATAACCGGCATATGAACTTTCAGCGCATCCAGATCACCCTGATTACGTGCCAGCAGGGTGATACTGACCTGCATATAACGCTGACGGCCGTTCTGGTTGAAATTGACCACAAAGGCCGGTGTCATAGGCTCGAAAATCGCAGGAGCCTTGACGTTGCTGGCCGCTACGGCTGGCTCAGGTTTACTTTGGGACGAGTGCAAAAAGAACCAAGTGGCGCCAACCGACAAGCCGATCGCAAGCAACAATGCCACGACGATAATGATAATGAGCTTGAATTTGCCTTTCGCTGCGGGGTCTTTTACTGCTTCGGTCTTCGCCATGCCAATAATCCGTCACTATTCGGGGGTTCACCAATGCGTGACAGAGGCAGAGCAAGTGTTATGCCAGATGTGTGACCGGATCGGCGGAGGGGGTTTATTCTGTAGGCGCGATCTCACTCACGAAGGGCTTGAGGCGGCGTGTCGGGCACACCGCCATCACGGCTGAACGCACGGTCGCAAGCCCGCGCCTACCAATAGCGTGTTACAGCATCAAGCGTAGTAATCCACTTCGCTGGAGCCGATGATTTGCATAGGCTGACTGGCAGCCTGCACCACATCATGAATGGACCCGTCATCGAGGCCATTGACTGGATCAGTGCCACCACTCCTCGCGCCGCCACTTCGCTGCCCTTGGCTAGCCTGCTGCTGGTCCTGCCCCTGCCCATTCCAGCCACGGGACTGGTCAGACACATTGACGTCAACCTGGCCCAGTCCCTGCTGAGTAAACGAATCGCGCAGCTTGGACATCTGCGCCTCCAGCGCATCGCGCACACCGACATGGGCACTCATGAACGTAACCTGGGTTTGCTGGTCAGGTGCCATGTTGACGCGGATATTCAGGCGACCCAGCTCCGCCGGCTCCAGCTGAATATCTGCTGACTTCAAGTTCTGACTCGACATATACATGACGCGATCCACGACCCCCTCACTCCAACCGCTCTGATGCATGGCCAATGGCTGGGCCAACGACAAAGGCGAAGCTGCTTCCGCCGCCTTGGGCTGTACTGCCTGACTCAGGGCGGCTAGGCGATTGGCAAAATCATCGACCCGAGTGTCACTGGCCGGAGCTTTGACATTGCTCAAACCGTCTTCAATAAGACCTTTAAAAGCCTTATCGCCCCCCTCAGTACCTGCGCCACCCGCGGACGGTTGATCCGTGATGACCGTCAGGTTATTGGCAATGGCCTGCAAGGGGTCCGCATCGGCTTGAGCGGGAGATGCTTTCGCGACACTCGGAGCAGAGGTAGACGCGGTGGGCACTGGCACTGAGCCTGACGCCTTGGCGCTCTGCTCCAGCGCCATTTGCACGGCAGGCAACCCTGCCAGAGGGTCAGTCGCAGGGTCGAAACCAGCACCAGTGCCAGTGCCAACAGGAACAGGAACAGGAACAGCCGACTGCTGCGTGGCTACCGCTGCACTCACGGCTACCGGCACGACCTGAGGTTCAACGGCCGGAGCGACCGGCACCACAGACTCGGCAGCCGGCTGGACGACCAGCGCCTGCAAGGCCGCCGGATCCAGGGTCGGATCAACGGGGGCAACGTCGCTTAGCGCCGGGTCGGTCGTCTTATCCTTCGGCATATCCTTACCCGTAGCATCCGCTTTTCCGCTGACGTTATCGGCAGGCAAGGATTTGCCGCTATCGGCAACCGCCGAGGTGGAAGCGGCAGATTTATCGCTCACCGCTTGCTTGCCGTTACCTGCATCGGGCTTGTCGTGGACCGCTTTTGTACGGGTGTCATTGCTCACCACAGGCTTGGGCTGGGCATGTTTGGCAAACACTCGAGCAAAGCTGGAAGTGTCTTCCTTGCCCGTCTCAGCAGGTTTTGCCGCACTACTGGCGACAGCTGGCTGGGATTTGGCTACGGCGGCAGCCTGGAGAAGCGGGTGAGTGGCAAGGGGCATGTCAGTCTCCGTACGGGCACAATTGCCAAGTCACCAAGCAAGGGACGGGCCAGCTTCGGCTTATCTCAGCCTTGACCGATAAAACGCTGACGTTCAACGCTGAACAAACGCCGGACCGTGATGAATTCAACGTCGATTTTCCTGAGCAACTCATCGACTCCGGTCAGCTCATTGCACTGAGCACGCTCTTCGAGCTGCTGGCACAGCTCAGCCAACCGAGTAGCCCCCATGTTGCCACTGCTGCCCTTGAGACTATGAGCAGCCATGCCCAGCGCCGGCAAACCAGATGCCTGCGCAGCAAGGGCATGGTGCAACTGCACCAGGCGCTGTTCGGAGTCTTTAAGAAACGTGTCGAGCAAGATGGGATATTCGGCCTCCATCACTTCTTGCAAGCCGCCCAGTACACGGTAATCCAAATGAGTCACTGACACTTGTTCGCTCCTTGATCAAGAATCATTGGATTATGCCAGAGCCCCCCAGGAAAATTCCACGCACGCGGTACGTCCGTCCTGCGACCAATAGGAATGCTCACTCAATTCACGTATCAAGTTGAGGCCTCGCCCTGATAACTCATGAGTCTGCGCCGACAGCGCCAGAACACGATCGACGTCGAATCCAGCACCACTGTCTTCAACGCGTATCGTCAAATGACCACCCTGCCCGCGCGGCACAATCTGCAAATGCAGGCGCACATAACCCTCTTCAAGACTCGCCAAGTGCTCATTGCGCTCCCGGTAGTACTGGGCAAAACCAAGAGCATCGCGCTTTAGTTCCGAGTCGAGACCCAGCACGCCATGCTCCAGGGCGTTGGTGTACAGCTCGGAGAGCACGCTGTACAACGGCCCGCTCAGACTGCGCAGACCATGCACCTCCATCAGCAGCTGCAACAAGTAAGGCAAAGGATTGAAACGCTTGAGCGTCGTGGCGCGATACTCGAAGCTCGCCGACCAGTCCAGCGGGCTGGACTCACCACTGTCCGAATATGTCACCGACGGAGACCCCAGCAGGGCCGGGGCGATCAGGCTGATTTCGACCATGCTTACATCATCCCGCGCCTGCCCTCGAAAGCCGTCCAGGGCACGCTGAATCTCATTGATCAGTTCGTCCGGCTGGCGATTGGCGGCGAACACCGCCTGTAATCGCTCGACACCAAACAATTGATCATCGTTGTCACTGGTGTCGAGTACGCCGTCGGACAACAGGAAAATCCGGTCACCCAAGGCCAGCGGGTGCACTTCGGTCTTGTAATCGAAGCGAGCCGGGTCGAGCACACCCAATGGCAAATGCCGCGACACCAGCGGCGTTCGCTCCCCACTGGCAACGTGATGCAGATAACCATCAGGCAGACCACCGTTCCACACTTCCACTTGCTGCAAGCTGAAGTTCACGCTCAGCAAAGTCGCACAGCAAAACATGTCCACGGGCAAAATGCGTTTGAGCTTCGCATTCATTTCCCGCAAGGTTTGGGTCAGGCCGTACCCCTTGGCGGTCATGCCGTAAAACACTTCAGCCAAGGGCATCGCCCCTACAGCCGCAGGCAAACCATGGCCGGTAAAGTCACCCAATAAAACGTGCATGTTGCCGGCAGGCGTGTACGCAGCCAACAATAGATCGCCGTTGAATAAGGCATAGGGCGATTGCAGGTAGCGAATGTTCGGCGCACTCAGGCAGCCGGAATGCGCCACCTGATCAAATACTGCTTTGGCTACCCGCTGTTCATTAAGCAAATAGCCATGATGCCTGGCGATTTGGTCACGTTGTTCCAAGACCGTTTCCTGCAACCGTCGCAAGCGCTCCATGGCATTGATCTTCGCGGTGAGGATCGCCTCGCTGTAGGGCTTGGCGAGAAAATCGTCGCCCCCTGCGTCAAGGCATCGAACCAACGCCTCGCTTTCGCTCAGCGAGGTGAGAAAAATGATGGGCACCAGCGCTTCGCCTGCCACCTGTTTGATTCGGCGCGCGGCCTCAAAACCGTCCATCACCGGCATCAAAGCATCCATCAGCACCAACTGCGGACGCTCTTTTTCAAACAACGCCAACGCTTCCAGGCCATTGCTGGCGCTGAGCACTGTATGGCCCTGGCGACGGACGATGGTCGTGAGTAGCAAGCGATCACTGGCATTGTCGTCAGCAATAAGCACGCACAGGCTTTCGGGCAGGGTTAGCACACGTCAGCCGATCTGAAACAGTTTTGAGAAATTGGAGATGGTCAGGATGGTGTTCACGTCGGCGTTGCAGTTGATCAGATGGATCTTCGCATCGTCACCGCCGGCATGGTCACGCAGCAGTAACAGCATGCCAAGCGCGGAACTGTCCAGATAACTCGTGCCCTTTAGATCGACAACGAAGCGCCGAGGAGTGCCGGCAGCGTTCTCGTAGGCACCGCGAAAATCTTGATGCGCGGCGAAATCAAAACGCCCTTCGATGAAAATGGTCAGTTCTTGCCCGTCGTGGGAGAGCTCGGTGTTTACGGACATTGGAGGCTTCCTTGGGTTAACACAGACACGGTGTGAAAGATTTAGCATTCTGCTGCGCCAACAGCAACCCGAATGAATTCAATTACCTGCATTAAAATTGATCGTGGCGGGGTAAGCGCTGGGAAAGTTCGTCGAGAAGCTTTTGTTCGCGCTTGTCTTCAAGCTGCCGCGCTTCATCAATGTAGCGCTGAACCAGCTTGCGCAGACCCTCGACCCGCGCATAACACTGCTGCCAGGCACCCCGAGCCTTGTCGAGATTTTCCTGATGCCAGGCAAGGCTCTTCTGTTGCTGGGCCACAGCAGTTTCCAGCTGATTGAGAAAGCTTTGATAATTTATCAGCCACTGCCCCGACACCCCGCGACCGCCTTTGTCGATCCACTGCAACTGATACTCATGGCGAAAACGCTCGAGTTCGGCCAGCTTGGTCTCAGCCAGACTGACCTGTCCCTGGAAGTGCCCCAGGCGCTGAGCCGCTGCGCGCTCTGCCTTTTCGGCCATGTCCACCACCGGCGCCAGGCGTACCGCTCGACTTGAGGCCATGGCTTATCAGCCGCCTGCTGCGGGATTGAACACTGCGGCGAGGCGCGCCTTACTCTCCTGCAGGCTCTCGTTGTCATTGAGCCCTTGGCGCAGGTAGCGCACCAATGTCGGCTGCAAGGCGATCGCCATGTCGGTTTCCCGATCACCACCGGCCACGTAAGCACCAACGCTGATCAAGTCGCGACTCTGCTGGTAGCGCGACCACAATTGTTTGAAATGCTGAGCCTGCCCCATGTGTTCAGGACTGACCACCGAAGGCATGACCCGACTGATGGACGCTTCGATATCGATAGCCGGGTAATGTCCCTCTTCGGCCAGACGCCGGGACAACACGATATGCCCATCGAGCACACCCCGCGCGGCATCGGCAATCGGGTCCTGCTGATCGTCGCCTTCAGAAAGCACGGTATAGAACGCAGTAATCGAGCCGCCCCCGGCCTCGGCGTTACCGGCGCGCTCCACCAGTTTGGGCAACTTGGCAAACACTGACGGTGGATACCCCTTGGTGGCGGGCGGCTCGCCAATGGCCAAAGCGATTTCCCGCTGAGCCTGAGCAAATCGAGTCAACGAATCCATGAGCAACAGGACGTTTTTACCCTTGTCGCGAAAGTATTCGGCAATGCGCGTGCAATACATGGCCGCCCGCATCCGCATCAAGGGCGCATCATCGGCGGGTGAAGCCACCACCACCGAGCGTTTCAGCCCCTCTTCGCCGAGGATATGCTCGATGAATTCCTTGACCTCTCGCCCCCGTTCGCCGATCAGGCCAACCACGATAATGTCGGCTTCGGTGAAGCGCGTCATCATCCCGAGCAGCACGCTCTTGCCCACACCGGTACCGGCGAACAGACCGAGACGCTGACCACGGCCAACGGTCAATAGCCCATTGATACTGCGAATACCCACATCCAGAGGCTGGCTGATCGGATTGCGCTTGAGCGGGTTGATCGTCGGGCCATCCATTGGCACCCAGTCTTCGGCTTTCATTCCACCTTTGCCATCGAGCGCGCGTCCGGCGCCATCGAGGACCCGACCCAGCATTCCCATACCCATCGGCAAGCGACCGGTATCGGCCAGCGGCACAACCCGAGCACCCGGTGCGATACCGGCAACACTGCCCACCGGCATCAGGAATATCTTGGACCCGGAAAACCCCATCACCTCGGCTTCGACTTGCATCGGGTGATAGCTATCATCGTTGATCACCAGACACCGACTGCCCATCGCAGCCCGCAAGCCTTCGGCTTCCAGGGTCAAACCGACCATACGCAACAAACGACCTTCCACCACCGGCTGGCCTGCCAGCTCGATGGCGTCGACGTAGGAACCCAGACGCTTGCCGAAGCTGGTCCGGTCAAGGCGCATCGGGGCCTGCTTTTTCAGGAGAGGCGTCATCTGCGTCATCTGCAATGACCGGGGCGTCGACGACTGTACCCAGATCGAGGCTCATGTCCGCAGGCGCAGGGTGCAGAGCCTGATCGTGCAACTGATCGAACATTTTCGCCAATGCTTGAGAAATTCGAGTTTCGATGGTCGCATCGATTCGACTGTGCTCGGTTTCGACCCGGCAACCACCCGCCTGAAGGGTATCGTCTTCGACGATGCGCCAGGTTTCTTCATGGCGTTCACGCAGGGCTTTGACCTGAGCGAAGTCCTGAGGGTTGATGAAGATGCGTACATTCTGCGCGCCCATAGGCAACAACTTCAAAGCGTCACGCAATACCTGACCGATACGACTAGAGTCAGTGGTCAACTCGCGCTGAATGACTTGCCGGGTAATGTGCCCTACCAGTTCGACCAGCGATTTTTCAATCTGCGTGTCCTGCTCGGCGATAGGCTCGAACAGATGGACCATCAATTGCTCAAGGCTCGCAAGCTTGGCGCTCAAGGCTACGTCAGCCTCTTGCCGGACCTTGAGCTGAGTGCTGTGAAAACCCTCTTTCTCACCCGTGGCAAAACCTTCGTTGTAGGCTTCCTGACGAATGCCTTCCAGCTCTTCAAGGGTCAGCGGCTGGACTTCGTCCAGAGGTACTTCTTCCATCTCCGCCGGCTCGACCTCAACCGGTTCAGGCTCTGGCTCTAACAGCGCTTCACTGTGCGGGTCGAAACTAGGCAACGACCAGACATCAAAGCCGCCGACATCCTTGGCCCGGATCAGATCACTGGGCGGCTCTTTGTTGGAGCTAAACATGTAGTGATCCTCAGATCATCTCTTCGCCGCCCTTGCCACCGAGAACGATTTCTCCGGCTTCGGCCATACGGCGAGCAATAGTGAGGATTTCTTTCTGCGCGGTTTCCACATCGCTGACGCGCACCGGGCCTTTGGCCTCGAGATCGTCGCGCAACAATTCGGCAGCACGTTTGGACATGTTCTTGAAGATTTTCTCCTTGATTGCTTCGTCGGAGCCTTTAAGCGCCAACACCAGCACATCAGAAGACACTTCGCGCAGCAACGCCTGGATACCCCGGTCGTCGACATCGGAAAGGTTGTTGAAAACGAACATGAGGTCTTCGATCTGACCGGACAGGTCCCCGTCGACTTCGCGGATCGAGTCCATCAACTGGCCTTCGATGGAGCTGTCGAGGAAGTTCATGATATCGGCCGCACGCTTGATGCCGCCCAAGGTGGTGCGCGCTGTATTGGAGTTGCCGGAGAACTGCTTTTCCAGAATCTGGTTCAGCTCTTTCAATGCCGCCGGCTGCACGGTGTTGAGCGAGGAGACACGCAGAATGATATCCAGACGTACCTTGTGATCGAAATGACCGAGCACTTCGCCAGCCTGATCCGGGTCCAGATAAGCCACAACGATGGCCTGAATTTGCGGGTGCTCATAGCGGATCACGTCAGCAACCGCACGAGGCTCCATCCATTTCAGGCTGTCCAGACCACTGGTATTGCCCCCCAGCAAGATCCGGTCGATGAGGCCGTTGGCCTTGTCTTCGCCCAAGGCCTGGGTCAGCATTTTGCGGATATAACCGTCGGAGCCGACGCCGAGACTGGTCTGGTCGCCGACGATCTCGACGAACTCACTCATCACCTGCTCGACTTCCTCACGGTGCACATTGCGCATTTGCGCCATGGCGACACCGACCCGCTGAACCTCTTTAGGCCCCATGTGCCGAAGCACCTGAGCGGCATCGGTTTCACCGAGGGAGAGCAAGAGAATGGCAGCCTTGTCGACCTTGGTCATCTTGGCGGTAAGCGCTCGATTGTCACTCATCTGCGTTAATCCACTCTTTCACGACCTGAGCCACACGACCTGGGTCTTCAGCCACCAGGCTCTTGATTGCATTCAACTGTGCGTCATAACCCTCGCTCGGGCTAGGCAGCAAAATACTTTGCGGACCGCCAAGGCTGACGCGGTCATTGGACAGTTCACCACCCAGACCACCCATGCCACCGAGCTCGGCATCGCCGTCGACGCCAACCAGCTGCCGGTTCTTGCCACTGGTGATGTTGTTGAGTACCGGCCGCAGAACACCAAATACCAGTACCAGGATGAACAACACACCCAGCACTTGTTTGACGATGTCCCAGAACCACGGATGGGAATAGAACGGAATATCAGGGATCACTTCGCCACGATCGGTGGAGAATGGCACGTTTACCACACTGACGCTGTCGCCGCGACTGGCGTTGAAACCAACAGCGTCCTGCACCAGCCGGGTAAAGCGCGCCAATTCGTCGGCATTCCATGGCGTAAGGCTGGTCTCGCCTGTCTTGGGATCGACTTTGACCCGATCATCCACGACCACCGCCACAGACAAGCGATTCACCCGACCCTGCTGCTGCTTGGTGTGACTGATGGAACGGTCCAGCTCAAAGTTCTTGGTCGACTGCTTACGCTTGTCCGCTGGATAAGGTGCCAGCATCGGCTGACCGGTCGCTGGGTCCATGATCTGCTGACCATTTGCGTCGAGCAGCGGTTGACCTGGCTGTATGGAACCTGAGGCAGCTGCACCCGCGCCCGCCTGCTGAGGCGCACTGGCTGGACCGGGCGGCTGATTACTCAACGCACCCGGAACGCCCTGCGGACCGCCACCGGAGGAACGCTGTTCGTCGACCGACTGCTCGCTGCGCAACGCAGGTTGATCGGGGTTGAAGCTTTCCGCTGTCGACTCAACGGCGCTGAAGTCCACATCGGCCGAGACTTCGGCCTTGTAGCGATCATTGCCCAGAATCGGTTGCAGGATGTTCTGTACACGCTGAGTGAGCATGTTTTCCATACGGCGACTGTAGTCAAACTGCTTGCCAGCCATGGTCAATTCGGAGTTTTCACTCTGATCGGACAACAGCGTGCCCTTCTGGTCGACCACGGTAATCTGCGACTTGCTCAGTTCGGGAACAGCCGTTGCCACCAGGTTGATAATCGCCATGACCTGACCCGGCTCCAATGAGCGGCCAGCGTACAATTCGATCAGTACCGAAGCGCTCGGTTTACGCTCGTCACGCACGAACACCGAACTTTTCGGGATCGCCAGATGCACACGTGCACCCTTGACGTTATTGAGGCTGGAGATGGTCCGGGCAAGCTCGCCTTCAAGCCCGCGACGATAGCGCGTGGCTTCCATGAACTGGCTGGTACCCAGGCCCTGGTCCTTGTCGAGAATTTCGAAGCCGATGTTGCCGTCGCCTGGCGCTACACCCGCGCCCGCCAATTTGATCCGCGCACGCTGCAAATCATCAGCCTTGACCAGCAACGCGCCAGAATTTGGTTCGACGGTATAAGGGATGTCCGCGGCCGCCAACGTATCCATGACCTGTTTGGCGTCCATACCGGCCAGACTGCCGTACAGCGGCCGATAATCAGGCTGCTGGGACCAGAGCACCACGGCAAAACCAATAGCAACACTCGCTGCCAGACCGACCATAAGGCCAACCTGACGCAACATGGTCATCTCGGAGAGATTTTCCAGAAAGGACAAACCAAACAGCGGCGGCTTACCTTGAGGGGCACCCGATTTGGCCGGCACGTTATCGGTGACTGCTTCAGCCATGACTCAATACGTCCTTAAACCGGCATCTGCATGATGTCTTGATACGCTTGAACCAGTTTATTGCGGACCTGGGTCAACGCCTGGAACGAAACGCTCGCTTTTTGCGAGGAGATCATCACGTCAGTGAGGTCCACACCGCTTTTGCCGATTTCAAACGCATTCGACAATTGATTAGAGGCCTGCTGGGTATCGTTGACCTTGTTGACGGCCTGGCCAAGCATATCGGCAAAGCTGCTGGCGCCGATTTCCGGGGTGCTTATTGCTTTTGGCGTAGCCATGGCGTCCATTTGCATGGAGCGCATGTCCAACATCAAGCGATTAAATTCAACACCTTGGCTCATGACGTCTCTCTCACTAAAGGCCGCAGATTTTTGACACTCGTTAAGCGGCTACACATGGCAAAGCAACAACAGTGCCAGCCAAGTGATGGCCTTTAGCCGCAACTTGCATTCGAATGGTATGAAGTCTGCAGGAACACGCGCCAGCCTGCGAATAGTTTGATGCGATGCGCCTTATACACCACACGGCATCAAGTAGCGAATAGAGACGCTTCAACATCCATCCCCGCATCGCGCATCTGCGCCAGCTTGTAACGCAAGGTCCGGGGGCTGATACCCAAGCGTTCCGCCGCTTCTTTGCGACGGCCGCGCTCAGCGCGTAGGGTGTCGATGATTATCTGAAACTCACGACGCCGCAAGTCATCACCCAAGGCCCCGGCGGACTCTCCGACCTGATTATGTGATGCCGCACCATCGGCTGAAGGCACTGACACTGAAGGCATCGGTGTTGAAGCAACAACCTGCGGCTGCGTCGGAACACCTAACGCCGGCACTGGCGAAGCCGCTACCGGGCCAGACAAACAGAAGTCCTGTGCCTGAATCACCCCTCCCTGCTGCAGGATCAATGCCCGCTGAATCGCGTTATCCAGCTCGCGAACATTGCCTGGCCATGGGTAGCCGATCAGACAGGCTTGCGCGTCCGCCGACAATCGTACGGCGGCATGCTTCATTTTATTGACGTGTTTGGACAGCAACCGTTCGGCCAGCGGCAGAATATCGGCAGTTCGCTCACGCAGTGGTCGCCAAGCCAACGGAAACACCGAAATCCGGTAATAAAGATCTTCGCGAAAACGTCCTGCAGCTACTTCTGCGGCCAGATCGCGGTTGGTGGTTGCCAGCACACGAATATCCAAGATGATGGGTTTACGCCCGCCCACACGCTCCACTTCCCTTTCCTGAAGCACGCGCAGCAATTTGGCTTGCAGACCGAGGGGCATTTCAGAAATCTCATCCAGCAGAATGGTGCCGCCATCTGCCTGCTCAAACTTGCCCGCCTGCGCCGCGATGGCGCCGGTGAACGATCCTTTCTCATGACCGAACAACGTCGCTTCAAGCATGTTGTCCGGGATCGCCGCGCAATTGATCGCAATAAACGGCTTGCTAGCCCGAGTAGACTGCTGGTGAATAAAACGCGCCAACACTTCCTTGCCCGTACCGGACTCACCGGAAATCAGCACCGTCGAATCACTCCTGGCCACTCGACCGGCCAAATCCAGCAATTGTGCGCTGGCCGGCTCGAAGGCTACCGGCCCCTCACTGTCCGCAGGCCCGGGACGACCCAGTGCGTGCCGCGCTACCAACTCCATAAATGCTTTGGGCTCGAAAGGCTTGACCAGATAATCCGCCGCGCCCTGACGCATCGCATCTACCGCACGCTCGACCGCGCCGTGCGCAGTCATCAACAGTACAGGTAATTGCGCATAACGGCTGCGCAACACGCTCAACAATTGATGACCATCCATGCCCGGCATGTTGACGTCACTCACCACCAGACCGAAGGACTCTTCAGCCACGGCCTCAAGCGCCTCTTCAGCCGAACCGACGGCACGGAAGTCGTGCCCGGCCAACATCAAGGTCTCACCCAGCGCCTCGCGCAGTGAAGGATCATCCTCGACCAGCAACACCTTGATCGCCATCAGTTCACTCCCGCGTCACAAGCTTCCGGAATCAAAGGCAGAGTGACAATCGCGCACGTGCCGCGACCCGGACGAGAACGAAATTGCAGCTGCCCCTGGTGTGCACGGGTGACTGCGCCGACCACCGCCAACCCCAACCCGGTGCCGGTGGACTTGGTGGTAAAGAAAGGCTCTCCGATGCGCGCCAGTGCCGAGGCGTCGATCCCGCTGCCGTTGTCACTGATGCATAAGCGCAGCGTGTTATCGCGACTGTAGAGATGGATTTTCAAGCGCGTTTTTCCAGCGCTGGCCTGCACCGCGTTTTCAATCAAATTAAGCAGCGCCCCCACCAGCGTGTCTCTATTGCACAGCAACGCGCCTTCGCGACTGTCGCACTGCCAACGTACCGATAGACCCTGCACGTGGGTTTGCGCCGCCGCCTGCAAGGCCTGAAACAACAGATCGGGCGCAATACGATCGGTCATCGGCAACTCGCCACGTGCGAAGACCAGCATGTCGCGCACCTGATGTTCGAGCTCGTGCAAACGCTCTTTCAAGCGTCCGGCAAAACGTTGCTGAGTCGCCACCGGCAGCTCCTGCTCAGCCAAATGGCTGGCATAGATCAAGGCTGCGGACAGCGGCGTACGAATCTGATGAGCCAGCGAGGTGACCATTCTCCCCAGGGAGGATAGACGCTCGTGACGGGCTAGCTGCCCCTGCAGATGACGGGTTTCGGTCAAGTCGTTAAGCAGCACTAGCTGACCCGGCTCCGCGTCCAGTGAACGCGTTGCGATGGACAGACGTCGTCCATCCTTGAGAGACACTTCGTGACCATCATCTTCGCGCGGCGCGAAACACCGACTGATCACTTGTCGCCAAAGCATGCCCAGCAGTGGCTCACCTAACAGGTCGCATGCTGCAGGGTTGGCCTCACGCACCACGCCCTGACCGTCCATGACAATGACGCCGCCGGGCAACAGCATGAGCAAGTTTTGCAGGCGATTAGCCAGACGCTCTTTTTCCGCCAATTCCTGCATTCGCTGAGCACTGACGACCGCCAACTCCCCCTTGAGCTCCGTCACCCGCGCTTCGAGCAAGCTGTAGGAGTCACTCAACTGACTCGACATCTGATCGAACCGCGAGAACGCCTGCTCAAGCCCGGTCCGGCTTTCCGGCTCGAGGGACGGCTGCGCTTCGTAAGAAAGGGCAGAAGACATCTGGGCAGCCTGGGGCATAGTGGTCTCTCGCATGGCGAACCGTCATTAAACGGTATGTAGCAAGAGACATAGCAATACCCGTGCCGAAAAAAAACCCCTGACTTATCAGGGGTTTGATTATTCGAGAAGAGAAGAAGCGTCAATCCTCCGCCTGTTCTTCCCCATCACGACGGCTCATGCCGTATTTGCGCATTTTTTCCACCAGGGTTGTACGGCGAATACGCAGACGCTCAGCCGCGCGCGCCACAATGCCGCCCGCATCGTCCAATGCCTGCTGAATCAGGCCCTGCTCCAACCCTCCCAGATAGTCCTTGAGGTCAAGACCTTCAGGTGGCAACAAGGCGCCGGAAGCGAAGTTGGGCGTATGTCCATTAATAGCGACCCGCTCTTCCAGGTCAGTGCGAAAGCTATCAACCAGTTGCTCGTCTTCATCGTCAACGTAACGGAATTTTTTCGGCAACTCGATGACGCCGATCACCCCGTAGGGATGCATGATCGCCATGCGCTCGACCAGATTGGCCAGTTCGCGAACATTGCCCGGCCAGGCGTGACGACAAAGCGACATGATGGCCGCCGAGTTGAAACGGATCGAGCCACGTTTTTCGTGCTCCATGCGCGAAATCAATTCGTTCATCAGCAACGGAATGTCTTCGACACGCTCGCGCAGCGGGGCCATCTCGATCGGGAATACATTCAAACGGTAATACAGGTCTTCACGGAACGTACCGATCTCGATCATGTGCTCGAGATTCTTGTGCGTCGCTGCAATGATTCGCACATCGACGCTCTGGGTTTTGTTGCTGCCGACCCGCTCGAAGGTGCGCTCCTGCAGCACACGCAACAGCTTGACCTGCATAGGCAGCGGCATGTCGCCGATTTCGTCGAGGAACAAGGTGCCGCCATTGGCCAGCTCAAAGCGCCCGGCACGACTGGTGATCGCCCCGGTAAACGCGCCCTTCTCATGACCGAACAGTTCGCTTTCCAGCAACTCGGCAGGTATGGCTCCACAGTTGACAGGTACGAACGGCGCATCACGACGCTTGGAGTGATAGTGCAGATTGCGCGCAACCACTTCCTTGCCAGTACCGGACTCACCGAGGATCAGCACACTGGCATCGGTGTCGGCAACCTGCTGCATCATTTGCCGAACATGCTGAATCGCGCGACTGGTACCCACCAGACTGCGAAACAGGTTCGGCTCACGATGACGACCACGCTCACGGGCATGATCGTACATTTCACGATAAACCTGAGCACGGTGCAGGGAATCGAGCAGTTTGCTGTAGCTGGGCGGCATTTCCAGAGACGAGAGCACACGACGGCGCAAGTCCTCTGGCAGGTCAGTGGAAGAAAATTCTCCCATTAACATGACGGGAAGGAACTCATCCCAGGCGGCGATGGTCTTAAGCAGTCCTTGAAGAGTACCTGGAGCGCTCACTTCGCCCACCAGCACGCAAAGCACTTCTCGGGTAGAGGTCAGAGAACCGACGACCTGCTGCCAATCAAGGCTTGAGCAGGACAAATTTTCTTCGCCAAGAAAATTTAAAATGACCGCCATATCCCGGCGGCGCAGGCTATCGTCATCAATCAGCAAAATCTTGATTTCACGCCACATGCAATAGCAACTTCCCTAGTCAAACTCAATGCCCATGAAATGGGGGCAAGCTTGGCGTCTACGACCCATTTGGCGATTTAGACGTCAGAAAATAGTAAACCGCACTAGTTAAGTCAAAAATCCGCGCACAGTCAAATTTATGGCGAATTTCTTTTTTTCGATCAACTGAGTGTCAACCGAACAGATGGTAAACCTTTGCCGCGTTTTTCGCTTGCCGGATCTGCGTCATCTCGTCGACTATTGCTTGGCGCTCATCAGTAGCGACCTCAATCAGCTGTCGATACACCCCTAACAGGCGTTCAAGATTGCTTCTCACTTCGGTTTCGTTTAGCGGAGCCTCGCTGATCACATCGTCAACACAAGCGCGGCAAGCTAGATCCAGCTGCCCAATAGCTTCCCAGTCACGCTCAGCCAATGCACCGACCAACGCTTCACGGGTTTCTTCGATACGCTGCAATACAGCACTCATGGTGATCTCCTCGAAACAGCAGGCTATAGGGTCGCGATGCCATCCCAGCCATCCTTGACCGTACGCAGCAAATCGCTGACTTCGTCGAGGATTTTCGGGTCGCTCTTGATGTTGGCTTCCGCCAGACGCTTCATCATGTAAACGTAGAGATTGTCTAGATTCCCCAGAGCAGCTGCCGATTTCTCCAGGTCAAGACCTTCGCGCAGACCACCCACGATGCCAATGGCCTTGCCGATCAGGATACCCTTGTTAGGAATGTCCTTACGCTCCATCGCACCCCTGGCTTGAGCAATGCGGTCCAGACCGCCTTCCATCAGCATTTGCACGAGGCGGTGGGGACTGGCTTCGGAAGTCTGGGCTTGCGCACCAATCTTCTGATACTGCCGAAGAGCTAACATCGGATTCATGTTCTACCTCATCAAAACTCAAGAGTTCGTATACCCAAGGTATCGACACAACGTCACAAAACTTTAGGCCAGATGCCAAAAGCCCGACTGCGTTAAACGCAGCCGGGCTTTCGGTGCCGAGACAGTAATTAGCCCGTCTTCGATGCGCTCAACGAAGTGAAGTATGACGTGATACTGGTCGAAGTCGCCTTCATCTGCCCCACCAAAAGGTCCATCGCGTTGTATTTGGCTGTCAACGCGGCGGTCATATTGGTCACCCGCAGATCCAGTGCGGCCTGCTGGGTGGTGAGGGCATTCTTCTGCGTGGTCAAACTGCTCGAACGCGTATCAAGAATACCACCCGTCTGAGTATAAGGCGTAAGGACCGCACCCATCCGCGCCAGCAATCCGTTGGTACTCGTGGTACCGCTGAACAACTGCTGAACCTGCCCGCCCAGACTCTTGCTGGTCATCGCTGTCGTGAACTTGGTGCTATCAAAGGTCAGCGTACCGGCCTTCTGGTCCGTCTGGATACCCAACTGTGAAAGCACCGACAACTGACTGCCAGGACCAGGCGTAACCAATTGGTCACGCAAAGACGCCAGCAATGTCCTTGGCAGAGAATCACCGGTCATAGCAGCCGCTACCGTGAGATTACCCTTGCTGTCTGCGGTGGCCTTAGTCAAGGAGGTAATGGTCTTGACCACTGTGTTGTAGGCATCAACAAAGGTCTGCAACGAGGTTTTCAAGCCATCGGTATTGGTTGCAACCGTCACCGTCGAGCTGCCAGCGGCAACCAATGTCATGCTCAAACCACTGATTGCCTTGCTCACCGTGTTGGACGAGCTCTTGACCGCCAGCCCATCAATGGTGAGATTTGCATCCAATGCCTGACTGCCTATATAGCCAGCACTACCAGGAGTTGCTGAATTGAGCGCAGTATTCGCGGGTATAACCAACCCCGCAACGCTACTGGTGGTGGTGATATCCGAGCCAGCACCGGTGGTTGTAGAACCAAATACCAGACGCGAGGCCCCCGTGCTGTCCGTCACGATGTTGGCGCTGACGCCACTGGTGGCTGTCTGGGTGTTGACCAAATCACGAACCGACTGCAGCGTCGAGTTCGCCGGGATAGTGAAGCTGGTCGCAGTGGTATTTTGAGTGATAGTCAAGTTACCACTCGGAATAGCACTGGTAGCCCCTCCAGAGAAAGAGGCAGTCGCAACTTTGGAGCTGGTGGCCAGATTCTGAACAACAATATTGTAACTGCCATTGACCGCCGTATTGTCCGAGGTCGCAGCAAGGGTTGCCGGGGTAGACGAAGTCGCCGCAAAACCCGAAAAAGCCGGGTTTGTGGCGCTGCCAAGATTGGTCAACGCCGTCTGATAGGCAGTCAGAGCGCTTTTCAGCGAACCCACTCCAGAAATCTTGGACGTCGCGAGGGTCGTCTGACTGTTGATCTGCGTCTGCTTGGCCGACTTGTCGGCATTGACCAATGCGGTGACGATAGAACCGATATCAAGGCCAGAGCCAAGGCCTGTACTGGGGACAATTGGACTTGCCATGTGCATCTCCTTTCAGTTTTTCGTCGGTCTTTTGACCACTACAACGAATAAAAGAACATACAGACACTATTCATGCCAGCATCAAGCTTTTGCGTTGAACAACACGCTGCTTGCATTACTTAAGTTATCTGCCAATTTCAGCGCCTCCTCCGAGGGAATCTGCCTGACCACCTCACCCGTTTCACTGGCGATTACTTTTACCACAACCTTGCCGGACGTTTCGTCAATCGAAAACTCCAGATTGCGCTTGACCGATTGAACGAATTTTTCAATCTCCTGCACTGCCGCTTTCAACTTTTTCGAATCAGAGTCTTTACTCGCGGTCACTTCTGCCACGCTATCGACCAGAGGCGTCCCAGCCGACTTATTAGCAGCACCGCTCAGCGGTGTCACCGCCGGGTAAGACAAGTTCAGCTTGACGCTCATATCCATGTCCATCACCTCCTAAAGTAAAAAAGCGGGAGAGCACGACACGCGCACCCTCCCGCCAAAACTCATTCCAAAATTACTGAAGCAGTTTCAGTACAGCGGAAGGCAGCTGGTTGGCCTGAGCCAAAACAGCGGTCGAAGCTTGTTGCAGGGTTTGGCTCTTGGTCAACTGAGCAGTTTCAGCAGCGAAGTCGGTATCTTGTACGCGACCTTGTGCAGCCGTGACGTTTTCAGTGATGTTCTGCAAGTTGGAAATGGTGCTGGTCAGACGGTTCTGCGAAGCACCCAGGTTTGCGCGAGTTGCGCCGATTTGAGCGATGGCAGCATCAATTGCAGTGATTGCGTTATCGATGTTGGTACCAACAGTGGCGCTGGTACCGGTCAGCGCAACAGTAGCGCTGGCTACGGAAAGGCTGGCGGCGTCGAACTTGCTGCTCAGAACCAGGTCGATGTGGTTAGCAGTACCGGTGTTGGAACCCACTTGCAGGGTCATGGTACCGGCAGAACCGTCGAGCAGGTTCTTGCCGTTCAAGTTGGTGCTGGCAGAGATACGAGTCAGTTCGTCAGACATCTGAGCGAATTCTGAGTTAGTTGCGGTCTGGTCAGCGGTACCGTTGGTGCCGTTACGTGCCTGAACAGCCAGTTCACGCATACGTTGCAGAATGTTGGTAGATTCTTGCAGCGCGCCTTCAGCAGTCTGAGCCATCGAGATACCGTCGTTGGCGTTTTTCACTGCCACGGTCTGACCACGAATCTGGCTGCTCATACGGGTAGCAATCTGCAGGCCGGCAGCGTCGTCTTTAGCGCTGTTGATTTTCAGGCCGGAAGACAGGCGAGTCATGGATTGAGAAAGAGAACTCGCTGCGTTGTTCAAGTTTTTCTGAACAGCCAGGGATGTAACGTTGGTGTTTACGCCTAAAGTCATGATGAGTTCCTCAATGGTTGGGTACTGCGGCTTCCGGCCCTGGCAACCGCCGGGTGTGGCCTAGAGAACCTTCGTAATAGTTATCGTCGAGATAGCAAGGAGCTTGAGGGCTTTTTAAAAAAATATTGCCACTACTCTGACATCCCTACAGCTGTCGGGGGCTGCAGAGCATCTCACTCACTCTATTCAACGACCTACAACCTCACACCACCCCGACATCTCCAACCGTTTTGAGGCCTGGCATCCTTGACCGGATACCAGGATTCGACATGCGCCCGAAGGCATTCTTTATTGCAGAAGTTTAAGAACTGCGGCCGGTAGCTGGTTGGCTTGAGCCAAGACGGCCGTCGACGCTTGTTGCAGCGTTTGCTGCTTGGTCAGCTCGGCTGTTTCCGAGGCGAAATCGACGTCTTCGATTTGGCCGCGCGCAGCCGTGGTGTTCTTTACCATGTTGTTGAGGTTGGAAATGGTGCTGGCGAAGCGGTTTTGCTTGGCGCCCAGATTGGAACGAGCGGCATCAATGGTTTCCAGAGCCTTGTCGATGGATACAATAGTTGCCTCGATGTTGTCGGCAATGGCTTGATCGTTGAGCGGTTTGCTCTTTTTATCCAGTTCGGTTGCGTCCTTTAAAACTGTCGTCGCACCATCGGCTTCCGTTTTTGCGGTAGCCACAACGGCTTGTTGAGCCGTGTAGGCAGCAGGATCAGTAACCGCATCAATCGCACCCAGCGCAGCTTCAGCAGCAGCCAGTGCTGTATTTTTCTGTAGAGCATCATCGGTCATCTTTTCCGTCACATTGACAGGCAATAGATTTCGACTTCCGCTCCCATCAATCGCAAGCGCCGTGTACTCGCCCTTCACAACCGCTACGGAGCCGGTTGTCTTATCGTCGCCCGGTACAGCCGCAGCGCTTTTAGCCGCTACAAACAACGATTCGGCAGAGAAATCGTCCGAGAGCGACAGGCTGATCTCCTCGGTTCTCCCTACGTTGGCGCCCACATGAAACGTCATCGTCCCGGCGCTGCCATCCAGCAGCTTCAAACCACCACCAAACGTGGTGCTCTTCGAAAGACGGGTCAGTTCTTGAACCGACTGATTGAATTCGGAATTGAGTGCATCCCGCTCCTTTTGACTGTTGTCGCCGTTTTTTGATTGAATCGCCAGTTCTCGCATCCGCTGCAGGTTGTTGGTCGATTCCTGCAATGCCCCCTCCGCAGTTTGCGCAATGGAAATTGCATTGCCCGCATTTCTGGCCGCAACCGTCATCCCTTTAATCTGGGTCGTCAGGCGACTCGCGATTTGCATGCCGGCGGCATCGTCCTTGGCGCTGTTAATCCTTAAGCCTGAAGACAAACGCGCCATTGATGTGCTGACGGCATCGGAAGAGCGGTTCAGATTTCGCTGAACCGACAACGAAGCGACATTGGTATTTACGGTTAAAGCCATCGTGAAATTCCTCACAAAAAAAAGATTGCTGGCTTCCAAAAACGGGCTGCATCCGGCACGCCCTGAAAACCTACAAAATGTTTATCGGAAAAATTACAAGTGGCTTTAACTGGCTTTTTAAGACTGTTTGGGAATTACAACTATTAAATACCCGACATTTGTAGGGTATTTTGGTTATAAGCGTGGATTTTTAAAGGTTTAATTTTTTACGGATTTTTTTGCAAAAAAAGATGAAAAAAAAATCGAAAAGCCTCCTCCTCACACATTTTCCGAGCGGGGATAAGAGAAAAATTCGTGACGTATCTAGAACGGGGTCGTGACGGGGAGTCGAGAAAGGAACACATCCATGCAGAAGCGTCGGCGGGGCAACCTGAACGCGCTCGAACTACTATTCGCGCTCGAGTAACGCCACCAACTCATACTCTAGATAGTCAGCCAACCCCAACCAGTCCAGCCCTTCCTGGCAGGCCAGCATCGGCGGCAGTAGCTGCAACCATTGTTGTTGCGCTGCTGGCGAGCCCCGACTTAACAGACTCTGCGCGTGATCGAACACATCGACCATAGTCAAGGCCGCCTCGACATTACGCCCAAGACGAAACAGCCCGGCACACTGCCGACAGTCGATGACACACTGTGCACGGGGGCTCATTGCACAAACTCCAGGTTAAAGGCCGTACCGGCGATCATCGCACCTGCCCGACTACTGTTAAGAAAGCGCACCTCTGGATGCCCGGCAATGTAACGTTCCAGCTCGCCCAGATAGCGACGAAAATTGAGCTGCGTCTTGACTCGTTGTCCATGACCATCAAGCACCCAGTGCCTGGCGAGGTTAACGCCAGGCCCTAGATCACCGTCATTCCAGCCCGCGTGGGTCTTGTTCATCGGGAAAGCAAAATCAGCGCCGAACAAGGTGATTCTCGCTGCGCCCATTTTCACCGCCAAGTCTACCGCCGGATGAAGCACGCTGCCGCCGACGTACAACTGCGCTTTGGCAATTTGCTGGCGCAGCGCGGCATAGATCGGGCTGGCGGAATAGCCGGCATAGCGCAGGCCCTTCCAGGCCACGAGCACCTCCGGATCACTCATTGGCATATACACCAAGGGGATACTGTCGGAGTCCGACGGCGGCAAGTGCCGAGCCGTGATCCCCTTATCGATGCTCACCACCAAGTCCGGTTTGATGCCGTGCTCAATTAACGGCCGGTAAGCCGTATCGACACTGATAAACAGAGGCCGCTGCACCTGCTCACGAATAGCCAGAAGCTTTTCGAAGTGCTGCTCCAGGCTCGGCCCCGTACCAATCACATAGACTTCCTGCCCCGCCTGCGAGCCGAACAGCTCAGCGATATCACGGCCACTGCGCAACAGCTCGAGGCTGTCCTGCAAGCGCTGGAGAATCTGCGGGGATTGCGGATCGAACTCGCGATTATTGAAGCTCAGGTGCACTTCGCTGACCAGTCGATCACGAATCCTGGCATTAAACTCATCCGCTAATTCCAACTCGGACGGCAGCGCAAAGAACGGTAACTGGATCTCGCGGCAATCGGCGGCATAACTCAGTTCGACCCGTGGATCACTGAGCCAGGGCGTTTGGTCAAGGAGGCTGAGGACCAAAGCAAACAACCCACCGTTGAGAATGTGCACCTGCAACCGTCGTAGCTCGGGATTTTCCAGCAAGACCTGCTGCAAATCGCCCAGCCCCGTACCGTACACATGCAGCATCGGACTCTCAGGTGGCAGACTGGCTGCTTGCAGGCGGGCTTCAGCAGTGCGGTCATGGCGACTGGTCAACTGAATGCCGGCAATCCTCAGGGTTGAACCCAACCCTTCCACCAGTTCGACCTGCAATGATTCGCTATCTTCGGCCAACAACCGGGAGAACACCTCCGGCCAGCGCGCCTGTAGCACCTCGGCATTTTGCTGAAAGCTCTCGCTCATGCTGCCTCACTCAAAACGTGCGCAAAAAAATAGCGCTCAAGGTTAACTCACCTGAAGCGCTATTTTTAGAAGCTTATGCAATCACGAGCGATGAATGATCGCCGAGCCCCAGGACAAGCCAACACCAAAGCCACTCAACGCAACCCGATTCCAATCGCTGTCGAGCACGTGTTTTTCCAGCAACAAAGGAATGCTCGAAGAAACGGTATTACCGGTTTCCAGCATGTCCTTGAGAAACTTCTCCGGATCACCTTCAAAACGCCGGGCTACAGCATCGACAATCGCAGCACTGCCCTGGTGAATACAGAAGGCGTCGATATCGTCCGAATGCAAGCCAGACTCATCCAGCAACTCGTGCAGGTGCGCGGGCACTTTGAGCAGCGCGAAGTTGAAGACCTGACGGCCATTCATGAAAAACACGCCGTTACTGACCTTCAGGTGCGGTGCGCCGGAACCGTCAGTGCCAAATTTGGCCTTGCCCAGCTGCCAGTCAGCCCCCTCGCCCATCCACGTGGCTGTCGCAGCATCGCCAAACAGCATCGTGGTATTGCGATCTTCGGGGTCGACAATTTTCGAGTACGGGTCGCAGGTCACCAGCAGGCCGTTCTTCAGCCCTGCGGCGTCCATGAAGCCCTTGAGCGCATACAGGCCGTAGACGTAGCCCGAGCACCCAAGGGAGATATCGAACGCGGCCACATGGGTCGACAGGCCGAGCTTGTCCTGAACGATGGCGGAGGTGTGGGGCAAGGCCTCTTCGTCGCCGTTCTGGGTGACGACGATCAGCACGTCGATGGATTCGCGCTTGAGGTCGGGATTCTTGGCGAACAAGGCATTGACGGCCTCGACGCACAGGTCAGACGTTTCTTGCCCGGCGTCTTTGCGCGGCAGGAAAGCAGAACCGATCTTGCCCAGAATGAACTCTTCATCCTTGGCGAACTTAGCACCTTGTGCGTAGTTATCGACGCCGGCTACGGGCACGTAACTCGCTATGCTTTTTATGCCAATCATTATGGCTTCCCAATAATAAACAGCTGAATATCACCGTTCTCTGCAATCGAGAGCGCTGGCCAACAGAGATTTCCTGTCGTCCACAAGGAGCGACAGCGAAGGGAATAAGTGGCTATCGCCAGGCCAATAAAGAGCCAAGCGCCATCATTCCCTATTAATACAATACAGTGAAGATGCGCGTTATGACTCGCAGGTCACGCTATTTTGCCGAATCAGCCACAGAAGCTGCTATTCGACCAATGACCAGTCCAGGGGTGTACCCCGTTTCAAGGCCTGTCCCGCACGTCGCCCGATGAGCGCATCGCGGTGTTTTGGGGCCAATCCAAAGCCCGGACGGATTGCTCTCAGGTTGTCAGCACTGAAGACTTCACCGGCGACCATATCCTGAGTCACATACAGTGATCGACGATAGACCAGTGACGCGCGCTCGGCCTCTGTGACGCCATAATGCACGTGCCCCATGGCCTGCCAGGCACGTTCGGTTTCAATGACCAGGCTAGCCATTTCAGCCGGTTCCAGGGAAAAGCTCGCATCTACCCCGCCAGCGGCTCGATCCAGAGTGAAATGTTTTTCGATCACTGTCGCCCCGAGCGCTACGGCTGCCACGGAAACGCCAACGCCCATGGAATGATCGGACAATCCCACCTCGCAACCAAACAAATCGCGCAAATGCGGGATGGTGCGCACATGGCTGTTTTCTGGCGAGGCCGGGTAAGTACTGGTGCACTTGAGCAACACCAAGTCCTTGCACCCGGCAGCACGAGCAGCGCGAACCGTCTCGTCCAGTTCGGCGATACTCGCCATGCCGGTCGAGATAATCAACGGCTTGCCGGTCGACGCGACCCGGCGAATCAACGGTAAATCGGTATTTTCGAAACTGGCGATTTTGTAAGCCGGCACATCCAGGCTTTCAAGAAAATCCACCGAACTGTCATCGAATGGCGTCGAAAATGCCAGCATCCCCAGCGCTTTGGCCCGGGCAAAAATCGGCGCGTGCCACTCCCAGGGTGTGTGGGCTTTCTCGTACAACGCGTAGAGGGACGACCCCGCCCACAGACTATTGGGGTCCTTGATAAAAAACTCGCCGTGCTCAAGGTCCAGGGTCATGGTATCGGCGGTGTAGGTTTGCAGTTTCAAGGCGTGAGCACCGGCCTTGGCCGCCGCCTCGACAATCTGTAGCGCGACCTCAAGCGACTGGTTATGGTTGCCGCTCATTTCGGCGATGATGAACGGCGCGGTATCGGCACCAATCGAACGCGAGCCTATCTTGAAACTAGTCATTGGCATGATCCTTTAAAACGCGCTCGAAACGGCAGGCACTCTGCTGATAGCCCGCATCGCGAAACAGGTTGATCGACGCCTGATTGGCTGGCAGCACCTGCGCATCGATCACTCGTAGTTGCGGCCAGTGACGCTTGATGAATCGCTCCCCTCCGGCCAGTAGCGCCCTGCCCCAGCCCAGACCGAATCGCCCTTCGAACAGGTAAATCGATACTTCAGCCCTTGTATCCAGCCTGTCATAGCGCAGCACGCCCACCGGGCCGTCGACCGTTTCTGCAACCAACAGCAGGCGTTGGTCATTCACGAGGGTGGCAGCCAACCAGGTCAGATGACCGGCCCAATCAATGGCGTGCGATTCCACCGACCAGCGCCGGACCTCTTCAGCGTTGCGCCCATCGAACAGCAGACGTGCGTCGTCTATCGTCGCCGGGCGCAATTGCAGCACCTCACCGGCCAGGGCCGCTGCCACACGGCGTGCGCCACAGCCATCGACCAGCAGGCGAGAGCGCTTGGCAAAACTCCGACGCAACCCCTGATTGGCCAACAACACACTGATCGATTGACGCAATGACTCAACAGAAACCTGGTCACGCGGCCCCAGGTACAGGTGCGCACCGACTTCAGCCAAACGTTCAGCGTTGGCCTGTTGATTGGCCGCCACCGCGATACAGATCGTTGGCAGTCCCAAGGCTGCACGCTCCCAACTGGTGCCGCCGCCCGCGCCGACAAACAGATCGGCATGCGCCATCAGCTCAGCGAACTGGTCCGTGTGGGTTTGCAATCGCCAGGTGGAACGCCCTGAGGCCAGTGCCTGCATCCGCGTCCACTCGGGGTTACCGGTGCCCGCGATAAAGTCGACTTCCAACCCGTCTAGTTCACTCAACGCCAACATCGCCTTCCAGGTTTCCCCGGCGGCATCGAAGCCGCCGAAATTCACCAGAACCCGACGCGCCAGGGCCTGAATCGGCACCGGGTCGCGCTTGAACTCATCCCGAATCATGGCAAAACGTGGGCCGAACAACGTTCGGCACTCGGGTCCCACCCACGGTGCATAAGCGCTCGGCGTGCCGCTGAAGTTCTGGTCGAGCAACAGATCAACAGCGTGACGGCGGTTGGCCAGATCATCGATTGCTGCGATCCGTGGTGCCCATTGTCGGGCGGCGGTCTGCCAATGATGATCGAGGCCATAGTGATCGACGATGATCCAGTCGAACGCATCCTCTACCGTCAGCAACTGCTGCAGTGCCGCAATGTCCGCCTGCCAAGGCAACGCAGCTTCGATGTCTTGCCCTGCATTGGCTTGCTCAGCGTACGTCGCAGGTAACCCATAAGCGCGCCATCCCTGAGTCGCGAGATGCTCGAGCAAATGCCCAGGCAATAAGCGACAGGCAAAAGCCACGTCATGTCCGCCGTCGCGCAATACCTTGGCCAAGGTCAGGCACCGCGCAATATGGCCGCTGCCTATAGCGTGCGAGGCATCCGCCCGGATCAGCACTCTCACGACTCCAGCTCTCCACCCGCCAGCAACGCTGCGTAGAGGTACTCGGCGCGGGTCCAGTCCTCTTCGCTGTCGATATCCTGGACCAGATGCCGGGGCAAGATCACCGGCAAACTCTGATCCGAAAACAATACATCACCCCGCAACCATGCCTCGGTGCGCCCCCAATAGAACTGTCCGGCGTCCTGATAGGCCACGGGCAGGTCCTGGGATCGGGTTTCCCGGTACTGCGGATACAGCGGTTGCAGGGCGCCCTGCTCATTCAGACTCAGCGCACGCTGCACGGCAAAGCCAAAACCGCACACGGAAAAGGCAAAGGATTTCCCCGGGTTCTGCTCGAGGGCCGTCAAGCCTTCGCGCAGGTAGCGCCCTTGCAGCAAAGGTGCTGTGGCATAGATACAACAAGCGTAATCGAAGCAGTGCCCCTGCTCCTGCAGTGTCGCCAGCCCATGCATGATCACCGCCGCCGTACCGGTGAAGTCATCGGCCAGTTGCGCCGGGCGCATGAAGGGTACCCATGCACCGTGGGCCCTGGCGATCGCAGCGATTTCTTCATCGTCGGTACTGACCACAACCTGATCGAACAGGCCGCTCCGTAGCGCAGCCAGAATCGACCAGACAATCATCGGCTGGCCGTTGAACAGCTTGAGATTCTTGCGCGGGATCCGTTTACTGCCACCCCGCGCCGGGATGATTGCTACCGCTGTCACAGGCGCTTTTCCAATAGAAACCAGTTGATATCGTCGGTCGGGAACTGCGGATCGCGGTGATAGCTGAACCCATAGTCGAGCAGGTGCAGATCACTGTAGCGATCGAGCATTTCCCCGGCAAAATCACGCTTGAACAACTTGCCGCTGTTACCGCGATAGGACACCTCTACCGGCACCGGGTTGTAGTACTCGCAAATCAGGATATAGCGTTGACTCAGTTGGTACAGCTGAGCGTAAGCCGCAGGCAGCAGTTCAGGCGCGAGGTGAATCAGTACGCCTTTGCTCAGGGTCAACTGGAAAGTCCGATCATGTGGATAGTCGAACAACGAACCATGCCAGACGTCCGCAACCCCCAGCGCTTGCGCATAGGCCTGAGCCTGAGCATTGATCTCGACCCCCTGAAGCACACATGTTGGCAATAGCTGATGCAAAGCTTGCAGGTTATTGCCCGTGTTGGTGCCCAACTCCAACAGACTCTCTAGCCGTGAGGTTCGCGCCAGCGCTTTGGCAAACAACGCCAGGTTGGCTGCGATCAGCGGCTGCCCCTGATTGCGTCCCGCGTATTGGTCACCGAACTCGCCCCGCCAGAACTGCTCTTGCTCACTTAATTCACGCATGCACTACTCTCATCAACGGATCGCGGCAAGAAGGCACTTAGCCAAGCAGGCTACGCAACTGCTCGATCACATAGTCTTGTTGCTCGTCTGTCAGGTCCGGGAACAGCGGCAAGGTGACCGCCTCGTCGAAATAACGCTCGGCCTCTGGATAATCGCCATCTGTGAATCCTGACTCGCGGTAGTAAGGCTGTAGATGCACCGGAATATAGTGCAGGTTCACACCGATCCCTGCAGCTCTCAAAGCATCGAAAAGGTCTCGTTGGCTAAGTTTTACTTGATCAAACCGCACACGCACCACATACAGATGCCAAGCCGATTCGGCGCCTGCCTGTGCAGTGGGTAACACCAACGGAAGTTCAGCCAACAGTCGCTCATAACGCGCGGCCAATTGGCGCCGCCTCGCGATAAAACCGTCGAGCCTGGCCAACTGCGAAAGGCCCAATGCAGCGTGCAGGTCGGTCATTCGATAATTGAAGCCCAACTCCAGTTGCTGGTAGTACCAAAGCCCTTGGCTGGGTACCGACATCTGCGACGGATCGCTGGTAATGCCATGGCTGCGCAACCGACGCAAACGTTCGGCAAGCTCTGGCCGATTGGTCAGGACCATACCGCCTTCACCCGAGGTAATAATTTTCACTGGATGAAAACTGAAGACCGTCATCGTTGCATACGCGCCACAACCCACTGGGCGTCCGTCATAGGACGCCCCTACCGCGTGCGCCGCGTCTTCGATCAAGGTGAATGCGTAACGTTCGGCGAGCCCGGCAATGGCTTGCATGTCGCAGCTCTGACCAGAGAATGCCACCGCCACCACCACCTTCGGCAGTTTTCCGACGCGCTCGGCGGCTTCGAGTTTTTGCGCCAGCAAGCCGGCGTCGAGGTTCCAGGTATGCGGATCGATGTCAACGAAGTCCACATCGGCGCCGCAGTAGCGTCCGCAGTTGGCGGAGGCAACGAAAGTATTAGGCGTGGTCCACAGCCGATCACCGGGGCCCAATCCTGCCGCCAGACAGGCGATATGCAACGCTGCCGTGGCATTGCACACCGCAACCGCGAAATCCGCCTGACAGCGCTCAGCCATTGCCGATTCAAAGCGCTCGATGGTTGGGCCCTGGGTCAGCCACGGGGACTTGAGAACCTCAACCACCGCGTCGATATCCGCCTGGTCGATGCTCTGTCGCCCGTATGGAATCGAGTATGGAATCATGAATGCAGCTCAGCGTGCAGATCCGCGATCTGACCCACGCTCAAAAACTCTGGATTGGTATCGGAACGATACTCAAAGGTTTCGTCTACTTGAGCACCACACTCACCGAGGCCATTGACGGCATAGTCGACGTCGACGTTGGTAAACCGGATCGAGGGCTGGATGGTGTAGTGATCGGAGAACTCCAGGGTCATTCGCGCATCGTCGAGCGGCACCATCAACTCATGGAGTTTTTCACCGGGACGAATCCCGACATTTTTGTGCGGTAGATGCTCGGCCATGCCCACGGCCAGATCGATAATCCGGATCGACGGAATCTTCGGCACAAACACCTCGCCGCCGTGCATGCGCGCAAAGCTGTCGAGCACGAACTGCACACCATGATCCAGGGTGATCCAGAACCGCGTCATGCGCACGTCAGTGATCGGCAACTCCCGCGCACCGTCGCTAATCAATTTACTGAAGAACGGCACTACCGAACCTCGAGAACCCGCCACATTGCCATACCGCACCACAGCGAAACGCGTTGGCTGGTCACCGGCAATGTTATTCGCCGCAACGAACAACTTGTCCGACAGCAGCTTGGTTGCGCCATACAAGTTGATCGGGCTGGCCGCCTTGTCGGTGGACAAGGCGATAACCTTTTTCACCCCATTGTCGATGGCCGCAGCAATAATATTTTCCGCGCCGTTGACGTTGGTGCGGATGCATTCGGTCGGGTTGTACTCGGCGGCCGGCACCTGCTTCAAGGCTGCCGCATGCACCACATAATCGATCCCGCGCATGGCCAGACGCAGCCGCTCGGCATCGCGCACATCCCCCAGAAAATAACGCATACACGGCGCGTTGAACGTCTGTTGCATCTCGTATTGCTTGAGCTCGTCGCGGGAGAACACCACGACACGCTTGGGCTGATACTGCTCAAGCAAACGGCGGATAAAGTTGCGACCGAACGAGCCGGTGCCACCCGAGATAAAAATTGATTTGCCGTTAAACATGCCGTGAGTCCTTTTCCTGTCGACCAGACTTAAGCAAGCAACTGCGCCCAGTTCACACTGGTCGGGCTGCCAAGGGTAAAGCCCTTGCCGGTCAAAGCGAGGTTCTTGTTGTACGCCAAATCGTGCTGGAACGGTCCTGCCCACTTGTCGCGCAGAGCCTCAAGGGCGACTGGCAACGTTGGCAGGGTGCCTGGGTGAATTACTTGCACCTGCGGCGTCCAGACCGTCAGGTAGCCGGCCTGGGCGATTTTCAAGCACAGATCGACATCACTGAAGGCCTCGGAGAAGCGCTCTTCGTCCAGACCGCCAACGGTTTCATACAGTTCTTTACGGACCATCAGGCACGCAGCGGAGACCGCCGAGTAGTTTTGCTCAAGCACCAGACGATGCAAATAACCATTGGCTTTCACAGGTTCGCCGACAAACGCCGAGCCGGCCGCGTCATGCATGCCAAGAATAAGCCCGGCCTGAGTCACATTACCCTCACGATCAACCAGCTTTGGCCCTACCACGCCGACTTCCGGACGCTGCGCCTGATTGAGCAACGTCTCGATCCAGTTCGGGTTGACCATCTCGCTGTCGACCGCCAGCAAGATCAGGTATTCACCCTGCGCCTGCTGACAGGCTGCATTGTAAAGCGCGGACGTACTGAGGCTTTGCTTGGATCGCAACACCCGCACCTTGCCGGTTTTTTGCTCCTGGGCGTCAAGCCAGGCCGAGACCGCCGAGGATTGACTGTGGTTGTCGGCGATCAGCACTTCATAGCGCAGGTAGCGTGTTCTTTGCAGGACGCTGTCCAGACAACGTTCCAGCAGTGGGAGGTTGTCCTGACTCGGCACGATGATCGACACCAGCGGACGCTCAGTGTGGCGATAATCAATCTGCCAGGTACCGGGCGTCGCCGAACTGATTTGCGCCTTATAACCACGGTTCGCAAGATGCCGAATCAACGCCAGGCGCTCATGGGGATTTTCCTCTAGAACCGGCGCCTGGCAGATGAGTAACGGCTCATCCAGATGAGCCAGCCAGGCCATACCGCCTTGCTCAATCATCCGCAGCAGCAAATCAAATTCAAGTGCCTTACTGAAGTCCGCTGAGTAACCACCCGCTTCCACCAGTACATCGCGACGGATCAGCCAGTGTCGTGCCATCAGCGTCGGCAGGCTTTGCAACAAGTCGAGGTTGAAGCCTGGGCGGAACACATCGATCAGTGCGCCGTTGGGCTGTCGGTGAATTTCATCCGCAGCCACCGCGCGGCATTCGGGGGCCGCCAGCAGTTCCAGGCTGGCGCGCAACAAACCGCTGGCAGTGAACTGGTCTCCTGCCTCAGCCAGAAGCATCCAGTCGCAGGACGATTGGCGAGCCACTTGATTCAGCTTGTCTATGTAGTTGCCTGCGGTGACCTTGACAAAGTGCAGGACGTTTTGCGCAGTGGTAGCAGACTGCGGCTCACCGGTAGTGAACACCACAATTTTGAATTTTTTGCAGTATCCCTCTAACAGACTGTCGAGGGTAACTTGCAGTTTTTCGACGTTATTATCGAGGTCCAGTAACAAAATACCGAACTGCGGACCTCCTTCATGGACCGCCAGATGCCCTGTAATCGACTCCAGTTCTTCGGCATTCGGACGTCGCGCTTCCAACCACTTGAGCAAGCGACCCGAGAGCATATTGTCGAATGTTTGACGGTAGTCAGAAGGCGATACTGCATCCAGGCGCTGAGCCCAGTCGAGCATCAGTTGGGCCTCATCCTGCTCACCAATATTTTCAAGCTGTTGCGCCAGCTGCTTGACCACTCGCATATTGAACGGATTGCAGTCCTGCGCCTGCCACAGACGATCGACAATGCTCTCGGCGATATCATTGTTGTGAGGTCGCAGCAAATCTTCTTGCCGAGTCCATACGCCTTCAAGCGCCTGAAGCTGTACACGGCCAGCCGGCATGGCGTGGAGCAAAAACTCGAACCGGGTCAACTGATCGAAAAACGCCTGGTTGTAGAACGGCATTTCCACATATTGCTTGGGCCCGAAACGTCGCACCGGCTCCGCATGAGCGGCTGTCCATGTGGACTCGAAAATCAGCTCGGCCGCCAACGCATTGCCCGTACGCAAACTGGCGGTCATCGCCGCAAAACTCTCGAGCGCAAACTGCTTCGCCTGCTCATGGTCGAGGTCTTTGATGCCCGTGGGCAGCGATGCCAGGAATTCAGCAAACGCCTCGCGCTCGGCCACTGATTTGGAGTCGGTATAACAGAGTGAGGTATACACCTCAGTGTTATGGTCGGAATGAATGTAATTGATCTCACGCACAACATACGGAATCGGCAGAATCCGCGCCTTGGCGCGTGCCAGCATGTAGTACACGTGGCCGACTTCCTGCCACTGAAAGATAGTGCCTTCCGGCATGACGGCATACCAGTCGCGCAACAGTGCAGTGCGGTGAACGGCATAGAAAGGCGGGATGTACTGGCCCATGTAGTCAAGCACACGGTCCTGAGCGCGTTCGGACGAGTAGTCTTCACAGACCTTTTTGTCACGTCGGTAATAGCTCACGCTATTGGCCAGGGTCAGGTACATCAGGCAATAGCCGTGACACATCCCATAGTCCTGGTTCGCCTCCAGAAACGCTACCGAATCGCAGAGCGCGTCATGCACGATGAAATCATCGTCCGCAGCGAACACCATGTAAGGCGTGGTCACTTGCTCGACGCCGTAGGCCAGTTTGGCCTGAATCCCCCAGTAGCCGAACTGTGGAAGATGCCGATAGTCGACCGACGCTAAATGCCCTGCTATCCCCTCGGATGGCTGGATTGACGAATCCAGTACCAGAATCTTGCAAGGCAGCGAGCTGTAAAACTGCACAGCTCTGCGCAAAAAGGCCGGCCGGTTGTGGGTAATCAGCACCACTGTCAGCAGCTCACTCAGAGGTAACGCGTGTTCAGAACCATACTTGCCTTGCATAACTTTCCCCACACCCGGCGAATCGCAAAAAAATACTCAACGATGATGTTGCGGCTTAACCAACCCGTCGCAGATAACCATCCGGCGCGACGGTGATCAGCAATTTGCTGTGGATCGCGGAATCGATCTCGAAATCGCGATTTTCTTTCAAATAAGCCCAGACTGCAGTTTTCGGGTTATCGCCTTTGCCCCACGGACGATCTGGAAAGGCGTCTTCGGGCATATCTTCGACCACAGTGTCCATGACCACGCAATAGCTGCCGACCGAAACCAGCGGCGCGTATAGACGCAGTTCCTCAAGAACATGTTCGTGGGTGTGGTTGGAGTCGAGCACTACCAAGACTTTCTTACCGGCGATGCGCGCCCGCACTTGATCGACAATCGTCGGATCGATACTAGACCCCTGGATCATATGAATCCGATGGCTCATCGGATGCGCTTCAATCGCCTCACGGTTGTGCTGGCGGATATCGATATCGACACCCACCACTTCACCGTGTCCGATCAATTCAAGCATCGATGCATAAAACACCAGGGAGCCGCCGTGGGCGATTCCGGTTTCAATAATTACATCAGGCCGCTGCGACCAAATGATTTCCTGCATGGCGATCATATCCTGGGGAAATTGAATGATCGGCCGCCCCATCCAGCTGAAGTTGTAGGTGTACTTGTGTTTTGCCGTCGTACCTACCCAGCCCAGAGAAGTGGCTTGAAGCTCTTTGTCCTGCTCCAGTCCTTCGATATTTTGTTTTACTTCTTCACGAAACAACTCATGAGGATTCATAGGAAACTCTCCGAAAAATAGGGGCGGCTTTACTTGAAAACCCGGCCATCCTGATAGGAAACAGCATTCGACCTGATGATTCTGGCGGGATTACCCACCACCACTGCATAGTCAGGAACGTCTTGGGTGACGACCGCCCCGGCGCCAATAGTGACCCAACGACCAATGCGCAAACGGGGCAAAATGGTCGCATTGATACCGATGAAGGCACCGTCTCCGATCTCGACACAGCCGGCGATACAGACCCCAGGCGCCATGAACACTGAATGACCAATCCGGCCTTCATGCCCAATCACGCTTCCTGCACTGATACTGGTGTTGTCACCCAACGCGACGTCGGCCTGCATGATCACGCCCTCCTGCAGATAACAGCCAACGCCCATTCGGACCATCGTCAGATCAATGCCAGGATGCACAAAGTTACCCAATGTTCCGCCGGCCTCGACGATCTGGCAGGTTGTCTCGTAGCGAAGCTCGGTAGAGCCGGTAATCAGGTTGACGAACAGGGTGTCCGGCCCCTTCAGATCGGCCACACGATCAGTACCACCAACCACTGGAACACCAAAAAAATCAGCGCCCTGTTTGGCCGGATTATTGTCCAGAAACAAAAACTCGACGTTCGGGTTCGCGCGCTGCACCGAACGAATCATGCGTACGGCCTCAGGATTCGCCGCACCCAACAAGTAAATATTCACAGCAGCCCCAGCCCCCTGCTTGCGCAGACAGCGCGAACCACCGCAATGACCCGCTGCTGATCCGAGTCAGTCATATCGTGATAGCTCGGCAGATTGATCGCACGCTCCGACAGTGAAAAAGCCACCGGCGTATCGACATCCATCGCGCTGAACATCGGCAGCGACGACAATGGCCAGAAGAACACTCGCGCGTCGATATCAGCGGTTTTGAAAGCCTCGATCAAGGTGTCGCGAGTAATCCCGGTGCTCTCTTCAAACACCAACGTCGGCATCCAGTAGCCGTTGCGTGAGTGATCCGGCTGCGGGTTCATTGAAATACCCGGAATCTCCAGCAGAGCACTGGCGTAGTTGGCGAATATGGCGCGCTTGCGCTCAATCAGATCGTTGACCCGTTCAATCTGAGCACAGCCGATGGCGGCCTGCAGGTTGCTCATCTTGTATTTAAATCCAATGAAATCTGGCCAGAACTGACGCGTACTGCCGTTCACCCGACCATGATTGGACAAGGTCAGAACCCGCTCGTACACGGATCTGTCCGACGTCACAAACATACCGCCTTCACCGGTGGTGAGGGTCTTGGTGCCGTGAAAGGAGAACGCCCCAAAAGTCCCCAGCGAACCGGCAGGCTTGGCGCGCCACTGGGAACCGATAGCTTCGGCGGCATCTTCGATCACTGCAATGCCGAACTCGCGGCCGATCGCCAGTAACGCGTCCATGTCGCACAGATTGCCGTAGAGATGCACCGCGACAATGGCTTTGGTACGAGGGGTGATGGCTTGCCGGACTTTTTCCGGATCCAGGCACCAACTGTCCGGCGATACGTCGACAAACACTGGGGTAGCGCCAAGGTAGGTAATCGGCGCCGCAGAAGCGATCCAGTTGGTGTTGCCCAGAATCACTTCATCGCCCGACCCGATCTCGAGTGCCGCCATCCCCATGTGCAAGGCACCGGTGCAGCTTGAAGTTGCTATGGCGTAAGGCACGCCCATATGCTCGGCAAAGGCCTTCTCGAAACGGGTGATGTATTCATAGCAGCGCTCGCCCCAGCCGTTCTGTACTGCATCCAGTACATAGGATGCTTCCAGCTCACCCACACTCGGTTTGGTGTAATGAATTCTGCTCATCGGTAGCTCAACTCCGGAACCGCAACGACAAAACGACCACCCCACGTGCTCACGCAGGCGTACTGCTGAGTGATTTCATCCAGCAGATTCCATGGCAACACCAATACGTAATCCGGTTTTTCTTTCTCGATATGATCGGGAGAGACCACAGGAATGCGACTGCCCGGCAAGAACTTGCCCTGCTTATGCGGGTTGGCATCCGCGACCCAGGCCAGCAGATCAGGTTTGACCCCGGCATAGTTGAGCAAGGTATTGCCTTTGGCAGCGGCACCATAGCCGACCACGCGCTTGCCTTCGGCTTTGGCCTGCAACAGGAAGCGCAGCAGTTCATGCTTGATGCGTTCGGCGGCCGGAGCCAGCGTTGCGTAGAACCCGGGGGTTTTCACCCCGGCGATCAGCTCGACATCCAGCACATGCTGCACGGCCGGTTGCAGCGCACGGCGCACGCCATCAGCGCGCTGGACGAAGACCCGCAGCGAGCCGCCATGGGTCGGCAGTTCGCTGACATCGAAGACTTCCAGGCCATTGCGTTCGCACAAACGCTGCACGGCCGTCAGCGACAGATAAGAATAATGCTCGTGGTAGAGGGTATCGAACTGAGCCCCCGCCATCAGCGTCAGCAGGTGCGGGAACTCGAAGGTTGCGACACCGGTGGACTTCAACAACGTAGCAAAGCCGCTCAGGAAGTCATTGATGTCCGGGACATGCGCCAACACATTGTTGGCCGCCATCAGGTCCGCCGCCCAGCCCTCTTCAAGCAAATGCAAGGCGGTCTCTCGACCAAAGAACAGCTCGCGAATCTCCAGCCCCTTTTCCCGCGCTGCCTGAGCCGTGCTGTGGGTCGGCTCGACGCCGAGGCAGGCGATGCCGCGTTTGGCCACGTATTGCAGCAGGTAACCGTCGTTGGCGGCGATTTCCACCACCCGACTGTCAGTCGTCAGGCCAAAGCGCTCGACCATCTCCGCGACATAGCGCTCGGCATGAGCCAGCCAGGTGCTGGAATAGGAACTGAAGTAGGCATAGTCGGCGTCGAACAGGCTGTCGGCGCGGGTGTAGTCCTCGGTCTGGACCAGCCAGCACTCCTGACACACCTGCACCTTCAACGGCACCCATTGCTCGGACTGCTCCAGTTGCTCGGCCCGCAAGTACGCATTGGAGGGCGGCGACGTGCCGAGATCAATCAGCGACAAGGTCAATGGGGTGCCGCAACCTCGGCAGTTCATAGACGCACTCCAACGAACTGAGGATCGAGCAAGGGATGCGAGGCATCCCGTGCTGACAGATTTTTGACAACCAACGGCCAGGCTATCGCCAGCCGGGGGTCTAGTACTGAAAGACCGCCCTCGTGATCCGGGGCATAGTCGGCACTGTGCAGATAGAGCAGCTCGGCATCGTCGGTCAGGGTCTGAAAACCATGGGCAAAACCTGCCGGAATCAGCAGGCTACGACCATCCCCTGCGCACAAATGCTCGGCATGCCAGTTCAGGAACGTCTCGGAATCCGGCCGCAGATCCACCGCTACATCCCAGACTTCGCCCCGCAGGCAGGTAATCAGTTTGGCTTCCGGCTGTTCGGCTTTTTGATAATGCAGGCCGCGCACACTGCCCCGCTCGCGGGTGCAAGAATGGTTGATTTGACGAATATGAAACGACTGACCGAAGGCACTCAAACCACCTTCACAGAACAGCCGGGCGAAGTGCCCACGCTGATCCTCATGGCGCTTGTGCTGCACGTTGAACAGTCCGGTCAACGGTAGCGGGGTTAACAAAAACTCACTCACAACTGCCCCCGATACAGGTTCAGCTGAGCGAGCGTTACTTCACGCATGTCCTCGCCATTCTTCCAGGCCAAGTGCCAATCCAGCGTCTGCTCCAGGCATTGCTGCAATGACCAGCGCGGCTGCCACGCCAACAACTGACGGGCGCGGCTGCTGTCCAGACGTAACAAGCCGGCCTCGTGAAAATCGCTTGGTTCAATACGCAGCCCCGGCGCTTGCGGCCAGCGCTTGGCAAGCAGCTCAACCACCTCGCCGACACTGCACATATCGCTTTCACCGGGTCCGAAGTTCCATGCACCGGAGAACTGCGGGCCTTGTTCGTACAGGCCAGCGGCCAATTGCAGGTAGCCCGCCAATGGCTCCAGCGCATGCTGCCAGGGGCGAACAGCCTGTGGATAGCGCAGGGTCACCGGTTCACCAGCCGACCAGGCCTTGAGCACATCAGGGATCAAACGCTCGGGAGCAAAATCGCCACCACCGAGTACGTTACCGGCGCGCGCCGTGGCCAGTGCCAAACCGTGTTCGGCATAACGTTCGGCCGGAAAGAATGAGGCCACATACGATTGTGCGAGCAACTCGCAGCAGGCCTTGCTGCTGCTGTAGGGATCATGTCCGCCGAGGGGCTCGTTTTCACGATACGGCCACAGCCATTCCTGGTTGGCGTAGACCTTGTCGGTCGTCACCAGTACGCAAGCACGCACCCCACCGATCTGGCGAATCGCTTCCAGCAGGTTGAGGGTGCCCATGACATTGCTTGAATAGGTGCCAAGCGGGTCGCGATAGCCTTCACGCACCAGCGGTTGCGCCGCAAGATGCAGGACAATCTCGGGCTGGACCTCTGCGATCAGTTCAAGTAAGGCGCCGAGATCGCGCAAGTCACCGCGCTGATCATTGATGCCTTCAGTGACCCGAGCCAGTTCGAACAAGCTCGGCTCGGTCGAAGGATCAAGGGCAAAACCACTGACCTCGGCACCGAGGCTTTTCAACCACAGCGTCAACCAACTGCCCTTGAAACCGGTGTGACCCGTCAGCAGAACCCGCTTGCCGCGCCAGAATTCCAGATTCAGTCCCATTGCTTCCATGGGGCCTCCCCACTTTGCCACAGACTTTCAAGATAATTCTTGTCGCGCAGGGTATCCATCGGGTGCCAGAAACCATCGTGCTGGAACGCCGTCAATTGCCCTCGCTCGGCCAGACCGATCAAGGGCTCTGATTCCCAGACCGTCTCATCGCTGTTAATCAGGGATAAAACCTTGGGCGACAACACAAAGAAGCCGCCATTGATCCAACCACCGTCGCCACGGGGTTTTTCGGTGAACCCGCTGACCAGATTGCCCTCGCGCTCCAGCGCGCCATAACGACCCGGCGGCTGCACTGCCGTGACGGTGGCCAATTTGCCGTGGGAAAGATGGAAGTCCACCAGTTCGCCAATATTCAGATCGGAAACACCATCGCCATAGGTGAAGCAGAACGCCTCTTCATTTTCCACGTAACGGCTGGCCCGCAGCAAACGGCCGCCGGTCATGGTGTCCTCACCGGTGTCGATCAGTGTCACCCGCCAGGGTTCGCTATAGTTCTGATGAACGTCCATGCGGTTGTTACACATGTCGAAGGTAACGTCGGAAGTATGCAGGAAGTAGTTGGCGAAAAAGTCCTTGATCGCGTAGCCCTTGTAGCCGAGACAGATCACGAAGTCGTGAATTCCGTGAGCGGAATACTGCTTCATGATGTGCCAGAGAATTGGCTTGCCGCCGATCTCAATCATCGGTTTGGGCTTCAGGTGCGACTCTTCGCTAATGCGCGTGCCCAGGCCACCCGCCAAAATAACTGCCTTCATCTTGTCCCCTTTTATTCGTCACAGGGCTCAGCCAAGCTTTTACGGGCTTTGCAGGCCTTCTGTATAAAACCTTCAACGCCGCTCATGGCTCTTCTGGCAACGCCGGAAATGCATGTTTTATGACGATATACGGGGGACCTGCAGGAAACGCGCCAGCTCGGATTGCCCGAGCTGGCAGTTTACTGACTCAAAACAGCACTTAAATCCCTGGAGTTTAATCCGCCAACCAACCATTTTCCCAATACCGCAAGTTGTCCCCGCGCAGCATGTAATCGCGCAGTACCGTCTCACGCAGCTCATCACCCATACGGTAGCTGGCATCAGGGTCGGCCAGGTGCATGCGAATGGCCTGCAGCCATTCCTCTGTGCTGTTGCCGATGACCCGAGTACACGGCAGGTAACCTCGATAGGCGGCGGTGTCGGTGCACACCACCGGATAACCGCAAGCGCCATACTCCAGCAAGCGCAGGTTGCTTTTGCAGTCGTTGAAAATATGGAATTCCAGAGGCGCCAGGGCCAGGTCCAGATTCAGGCTGGCCAGCTTGGCCGGGTAGACACGCATATCGATCACCCCATGGAATTCGTGCAGATAAGGCCGCAACGCTTCCGGGCACATACCGAAAAACACCCAATCCACTTCATTGGCCAGCTCGCGAACAACCTCGGCAATGATCTCCAGATCCCCCGAGTGACTGGTGCCACCCCCCCAGCCTACCCGAGGTTTTTTTGACGTCCGGCGCTGGCTGGACAACCCGGCCCACAAATCCGGCGCCAGCATATTCGGCACGACCCGAATGTCGTGGTGCATGTCCGACAGGGCATTGGCCAGAGGCTGGGTCGAGACCACGACCCGATCACACAGGCCGATACCGCGCCGAACCAGACGCTCCATATCCGCACCGCCAGGCATATTACGAATGTGCGAATTTTTATGCGGAACGCTGATGACATAGTCATCCAGTTCGAAAATACGTAGCGCACGGGAGTAAGTTTTAAGGCTGATGATTTCGCTGATCGGCCCTTCGCTGTAGCGCCCTTGCAAAATGATAACGTCAGGCGACTGGCGTTCTACCTCTACGATTGATGGCATGTCATAGCTGATCCGCCCGACCGCCCTGCCCGCCGCCTGCAACTCGATAAGTGGCTGGGTCACACGATAATGCCCAATTGCCGAAGCATTGATTGGCAAGGCAAGGACATTGGGTAACTGGCGATTGGAAAAAGGGTTCCACCCCGTATTCAAACCGGGCTCCAGGCTAAAGCTTGAATTATTGAGGGCCAGGTTCGGGTTATACGCCGGATCCTTGGCAATAATCGGTAGCCAGCGCAGGTAGAACTTCTCCTGTTCCTTGGCCCGTCGCTCCTCGATAGTGACATCCCCCGCCGCAACAGGACGCGCGCCCAACGCCAGCTGGGCATGGGGCGTCCAAACGACTAAATAGTCCTTTTGGCGCACCCGCAAGCACAGATCCACCGCACTGAAAGTTTGCGCGAAGCTCACCTCATCCAGCCCGCCCACGGCGTCGAATACCTGCTTACGCACCATCAGACAATCGCCATCGACAGCGCTCAAATCGTGAGCGACTTGCAAGCGTTGCATGTAGCCAGCAGCATGCAGGGGCTCCCCGAAGAACGGGACCCCGGCCGGACCTTGAAGGCCGAGAATCAGACCCGCATGCACCACACAGCCATCAGGATTGAATAGCTTGGCACCCACCACCCCGACTTCCGGACGCTGCGCATGGTTGAGCAAAGCATCCAGCCAGTCCGCATTAGTGATCACCGCATAAGGGCTGAGCATCAGCAGGTATTCACCGCGTGCCTGCTGCGCTGCAAAGTTACGGATCGCCGCTACGTTGGCCTCCAGCGGATAGTCCAAGACACGCAACCTGTCGCTGCCCAACTGCGCCATGCTAGCCAGCCAGGCGCGGGCCTCGGCACCGTCACTGGCATTATCAACGATCAACAGCTCATATTCGCTGTAGGCCGTTTTTTCCAGCAGACTTTCCACACAGCGCTGCAGCACCGCCAGCTGATCCTTGCTAGAGATGATAATCGACACCAGCGGCCGTCTGGCGTGAAGGTAATCGACCCGATTGAGCAATGGCAGACTGCCGGGCCGAACTTCGTGAGTAATGCCCATACGCTGCAGATGCGCCGCCAGCACCAGAGGGTTTTGCTCGACCACTTCAGGCAAAGACAGCCACTGGGAAAGGGCGAACGGCGATTCCAGCATAATTTCGGCGATATGCTCTATGGCCTGAGGACCGTCATTCTCAATCAGACGCCAGAGCAGATCGTGTACACCAAGTTCGCCATAGAGCGGATTGAAGCCACCCAACTCGAGAAAGCGCTGGCGCTGGAAGGCTAAATTCCGCCCCACGTAGGGGTAGCTGCGCAGCAAGTCCAGGTTGAAATCAGGTTTGAACACCGGCTCGGCTGACTCGCCCTCACGCAAGGCACCCTCGTCGCTATAGACGCACAGCGCGCCTGGGGACATGGCAATGCGTTCGGCCAGCACCAGCAACGCCGGCTCTACCAGACGATCCCCGGCACGCAGCAAATAGAACCAGTGCGCGCCTTCGAGTTGCGACAGGAGCTCATTGAGTTGCTGCTGCCAGTTGTCCTGCAGTGGCAAACTGAAGACCCGTTCATCAAGCGAGGCCTCAGTACGAGCGCTGGACAACACCAACACCAGCTCCGGAGGATAGAGCTGCCCGGCAAGGCTCTCCAGGGTGACATCAAGGCCGGCACTGCTGGCCTGCTCATCGATAACAACCGCAACAATTTTCGGCTGCTGCGGCCAGGCGGCAAGGGTGTCCGGCAGTAATTTGCGCTGTGGTTCAGAAAGCGTACGGCACACCAGCCATTGCGCGTAAAGCTCGGCAAAGCTCTCGCTGGCGACGCCCACCTTCCACGACAAGGTGGATTGTTTGCTGCCCAACATCCGGTTCAGCGCCAATTCTTCCCAGTCTCGCGACAAGTCGCCCGCTTGCTTCAACGGCACATAACGAACCCAACCCTTGGCCGGTGCTGGCTCACCGCTACGCGCCTCAAGCATTTGTACCAGCCACTGCATTTCGGTCGCAGCCGCATCTCTCATCGGCTGCTGCCGACTCAGACGGCCCGGGTATAGGCGCTCGACACTCAAAATCAGGTTCAGCGAAACAATGTTTCCGCGACGCAACAGGCAAATGTACAACGCGAAATCGAGCATAGCGGCAAAACCATGGCCGGACTGAGTCAAGGCCGGCAAAAACTCCAAAACATCAAGACGACGCAGAAGGGCACTGCTGAAGCCACCCAGAAAGTTGAGGGGGAATGTCTCGAAAATCGACAGTAAATCCTCCCCCTTGAACAACCCATCGGTGGGCGCCAGCGGTGAGTTCTCCAGGCGTGGAGGCAGTTGAATATCGTCGGCATCCCAGAACAACCGCTGGGCCAACACCAAGTTGACATCCGCGTGTTCGATGAACACTTGCGCCTGACGTTCAATGCTCGCTGGAAACAGCTGATCATCGTCACACAGAAACTTGATGAACTCGCCGCGCGCCTCTCCCAGGCCAGCCTGTAGGTTGCCGACAAACCCCAAATGCTGCGGATTTCGCACGTAGCGCAAAGAGACGGTAGGGCTTCCCTCCAATGACTCGACGATACCCTCGATCTCATCACCGCAGCTGTCGTCACAGACAATGATTTCCAGGTTGCCGTAGCTTTGGTTCAAAGCGCTGACTAATGCTTTTTTAAAAAAACGCGGGTTGAAAGCAGGGATGACAATACTGACGAGAGGAACTGGATTCACGGCGCAGACTCACGAGCGGCGGGCGCCCACTCAGTCGAGTGAGCCCCATGAACCGCTAAAGAACGGTTATCGCTCGGTGGTTGTAGCGACGGATTCGCTACCTTCCGGGCAGACGTTTAAATTTTGCTGAACAGGTTCAATTGGGAGACCTGGGTAAAGACCAATTGCAAAGCCTGCAACATGGTTTTCTGCATCGTCAGACGGGCGATAGCGTCTACCGGGTCGGAAGCAGTGATCGCCGACTGATTCGTGGAATTGGATGCCTGCAGGCTGTCATTCGTGACGCCTTGACTAGTCGCCGCGTTTTGACGCGCGCCACCGGAGCTAATCGCCGTACTTATCTGCTCGGTGCCACTGGTCAGGTTGCCCAACGCAGAATCCAGTGCACCGCTCAATTTCTGCATGGCAGCCGGGTTGCCGTCGGCTGGCGTGTTCAGCGCGGTAATCACTGACGTCAGCGTGTTCAGAATATTCTGAGTCTGATGGGTATTGGCCTGGACCACGAATTGATCGCCTGCCGCTGGCGTGCCACTCAGCGTGAAGTTGACGCCGGACGCATTTGCAGTAGAGCCGCTCAAACTACCGCTGGAAACCGGCGTACTGCTGGCGGTAATGGGTGATGCATAGAGATCATAGTTAGTAGCGCTGCTGAACTTGAGAATCGCCCCGCCCGCTGGAAAACTGTTGTTATACGCGGTCATGTCCGAGGCTGTAGTACCCACTGATGCAGCAGTAATTGTTGCGGCAGAAGGATTACCAGCGCTACGCGACGTACTGATACTGCTCGGCGTAGAAGCCAACTGGAAGCTGTGCCCCGCAACAGCAGCATCTGCGGTGGCGGTGGTTGCCCGTTCGGCATCCGTCAGGTTGATGTTCAAATTCAAATTGACGCCGCGAAAACTGACAGTCTGATCCGAAGCATTTACCGAACTGAATGCACCCGCCTGACTGGCTTCAGCTGTTACATCGGCACCCGCCGCATCTGTGATCTTCAACTGCGAGCTGCTGAGGAAAGCCACGGTGTAGGGCTGACCACCCACAAACTTGGAATTGTAGGTTGTATTGGACCCCACAATGCCACCCGACAAAGCAACCTTGCCATCGTTCACAGCAGGCGACGTCAGACTGCTTGACGTGCGCGTGGTATTGATCGCCTGCTCGAAAGCATCCCAGCCCGTGGTATTGCTCGCCATAGAGAGCCCGTCGCCGATGGCCAGGTTTACCGAGGTCTGATCACCGCTATAGCTGTAGGTACCGTCACTGTTCAACGCATACGGTGGCGTCGTGGACTTGGAGCCGGAGAACAGATACTGGCCGTTGGCGTCCTGACTGCCCATCAACCCCACTATCTGAGCCTTGAGCTGAGTCAGCTCAGCAGCGTTGGCTTTACGGTCGGCATCTGTAAACGTCCCGTTACCCGCCTTGATCACCAATTCCTTGGCAGTCTGCAATGCATCAGTGATGCTGCTCAGTGCCGTTTCGGCCTGGGTCATGTTGGAGTTTACGGTGCTAATGTTGGTCTTGTACTGGTCGAGCATCGAGCTTTGTTGCGCGAGCTGAAGCACACGTGCCGCACCGACAGGATCATCGCCAGCGGTATTGAGCTTGACCTGACTGGAAACCTCATTACCGGTCGTGATCACGTTGTTGTAAGTACGCTGGTAGTTCGTAGCGCTGGCTTCGTAAAACTGGGCAGTGGAAATACGCATGGATTACGACTCCTTAAAGACTGTTGATCAGCGTGCTGAAAATGGTCTGCGCAGCTTTGATAATCTGCGAAGAGGCGGTGTAGTACTGCTGATACTTGACCAAGTTGGCAGCCTCTTCATCGAGGTTCACCCCAGAAACCCCATCTCGTGCGCTTTTGGCCTGAGTCAGGATTGCCGTGGTCGCAGAGCTATCGCTTTTGGCCTGGCTGGCTTGCGCCCCAACATTCTCAATGAGCTTGCCATAGGCCCCGGACAGGCTCATTCCGTTATTGGCCGAAGAAACATCCACCGTCTGCTTGGTCTGCAACGCTAACGCTGCCAGGGCGTTGCGGTTATCCGCAGAACCAGCACCTGTAAGGCTGATGCTATAAGCATCGTTCGAGCTCGGCGAGCCCGCCACTGTCATCTCGAATTTGTAGGCCTGAGCTGCGCCGGAGGAATCGGTATACCCCACTGACAAACTCAGCGCATTGCTCTGTCCCGGTACGATGGAGCCAGTAACCGCAGTCCCCGAGGCATCGAGCACCGGCTGCCCCTTGGCGTCGAGTAATCGATAGCTTTGAGCGCCGCCGCTGACTGCCCCGAAAACCAGTTTGACCGGCGTCGAGTCTTTCAAGGCCGTGCGCAGGTCCGTGCTGGTGGTCGAATTATAGATATCCAGGCTAGTCGTCAGCACGGGTTGGGTGATCGTGCCTGAACCCAGATTGCTGGCGCTGGCTGTCGCGGTCAGCGGCGCAGCAGCGGCAATGGTCTTGGCATCACTCATCACAGTCGCGATACCTGCCGCCGCATTACGAGTCGGGGTAAGTTTGAAGCTATCACCCGCGCTCACGCCACCGCCATTGAGCGACAGCGAAAAGCCGTCGATGACCGGAGGCGGAGTAGTGCTGAGGTCATAGGACCCCACACTTGAACCATCAGGCAGGCGCTTGACGTTGTAGCCGGTGCTGCTGGTGAAGGTGACTTGGTAGTCGTTCGCCGTCAGTTTGCCAGTATTGGCAATGGTCACGTCGAGGTTGCCCGACCCGGCGCTGTTGCCTGACGAGGCAAGGCTGCGCTGATTGATCTGATCAGCACCATTGATGCTGTTGAACAGATTGGAACCAAACTCGCCGTTGCTGTCGATACCCTGGTTCAGCTGACTGTTGACCTGGTCTGAAACGACCAACGCCACACGCCCCAACTCGTTGGCCGCCGGTGTCAGCACATCGCTACGGTAACGCAGCAGACCACCGATGGTGCCGCCGGTCACGACCGACGTCACATCAGAACTGGTCTGTGAGTAGTTCACTTTCAACGTGTATTGCGTAGCGTCGCTCGTGCCGGGCCCTGCAGACAAGGTATTGGCGGTCGTGCCACTGACCAGCGACTGGCCAGTACCAATGTACACATCGTAACTGCCGTTATTACTCACCACTTTCGCGCCAACCAGCACGTTCAGCTGACGTACTGACTCGTTGCGAGCATCAAGCAGGCTATTGGGTGTTGCCCCGCTGGCTGAGGCCTGAGTGATCTGCTGGTTCAAGTGCGCAATCGACGACGAAAGCGTATTGACCTGACCCGCCAGACTGGTCAGCTGGCTATTGATCGATGAGTTTTGTGCGGCCAATTGCGTAGAAATCGAATTGAACCGGGCACTGAGCGCGGTGGCTGTAGTTAAAAACTGTGCTCGTGCACTGGAGTCGGTTGCGGTCGTCGAGACGCCCTGCAACTGAGTGAAAAAAGTGGACAGCACGGTCGAGATCCCGGTGCTACTGTCAGACAGCAACGTATCAGTCGAACTGGCCTGCCCCAGGAAAGCCGTAGCGTCTGAGTTGAGCGCGGTACTGGATTGCAACTGGCTGTCGAGGTAACTGTTGTAGATGCGGCGCACATCGGACAGCGTCGTCCCGGTACCGATAAAACCAACACCGACGTTCTGCGAGGCCGAAGCAACGGTCATCGTCTGCTGACGAGAATAACCTGCGGTATCGACGTTGGCAGTGTTGTTACCGATCGTGTTGATCGCCGCACTACTAGCAGTCAGCCCTGAGAGCCCAATTGAAATCAGTGACATGATTCAAGCCTTATAAAGTCGTGGAAGAGCTCACTACCGCGTAGTTTTGGTAGCTCTTCATCTGCTTGGCAATTTGCGAAATCTTGCTGGCGTAGTCCGGGTCCGTGGCGTAACCGGCCTTTTGCAGCTCTTTCACAAACTGTTCCGGGTTATCGGCAGACTTCAGCACACCTTGATAGCGATTGTTGCTCTGCAGCAGGGTGACCAAGTCATGGAAGCTGTCGGAGTAGGAGTCGTAAGAACGGAAGTCCGCCGTCTCCTTGACCATCTGCCCATCACGAAACTCACTGGTGATGGCCCGCGCTTCCGGGCCCTGCCAGTTACCTTGCGCTTTGATGCCAAACAGGTTGTGACTGCTGCTGCCGTCCTGCTGACGCATGACCGATTTGCCCCAACCGGTTTCCAGGGCCGCCTGAGCCACCAACACAGTTGGGTCGACACCAATGCGCGCAGCAGCATCCTTGGCCAGCGGCAACATGGTCGCAACAAAGTCGTCAGCGTTACTGAACGCTTTACCCCCCGGCGCCAGCGGTGGCTGAGCTATTGTGCGACCCTGCGCGCGGGCCGCCAGGGAAAGGTTCGGGTCCTGAGTCCAATCGCCGTTCCCGGCGAATGTAGCGCTGTCGCCAGCAGCACCCGGTGCCGTAATTCGATTTTTCACACTGCTTTCGCTTGCAGCCGTGGTGGCCGGGACAATGCCAGCGAGTAAACGGTCAGCGAGCTTGCTTGGCAACGACAGTCGGCGCTGGTTGAGCTTTGCCACATCATTGCGCTCGACACCGCTGACCGAAGCAGCAGCGGCAGTCGCCGCATGTGACCGATCCACCGCAACCGACCGCGTGGCCCACAGCGGTCGCTGAGCGATATTGGTCGCCAAGGCGGTACTGTTCTTATCCGACTCCGTCGAAGCCGGGCTCCTATTGAGCGATGTAGTCGCTGTCAGATTGCCAGCCGCAGGTTCAGAAGGATGAGCGCCCTTGGTTTTAGACAGCTGTCGCATCAACACATCCTGCAAGCCGATACCGCGACCCTGCTTGGACAAGCTCACTGACAACTGCTGGTCATACATGTCCTGGTAATGCCGAGTCGCCGCCGTATTCATCGGGTTGTCCTTGGCCATCACCTCGTTGGCCGAGCGCATGGACTTGAGCATCTGACTGACGAACAGCGACTCGAACTCCTGGGCAACCTTTTTCAGGTTCGTGTCGCTATTCTTGTCCCCCGTTTTCAGGGCGTTCAGACGATTCAGGTCGGTATAAGCGCCTGAGTCGCTAGCCGACGACACTCCGCTTTTCGGCATGTCCATACTCAGCTCCTCAGATGACGATCAGGTCGGCTTGCAGCGCGCCGGCCTGCTTCAGGGCTTCGAGAATCGCCATCAAGTCACCTGGCGCTGCGCCGACCTGATTGACCGCTCGCACGATCTCATCCAGCGTGGTGCCTGGGCCGAACTTGAACATCGGGTGCAGCTCTTGCGCCGCGTTGATCCGCGAACGCGGGACCACAGCCGTTTGCCCGCCAGACAACGCACCCGGCTGGCTGACAATCGGGTCTTCGGTGATAGTCACGGTCAGGCTGCCGTGAGTCACGGCTGCCGGTGAAACCTTGACGTTCTGGCCAATCACGATGGTGCCAGTACGCGAGTTGATGATGACCTTGGCCGCTGCCTGACCCGGATCAATCTCCAGGTTCTCGAGAATCGACAAGTAGTCGACCCGCTGACTCGGATCCAGTGGCGCAGTCACCCGCACCGATCCACCATCCAGCGCTTTAGCCACGCCAGGGCCGAGCATGTCGTTGATTTTGTCGACTACGCGCTTGGCAGTAGTGAAGTCGGATCGGTTGAGGTTCAAGGTCAGGCTGTTGCCCTGGTTGAATCCACTCGGCACCGAACGCTCGACTGAAGCACCGCCCGGAATACGCCCGGACGAAGGAACATTGACCGTAATCTTCGAGCCGTCGCGGCCCTCGGCGTCGAAACCGCCGACCACCAAATTGCCTTGGGCGATAGCGTAGACGTTGCCATCGATACCTTTCATGGGGGTCATCAACAGGCTGCCGCCGCGCAAGCTTTTCGAGTTACCGATGGACGATACGGTGATATCGACCATCTGACCTGGCTTGGCGAATGGCGGCAGATCAGCATATATCGCCACTGCTGCGACGTTTTTCAGCTGTACGGTGCCCGAGCCACTCGGCACCTTGATACCGAACTGGGCCAGCATGTTGTTGAACGTCTGCAGCGTGAACGGGGTCTGCGTGGTCTGGTCGCCGGTACCGTTGAGACCGACCACCAGGCCGTAGCCAATCAATTGGTTGGTCCGAACGCCGGAAATGCTGGCAATGTCCTTCAAACGCTCGGCATGAACACCGAGTGTCGTGGATAACAGCAGTACCGCAGCCATCAGTTGCTTGAACGTATGCATGTCTATCCCGCGATCAGAAAGGGAACAACGGGCTGAGGAAGAACCGATCGAACCACCCCGGTTGACTGGTATCGGCGAACGAACCGGTACCCGAATATGTAATGCGTGCATCGGCCACTCGAGTCGACGACACCGTGTTATCGGTGGCGATATCGTCAGCACGAATCAAGCCAGCGATGCGCACCAGTTCATCGCCCGTGTTAAGGGTCAACCATTTCTCGCCGCGAACCGCGAGGATACCGTTGGGCAGGACGTCAGCCACCGTCACCGTCACCGAACCGGTCAGGCTATTGCTTTGGGCTGCCTTGCCATCACCCTTGGTGGTGCGTGCGCCGTTATAGCCAGCGTTGATGCTCAGATCGCCGCTGCCCATCGGGTTATTGGTGGTCATCCCGCCACCGAACAACGACGTCAGACCAATGCTGTTAGTGCTGTTTTTGGTCAGCCCGGAACTGGCCGCCTTGCTCGCTGCAGTTTTCTCGGAAAGCGTGATGGTGATGATGTCGCCGACCCGATAAGCCTTGCGATCGTCATACAGGTTTTGCTCAAACCCAGCCTGATAAATCGAACCGTTGTTCGCGGCAGCAGCCAGCGGCGTGCGCGGCAACACCGGCGCGTAATAAGGGTCATTGGGCTTGGCCACGGGCGCGACGCAGCCCGCCAGAAGAGCGATTCCGCAGAGCGAAGCGATCAGCGCGGAAAGCCGCAGAACAAGAAGCCGTTTCATGACACTTAAAACCTCGCGGTGTAGCAGGTGCCGACCGGGCACCCCGTCCAATTGATCAGGTGTATCGACAGGTCGAACAGGCCTATCAGAGCCTTACAGATTTTGCGTCACGTACTGCAGCATCTGGTCAGCGGTGGAGATCACTTTGGAGTTCATCTCGTAAGCGCGCTGAGTGGTGATCATGTTGACCATTTCCTCGACGGTGCTCACGTTGGAGGCTTCCAGGGTGTTCTGCTGTGTCGTACCAAAACCGTTCAGCCCCGGCGTACCCACCTGTGGAGCGCCGCTTGAAGCCGTTTCCAGGAACAGGTTGCTACCCACTGATTGCAGACCTGACGGGTTGACGAAGTCAGCGGTTTGCAAGTTACCAATCACCTGGGAGGTGGCATTGGCGCCTGCCAGGGTCACAGACACCGTGCCGTCCTGGCCCACGGTGAACGTCTGGGCCTGGGCCGGGACGACAATCGCTGGCTCCAGGGCGTAACCATTGGCGGTCACGATCTGGCCGTTGCTGTTCAGGTGGAACGTACCATCACGGCTGTAGGCCACCGTGCCATCGGGCTGCATGATCTGGAAAAAGCCGCGACCATTAACTGCCAGATCGAGCGGCTGATCAGTCGTTTGCAAGCTACCAGCCGAAAAGTTTTTCTGCGTCCCGACAATACGCACACCGGTACCCAACTGCAGACCAGATGGCAGTTCGCTGTCCTGGGTCGACTGAGCGCCTGGTTGACGTTTGATCTGATAGAGCAAGTCCTGGAACTCGGCACGATCACGCTTGAAACCTGTGGTCGATACGTTCGCCAGGTTGTTGGAGATCGTCGTCAGGTTTATGTCCTGAGCGGCCAGACCGGTCTTGCTTACATAAAGTGCCGGAAGCATTCTTTCTCTCCTCGAGCGCCTGATTATCGGCGCAAGCTGTCAATGTTTAGCTAATCTGCAAGACCCGAGCCATCGACTCGTCGTTTGTTTCAGCGGTCTTCATCATTTTGATGTGTAATTCAAATTGACGGGACAGCGTCAGCACCGATGTCATTTCCTCAACGGCATTGACGTTGCTCGCTTGCAGAAATCCCGACTCGACCTGGACGGTGCCGTCAGCACCGGCAGCCTTGCCGTCCTTGGTGTGGATCAGGCCATCGGCACCTTTCTCCATGTTTTTCATGTCAGGTTTAACCAGTTTGATTCGGTCCACCTGCGCCATCACCTTTGGACCTTCACCCATTGAACGAACGCTGATGGTGCCATCGGCACCGACCTCAATTTGTTGCTGGGGTGGCACGGCAATCGGCCCACCATTGCCCATGACCGGCAAACCATTGCCAGCCCGCAAAATACCAAGAGCATCGACATTCAGACTGGCGGAGCGCGTGTAAGCCTCACCACCGTCTGCGGTCTGTACAGCGATCCAGCCATCCCCTTTCACGGCAACATCCAGATCCCGCCCCGTGTCGACCATGGCACCGCCCGAAAAATCAGTCCCCGGACGCTCACTCATGGCATAGGCACGCGAAGGCATGACCTCCCCAAACACGGGGATTGAGCGCGCCTGTTCAAGGTCACGCTGAAAACCGTTGGTCGAGACGTTCGCCAGGTTGTTCGCATGAGCCTTCTGTGCGATAGCGTTCTCGGACGCACCGCTCATTGCCACGTAAAGCAACTTGTCCACAGTCTTTCCTCCCCTGACAGACGTTTGCCGCCTGTAGCTGTTCTAAAAACGTTGTAGCAATATTCGAACCAACTAATCTTTCACCACACAACATCTTGATTTTCCAGCGTTAACGGGGGAAAACTCGAAAACAGAGAGCGCCGCTCGGGCATACGCGGCGGCGGACTGCCGCATTTGGCCAAATGATGGGGATATTGCCGTCAGAAAACCCTCACCGAAGGAGAAAACAACAAAAGCGGGATAAAAAATGTGTTCGTCGCGATACCATTTGATTGGTACCCAACGAGGTTTATATGCCCCTTCAAACCCGCTTGATTCTTTTACTTGTGACCAGCCTGATCCTCATCCCGATCCAGGCCCAAGCCGCCACCGCGCCCTGGTACAAATGGCAAGGCGCGACACGGATTATTTGCAAGCAGTGGGTCAATCCCAAATCGGCATTCAAGCTGATTGGCGGCCCCTACAGAGATGCGAGTTGCCGATATCCAGGACGCCCTGGCTAAAGGCACCAAGGGACACCGCGCTAGCAGACATGCCTGGAATCATGTCGCCTGAATCAGCGTTTGCATCAGCGTCGCTTCTGTAGACAAGGCTTTTGAATTGGCCTGATAGGCAACCTGCGCCTGGATCAGTTCCACAAGCTCGTTGGTCAATTCGACGTTGGAGCCCTCAAGCGCACCCGAGACAATGCTGCCCAACGTACCGGCTTTTGGCGCATCGAGATTAGCAATGCCTGAGGCGTTCGTTTCCCGCCAGTGGGTGTGACTGTCCGGCTGCAAACCTTGCTCATTGGCAAAGCTGGCGAGCGTGACCTGGCCGATTTTCTTATGCAGCCCGTTCGTGAAGCCCGCACTCAGAACGCCATTCATATCGATGCTGATGTTGTTGATATTGCCTGCAGCATGCCCGTCCTGCTGAGCTGAAACGCGCGCAGACTCTGCGTTATGCTGGCTGAGTCTGTTCAAGTCAATGGCAATGCCACCCGAACTGCTCCGGGCACCGTTGGATACCCATTTTTCGTTACGGGTTCCCCCATCAATCACCTTGGCAGGCACCCACCCCTCAAGGGTCAATGTCCGGTTTGCCACCGCAAGACCTTGACTGCCGGTCATTGACTGAACCGACCCGTAGGAATCGAAGATTATCTGTGCCGAGACTGGATCGGCTTTCTCCGGGTTCGCCGGGTTTCGACCGTTGACGAGAACATGCATTTTCCAGCTGTTCGTATCATCCTTGACGAAGTATTGAGTCATCTCATGCTTGTTACCCAGGCTGTCGTAAACCGAGGTCGCAAACGACTTGTTAAACGTCGTGACATCGTTAGGGTCGAACATTGGAACACGCCGCGCCATCACGACGTCGCCCTCGTCAATTCCATTGATTGCACCGTCGTCTAACGAAAGCACAATCGATCCGTCGTTAGAGGCTGGACTGGCAGCCCAAATACCATTGAGTTGCTGAGCGGGCTTCCAGCCGTTCAGGGTGAACTCTGTGTCGGATGTTTTTTTGATATGCTCACCCTCGCCCGCCGATGACAGGCTGCCATCCGGTTTTTTTGTAATCATTACCTTCAGCGGTGTGGTCGCTGTGTGATCCACCGGATTACGCCCATCTATTAGCGTGTACATAGCCCATTGATCCGCATCGGTTTTAACGAAGTATTGCTTAAGTTCATGCTCCACTGGAGGAATGGCTGGCCGGGCCTGAATAAGCACTGTCTCATTCCCCTGCGCATCCTTGACCCTGACCTCCGCAACCGCGTCTACCCCTTTATCCTTAACCATTCTGCTGATCACTTTCGAATAGGTACCTGGATCATCCGGATTAAAAACCGGAAGTGCCGAGAGTGCGGATTGAGATGAGTCCAGGTTCATTGTTTCGAGAACTTCAGTGGTGGCCTTGGGCACCATATTAGAGGTATCGATCTTCAGGTCGGTCCGCCCCCCCATTAACGGCATCACCTTTAGCGTTTACACCATAGCCTTGCAAGCGGCTGCCTTCGTTATCAACGATATAATCGTTCTTGTCCATTTTGAACGCGCCAGCGCGGGTGTAGCTCAGCGCTCCGTTATCGCTTACCACGAAAAAGCCTTTACCCTGTATACGCATGTCCAGAACCCCGCCCGAACTGGCATCAACACCACCCTGACTGAAATTTTGCGAGACATTAGCCAGACGAACACCGTCACCGACTGCGTTGTGACCATTACCCAGTTGCGCGCTCAAATACAGTGCCGCAAATTCCGCACGGGATGATTTGAAACCATGAGTCCCAACGTTAGCGATGTTGTTGCCGGCGACCTCAAGTCTTTTATGGGCAGCGTGCAGCCCACTCAGGGAAACATTGAATGACATAAACACTCCTGTGCCGTATTGAACGACGCTCTCGTTAATGCATTTTTTCTCAGTAAAACTTTGCAACACTTAAACTTCAGTACCATCCGTTCCTTTCTGCGTTTTTATTCTCGCATTATCGAAAGTAGGAATTTTCTACATATGCAGTAGGAATCAGCTATAACTTTTACTTCTTAACCTTGGCGCAACTATCTACTTGAATCGCGCTCAAGGCGTGACGGCAAACTTCTATATCTTCTGGATAACCAATGACAGAAATACCAAATCGCGCCCAACAAAAAGCCCCTTCAAGAAGGGGCTTCGTTCGACACTGCATCACTGCATATTTATCACGCCATCTGGATGATGGTCTGCATGATGGTGCTTTGAGTCGAAATGGTTTTCGCGTTTGCCTGATAGTTGCTTTGCGCCTTGATCAAGTCGACCAATTCACTGGTCAGATTGACGTTAGAGTCTTCCAGCGCTTCACCCGTGAGACTGCCAAGTGTGCCTGACTCCGGCACTCCCGTGACCGGAACCCCAGACGCATAGGTTTCACGCCAGCTAGTACCGCCTGCCGGAGACAAACCCTGAACGTTGGCGAAGTTGGTCAACGACACTTGTCCAATGACCTTGGACTGACCGTTGGTGTAGGTGGCGAACAGGTTGCCGGTAGGGTCTACCGACATGGCCGACAACTGACCGGTTGCATAGCCGTCCTGAGTCTTGGTGATCGCGCCCGAGACCGAGTTGGTCTGAGTGGTCGCGAGCATGTCCAGCTTGACACCGCCAGTCTTGGCCGAAGCGCCGTTGCCTGCCCAGACGCCTGTGGTACCCACTTGCGCAGCCGGCACCCAGTTGTTCAGGGTAAAAGTGCCGTCAGCATTGACAGCCAGGTTACCCGTTGTAGCCAGCGCAGTAGTATCCAGCGAGCCGTCAGATTTGAAGGTCAGGTTCATCGAGTCAGCCACTACCGGCGTGGTCGCCGGGCTCGATGCATTGCGACCGTCGACCAGCGTGTACATCGTCCAGGCATTGGTACCCGTCTTGGCGAAGTACTGACTCATGGAGTGCTCGTTGCCCTGACTGTCGTAGAGCGGCGTACTGAACGTGTTGGTGTAGCTGTTCACGTCATTTGGGTCGAACGGCGTGACAGTCGGAAGTTTCGATGAAGAATTCAGATTGGACGCAATGGTGACGGTACCTGTCGGGCTAGGTGCCAGATTCGACGAGTCGATTTTAAGATCGGTCAATACACCGTTCACGACATTGCCTGCCGCATTAACACCGTAGCCCTGCAGCTTGTTGCCGGAAGCGTCGACGACATTACCACTCTTGTCCGGGTAGAACGCACCGGCACGGGTATAGAGTTTTTCGCCGTGATTGCTGACCATGAAGAAGCCGTTGCCGTTAATAGCCAAATCAAGGCTGCGGCCGGTGCCGGTGGTCAAAGTACCTTGCGTGAATTGCTGGGACACGGCGGCCGTGGTGACACCGCTACCCGCAGTGGTACCACCGGAAGTACCGCGAATCGAAGCAGCGTACTGGTCCTGGAACTCGGTACGGGACGATTTAAAACCCGTGGTCGCAACGTTGGCAATGTTGTTGCCGGTAACGTCGAGACTTTTGTTTGCCGCATAGAGCCCACTGAGGCCGATATTGAATGACATGCTCAACTCCTTTGCCGTCTAGTCGGCTCTATATTCCGATTGTTTGCACTTTGGACAAACCAACACTGCTGCCGCCTGCCAGGTTGAGCGTCATTTCCGCACCACTGACACCCATCGTCACACTGTTGACGGTGGCTGGCAGATAGGTGCTCAAGGCAGTGGCCGTACCATTGGCAGTACCTGTGGCGACGACGCTGTAAGTACCTGACGCCGCAGTCGTGCCATCGCTGTTCTGACCGTTCCAGGTAAAGCTGGTAGTACCCGCCGCCTGCGCACCAAGATCGATGGTGTCGACCAGGTTCCCACTCGCGTCGGAGATTTTGACCGTGGTCGACGAGTTCGACGCCGGGACGACCACTGAACCGGTCAGGCCCTTCGTGGTATCGACCACTGCCGAACCGCTGCTGACGATCACCGAACGCCCAACCAGAGAGGACGCCTGCAAGGCTTGGGACGACTGATAAGTACTGGCAATCGTATCAACCGTACTGCTCAGGTTCTGCATGCTCTCAAGGCTGCTGAACTGAGCCAACTGAGAAACGAACTGCGTGTTGTCCTGCGGACTGAGAGGGTCTTGGTTCTTCATCTGCGTAACCAGCAGTTGCAGGAATGCATCTTTGCCCAGTGAGGCAGTCCCCGTTTTGTTGGTGGTGCCTGTGTTGCTTGAGCTTGCCGTTTTCTGAAGCTGATCCAGAACCGACTGACCGACGCTGCTAGTAGTTGTCATCGACTGCGCCTCTTATCACTGACCCAGGGTCAGGACCTTCTGCATCATGGTTTTGGCGGTATTCATAATGTCCGCATTGGTCTGAAACGAGCGGCTGGCCGAGATCATGTCGGCCATCTCCGAAACAACATTGACGTTGGGGTAGTAGACATAACCGTTCTTGTCAGCCGACGGATGCGTTGGCTCATAACGTGCCTCGAGGTTGCTCGGATCTTCGATGATCCCGCTGACCTGAACACCCTGACCCGCTTCGTCCTGACTGCCGAACAGCGAACCACTGTCGCCGCTGCCCTGCCCCTGAAGCACGGTCGCAAACACGGGGTGACGGGTGCGGTAGGTTTGATCCATGCTCGACGAGACTGTTTCGGCGTTGGCAATGTTACTGGCCACGGTGTTCAGGCGCGTGGTCTGAGCACTCATGCCACTGCCGGCAATGTTAAAAACACTTGCAAGGGACATGAATTACTCTCCACGAAGGGCTGACACCAGCCCTTTGAATTTGCTGTTGAGCAGGGTGAAACTGGCCTGGAAGCCTACGGCGTTCTGTGCGTAGCTGGCCTGTTCAACCTGCGTATCGACGGTATTCTGGTCAAGCGAAGGTTGGCTAGGTGTGCGATACAGCAGCGCGCCGTCGCCACCGCTCAGACCCTCGGCGTCGATGTGCCGACTGTTGGTCGTTTTAAGGCCAAACGCGCCATTCTTGGTTTTATCGCTTTGCGCTGCGAGCACGGCCGAGAACTCAAGATCTCGCGCCTTATAGTTCGGCGTGTCGGCGTTGGCGATGTTGTTGGCCAAGACCTCTGCACGCTGAGCGCGAAAGCCAAGGGCTTGCTCATGGATGCCTAGCGCTTTATCGAAGCTGATGCTCATGTCGGGAAACCTTTAGCGGCTGACCTGAATTTCGTATCAGTCACAAAGCAATCAGCGTGCCAGCTTCGCCAGCGCCATAAATCAAGGGTTTGCGAGCTATCCTGGGGCGGCAACGACAGAAAAGCGGCAAGGCATTTCCGCTATAAAGGGATAAAGCGGCAAGCACAGCGCCGTTTTCTTGCCATTGCCGCTTCCTCCCAGAAGAGCCGCAACGGTTTAGCTGATGTAAAAAAAGAGACCCTAAGGTCTCTTTTTTAGCGCAGCGATCACTTCGCCTGGTAAATGATCCCAGGACTGCACTGAACCATCTGATAATGCTCAGGCAAACCATTCAGCGCTTCCGATGCCCCGAGAAACAGGTAGCCACCGGGCTTAAGCGTACTGTGGATACGCAACAGAATGTCCTTCTTCACCTCCGCCGAGAAATAGATCAGCACGTTGCGGCAAAAAACGATGTCGAATTTCCCCAGGCTTGCATAACTGTCGAGCAGGTTGAAAGAGCGAAACTCGACCCGGCTCTTGATGGGCGCCTTGATTGCCCAACGCCCCGCTTCTTTGGGATCGAAAAAACGCTGCAGACGCTCTTGGGATAGCCCTCGACCCAACGCCAGACTGTCGTATTCGCCCGTCTTGCAGTTGTTCAACATCAACCCCGAAAGATCGGTAGCGATGATCTGCACGCCCTGTTTTAGCTGACCGAGGTTGCTACGCTCGAACTCGTCGATCGTCATCGATAACGAGTACGGTTCCTGGCCTGAAGAACACGCCGCCGACCAGATACGCAGGCGCTGGTTCGGGCTGGCCTTGATCGCCTCTGGAAGCACTTTGTTCTTCATGACTTCGAACGGATAGGTGTCGCGAAACCAGAGCGTTTCGTTGGTGGTCATTGCATCCACGACCTGCTCGCGCAGACCACTGCGAGGCTGAGCCTGGATTCGCTGAATCAACTCCCCCAGCGACTTGATGCCTTGCTGGTCCATGAGTTTGTTGAGACGGCTTGAGACCAGATACTGTTTATTCTCTCCGAGCAAAATGCCACAGGCTTTTTCCAGGAAGACCCGGAACTGTTCGAAATCCAAATTACCTGTAGACAAAGAAACCGCCTCTTACAATCTTGCGTCCAGCCAAAGGGCGGCGCCCTTTGGCGATTATTTCACCGCGTTGATCCGATCAACTACCCGAGCGGCAAGCTCATCAGGCCGGAACTTGGCAAGAAAATCATCGGCACCGACTTTCTTGACCATCGCCTGGTTGAACACTCCCGACAAGGAAGTATGCAGGATGATGTGTATTTTTTGCATGCGCGGATCGTTGCGGATTGCCGAAGTCAAGGTATACCCATCCATCTCGGGCATTTCGATGTCTGAAATCATCATCAAAAATTCCTCTTCAGGCTTCTTGCCCTCTTCGACCATGCGTAGCAGGTAATCCAGCGCCTGACGACCGTCATTCAAGGCTACCACCTCGACCCCGACTGTCTGCAGACAGCGTGTCACCTGCTTACGCGCAACCGACGAATCGTCGACGGTCAGCACTCGAAGGGTCAGCGCTTTGGCCTGTGTTTCTTCATCGACAACACCGACCGAAATACTTTCCGAAGTCGGCGCTACTTCCGCGAGGATTTTCTCCACATCAATGATTTCGACCAACTGGTTATCGACTCGGGTCACTGCGGTCAGATAATGATCGCGTCCCGTTCCCTTGGGCGGCGGATGGATCTCCTCCCAGTTCATGTTGACGATGCGCTCCACCGAATGCACCAGAAAACCCTGAATTTTGGTGTTGTACTCGGTAATGATAACGAAGGTGTCATTCACACCCCGCTCCAATGCCTTCGCGCCTGTTGCCATCCCCAGATCGATGATCGGAATGGTCGCCCCACGAATATTTGCAACGCCACGCACCACTGGGTTGGACTTGGGCATCACGGTCAGTTTAGGGCATTGCAGCACCTCCCTGACCTTGAACACATTAATCCCGTAGAGCTGCTGGCCGTTGAGACGGAACAACAACAACTCAAGACGGTTCTGCCCCACCAGCTGCGTGCGCTGGTTCACCGAATCCATTACTCCAGCCATGCCCTTACTCCTGAATCAAAGCTTCGAACCCATAATTGCCAAAATGACTAAGCGGCACGGGCCTTGCTTTTTAACTGTTATGAATGCAAAAACGACATTTTCCCGACGCATGGCATCTGGCTACGGCAGCTTACGCTGCACTGTGGCCGTTTTGTGGCTTTTTAGTGGCGGCCAATTCGCACAGAGCGAGCCTTTGAGCCTTTCTGATCAACTTATCGGCGTGACCCAAGGGTTTCTTGAATTCTCCATAGAGGATTATCTGGCAACGACCCAAACCGAAGGCCGCTACCAAATTCAGGTCAACCAGCTCGATCCGCGCATGACACTGACACAGTGCGACAAGGAATTGACAGCGAGCCTCGAAAGTCCTGCTCAGCCTCTAGGACGTGTGACCGTCAAGGTTCGTTGCGAAGGATCATTACCCTGGACGGTATACGTACCGGCCCAGGTACATTTATTTCGTCAAGTCGTGATCGTCAAACGCCCGCTCAAGCGTGGCGGCATCATAGGCGAAGACGACGTATCCCTGAGCGAGCGCGATATCAGCCAGATGCCTCAGGGATATATCACGTCGCTTGACGAGGCGATCGGGCAGAAAATGACCCGACAAATGGTCAATGGGCAGATCATTACCCCGCTGCAGATGGAACAGGCAGAAGTGATACGCAAGGGCGATCAAGTTGTGATCATTGCCAAGAGCGGTACACTGCTGGTCCGCATGCCTGGCGAGGCATTGTCCGATGGAGGCTTGGGTGAACAGATCAGGGTACGGAACCTGAACTCGAAACGGGTGATCAAAGCGCGTGTAACAGCACCTGGGCAAGTTGAAGTGACCTTGTGATCGCTGGCGGGATGGCGCGGAGTTTCCTAAACTGACAGTCTGTGTCAGTGAGCGTTTTTATCGACTTCAATAACGCACCTAAAGTTTTCTTGTGTTTGGCCGAAAACATGGCAAGCGTCCAAACACCTAGAGGTTCTCAACCATGGTCATCGACTTTAGTCGTTTAAACAGCTCCCCCTCCGTGTCGACGAGTTCGCGTACCGGCAATGTCAAGGAGACCGGCAATGCCGCAACCTCCGCCAGCGCGAAAGCCACCACCGAAGCGGTCACCACGTCGAGTGGGGAAGCCGTGCATCTTAGTAACGAGGCTCAACAGTTGCAGACTATTAGCGACAAGCTGCGCGGTCAGCCCGTTGTCAACAGTGCCCGTGTGGCCGAGTTGAAACAGGCCGTTGCCGATGGCAGCTATACGGTCGACAGCGGTCGCGTAGCCAGCAAGCTGCTTAATTTCGAAGCCCAGCGCTAGCCGAAGGCCTGCGCCAGGGCTTTTGGACGCCTAAAACCCAGAGCATGCAATGCACGATACGACTCTATTGCAACTGATTACCGACGATATTGCACCGGCCCAACAGCTGTTGGAACTATTGCAAGCCGAATCCTTGGCGCTGCATGGTCGGGATATGTTCTTACTCGAAAATATTCTTGCGCAGAAACAGTCGCTGGTAATCATGCTTGAGCAGCATGGCCGCAAACGCAGCCAGATTCTTGCCAGCCTGAATCTGAGGCCCGATCGTCAAGGCCTTGAGGAACTGGCGAGTCATTCATCGATCGGTGAAGAGTTGCTCAGCCAAGGTGACGTACTCAGCGCCCTGATGAGCGACTGTCGGGCCAGCAACGAGCTCAATGGTCACTCGATCAAGCTTCAGCAGGCCTCCACGGCCCATCAGATGAGAATTATTACCGGCGGTGAAACGCCAATGTTATATGACAGCCGTGGGTCGACATCCAGCGTCCATAAGCCACGCCCGCTGAGCCAAGCGTAATTTTACTGTATCAAGGCACCCAACATGCTGGCAAAATGCCCCTCGATTACGTGCTGTCGTATTTTGCCTGGAGATGGATGAACCGTGTTCAATGCCTTAAGCGCGGAAGATGATCCGCAGCCACCAAAGGTACTCACCACACCTTTGGAAATTGCCGCAAATCTGCGGTTACTGCTAGACAGCCATGACCCCCTGATCATTACCTTTCATGAGCGCAGTCAGCGCTTTCAAAGCTACCTGATCGAGGTCAATCGCGACGGCAATGGGATTGCCCTCGACGAAATGATCCCTCGCGACGGCGAGCGTTTCTTGACCAGCGGCGAACCGTTTCGCATCGAAGGCTTTCATGACGGTGTTCGGATTGCGTGGGAATGCGAAGAGACGCTGACCATTGACGATCATGACGGTCATCGCTGCTATCGTGGCTCCATGCCGACGGAAGTGGTTTATCACCAGCGCCGCAACGCCTTTCGCGCAGCACTGAAATTGGCTCAACTGGTCAACGTTGAAATCAATGGCGACAAAATCAAGTCGGCGCTGAACGGCAAGCTCCTGGATATCTCTGCCACGGGCTGCAAATTGCGGTTTGAAGGTGATATTTCCGAGCAACTGCAACTGGGCCAAGTGTACGAACGCTTTGTTGCAGGCCTGCCTTTTGGCAACATGAGCACGCCTGTCGAGTTGCGTTACCTGCATTTCGAAGAAAGAATCAACATCACGTTCGCCGGTGTGCGCTTCCACAACATGAGCGGCCTGGTACAGCGCCAGGTTGAGCGATTCGTTTACCAGCTGCAGCGAGAAGCGCGGCGCTTCGATAAAGACGACGACTTCTGATCAGTATTTGCAGTATCAGCGATTGCGGTGAATAACCGCCGCAATCGCGCTATCCGAATACCGCTTCTCCCCCCGCAGCTCAATCACTCAATTGCGCAATCTCCGCTATCAAACAGGCTTGTCAGCGCTCTCTTCTGTAGAAGCCGTCGACTGCGATTCCGCTTGCCGCTCGCCTTCGGTTTCAGCCCCTTCTTGCGGTTCGACTGCTGTCTGCATCTGCTCCTGAACCACCTGTTCATCGACACGTGGGTCCAACGCGACCACCAACGGTGAGCTGGACATGCTGTCCGGCATCGCAACGTGTTGCAACGGCGCGTCCTCGACCTGGTGCAGATTGGTCACCGCCTTAGGCCGGATGCGCCAGACCAGAATCACGGCAGCAAAACAGACGAAAGCGTAGAGCATGTTGCTGCCGAACATCTTCATCAGTACGCCCGCAGCCAACGGGCCGATGCTGGCACCAATACCGTAGGTCATCAGCAACATGGCGGTCAGCGACACACGGCGCTCACCTTCAACGTGGTCATTGGAAAAGGCCACGGCCAACGGATAAAGACAAAACTGCATCAAAGATGCGAAGAAGCCGACCCCGAACAACACTTCCACAGGCACCTGCGGCATGACCGCCAAGGGAAAAGCCAACAAGGCCAGCGCGCCGGCAAAAATCCGAATCAACAAGGCACGGTCATAGCGATCCGATAAGGCGCCGAGCGGCCATTGCACTAACAGCCCCGCAAGAATGCAGCTACCCATGAACAAACCCACCGCCTCGGTAGACAAACCCTGCTGGGAGGCATACAGCGGCGCCAGACCATAGAACGAGCCGATGATCAGCCCTGCCCCCAATACGGTGCTCAACGATTGCGGCACCCGCTTAAGGAAAAAACGGGGTTCCAGCGGCGCCGGGTGCATGGGCGCCGGGTGAATACTGCGGGTCATCGCCACCGGCACAAGGCAAAGGGCAAAGCACAGCGCGACCAGCATCAGCAACTCGGGGCCCAAAGACGGGTGAATAACCAGAATCAGCTGACCCAGCACCAAGCCAAGGTAAGACGCGATCATGTAACCGCTAAACACAATGCCGCGTTGCTTGGCGTGTGCCTGCTCGTTCAGCCAGCTTTCGATGACCATGTACTGACACATCATCCCCAGGCCCACGATGACCCGCAGGAACAGCCACGCAGGCAACCAGTCGACCAGACCGTGCCCCAACACCGCAGCACCAACAATACCTGCGCACGTGGCGTAGGCGCGAATGTGCCCGACCCTGCTAATCAGCCGGTGACCGATCTTGCCGCCCAGTACCAGACCGAAGTAGTTGGCCGCCATTAAAGCGCCGACCCACAGACTATCGACTTGGTCGGCCGCCAGGCGCAAAGCAAGATAGGTACTTAACAGACCCGAGCCGATGAGCATCATCAGCGAGGCAAAATAAAGCGCTCGAAAGGACTTCCAGATTTGACGCATCGACGTTCCAGGCTTTCCACATAAAAGAAGAAGAGCAAAAGAATGGAGTCATCCAGACGGAAGAGTCCAAAACCAACGTTTCTAAGCCTGAGCAGCCAGCACGCGCCTTTCCCAGGGAGTAATTTCATCAAAAAAAGCTGGTCAGTTCCATACTCTTCGAAGCGATGTAGCCTTCGATGAACTCTTTACCAAACAGCTCCTTCGCCAATTGGCTACGCCTCAGACGCTCCAGAGCGGCATGCAAGGTACACGGCAATGACAATTCATCCGGCACTTGAATCTCACCCTGAATCGGCGCCGGTGGCTCCAACTCATGTTCAATACCATAAAGACCGGTGGCAAGGCTCGCGGCGATGGCAAGATAAGGGTTGGCGTCCGCACCAGGCAGCCGATTCTCCACCCTTCTGGCGACCGGCGCACTCGCCGGAATACGCAAGCCAGCAGCGCGGTTGTCGTAAGACCAGCAGGCATTATTGGGCGATGATCGCCTTGAGCTAACCACGCATCGAGAGACGAAAACCCTCCCCCGCCAGCTCATCCGCATCGCAAATTGTCAGCGCACGCGGGTGCTCACTTCAGGGCAAACGGTGAATCTGGGTCGGATCGGCAATCAGCGCCAGATCGCCGTCATCGCTACCGTAGAATCGCGCCGGCGGATAGCCGCCTATGATGCATTGCAACAACACGCCACGCGCAAGCTGCAAACGCCGCCCTTCGAGGAAACCCTCAGCGGTCATCACCCTGCCACGTGACACACCTTTCAAATCCGGCGTTACGCACTCAATCTCATCAATGCCCGTCAATCGCTCCGCAAGGGAACGGTGGTCATTAATTGTCATGATTCTAAATCCTTTATTGTTGTACAAGCCGTCCACCGGCAACCTGTACAAAATACGCATCACCCGTTCAAAATTTCAAGCGCGACGACAAAAATCCTTTTCCCATCAAAATCGTTAGAAACCGCAGCGCGTGCAGACGCAATCAGAGCACCGTATTGACGTACGGCGCTTTGGTCAGCGACAGGAAGTCTTTCCTGTAACCCTCGTTTTCCGGATCCAACGTCAGGGCCTGACGCAAAAACTCGATGCCCTCATGGGTGTAACCCAACTCGCAGCTTAGAAGCGAAGCCAGATAGAGCTTTTCCGAATCAAAAAAATTGAAGGACAACGAAACCTTGATCGCGCGGAGTGCATCGGCCAGTTTGCCTTCATTCACCAACTGATTAAATGACTCACTGAAGGCTGCGCCGTCTTGCCACACCGCACCGATAAGTCCGTCGAACTTTCTCAGCACAACCGTGTGCCCGTTACCGACCTTCGAGTCTGTCTCCTCGACACATTCGATGAGCCAGCTTCCTAATTCATTCCTGTTCAGGAAATTGATCGCCCGAATCATGCTCTGCAAGGAAAAAACCTGGTAATGCCCTCGCCAGTTCTCCTTTGGCATGATCGCCATGTCGAGCCCCTTCTCGTAGTCATCGACCATCTGCTCGACCGTTATCAATGGCCTCGTTGAGTCGTAAAGGGTTGCCGTACGCTTAGGAAAAATGCAGAAAAAAACACCGCCGTTCTTTAAAACCCGCGAGGACTCTATATAAGCCGCAAAGACGTTAGGAACATGCTCAATGACATGAGAACTGATGAGGTAGTCAAAGGTCCCATCACCAGCGGCTATCGACTGAAAATCGCCCAATAGATCAACGCTCTCCACTTCGCCGGATGTACGCATCTGCTCGTGATGATAGGCATTGAAATCGTCCATATCCTGAGGATACAAAAACAACCTGCCATCGCAGGGAGCCACCTTCAGGCAGTCTGGCAGATCGAAAGGGTTATGTGATGCTGCCCCCAACTCGACGCCAGTGCCTACACAGTATTGGGTGGCTAACGCCATGGTTCGTAGTTTCATCATGCCCCTATAACGTACAGAATCACCGATGACGCGAGTTCACTCGCAGTGTTGACGCCGGTCAGACGCGGAAATAACCTACCGTCGAATCGAACGGCAAGCGCTTGAGTTCAATTTTGTTCAGGTCCACGCACTCACGCAACGCGCTGGTTTCACCAGGGAAGTTGCGGTATGCAACTTCATCCAGAACGACGATCGCGCCTTTAGGCATGTAAGGCAAAAAGGTTTGCAGCGCGACTTTGGTCGACGAATAGAGATCGGTATCAAGAATCAGCATCGCCACCACCAGATCCGGGCGTGTTTTGACGAAAGCGGGCACGGTGTCAAGGATGTCACCTTTGACAATCTCGCAACGCGGAATCCGATTGACCGGACGCACCAGATCGTTGGCATCGATCATGTCCTGAATCAGGGTCTCGTCAGTATCCGAGAACATAGCATCGTTGATATCAGTGGGATCTTCTTTAGCGTCGATACCGGTGAAGCCAGAGAACGTATCGAAGCCGATGATCGAGCGGTTGATCGCATAAGGTTCGAGAATCATCGACAACTGCATGTACAGCATCAAGGAATTACCCTTGTAGACACCGCATTCGATAATGGCGCCGGGCACATCCTGAACCATTTTGAACAACTCGATGCGTGACAACGCTGCCGTGACCGTAATCCGATCTGCAAACACGAATGGCGCATCAGCGACGTATTTGGCGTCAACACGGTTGAGTACGCCCGCGCGTTTTTCGTTGTACTCGGTTTCAGCTGCGGTAAGGCGACGCTTGGTCATTGGTTGGTTCCTTGGAAATGCGAAAAGTCGCTGACATGGAAAAAATCTTTATACCCGGCTTCTGTGTCTGCGACACCGCTGTCGACGTTGACAGCACCACGCTGACTAAGAAGATCAGCGATGTGCACCAGGCGAAAATCAATGCTGAAACGGGTCTGTTCAGTATAGTTAGGCACCGTGCCGTGCAGGTGCGATCCCGAAAAAGTCAGAATCTCGCCAGCATTGGCGGCAATCCGGATTTCCGAAGCCGTTGAAATATCTTCAAGCGGAACGGGGTGAACGCGTAACTCTTCAATCACGTTTTCCTGAGCCAAAGGACGCTGCACGTTGATCCAGTCAGACAGACTCCAGTCCGCAGAGGAGTTTTTCACCGGCACTGAAAAATAGGCTGGATTGATCATCATCGTCTGGTCCGGTTGAATCGTGTAAACCGGCATCCAGGTATTGATCTGACAGTCGACACTGCCATACCACTTATCACGATGCGGTTTGTAGGCATAACTGACGCCAGCATGCAGATAGTCATAGTGAGGGACGACCCGAATTCGCGGAACGTCAAAAAGAAACTCACCAGGGTTTGCACCAATTTCCAGGACGAAATTGCGGATCATTTCTTTAACTTCAATACAGTTAGTGAACTGGCCCTTGAGCTTCGTCACCAACCCGATGAACTCTTGCACCGGCATCATCGTGTGCAACGCTTGGTGACGGGTCTCGCCGTCGAACGCCGCAGTGATACTTTCCCGGGCAAACGCGCAGAGGTCCTTAGGAGCATTCAGATCAGTATTCAGGAAAATATCGCCTGCATAGATCGCGTTCCTGAAATCATTCTTCTTCTGAAGCTGGTTGATATACAAATTCACGGTTTCCGCTCCTGAATCCTGGACTGACCTGATTATCGGCAGGTCGGGCCCAAACTGAAGGGACATTATGCGGGTTTGGCTGCGGCCCCGGACAGAGAGCCCGGAGGTAAAACTGGCAAAATGTATACACAAAAAACCGTCAGTCGCGGCTCAGCGAGAGGGTAATTGTGCCATTGCCGCCTACCCACCGCCACGCGAGCCTGGTTTCAACATTTCAAGCCTTTTTTCAGCGTTCGCCTAGCGAAGTGCCGGTCTCTGGTCTAGCCTGCCTCAGTAGCATAACGCCATGAAAAAGTGCAGCGCTCACGCGTTGGTACCTTTTTGTTTTCTGGATTGGACAACATCTAGCAAGCAGTCAGGGGTACTTTTTTATGACTATTTTGACCTTCCGGCCCCCCTTCATATTAAGCACTTCATCTCGACAATCTCCTGCTGTGCTTCGACTCATTCCAGACATCTGGCATAACCTTCGTCTGCCGTCAGCCCTTGCGGTAACTCTAACTTTCAAGACTGGCCAATGTGCCGGCATAGAGAGTGCCCCGCCCAACGACATTGATTCGATCCCGTTTAAGTGCTGCGTACGTCGTTTCAAGCAGCGCTCAAGGGTTCTTGACGTTTTAAAGGGGATTTAAAATGGCATTTTTCCCCTGTTTTTTGTCGGTGGTTTTCGTTGTCCGCAACGAGTCTGAGCGCATTGAAAGCATTCTGTTTGAGGCAACCTCGGTGATTGCCTCCATCGTCAGTGATTATGAGTTGATCATTGTTGACAATGCGTCGAACGATGACAGCATTTCCGTCATGAAGCGCCTGACGGGCGAAGATGGATTTGCCAATCTGCAGGTCTATGCACTGACCAAGGAGGTGGATGTCGACACCGCTTCATGGGTCGGGCTGGAGAATGCACTGGGTGACTTTGTAGCCGTCATTGATCCGATGATAGACGACATCAATTTTTTACCGCAAATGCTCAAAAAAGCCATTGGCGGCGCTGATGTGGTTTTTGTCAGTAACGAGCAAAAGCCTGTGCAAAGCCTTGCCTATCGGGTTGCTTTTGCCGTATTCCACATGCTCTACCACTGGTTCAATGGCATCCATCTCGCCAAAGAAGCGCCGCAGTACCGCATCCTTAGCAAAAGAGTGATCAACTTCATTCTTCAGCATCCCAAGCCAGCGATGACCTATCGCCATCTGCCCGCTACGGGTGGGTTTGCGCGCGCACACCTCAGCTACAGCTATAGCGCGTCACCCACATTCCAGCGCCGCAAACGTCTGGGAGACAGTATCGACCGTGGCATACGCCTGCTGGTGTCGACCACGCGCGCGCCGATGCGCCTTGTGACAGCACTCTCCTTGTTTGGCGCTATCGTCAACCTTATTTACTGCGGCTATGTGGTCGGCATCGGTTTTTTTAAAACCGACGTCGCGCCTGGCTGGATCAGCCTTTCGCTGCAACAGTCGGGCATGTTCTTTCTGATATCACTCGTGCTTCTGGTGCTCGGCGAATACATCCTGAACATGGCCAGCTTCTCGAATGAAGGTCCGCTCTACCATGTGGCCCAAGAGTTCACCAGCGCTCGCATGACGCGACTCGACAAACTGAATATCGAAGAGGTGTCGTCACCCCCCGCCAATACGACAAACTTGGCCCGGGGGGAAATGTCCTGATGCCAAGTGTCGACCCTAACTACGATGCGGTTATTATTGGCGGTGGGTTTTATGGCTCGGCCATCGCGGTCTACCTAGCGAAGCAGCGAGGCCTCAAGCGCATCATGCTGATAGAGCGTGAGCCCGCGCTAATGATGCGCGCCTCGTATAACAATCAGGCCCGCGTGCACAATGGCTATCACTACCCTCGCTGTTTCACGACAGCGTATCGCAGCCGGATAAACCTGCCCAAGTTCGTACGCGACTGGCCCGAAGCGGTAACACAGGATTTCACCAAACTCTACGCCATTGCCCGCCACAACTCGAAGGTCACGGCAAAACAGTTTGAGCGATTTTGCCGTGACATTGGAGCCAAGGTTCAGCCGGCAGCCCCTGCGTTGCGAGCCTTGTTTGAACCACGCCTCATTGAAAATGTGTTCCTGGTCGAAGAGTACGCTTTCAACTCCACCAAACTGGCACGTTGGGCTGAACGCGAGCTAGCAGAGTGCGGTGTGCAGATCTGCTACAAGACCCGAGCAACGGAGATTTCGAAAGGACCAGATGCAACACTGCAAGTCATCACAGAAACCGAGGACAGCGCCCAAGCTTCAATCTCCTGCCGTTATGTATTCAATTGCACCTACAGCGGCACCAATCAATTCAGGGGTGATTTCCCAGGAGTGCAAACGGGTCTGAAACAAGAGATCACCGAAATGGCCCTGATGCAGATGCCTGCACCTCTCGATGGTTTGGGGATTACCGTGATGGACGGCCCTTTCTTTTCGATGATGCCATTTCCCGCCCGCGGGCTGCATACGCTCTCCCACGTCCGCTTCACCCCGCACCTGCACTGGACCGATCAGCAAGGGATCGATCCCTACAAAAAACTCGAGCACCACGAACGTGCAACTCGTGTGGATCGTATGGTCAGGGACGTGGGCCGGTATGTCCCAGCTGTACTCAAGGCTAAGCATGTCGACTCATTGTTCGAAGTCAAAACGGTGCTTGTGAAAAATGAAGGCGATGACGGGAGACCCATTCTTTTTGAGAAGCACGCCGCGTTGCCCGGCTGTTATTCCGTGCTGGGGGGAAAGATTGACAATATTTATGATGTGCTGGAGAAGATGAATGAAGAAGTATTTTGATCTACCCACACTGTGCACGGGCATTGCCTTACTTTTTTTGGTGAGCATATTTTTATCGTTAGCGTCCCGCTCGGTATGGATTGATGAAGCCATGCTTCTGAAGAACATCATAGAGGTCAATACACTGAGTGGCTTTATTACACCACTGCCCTATTACGATCAAGCAGAACCGGTACCGGCTTCATTTTTCTTTAAGGCGGCGATGGCAATTTTCCACTATGACATCAAACCCCTCAGGCTGTCGGTACTGGCCGCGTCGGTATTAATGATCTTGCCCGTCTGTCTCCTGTTCAAGAAATATAAGTGGGGTCTTTTTGTTTTCCTGGTGGCGATCATCGGAAATACGTTTTCTTCCGGCTTTCACGTGACAGAGCTAAAATATTACTTCCTTGAAGTCAGCGGGAGTTTTCTGGCCATCTTTGCGATATGGGAGGCTGAAGAAAATAAAAATATTTTTTGGACTCTCTTAATTGCGGCAATCATCAGCCTCATCGGGTTTTCCACGCTTATCGTTTCAGGGGGACTGCTAGGCTATGCGTTTCTCTGGTGCCTGGCGAACAGAGAATTCCCCCGACGCAGCGCAACAATAGTTGCCTTTTTGTGCGCGGCCGCGTGCGTGGCTTTCTCATACCTCTACATGAAACACCTTACCATCTATCAGTTGAGTAACTACGCTGAGTACGGGGGAGGTAAATCTCTTTTAGTGTCAATGAAATCGTTGGGTGGCGCGATACTGGGGGCCTACGGAAAAGCCCTGTTAATCACGTCCTGCCTGTCGAGCATCGCACTGTTCGCCTTCAATAACAGAGGGTTTATTTTCAGGTTGAATTTATTTTTTTTTGCGCTGGTGTGTGTTGTCGTGGCAGGCAGAGTTTTTGGTTCTTATCCCGCCACCTACCCCCGACATGTGATTTGGCTGGTCCCCTTTAGTCTGGTTATTTCCAGCTGCGCGATTCTTGAGTTCACATCAAGCCAAGCCAAAACTTTCAAAGTATTGGGTTGGATTCTGTTCGTTGTCCTGGCACTCCAGGCAGGCAAAGCGTGTTACAAGAATCTCACAGGGGAGAATTATGAATACACGGCCAACAATAGCCTGTACGAGCACCTTGCGAAAATGGAGCCCAGCAATATTCTAGTTTACCCGGATGCTCAACCGTCTCTTGAATATTATTTACAGTTGGATGACCGGCTAAAAAAACACCACTATACCCGTGTACTGGATGAAACGACTCAGACCCGAGACCCGGCCATGGAAATGCCAACGTTCTTCTCAATGATCCGGACGTTATTTGAACTCAGGCCCGCCGGTGAGTTTTACTTATTACTGTCGCACCTTGATCGCCAGGACGACGACAAGGGAATTACCGCAGTGATTGAAACTGAAATCAAAAAATTTGACTGTCAGTACACCTCAGTTCTGCATGTTCACAATGCCGAGTTGCTCCGTATGCATTGCCGGGTGGATCATGAATAACATGAATAATTGTTTGATTGGGTTTAGTGGGTTTGTAGGGTCTACGATTGCAAAGCAGACTGCCTTTGAGTCAGTTTATCGATCAACCACTATAGGTCACATTGAAGGCCACTCGTTTAATACCGTTGTCTGCGCAGGCGCCCCCGCTCAAAAGTGGATTGCAAACCGTGAACCTGAAGCGGATCGGCAGAAAATCGAGGGGCTGATCGCCCACCTGAAAACCATTCAGTGCAACACCTTCATTTTGATCAGCACGGTCGATGTCTTCAGTACCGTCATGGGTGTCGATGAGGATACCCCTGTCGATGAGTCAGGCCTGCACGCCTATGGCCTGCATCGCCGGCTGCTGGAGACGTTTGTCGAAAGCCACTTCCCCAATCATTTAATCGTCCGTCTGCCTGGGCTAGTTGGACCCGGCTTACGCAAGAATGTCATCTTCGATTTTTTGAATGACAACAATCTTCAGGCCATCGATAGTCGCGGTGTCTTCCAGTTTTACCCAATGGTCAACCTCTGGTATGACATCCAAACCGCACTGAACGCCGGCTTGAAGTTGGTTCACCTCACTGCAGAGCCGATCAGCGTAGCGGATGTTTCGCAACTGGGTTTCGGCAGGCAGTTCACCAACGCCCTGGCTAACCCGGCAGCGACCTACGACATGCAGACCAAACACGCTCATGTATTTGGAGCAGCCGGGCGCTATCAGTACAGCGCCCGTGAAACGGTACAGGCGGTCAGGGCCTACGCTCAGTCCGAGCCGCTCACTATAAAAATCGATGAGGGAGCGAAAATATGAGGTTGGCTATTTCCAATATTGCTTGGGATGCCGCGGAAGATGAAGCCATCGCCACGCTCCTTCAGCGCTTTGCTATTGATGCGATCGATGTTGCACCCGGCAAGTATTTTCCTGTTCCCGCCAACGCTACGGATGAGCAGATTACTCAGGTCAAAGGCTGGTGGGCCGAGCGTGGCATCGACATCACCGGGATGCAGGCGCTGTTGTTCGGTACTACGGGGCTCAATGTATTTGGGTCAGCCCAAAGCCAGTCCGCACTGTTGAAACACTTGGCCGCCGTGTGCCGCATCGGCTCGGGTCTGGGCGCCACACGGCTGGTTTTTGGCTCACCAAAGAATCGTGATCGCACCGGGCTCGATGACCAGGAAACACTGGATGTGGCGGTGCCGTTCTTCAGACAACTGGGGGACATCGCTCAGGCCTATGGTGTAACAATCTGCCTTGAACCCAATCCCACCTGTTATGGCGCCAACTTCATGACCACCAGCGCTGAAACGGCCTTGGTGGTGACGCAGGTCGATCATCCCACCATCAAGATGCAACTGGACACCGGCGCGCTGGCCATCAATGGCGAAGATCCTTGTCTGGTGCTGCAAAACTGCGCATCTCTTATCGGGCATGTGCATGCCAGCGAGCCCGATCTGCTACCTCTGGGGGATGGCAGCACTGATCATGGGCTGATGGTGAGGGCCCTGGAGCGCTATCTGCCCAACCCTGTTGTGACCATCGAGATGCTCGCGACCAAGGATGAACCGCATGCTGTGTCGATTGAGCGAGCACTGAACGTGGCGATCCAGCATTACCGCAAACATCGCGTGGAGGGCCGCGTATGAAGTGGCTCATCCTGCTTGTCGGGATTCTCTCCAATGCTTCCGCCAGTGTTCTGGTGAAGATGGCCATGATGCCGCCGCGCAAGTTTCCGTCCCTCGGCGACCCTCTGGGCGCGCTGAGTAATTGGCCATTCTGGCTAGGTCTCGGGCTGTATGGCGGCGCCTTTTTACTGTATGCCGCAGCGTTGGCCCGCCTCCCTTTAAATGTGGCGCACCCGGTGCTGACCGCTGGGGCAGTAGCGACCGTGGCGTTGTCTTCGGTGCTAATTTTTCGTGAACCCTTCCACTGGACGACAGGGGCTGGGATCGTACTGGTAATTGCTGGCGTAGCGCTGATTACAGCGCGCGTTGCTTGATGGTAAACACAATGATGCCAACCGATATAACGCCTGACGGGCGTAAGACCTGGCAAGTGCCCTCCTTTCAAACCCCGCTATGGCTCGGCCGCCAGCACCCTTGGTGCGTGGTGATTCCGGTCATCAATGAAGGTGAACGGATCAAGAGCCTGTTGGCCAGGATGGCGGCCCTCAACATTCAAGACACTGCCGACATCATAATCGTTGATGGCGGAACCACAGATGGCTCGCTTGAGCTGCACGCGCTACAGCAGGTAGGGGTGCGAGGGCTGCTGCTCAAAACCGCTCCGGGAAAGTTAAGCGCTCAACTGCGTTGCGCTTACGCCTTTGCACTCGATCAGGGCTATGAGGGCATCGTCACGATTGACGGTAACGACAAGGACGATCCTGAAGCCATACCTCGCTTCATCGACGCGCTCAAGCAAGGCGTGGACTTCGTCCAGGCGTCCCGTTTTGTCTCGGGAGGCGTCGCAGAGAACACCCCTAAATCGCGAGACTTCGCGATCCGCTTTATCCATGCGCCAATGCTGAGTCTGTCTTCCGGTTTTAAATGGACAGACACCACCCAGGGTTTCCGTGCCTACAGCCGCAAACTGCTGTTGGACCCGAAGGTGGCGATATTCCGCGATGTGTTCATGACCTACGAACTACTCGCTTACCTCTCCTACCGCGCACCGAAACTGGGTTATCGCTGTGTCGAGCTACCGACCGTCAGGCGCTATCCAAAAGGCGAAGTACCGACAAAGATCAGCAGCGTCAAGGGCAACCTGTCAGTGCTTGAGGTGCTGTTTCGGGCCTGTTTTGGAGTTTACAACCCGTAGGCTGTAATCCGTACAGCTTATGGGCCACCAGAAGCATTCCCGCCGCAAACAATGGCATTTTGATATACAACTCGACAAGTCTGTTAAGTTATCGAACGTGCATAAATTTTCATGCTCGATTTGGCCAGCGCTTGAGCGAGGTCGTAGCTGCATAATCTCGATGTATGGATACAGTAATGACGAGTTCATTCGGAGCAAGGAACAGGAGCCAGGCCTTCGCAAAACGCGCATTGATGCCTCGTGCGATAGGGCTGGCCGCTGGTTTTTTCTGCGTCGCCGGGGTCTTTTGGGAGCAAGGTCGTCCGCCTTTCATATGGGCACTGCTCATCACTTTTTGCTTCGTTTGGCCGTGGATAGCCTTCGTACTGGCACGATCCGCCGAGCATCCCGCGGATATCGAACGGCGCAGTGTCCTGCTTGACTCAGCTTTTTCCGCGTTTTGGGTCGCCGCCATAGGGTTCAACTTGCTCCCCAGCGTGGTGATGCTCTCGATGCTGGCAATGAACAACGTCGCTACAGGCGGAATGGCCTTTGTATTACGCGGCTGGCTGGCCAAAATGGCGGGAATCGCTGTCTCCGTCGCAATGTTCGGCTTAAGTTTTTCACTTTATAGCAGTCCCTTAGTGGTCTATTCGTCGATGCCGATGATCATCATCCAGCCACTGGTCATCGGTTGGACGTTATACCGGCTGGCGCTTCGGCTAGGGCAGAACCGTAAAGTGTTGCGTGAGCTGAGTGAGACCGACAGCCTGACAGGTCTCTATAACCGTCGTTACTGGAACGCGCTGCTCGAAAACGAATATAAACGCTGCGGATATGGCGTCTCGAATGGCTGTCTAGCACTCGTAGACCTGGATCATTTCAAGCAGATTAACGACACGCATGGCCACCTTGTTGGGGATGAAGTCCTGCGACACGTAGCTTCCGCGCTCAGGTCTAACCTGCGTTCAACTGATATTGTCGCGAGATTCGGTGGGGATGAGTTTTGTGTGTTCCTGCCTGATACCGACAGGGCGACCGCCTTTCAGGTGCTTGACAGGGTGAGGGTAGAGATCGCTGACGCTGTGTTCGGTCAAAAACAGACGGCCATTGCGACCTTAAGCATCGGTCTAACCGCATTCGACAATCCAATGTTGTTCAATGAATGGTTCAAACAAGCGGATTTGGCACTGTACGAAGCAAAAGCGCGTGGACGCAACCAAGTCGCTTGTTTCGACGGTGACTCGATGCGCGCGAGTGCCTGACACGACTGCAGTGCTACCAGCATCCGCGCAGGAAGACGGGCCCCTGAAGTTCAGCGTACGCAAACAACCATCGACCATGGCCTGCCAGTACTCCTCCCCATCCGGGTGCTGCTCTCGAACAAATAGCCAGCGGCCCTTACGCTCTTCATGCAGCCGGCTAGCGCACTGATTTGATAACGGAAAACCACGGCAAGGAAAAGCAGCGACTAAAATCAAGGGGGCCGAGCACTTCAAAACAGATGATGGCCAATGGTTACAACACACTTTTTTGCCAAGGCGGCTTTATGAGAAAACTACAAAAAAATAGCTCGATGGAAAGCGATCTTGGTGATGTAGCTGACAATCTAAAGCAGACGATGAGTCAGCTTTCAGATTGTTCAACGCAGCTGATCGAAGGCGGCAATGAACAAGCCTCTCAGTTGATCGGGAAAGTAATTCTGTCGCTTCAAGAAGATGAATGCATGCTTCGCAGGTACACGGACAGTTTAAAAACCGGAAGGCTCGGACGAAGATCGGACGATTAAAGGTCTTCATGGCATTCAACACGGCAACGCAAGACATGCCGCCCGACCAGACCAGGGCGGCATAGAGGATGAGTTGATCGACCACAACGATACCCACAGCCGTTTAAGGACTTTGCATGATCCAAACTGAACAGCCGCACCAAATAGCACTGGATAAATTTCTTGCGGAGCACCCTGCCCTCCGCGAAGAGTTGGACAACCTGAATCCGCTCGAGGCCCAGGCCTCCGGCGTGCCGTTGGCACAATACCGCGATGAGCGACTGCACCAGGCGTTTGAGGCCGAGGCTGAGCGCTTGGGCTTCTTTGCCTGGGAACTGACCCTGCAATTGACGGCGGCGTCCCCTGAGGAATTTGAGGCGCAACGGATTGAGGTGCACAAGGAAGTTGCCGAGATGGCGGGCATGGAGTGGGCGGAGTATTGCGAGATGCACGGCCTGAAGGCTTGAGTGCCTGAAAGATTTGGTGTCCAGGGCAGGTTCGTGTTGCGTGGACGGCGCCAATGCCTATCCACCCGAAGACGTGCGCGGCGAGCAGGGACATGAATTTTCCGTGGTGACCGACGAAGTGCGCAACCTGGCGATGCGCACTTGGGAGTCGGCTCAGCAGATCCAAACCATGCTCAAAAACCACTCGCTCAGGGGCCGGCGAGGACCTTGAGCGGGTGGTTGTTCGAGACGCAGACTTCGGCTCGCTAGTGGGCCGCCAGCATGCTGCCCGTTTCGTTCAAGCGGATATGCCAGCTCAATGCTTGATTGAGGTCGTGAGGGGTATGCCCGCCTAGACGACAGGCGGCGGTGAAGTAATCATTGAGTGCCTCGCGGTAGTCCGGGTGTACACAGTGATCGATGATGATTCGCGCTCGCTCCCGAGGCGCAAGGCCCCGTAAGTCAGCTAGCCCTTGTTCGGTTACAAGAATGTCGATGTCATGCTCTGTGTGGTCGACGTGGCTGACCATGGGCACTACGCGCGAGATGTTCCCGTCCTTGGCAATTGATTTAGTCACGAATATCGATAGGTGGGCGTTGCGGGCAAAATCCCCCGAGCCGCCAATACCGTTCATCATGTGTGTACCGCCGACGTGGGTGGAGTTGACGTTGCCATACAGGTCGAACTCCAGCGCGGTGTTGATTGCAATGATCCCCAGGCGCCGGATTACTTCCGGGTGGTTGGTGATTTCCTGTGGGCGCAAGACCAGGCGCTCGGCGTATTTTTCCAGGTTCTTGAAGACCCGCTCGCCACAGGCGCCAGAGAGGGTGATGGAGCACCCCGAGGCGAATTTCAGCTTGCCGGCATCCAGCAGGTCAAAGGTGGAATCCTGCAACACCTCGGAGTACTGCACCAGGTCGTTGAACGGGGCGTCGATCAAGCCGCACATCACCGCGTTGGCGATGGAACCCACCCCCACTTGCAGCGGTGCCAGGTTTCTCGTCAGACGCCCCATTTCCACCTCGATCTCGAAAAACCGCACCAAATGATTGGCAATGGCCTGTGTGTCGTTGTCAGGCGGCAACATGGGAACGGCCGCCTCGGGTGTGTTGCAGATGACGATGGCGGCGATGCGTGACGGGTCGATCTCGATGGCATGGCTGCCAATGCGGTTGTTTGATTGGAGGACGGGGATCGGGCCACGGTGAGGGCGATTCTGGGGTTGGTAGATATCATGCAGCCCTTCGAAATGAGGGCTGCTCGCCAGGTTGAGTTCGATGATGATCTGTTTGGCGGCCAGTGCCAGGGTGGCCGAGTTGCCCACTGACGAGGTGGGCACGATATGCCCCTGTTCGGTGATGCACACCGCCTCGATAACTGCGATATCCGGGGTCGGCAGGTAGCCATCGCGCAACTGCTCGACCACTTCCGAGAGGTGCTGGTCGATAAACATCACCTTGCCTTCGTTGATGGCCTTGCGCAGCACAGCGTCGCCCTGAAACGGCATGCGTCGGGCCAACAGACCCGCTTCGGCCATCATCCCGTCCAGACCACGGCCAAGGCTGGCGCCGGTGATCAGGTTGATTTTCAGCGGGTCGTGCCTGGCCTGCTCGATCAAGGCCAGGGGGACTGCCTTGGCGTCTCCGGCACCGCCAAAACCACTGATGCCGATGGTCATGCCGTCTTTAATGAGCAGGGCGGCCTGTGTTGCACTCATGATTTTGTCGTGCAAGGAAGCCAGCCGGATACGCGCAGCGTGCATGGAAAAAACCTCGAATGTAGGGAATAGCAGGCGGGGCACCGGACATCTGCCGTTCAACCGGTACTCGCGCCCATACCGGGCAGTGCCTCTGAGAAGCACTGCTCGTCGGATTGTTCGTTAGTCTGGGCACAAGCAGAGGCCGAGACGATCAAGGCGGACGACGACGTTTAAACGTTGTCGCCACGGCTCATGGTGCGGGCCATCACGTGGGTCAATCAGGCCCGCGCAGGCTCAAAACTGCTCATCGTCCAGCGCCATGATGCTTTTGCTGCCACTGCTAATCGCCGCCAGCAGGGCGTGCACGCGAGGCAGCAGTTGCTCGGCATAGAAGTCGGCAGTGATCCGCTTGGCGTCCAGGAACTGCGGGTCGCCGTTGCCCGAGTCCAGCAGGGCTTGGGCTCTGAGTGCCGAGCGGGCCATCAACCAGCCCCCGCATAGGTAGCCGAACAGCATCATGAAATTGACGCTGATGCTGCCCGCCAGGTGGGCGTCGTTTTTGGCATTGTCGAGGAGCACGCGCAGAGCGGCGCGGCCAGCGCACAAGGCATCGTCCAGTGCCTCGGCCTGGTGGGCCAGAGTGGCCGAGCCTTGCAGCAGGGCGACGGTTTCACCGATTTCGTCCAGCAAACGGGTGAGCAGTTCGCCCTGATTGAGCAGAGTTTTGCGCCCAACCAGGTCCAGTGCCTGGATGCCAGTGGTGCCTTCATAAATGGTCAGGATACGGGCGTCACGGTAGTGCTGGGCTGCGCCGGTTTCTTCGATAAACCCCATGCCGCCGTGAATTTGCACACCGAGCGAGGTCACCTCTTGCGCCATTTCTGTCAGCCACCCCTTAACGATGGGTGTGAGCAGGTCGACGCGACCTTGATGAACCTGCGCGGCGTCGGCGTCATGCGCGTGGGCAGTGCGGTCCACTTCGGCAGCGGCCACCAACGCCAGGGCCCGCATCGCCTCGATGGACGATTTCATCTGAAGCAACATGCGACGGACATCGGGAAAATGGATGATCGAGAAGCGGCTGCCGTCCTTACGCGTCCCTTGCAGGCGATCTTTTGCGTACTGGCGCGCCTGCTGGTAAGCCCGTTCCGAGATGGCCAGCCCTTGCAGGCCAACGCTTTGCCGGGCGTGGTTCATCATGGTGAACATGCAGGCCAGCCCTTGGTGCGGTTCGCCCACCAGATAACCGATGGCCCCGCCGTTGTCGCCAAAGCTCATGACGCAGGTCGGGCTGCCGTGGATGCCCAGTTTATGTTCCAGGGAAATGCAGCGGGCATCGTTGCGTGCGCCGGGCTTGCCTTGAGCATCCAGCAGGAATTTAGGCACCACGAACAGGGAAATCCCTTTGACACCGGCCGGTGCATCCGGCAGCCGGGCCAGTACCAGATGGACAACGTTGTCCGTCATCTGGTGGTCGCCCCAGGTGATAAAGATTTTTTGCCCGCTGATGAGGTAGTGATCACCCTGAGGGATGGCTCGGCTCTTGATGGCGGCCAAATCCGAACCTGCATCGGGTTCGGTGAGGTTCATGGTGCCGGTCCATTCGCCGCTGACCAGTTTGGACAGGTAAGCCTCGCGTAGGGCGGGCGAGCCATGGTGCGCGATCGCTTCAATCGAGCCTTGGGTCAGCATCGGACAGAGGGCGAAGGCCATATTGGCCGAGTGCCAGATTTCACTGACGGCGGTGCCTATCACGTTGGGGAGGTTTTGGCCGCCCCAGGCTTCGGCTGCAGTCAATGAAGGCCAGCCGCCAGCCTGGAATTGGCGGTAGGCGTCGGCGAACCCTGGAGCTTCCTGCACGCCTTGCTCATTCAGGCGCGCGCCTTGGGTGTCGCCAATCCGATTGAGTGGTGCCAATACCCCGGAGCCCAGACGACCGGCTTCGGCCAGAATCGCGGACACCAGCTCATCGTTGATATCGTCCAGATGAGCCGACGCGCACAAGGCTTCAAATTCGACCAGTTCTTTGAGGACGAACGTGGTGTCGCGGTAGGGGTGGGCGTAATCACTCATTATGTTTCCTCTCTAAAACGATGCGTTAGGCAGGCCGCCTGTGTCAGCCACAGGGGGGCATAACGGGCGATGTTCGGTATCGGCCTGAGTCACGTCAGGCCTTGGCTAACAGCACCCGGTAATCGACTAAATTGGCCATATTCGCGGACCTCTTGCTTCAACCGTTACGCACTAGGTGGCGCTGGCAATGACCACTGCGTCGCAGGTGCAATTGCGCTCATCGGTGCCGGACTTGCCCGGGAACCGGTGCGGCGGTTGGCGCGTATCGGGAAGGCTGTGCGTCGTGCGGGCGTACGTACGCCCTACAACGGTGGCGCGCCCATTCGTTTAGCGTGCGGTTTTTCAGGCGGGATGCGCCTGTTCCGGGTGCCGTCACGTTCTGGTGGACGGTAACCGCGTCTGCTACTTGCACGTGCACGGACGGGCTTCCTTGGAGAGTCAGGCAATAACAGCGTTCTGGCCGGGTCAGACAAGCGTCTGCAGGTGGCGGCTAGCTTCTATCGGGAGGCCCCTTGGCGACAATAACGAAACCAGTCTAAAAATAGACATTAACGGACAGCGCTTAGGCGATAAACTGACCGCACATGCTGCAGGAATCTGCCTCCGATGGGCATCGAACGCTATTCAATCTCTATCCATTTCGCCCGAATGTTGATGAATGCCGGCCACCGTCTTCACCTCGACGAAGCGGTGCTGCTCAAGGAGGCGGGCCTTAACCGGCGCATGCTGGAAAATGCCCATCTGCGGATCACGCCTGACCAATTCAGCCGCCTGATGCGGGCCGTCTGGCGCCTGGCCGACGACGAGTTTCTTGGCATGGGCTCGCAACGCTGTCCACAGGGTGTCTTTGCCATCATGGCCAAGCAGGTCGTTCATTCGCACAACCTGCATTCGGTGTATTACAAGCTCAGCCACTTCTACAACGTGGTCAATGACTCCCTGCATCTGTCGCTCGACATCGTCGGCGATGAGGCGATTTTTTCGATGGCGCTCAAGGACCCGGCTAAAGACCCGGATTACTTGTTGAGAGGTTTCCTGTTGCTGCTGTGGCATCGGTTTCCCAGCTGGTTGGTTGGCCAGCGGATTCCCCTGAAATATGTCGCGTTTGACCATCCTGCGCCCAAACACCTGACCGAATACCGCTTGATGTTTCCTTGTCCGGCAATGTTCGACCAGGCCGTGACCTGCCTGGTATTCGATGCCGCGATACTCACGGCACCGTTGGTGCAAACGCCCGAGACCCTCGGCCATCACTTGAAACGGGCACCGGTCGACTGGTTCACTCGCCCGGCCTACTACCCGGTTTATACACGGCGGGTGTTGGATCATCTGGAGCGTTCCGAAGACCTGGCTGAGGCAACCACTCAGAGTGCCGCCCTTGAGTTGCACCTCACGGAGAGAACGCTGAGGCGAAAACTCGCAGCCGAAGGCAGCCAATTTCAACGACTCAAGGACGGAGTGCGTCGCGACATGGCGATCCACTACTTGAGCCAGACGTCGATGTCGATCAGCCTCATCTCCCAAATGCTGGGTTTTTCTGAGCCGTCCGCGTTCACCCGAGCGTTTCGGCAATGGACCGGGGAGTTGCCCAAAACCTACAGAGACGTCGCGCGCCAAAAGAAATAGCCCACAGTATCTTTTCGGACGGTTCAGGGGGCTTCGCGTTCTGTGGGTCTGAATCGATCGCGTGGGTGACCAAGGACGAAATCGAGTCGATGTTACCCAGCCAGTTGCGCACCGTTATCGCTACGCCAATTTCCGCAAAAGGCTTAATGCATCATGTTGTATAGTCTTTGGCCAAACAGCTCCATGCATTCGGTGATTCATGTCTTACCCCTTCGACGCTATCACTCACACTTATCTGGGCAGCAACGTTTACTCCAAACTGCGCAACGCGCTGATCACAGGCGGCCTCAAGCCTGACGATCGACTACGCATCCGGGAGCTGGCCAGTCAGTTGGGAACAAGCGTCACACCCGTGCGAGACGCCATTCTGCAACTGGCGAAAGAGAAAGCTCTGGTGCTCAAGACCCCCAAAGACATCCGAGTACCGGTGCTCGACAGTGCGGCCTATCTGGAAATCCGCACACTGCGGCTGAATCTTGAAGGCCTTGGTGCCGAAACCGCCGCGCGGCTTGCAACCTCAAACGACCTTAAGCGCATCGACGCCAACATTCAGCTCAACCTCGAAGCCATCAACAATAGCGACCTTCCTGAAGCGCTACGCCTGAATAGCGAGTTTCACTTTTTGATCGCGGAAGCTGCACGCATGCCTTTGCTGCGTAGCTATCTGGACAGTCTGTGGATGCGCGCAGGACCGTTGATCGCTCAGGCGTACGTGCATTTCTCCCTGACCATGGCCATCGAACACCATGTCGAAGTACTCAATGCCCTGCGTCAGCAGGATGCGGCAGCCGCCAAACACGCAATCCAGGCAGACATTCTCGACGGCAATCAAAAAATGCTGGAGTTCATAGCCGTCAACCAGGAAGCGGCTTCCTGACGAAACTTTCTCTCATGCCCCTATTGACTAGTTGCACGCCTAAAAACATGATGCATCAAACTTCAATTACGAAGGACCGTGCTCATGAGCGAGAAAAAAAAGCTACTGTTAACCGGCGCCAGCCGCGGCATTGGTCATGCGACGGTCAAGCATTTCAATGCGGCTGGGTGGGAAGTATTCACCGCTTCCCGGCAAAACTGGGTCGCTGAATGCCCTTGGACGGAAGGCTTGCTCAATCATATCCATCTGGATCTGGAGGACATCGACAGCGTCAGCGCCAGCCTGGCGACCATTAAGGAAAAACTGGGGGGACGCCTTGATGCCTTGGTGGACAACGCTGGCATATCGCCAAAAGGTCCGGAAGGCGGCCGACTCGGCGTGCTGGAAACCGATTACGCCACGTGGTTGAAGGTGTTCAATGTCAATCTGTTCTCCACCGCGTTACTGGCTCGCGGCCTGTTCGATGAATTAAAAGCCGCTCAGGGCAGCATCATCAACGTCACGTCCATTGCGGGATCCAAAGTACATCCTTTCGCCGGTGTCGCTTACGCGACCTCCAAAGCTGCGCTCTCGGCCCTGACTCGGGAAATGGCCTATGATTTCGGCCCGCACGGGGTGCGGGTCAACGCCATTGCCCCCGGCGAAATCGACACCGCCATCCTGTCTCCGGGCACCACCGACATCGTCGAGCGACTGGTGCCCATGAATCGCCTGGGCAAACCGGAGGAAGTGGCCTCGCTGATCTATTTCCTCTGCACCAGCGGCGCTTCTTACGTGAACGGAGCGGAAATTCACGTCAATGGTGGTCAGCATGTCTGAGGCGGTCATGGACAAGGGGGGCTGCACCGACCTGATGACGACGCAGGCGCCGACGGTGGATCTTGCCACGGCGCAGGAGATAGCTGATCGGGTATACGGCCTCAAGGGCACGCTAAAGCTACTGAATGGCGAACGCGACACCAACTTTCTCATACAGTCCAGGCAAGGCGCCTTCGTCCTGAAATTCATCAACCCAGCCGAAGATCCCAATGTCATCAGCTTCCAGACCCAGGCGTTGCTGCACATTGAGCGGCACGGCGCGCACCTGCCGGTTCCGCGTGTTCTGCCAGCACGCAATGGTGAGGTTGAACCGAAAGTGCTGGTGAGCGAGCAGCCACTGACACTGCGCACCGTCAGCTACCTGGACGGTATTTCGCAGAATCTTGGCCAACCCAGCGTTGCACTGATGCACGAACTCGGTACCTCCCTGGCCGAAGTCAACCTGGCCCTCAAGGACTTCCAGCACCCGGCCGCCCATCGCAACCTGCTCTGGGATGTCGGCCACGCCGAACGCGTCAGGCCTTATCTGGATTACCTGGAAGCCGATCAACTGCCGTTGGTTTCCACGTTGCTGGACCGCTACGCGACCTGCGTAAAACCGCGTCTGGCCACGCTCCGTGCGCAGGTGATCCACAACGACCTGAACCCGCACAACGTCATGCTCGACTGCGAAACCGCCAGCCGCGTTGCGGCCATCATCGACTTCGGCGACGCTCTGCACGCCCCGCTAATCAACGAACTGGGGACGGCTCTCTCATACCAGTTCGACGCTGACGCCACCGACCCACTGTGGCAGATCAAGGCCTTTGTCGCCGCCTACGACGCAAGGATCCCGTTGCAGCGCGAGGAGCTGGCTGTACTCGGCGAACTGATGGCCATGCGCATGGCCATGGCAATCACCATCGCCCGGTGGCGCGCCTGCCTGTATCCGGAAAACCGCACCTATGTGCTACGCAACCTGCGCACCAGCTGGCGCAATTTGCAATGCCTCACCGCTATGCCCGAAGGGCTGCTGACCCAAAGCCTGATCAATGCCTGCACCCCGGAGGTGCCATGAGTTCGCCCACCACCGCTGAATTGCTCGCCCGTCGCCAACGCGCACTGGGCGCCAGCTATCGATTGTTTTATGAGGAACCCTTCGCGCCGGTGCGGGGTGAAGGCGTGTGGCTGTATGACAAAGACAACACCGCCTACCTGGATGCCTATAACAACGTGGCGTCCATCGGTCACTGCCACCCTGCTGTGGTCGCAGCCATTGCCGAGCAAAGCGCCCTGCTCAATACCCACACACGCTATCTGCACCCATCGATCGTGGATTACGCCGAAGATCTGCTCAGCGAGTTTCCTCCACTACTCGATAACATGACCATGACCTGCACCGGCAGCGAAGCCAATGACCTGGCGTTGCGCATCGCGCGCTGCCACAGCGGTGGAACGGGCATCATTGTCACCCGCTGGGCCTACCACGGCGTGACCAGCGCCTTGGCTGAGGTCTCGCCATCACTGGCCACCGGCCTCCCCACCGCCAGCCATGTACGCTTGGTCGATGCTCCGGATTCCTACCGCCGATCCGCCGATTTCCTTGGCGACGTGAAAGCTGCGCTGCAAGATATGCACGCTCACGGCATCAAGCCTGCGGCGTTGCTGGTCGACAGCATTTTCTCCAGTGACGGGGTGTTCAGCCCCGCGAACGGCGAACTGGCCGCTGCCGCGCAATGCGTGCGAGACGCCGGCGGACTGTATATCGCCGATGAAGTCCAGCCGGGGTTTGGTCGCACCGGAGGGCAACGCTGGGGGTTTGCCCGCGACTCGGTAACCCCGGACCTGGTCACGCTCGGCAAACCCATGGGCAACGGCCATCCGGTTGCCGCCGTGGTCGGGCGCTCGGCGCTATTCGATCAATTCGGTCGCCAGCAGCGTTATTTCAATACGTACGGCGGTAATCCGGTGTCCTGCAAGGCTGCGCATGCGGTACTGCGCGTGCTGCGCGAAGAAGACCTGCAAGCCAATGCCCGCGATGTCGGCGGCTATCTCAAGGAGGGGTTGCGCAAACTGGCCGAGCGCCATGAAGTCATTGGCGATGTACGCGGCGAGGGCCTGTTCATCGGCGTTGAACTGGTTGTTGACCGCCAGGCGCAAACCCCGGCGACAACCGCCGCCGCCGCGGTCGTCAACGGCATGCGCCGCCGTCAGGTGTTGATCAGCTCGACCGGTCCCATGGCCAACATCCTCAAGATTCGCCCACCCTTGGTATTTGCCCGCGAGCATGCGGATCTGCTGCTCAAGCGCCTGGATGCAACCTTGAACGACCTGCGCTGAACGTCACTCATTACCGGCGCCGACTTGGCTGAGCCAGCATCGGCCCCCGCAGCAGGTCCTGATATGGGGTAATCCGTCATCCATTCAGGCGTCCAGGCACACTGCTGGGCGCCAGCTGCGCACATTCACCCCAATACTCCCAATCCAAGACAGGCAGCGATAAGGGGGGGGTGAGCAATGCAGAGGACATTTCGAATGCAGTGACCGAAAGCGGTGAACTGCAACAGCTGAAAATGAGAGAGTGGCAGGTTATATGGTGTCCCAGGGCAGGTTCGAACTGCCAGCCTTCCCCTTAGGAGGGGGATGCTCTATCCAATTGAGCTACTGAGACACGAGTGCTGGAGCACAGGAAAGGCACCAGCAAGGACGGCGTGCATGTTAACGGCACTGCATGACTTTGTCATGTCGTCCTTGGCTTTTTAAGCTGTAGTACTGCGCTGACGAGACGGTTCTGGATGACGCCCCCCTTTGCAATCATGCAAATTGCACTACTGCAAAAGGCCATCATTGCAAAGTGCAAGACGCACGCGCACCAATACAAGCATAAACTATTGATTTTTATCATATTTTGTATGATTTCCATTTGGCACAGAGCATGCAACTAGCTACTCATACAAGAAACCCCTGTAAAAAGTTTCAGGTGGAGGTACTTAATATGAACATTGCCCTTTCATTCCTCAATGCCGCTGCCCTCGTCGCGCTGGTGACATTTCAGTTTCAAGGCAACAGCAGCGACGATGAACAGATCAGTGCTCAGGTACAGACACACCACCTTATGCAACAGGCTTCGCATTTCGCAGTGATGACCGACCAGTCCTCAAACAGAGCTATGCTCACCAATGACAGCAATGACGCCATGCCGCTGTCGTTTGATCGTTCCGAACGTTGGGTTTTTTAGTCGCCCGATTTTTTCCGGTATCAATCCCTACGAGAACTGCCATGTCAAAATCCGCACTGTCATTTCTGGTTCTGGCATTGATGGCAATCGTCATCGATATGCTACTTCCGCTGGATGCGAATGCCATGAGCTCTTTGCTTAAAATCGCCAGTGGCCTGTTTATCGTGCTTTTCATTGTGGCGCTGGTCGTCGGCCGAAAAATCAAATTCGACCCGCTGCTGCGCTAACCCTCTTGCCTCTCTGCATCCCTCTGTAAAGGCAAGGAGGCAGCCGCTACCCTAAGGATCATTTGACCCGCGCGCAGGCTCAGAAACATCTCCCCCCCTCTTCATTTGCTTGATTTACCCGTAGCCCCTGGAAAATCGATCAAACCGCTCTACGCTCATGAGAAGCCTGTCGCGCACAACACGACGCCCGAATCGGCCAAAAACAGGACTTTCGGAGCGTCGGCAGCACGAATACTTTGCAAAGCAGCCCGCAATTCTGATAATTGGTACTGGCTAATCGCCTTTACCAAGCTCAATATTTGTCACATAATTGGCGCCAAGGAACTGGCAAAAGTCGGGCATGATGCTGACCTCTTTGACATTCAGGTTGAACATTTGCCCAAAAAGGCTGTCACAACATGACATCTTGCGGCCAATTGCTAAAACCGCTCCCTCTGAACTAACCGGTTAAATATATGAGCCCTATGAAACAGGCTACTTATTCCAGCCGCACGGCTGACAAGTTCGTAGTACGACTACCTGATGGCATGCGTGACCGCGTGTATGAGGTTGCCAAAAATCATCACCGCAGCATGAACTCCGAGATCATTGCTCGCCTTGAGCAGAGCTTGATTCAAGAAGGCGCGCTGGGCGACGAGCCAAGCCTGCGTCTCGACAGCCCGGAACTGTCCTTGCATGAGCGCGAATTACTGCAGCGCTTCCGTCAACTTTCTCATCGCCAGCAAAACGCACTTGTTTCGCTGATTGCTCACGATACGGACAACGCTGCCGACGACGAGTCCTGACAGCGAGATCAAGATATTCAGGCCAGCATTTAGCTGGCTTTTTTATCGATATTTTTATTATCGGATCGTTGTAGCACCTCTTTTTCAAGCTAAAAAAAACCGCCTTCCGGCGGTTTTTTATTAGTCGTATTCAAAGCAAGAAGACCGTCGCCAACCCCAGAAAGATAAAGAACCCTCCGCTGTCCGTCACCGCAGTAATCATCACACTCGCCCCCATGGCCGGATCTCGCCCCAGACGCGTCAGCGTCATCGGGATCAGAACCCCCATCAGCGCCGCAAGCAACAGATTGAGCGTCATGGCGGAGGTCATGACCACGCCCAGCGACCAACTACCGTACAGCAAGTAAGCCACCACCCCAATAACGCCACCCCATATCACGCCATTGATCAGCCCGACCGCCAGTTCTTTGCGCATCAGGCGCGATGTATTACCGGTACTGACCTGGTCCAGCGCCATGGCCCGGACGATCATGGTAATGGTTTGATTACCGGAGTTACCGCCGATCCCGGCAACGATCGGCATCAACGCCGCCAGCGCTACCAGTTTTTCGATCGAGCCCTCAAACAAACCGATGACACGCGAAGCGATAAAGGCAGTGATCAAATTGATCGCCAGCCAGGCCCAACGGTTGCGCAAGGACTTCCAGACGGAGGCGAAGATGTCTTCTTCTTCACGCAAACCCGCCATGTTGAGGACTTCGTTTTCACTTTCTTCTCGGATCAGGTCGACCATTTCATCAATGGTCAGACGCCCGATCAGCTTGCCATTCTTGTCCACCACCGGCGCGGAAATAAGGTCATAACGCTCAAAGGCTTGAGCTGCGTCGTAGGCATCTTCATCCGGATGAAAACTCACCGGATCGCTGGCCATCACCGCAGCCACCTGCTTATCGGGATCGTTGACCAACAGACGCTTGATCGGCAGCACACCCTTGAGCACACCGTCGTAATCAACCACGAACAGTTTATCGGTATGCCCAGGCAACTCTTTGAGGCGACGCAGATAACGCAATACTACTTCAAGGCTGACATCCTCACGGATCGTCACCATCTCGAAGTCCATCAGCGCACCGACCTGCTCCTCGTCGTAAGACAAAGCAGACCGTACGCGCTCACGCTGCTGGCTATCGAGAGACTCCATGAGCTCATGAACAACGTCACGCGGCAATTCAGGTGCAAGGTCGGCCAGTTCGTCGGCATCCATCTCTCTGGCAGCCGCCAGGAGCTCATGATCGTCCATGTCGGCGATCAGTGTTTCACGGACAGAATCGGAAACTTCAAGAAGGATATCGCCGTCGCGCTCGGCTTTTACCAACTGCCAGACAGTCAGACGCTCTGCGAGAGGCAAGGCTTCGAGGATGTAAGCGACGTCGGCGGAGTGAAGGTCATCGAGTTTGCGTTGCAACTCGACGAGTTTCTGCCGGTGAACGAGGTTTTCTACGCGGTCATGATGCTGACCTTCCTGACGGTGAGTCAGGTCTTCGACCACCCGCTGACGATGCAGCAGCTCAACGACTTGAGCGAGGCGATCTTGCAGGCTTTCTTGTGTTTTTTTTACTTCTATTTCGGTCATAGGCGAACTCCACCCCCAGCAGCGGAGCACGCCCGGGAGATCAATCAGTCAATTCATGATTGGTAAAACGTAATTCAGGGTAACTACTGGGTAAGTCCATGGAAGTATTCCACAAGCCCCGACGGGGCTGACGGGCGCAATGATACACCGCTTGAAAGCACCACACGCTACAAAACCTAGGCAAGAACAAGCGCTCGCGCGACAAAATTGAATCAATACATGTACGACGTTACATCTCGAGAAGAAAGTACGCACTCTGCCAAATAAGCATGGGCTAGCCTTGAATACAGCCGTCACGGAGGACGCTGAATGCCCGCCACTGCTCGAACGACCCTCTTGCTCACCCTGCTCTACTTTCCCCTGCCAACGCTGGCCACAACCGTTCAACGCTGCGAAGACGCCCAAGGGAATATCACCTTCACGTACCAGGGCTGCCCTAGCGGTCACAGCACGCACCTGCAAAGCACCTACAACGCACCACCAGGCAACGTAGTCCATCTGCTGCCTGAATCTACGCCTTCCTCAAGACAGGTCTTGGCGCCGCCGGACAATCGCCGAGCACACAAAGAACTGGTAGTTGTCGGCCAGAGAGACGACGGGTGCGAAAATCAAGTGAGTGGCGAACAACGGCGGCGGGCGATCATCAATCAGCGAGTCCGTGCAGGCATGAGTTTTCGGGACGTAGAAAGCTCACTGGGCAAGCCGGATAAAATAGCCGAAAGAAACGGAGAGACCCGTTATCACTACAACGAAAAGAAGGGCCGCAGCAATCAGGTTGTATTCGACGAGAACGGATGCGTAAAGGGCAAACGTCAGAAAGCAAAAAGCCCGCATTAAATGCGGGCTTTTTGGTGTTTGGTGCACTCGACAGGATTCGAACCTGTGACCGCTCGGTTCGTAGCCGAGTACTCTATCCAGCTGAGCTACGAGTGCAATTGGCGTTTGATAAACCAGACCACCGCTGGTTGAAGCAAGTTGCTTACATCACTGCAAACAACCCTTTAAATGGTGCACTCGACAGGATTCGAACCTGTGACCGCTCGGTTCGTAGCCGAGTACTCTATCCAGCTGAGCTACGAGTGCATTTGTTGCCGCGCATTATAGATCGTTTAATCATTTTGTCAAGCACTTTTACGAGTAAATTCAAACACTTACCGCTCAAGCCAGATTACAACGCCCTACATAAATAATGGCGGAGAGGGGGGGATTCGAACCCCCGACACCCTTTTGAGGTGTACTCCCTTAGCAGGGGAGCGCCTTCGGCCACTCGGCCACCTCTCCGCAACACGGGGCGTATAATAACCGCCTTTCCCCCGTTTGCAAAGCCAAAAATTCAATAAAAATTAATGGCTTGGTTCCTGGTCCTTCTCTTTCTTGATGCGCAGGTAAATTTCCTCACGGTGAACAGCCACCTCTTTGGGGGCATTGACACCGATTCGTACTTGATTACCTTTAACGCCGAGCACGGTCACTGTGATTTCACCATCACCAATGATCAGGCTTTCTGCGCACCGACGAGTCAGAATCAACATACTTTTCTCCTCACGCACTACTTTCAGGGACAACAGTCTGCAAAGCTAAAACAGCATTGGCCTACAACAAAATGAGCAATAGACCTACACCTGAGTATTGACTAGCGCAAAGAAAAGAACAGCCTTCCTACGCAGATCAAAAAAACGAAAGGCGCGGATAAACCGCGCCTTTCGGGCAACGCATCACTCGCCCTGTCGGGCCGGAGCGTCCAATTCAAAAGCGGTGTGCAACGCACGCACTGCCAGCTCCAGGTATTTCTCTTCGATAACCACAGACACCTTGATTTCAGACGTCGAAATCATCTGGATATTAATGCTTTCCTTGGCCAGCGATTCGAACATACGGCTGGCGACACCCGCGTGCGAACGCATGCCCACACCCACGATCGACACCTTGGCAATCTTGGTATCACCGACAACCTCACGAGCGCCAATTTCACGCGCCGTGTTTTCCAGCACCAGCAAGGCTGCCTGATAGTCGTTGCGATGCACGGTGAACGTGAAGTCGGTGGTGTTATCGTGCGCGACATTCTGCACGATCATGTCCACTTCAATGTTCGCGCCACTGATAGGGCCCAGAATCTTGAAGGCCACCCCTGGGTTATCCGGCACGCCACGGATGGTCAGCTTGGCTTCATCACGGTTGAAGGCGATACCGGAAATGATCGGCTGTTCCATGGATTCCTCTTCATCAATGGTAATGAGGGTGCCCGGACCCTCCTGAAAACTGTGCAGAACGCGCAGTGGAACGTTGTACTTGCCAGCAAACTCGACCGCACGGATCTGCAGCACCTTTGAACCGAGGCTGGCCATTTCCAGCATCTCTTCAAAAGTGATCTTGTCCAGACGCTGAGCCTGCGACACCACACGCGGGTCGGTGGTGTAAACGCCATCGACGTCGGTATAAATCTGGCATTCGTCAGCTTTCAACGCAGCCGCCAGGGCCACGCCGGTCGTGTCCGAACCACCGCGACCGAGGGTGGTGATATTGCCGTGCTCATCGACACCCTGGAAACCGGCGACAACGACTACCCTGCCCGCCTTCAGATCGGCACGAATCTTCTGATCGTCGATTTGAAGGATACGCGCCTTGTTGTGTGCGCTGTCGGTCAGGATACGTACCTGATTGCCGGTGTAGGACACCGCTGGCACGCCACGCTTGATCAAGGCCATGGCCAACAGGGCAATGGTCACTTGCTCGCCCGTGGACACAATCACATCCAGCTCACGCGGAACCGGTTGATCGCTGATCTGCTTGGCCAATCCGATCAGGCGATTGGTCTCGCCACTCATGGCTGACAACACAACCACCAGCTCGACGCCTGCATCGTGGAACTTTTTAACCTTGTCGGCCACCTGCTCGATTCGCTCGACAGAGCCAACGGAGGTGCCTCCAAATTTCTGTACGATCAAAGCCATCTCAAAGCAGCCTCAGCCCGTGAAGGGCGCCCATTAAACATTCAAACCCATCAAAGCGCCAAAGCCTGCCGTCAGGCGGCAGGCCTGGTGGACGATTTAAACACCCTGCTCGACAAAGGGTACGGTCAACGCCAGCGCTGCATCCAGTGCACCGGCATCAACACCACCACCCTGAGCCATATCAGGACGACCACCGCCTTTACCGCCTACGGCAGCGGCCGCTTGCTTCATCAAATCACCGGCTTTGAGTTGGCCAGTCAGGTCCTTGGTTACGCCTGCAACCAGTACGACCTTATCTTCATGGACACTGCCGAGCAGGATCACTGCGCGGCCGAGCTTGTTCTTCAACTGATCAACCAGCGCCAACAGGGCTTTACCATCCTGACCGTCAAGGCGCACGGCGAGGACTTTTACCCCTTTGACATCCAGCGCAGAGGACGACAGATCATCGCCCGCAGCACTGGCCGCCTTGGCCTGCAATTGTTCGAGTTGTTTTTCCAACTGGCGGTTACGCTCCAGTACAGCCGAGAGCTTGTCCAGCACGTTGTCGCGACTGCCCTTGATCAGCGTCGCGGCTTCCTTGAGTGTGTCTTCCGCCGCGTTGAGGTAGGCCAGCGCCGCAGCGCCAGTGACCGCTTCGATACGTCGAACGCCTGCTGCAACGCCACCTTCACTGATGATTTTCATCAGCGCGATGTCGCCGGTGCGATTGGCGTGAATACCACCACACAGCTCGACCGAGAAATCGCCACCCATGCTCAGTACGCGCACGTTGTCGCCGTACTTCTCGCCAAACAGCGCCATGGCACCTTTCTTCTTGGCAGTCTCGATATCGGTTTCTTCGGTTTCGACCGGGGAGTTCTTGCGCACTTCGCGGTTTACGATGTCTTCCAGAGCTTTCAACTGCTCCGGTTTGATCGCTTCAAAGTGGCTGAAGTCAAAACGCAGGCGCTGACTGTCGACCAGCGACCCTTTCTGCTGTACATGCTCACCGAGTACCTGACGCAACGCGGCGTGCAGCAAGTGCGTCGCCGAGTGGTTCAGGGATGTGGCGTGGCGAACCTCGGCATCGACCTCTGCATTGAGTTCGACACCCACTTTAAGACTGCCTGCAGCCTGGACGCCGTGGTGCAGGAAAGCGCCGCCGGTTTTGGTGGTGTCACGTACGTCGAAACGCACGGCACCCGCCGACAGATAACCGCAGTCGCCAATCTGACCACCGGATTCGGCATAGAACGGCGTCTGATCGAGGATCACAACACCCTCTTCGCCTTCGCTCAATTGCTCGACCGCCTGGCCGTCTTTATACAGCGCAATCACCTTGGCGACAGCGCGAGTAGCGGTATAACCGATGAAGCGCGTGGGCTCATCAACCTTGACCAGGCTGTTGTAGTCCATACCAAACGAACTGGCCGAACGAGCGCGCACGCGCTGGGCGTCCATTTCGCGCTCAAAACCTTCCTCATCAAGGGTCAGGTTACGTTCGCGGGCGATGTCACCGGTCAGGTCCATCGGAAAACCGTAGGTGTCATACAGCTTGAACACCACATCACCCGGCACCACGCTGCCTTTGAGTTCAGCCAGATCCTGCTCGAGGATCTTCAGACCCTGCTCCAGGGTCTTGGCGAATTGCTCTTCTTCAGCCTTGAGCACGCGCTCGATGTGCGCTTGCTGCTCGGTCAATTCCGGGAAAGCGCTGCCCATTTCCGCGACCAGCGCGCCAACGATCTGATAGAAGAAGCTGCCTGTGGCGCCCAACTTGTTGCCATGGCGGCAGGCGCGACGAATGATCCGGCGCAGCACATAACCGCGGCCCTCGTTGGACGGCAGCACACCGTCGGCGATCAGGAAGCCGCAAGAACGGATGTGATCTGCCACGACTTTGAGCGAAGGCTGCATGTCGTTGCTGCAACCGATGGCCTTGGCTGAAGCGACCAGCAGGTTCTGGAACAGGTCGATCTCGTAGTTCGAATGCACGTGCTGCAGCACGGCACTGATCCGCTCCAGGCCCATGCCGGTGTCCACCGACGGCGCTGGCAACGGATGCAGCACGCCATCGGCAGTGCGGTTGAACTGCATGAACACGTTGTTCCAGATCTCGATATAACGGTCACCGTCTTCTTCCGGCGAGCCCGGTGGGCCACCCCAGATGTCGGCGCCGTGATCGTAGAAAATCTCGGTGCACGGACCGCAAGGGCCGGTATCGCCCATGGTCCAGAAGTTATCGGAGGCGTACGGCGCGCCTTTGTTGTCGCCGATACGCACCATGTGCTCGACCGGTACCCCGATTTCCTTGGTCCAGATATCGTAAGCTTCGTCATCGCTGGCGTAGACCGTGACCCAAAGCTTTTCCTTGGGCAGGTTCAACACACCGGTCAGGAAGGTCCAGGCGTAGGTGATGGCATCGCGCTTGAAATAATCACCAAAGCTGAAGTTACCCAGCATTTCGAAGAACGTGTGGTGACGAGCGGTATAGCCGACGTTTTCCAGGTCGTTGTGCTTACCACCGGCACGCACGCATTTCTGGCTACTGACCGCACGGGTGTAGGCGCGCTTTTCCTGACCCAGGAAGCAATCCTTGAACTGGTTCATCCCCGCGTTGGTAAACAGCAGGGTGGGGTCATTGCCCGGAATCAAAGAGCTGGAGGCTACACGGGTGTGACCTTGCTCTTCGAAGAAGCGAAGGAAGGCTTCACGGATTTCTGCGCTTTTCATAGATTCTTCCACGGAGACGGCGGCCAGAGGCAAGTGCAAAGTGTTAAACGAGGGTGCGACTTGCAAAGGGCCGCATTATATAGGCGTTGCGCCGTCGGTACAGCGTGTTTGTACGATAGAAACAAGCAATTGGATCGTCGGCAACATCACCCTTTAGCGAACTCGGCAAATGCTGCCACGACCTGTTCGATCTGAATACGCGATACATCCAGGTGCGTAACCATCCGCAAGCGCGCTGCGGCACTGAGCTTGATGCCCCGTTCAGCGCAAAAACCCTTGAGCGCTTCAGCCCGATCATCGACCTGCACGTACACCATGTTGGTCTGTACCGGTTCGACCTGATAACCCAGCCTACGCAAGCCTTCGGCCAGAAATTGGGCATTGGCATGGTCATCGGCCAATCGCTCGACGTGGTGCTCCAACGCATACAGCCCGGCAGCAGCGAGAATCCCGGCCTGACGCATGCCGCCCCCGACCATCTTGCGCAAACGACGGGCCTTGCCAATCAGTTCGGTCGTGCCGCACAACACTGAGCCGACCGGGGCACCCAAGCCTTTGGACAGGCACACCGAGACAGAATCAAAGTACTGGGTGATTTCTTTGGCATCAACCCCCAGCTTCACCGCCGCGTTGTACACGCGCGCGCCGTCCAGGTGCAAGGCCAGACCCTGCTCATCACACAAGGCTCGAGCGGCAGCCAGGTACCACAGAGGTAAAACCTTGCCCTGCATGGTGTCTTCCAGTGCCAGAAGTCGGGTACGGGCGAAATGGAAATCATCAGGCTTGATCGCAGCCAACACCTGATTCAAATCCAGCGAACCATCCGCCTGGACGTCAAGCGGTTGCGGCTGAATCGAGCCCAATACCGCGGCCCCGCCGCCTTCATATTTATAGGTATGCGCTTGTTGGCCGACGATGTATTCATCGCCGCGCCCACAATGAGCCATCAAACCGAGCAGATTGCTCATGGTACCGCTGGGTACAAACAGACCCGCCGCAAACCCGAGCTGGCCGGCCAGATGCGCCTCGAGACGGTTCACAGTCGGATCCTCGCCATACACGTCATCGCCCAACGGCGCACGCGACATGGCGTCGAGCATTCCAGCCGTGGGCTGGGTCACGGTGTCACTGCGCAGATCAATTACCGTCACGATAGAGCTCCATGAGATGTTCAAAACCCGGACAGTGAACGCAAGAACAGTCCTGCGATCACTCATTACTGAGGCCATTGAGTACTTTATTCAAGGTCACACTTCATGAACCGACCACTTCGATATAAGAAAAAGTCAGGACACCCTGACTAAAGTGTCCATGCATACTCGAGAAAACTATGATAAAAAATGCGCGCCGGCAGAAGATGCTGTCGGCAACGTTCTCAGGGCGGGGTGTGATTCCCCACCGGCGGTAATAACGCAAAATGCGTTTAGCCCGCGAGCGCTTGTGGTGCAGGATGCTTCGGCTCCCGCCCTGACAAGGTCAGCAGACCCGGTGTGATTCCGGGGCCGACGGTCATAGTCCGGATGAAGAGAGAACGGGATTGGCACCAAAGGGCCGTATCGTGCGCATCGCCATGAACACTTTTGCATTCTGGCCATGATCTCGACGTACCCTTGAATCCCATTCGATCCAAAGCGCCCTGTTTTTTTTATAAACAGGAGTCAGAACAGATGCAACTCACCTCAATCGATAGCAAAAGCAAAAGCCACCCTAACGAGCGCATCGCTTTTATCCAGGCCTGCTGGCACAAGGATATTGTCGATCAGAGTCGTAATGGTTTTGTCGCTGAAATGGCAAACCATGGCTACGCCGAGAGCGATATCGATTTCTTCGAAGTCGGCGGCGCGTTTGAAATCCCTTTGCACGCCAAGCTGCTGGCCAAAACCGGACGTTACTCAGGCATTGTCGCGGCCGGCCTGGTGGTCGACGGCGGTCTTTATCGCCATGAGTTCGTCGCTCAATCGGTTGTCAGTGCGTTGATGCAAGTGCAGCTGGAAACGGAAATCCCGGTATTTTCCGTGGTCCTCACGCCGCATAACTTTCATGCCGGTGACGAACACCAAAAGTTCTTCTTCGAGCATTTCGTGCTGAAAGGCGCAGAAGCTGCAAAAACCTGTGTTGACACCGTGAACAAGTTGCGCAGCTTGCGTCGCACCGAGCCGCAACAGCGCGTCGCGGTTTAATCAGCAGCGCTTCGCGCAACAAACTGGGTCTAGGTAGCTGACTTGTCTGCGAAAGGCGGGGTCGCAAACAAGTCAGTTACAGATCCTTTGGCTTCAAGCCAATTCTTCGCCGTTACTGGGCACAATCAGAATGCCAGCGCGCAAGCCGTTCTTGACCTTGGGGTTAGGGAAGATGATACGTGCGCCCTGTTCTTCAACGACCCAGCGGGTATCGGCCAAGTCATTGGCCAACAGAAAGCCTTGGTCCAGTTCCGAAAAGTTCTCGATGTCCGCAGGCAAGTTCAGCTTGAACGCATCGCTGTGCTTGATGATTTCACGGGCAACGCTGAATAGCTGCAAACCGTTGAGTGGCTGATCGTCAAACGCTGGTTCCGTGCCTTCGATCATGTGTTTGAGACGCTTTTCGAGTAACTGTAGATTGACCTGTTGGTTTTCCCCGAACGGCCGCGCCTTACCCAATTCCAGGGTAAAGGACTCAGCACCTAACTTGTCGTAGGTGTAAGAACTGAAGACGATAGATGCCTTGTTTTGCAGCAACACTGCCTCCATCCCCGCCGCCTGCAAGCGCGCCAGTTCAAGGCGCGAGCGCTGACGACCTTCCTTCCACGGATACAGCGCGAATTGCTCGATCTTCGAACCACGAATGGCTGTGTGCAGGTCGTAATGCAACCGATAACGATCCGGCAGACTGAAGAAACTGGCCGCCAGACGCTCCAGCTCGCAAGCCCGTAAAGCCTCGAAGCCGCTGGTCTGTTCATGGCGTCCGTTGAACAACCGGTTCACATCCTGCTCGATATAACGCTCCCCGCGACGCATGGCCACGGGGTTGCCGAACAGGAACAAAATACGTGCCCGCGGTTTCAGATCGCCGCGTGCGATGTCACGAATCAATTGGTCCAACAGCTCGATAGGCGCGGTTTCGTTGCCGTGAATCCCGGCGGACAACAGCAAGTCCATGCCATTGTCCCGGGCTGCAGGCGGACGGACTTCAAGCGCCCCTTCGCTCATCCAGCGCATACGCACGCCTTCGACAGTCAGTTGAGTCTTTTCCGCTGGTTCATGACCAGCCAGGGTCAGTTCAAGCAGCTTGCCGAGAGCGAGCATACGTCGTGCTCCTTATTGAGCGGGCGTGGTATTTCAGTGATCGTGGGCGCAGTCAGGACCGTGAACGTGCTCTTCATCACCGACGTCTGCCGGTTCCATTTCCAGTTGCAGGCTGACCAGGTTGGTCGCCAAAGGACGTAACAGCAGGTTAGCGTATTCGGCGTCACCCTCTTCAACATCGACGCCAATCAGCAACTGACCACGGCCATCGTGCTGAATCCACAGCTCTTTGCCTTGCCACATGACCGCAACACGGGTGCAAGAGGTCTCCAGCTGGGTGCCGTCGGTGTCTTCAAGGATCAACTGCAGGGTGTCGCTCATAATCGGGTGCTCTTTAGAGAGGGAAATCGCGCGCCCCTCTTCAAGGGCGCGTACTTTCAATTGATTTGGGAGGGATAAACCGAGCCCAGTTTAAGGATTTTCGTCAGTTCATCCAGTGCCGCACGGCATTCAAGCAACAATCCGGGATCGGTCAGGTCGGTTTCGCTCATTCGATCGCGGTAGTGCTTCTCGACCCACTGGGTCAGCGTGTCGTACAAGGGCGCCGTCATGATAACCCCTGGATTGACTGCCGCCAGCTCGGTTTCGTTGAGTGCGACCCGCAGCCGCAGGCACGCCGGACCACCGCCATTCTGCATGCTTTGCTTGAGATCGAAGACTTTCACTTCAGTGATCGGGCCATCGTCAGCGATCAATCGCTGCAAATACTGCCAGACGCGCTCGTTGCCTCGGCACTCTTCCGGGACGATGAGCAGCATTGAGCCATCGGCACGGGACAACAACTGGCTGTTGAACAGATAGGAACGCACCGCGTCTTCGACCGCGACTTCAGCACGTGGTACGCAGATCGCACGGAAGCGCCCGCCGCGTCGCCCCAGCTTGTCGTGAAGTTCAGCCAACATGTGTTCGGTATTGAGGAATGCATCTTCGTGATAGAACAGTAGCTCGCCGTTGCCCACTGCGATCACGTCGTTGTGGAATACCCCTTGATCGATAACCGCCGGGTTTTGCTGGGCGAAGACCACACCGTCTTCGCTCAGACCGTGCAAGCGCGCAACAGCCTGCGAAGCTTCCAGGGTTTGCCGCGCCGGGTACTTCTGCGGCGCCGGGTAACGGGTGTCGAATGCACTGCGCCCAAACACAAAAAACTCAACGCCCGCTTGGCCATAGTCGTGGCAAAAACGAGTGTGGTTGGCGGCGCCTTCATCGCCAAATTGCGCCACAGCAGGTAACGCCGCGTGGTGGGCAAAGTGCTGCTGATCAGCGAACATCGCCTTTAATACGCGGGTGGTAGTCGGGTGTTCGATGCTGCGGTGGTACTTGCAATTGAGGTTGGCCGCAGTGAAATGCACCCGACCATCAGCCGTGTCGGCGCTCGGGCTGACCGTGGCAGCGTTAGCCACCCACATACTTGATGCCGAGCAACTGGCGACCAACAACGGCATGGCGTCTTTGGCGGCTTGCTGGATCACTTGCGCGTCGCTGCCACTGAAACCCAAAGAGCGCAGTGCAGCCACATCCGGGCGCTCCTGCGGGGCCAGCACGCCTTGGGTGAAGCCCATTTCCATCAGGGCCTTCATCTTCGCCAGACCTTGCAACGCCGCTTCCCTTGGATTGGAAAACTGCTGACTGTTGCTCTGGGACGCGACGTTGCCGTAGGACAAACCGCCATAGTTATGGGTCGGACCCACTAAACCGTCAAAGTTGACTTCATATGATTTCATCGGCGAGGCTCCATGGATCTGTTGTTATTGGCGTAAGTTCCGGGATTTCTGTAGGAGAGTTGCTCCATCTCCGACGCCGCGCTGTCGCGCAGCAAGCTCGATCAACTGCAGGAGCTGACTTGTCTGCGATAAGGTCGGAACGACCTTCCAGCGATAGTGCATTCACTATTTTTGCTAGCGTTCCGCACTAGATCGCAGCGGGACGCGTAGTTACGAGTCAGCTCCTACGGTTATGAGAGACGTATCCCCGGTGTCAACGCTGCCGGCAAACTGATACGAGGCGCTTCCAGCGAAGCCACCGGGTACGCGCAATAGTCGGCCGCGTAATACGCACTGGCGCGATGGTTACCCGAAGCCCCCACGCCACCGAACGGCGCACTGCTGGCAGCGCCGGTCAATTGCTTGTTCCAGTTGACGATACCGGCACGGCTCTCCAGCCAGAACTGCTCATAACGCGCTTCAGAGTCCGACAACAAACCCGCAGCCAACCCGTATTGGGTGGCATTGGCTTGCGCAATGGCCGCATCAAAATCAGCATAGCGGATCACTTGCAGCAGCGGCCCGAACAGCTCCTCATCGGGGCGATCAGCGACATCGCTGACATCCAGAATCCCTGGCGTCAGCAAGGCTGACTGCGCCTGTGGCTGGGTCATTTCCAACAACGCCACGGCGCCATTGGCCAGCAGATGTTCCTGAGCGTCGAGCAAAGCACGCGCAGCCCCCAAAGAAATCACCGAACCCATGAAGGGTGCTGGTTGCTGATCGAACGCGCCGACTTCAATCGTGGCGGTGACGGCTACCAGACGCGCAAGCAAGGCATCGCCCCACTCGCCTTCAGGCACCAGCAAACGGCGGGCACAGGTACAACGCTGTCCGGCGGAGATGAACGCCGACTGAATCACGGTGTAGACCGCCGCATCGAGGTCTTCGACCTGATCGACAATCAGCGGGTTATTACCGCCCATTTCCAGGGCCAGTATCTTGTCCGGGCGCCCGGCGAATTGTTGGTGCAACAGGTTACCGGTACGGCTGGACCCGGTGAAAAACAAACCGTCGATCCCAGGATTGGCCGCCAACGCAACGCCCGTTTCCCGCGCACCTTGCAAAAGGTTCAATACACCCGCTGGCAACCCGGCCTCAATCCAGCACTTGACCGTCAACTCAGCGACTTTGGGTGTCAGCTCGCTGGGTTTGAACAGTACGGCGTTGCCCGCCAGCAGCGCCGGAACGATATGCCCGTTCGGCAAATGCCCCGGAAAGTTGTAGGGACCAAAGACTGCTACCACGCCGTGAGGCTTATGGCGCAGCACAGCGGTGGCGTCGCCCAACGGGCTGCTCTTCTCGCCGGTGCGCTCACGGTAGCTCTGCACCGAAATAGCGATTTTATTGATCATGCTGGTAACTTCGGTGGCCGACTCCCAGAGCGGCTTACCGGTTTCTTCACCGATGCAATGGGACAGTTCGTCCGCATGGGTTTTCAGGCTCGCGGCAAACGCTTCCAGCACCGCGATTCGCTCGTCCAGTGAGCGCTTGGCCCAGGCTGGAAATGCCTGACGCGCAGCCCGCACAGCCTCATCGACTTGAGCGGCCGTTGCGCCCTGCCCGGTCCACACCACGTGCTGAGTGACGGGATTCAACGACTCAAAACGCTCGCCCTGCCCGGCTTGCCAGGCACCCGCGATATAAAGCGTACTCATCAGATAGCCTCCCTTGCAGCGGATAAAGGCACCGCACGAACTTGATCGCCTGCGCTCAATTGCAGGCGCTTTGCGGTCAGAGGGTCGACGACCAATGTGCCAGCAGCTAACCGTGCAGGCGCGGCGGTGATGCGACAGTCTTCGCGCTTGCGGTTGTGAATCAGGAATGGCGTGGCGTCATCGCCCGGCGTACCGACAGACAGCACCAACGCCTGGCTATCGTGCACGGCACGGATCTTCGAGGTTTCGCATTCCACAGCAGGGCCGGCGTCGAAAATATCGACATAGCCCTGATAGCTGAAGCCTTCGCTTTTCAGCATTGCCAGCGCAGGCTCGGTGTCGGGATGTACACGACCAATGATGTTGCGTGCCTCTTCGGAGAGGAAGCAGGTGTACAGCGGGAACTTGGGCATCAGCTCGGCGATGAACGCCTTATTACCCACGCCCGTCAGGTAATCAGCCTGGCTAAATTCCATCTTGAAGAAGTGCCGACCCAGGCTTTCCCAGAACGGTGAATGTCCCGCTGCGTCGGACATGCCACGCATTTCAGCGATGATCTTGTTGCCGAATAATTTCGGGAATTCGGCAATGAACAGCAATCGCGCCTTGGCCAACAAGCGACCGTTAAGGCCGGTGCGGGCGTCGCTGCGCAAGAACAGTGAGCACAGCTCGGAGTTTCCGGTCAGGTCGTTGGCCAGAAACAGCGTCGGAATTTCACGATAGATCTTCAATTCCTGAGACGCGCTGACCGTCAGGCCGACACGGTAGTTGTACCAGGGCTCACGCAGACCCACAGCACCTGCGATGGCAGAAATCCCCACCACCTGACCGTCATCGTCTTCGAGGACGAACAGATAGTCCGCGTCGGCACGCTCGGCCTCGCCGCGAAAGGTTTTCTCGGCCCAGCCGACCCGATGCGCCAGGCGCTCTTCATTGGCTGGCAGCGTCGTCAGGCCTGGACCTGTGGTGCGCGCCAGCTCGATCAGCTTCGGTAAGTCGCTGCTGCGTACGGGACGAACGATCATGCTATCTCCTCAACCGGACGCCCTTGGGAGCCCGCGAATCTCGCTAAACCTGCAAACCAGACACTGAATGGCCGGATCTGTTAAACCGCAACAATGCGTACGCTGGCACCTTCGCCGACGCCCAGGGCCTCGGCAGCTTCCAGACTCAAGTTCACCGGTTTTCCCGGCGCCCAATCGAGTTCCAGGAGCACGGCGCGGTAGTCCTGCAACTGGCCATTGGCAACCAGATACAGTCGTCCACCCTTGCCCATTTCACCCATTTTCACGGGCACCACTCGGCTCTGGGCAATCGAACGAATGCCGGATACTCGCGCATGCAAAGTCGGGCCACCGTCGAAGATGTCGATGTAGTGATCGGTCTCGAAACCTTCGCGCATCAGGATGTCGAAAGTAATCTGTGCGCGCGGGTGAACCTGGCCCATGGCCTCTTGCGCGGCATCGGGTAGCAGCGGTACGTAGATGGGGTAATGCGGCATCAGTTCGGCGAGGAATGTCCGGCTTTTCAGGCCGCACAGGCGCTCGGCCTCGGCATAGTTCAGGTCAAAGAAGTTGCGCCCGATGGCATCCCAGAATGGCGAGTCGCCATGTTCATCGCTGTAGCCAACGATTTCCGTCACCACCGAATCGGCAAAACGCTCCGGGTGGCTGGCGACAAACAGCAGTCGTCCACGAGAGTTGAGTTCCGACCAGTTTGTACCGACCAACTCAGGCACCACATAGAAACTGGTCAGCAGGCTGTTGCCGGTCAGGTCGTGACACTGCGACAGCACATGAATCTTGTTATGGATCTTCAGTTCACGCGACGCATGAACGAAGGTCTCATTTCGGAAACTGTAGAAAGGCTCGGAATACCCCGCCGAAGCGACGATCCCCGAACAGCCGACCAGCCGCCCGGTTTCGCTGTCTTCTAGGACAAAGAAATAGCTCTCTTCGCCGTTGAAGCTGACTTCAGCAGCAAACGATGCTTCCGAAGCCGCGATTTTGTCAGTCAAACGACCGGCATCATCCGGCAGGGAAGTGACACCAATCGGGCTGTCTGCAGCCAGACGCTGTACTTCGCCCAGATCAGCCATTTGCGCGGGGCGCATCACCAGCATGGTGTCACTCCTTACCAGAAAAACAGGCCGACATCAGTCAGCGCAGAAAAAATTACCGCGTGGCCTACAAAAGCCCACCCAGTACGAGAAAGAAGCCCGGTGCCGGCCTTTATGGCCAACGCCGGGGTACAGCATTGTGTATCAACCGTTCATCAAGCCTGAGTCAAGGTGGCGATGGCACGCTCGAAACGGTCCAGCCCTTCGTCGATATCGGCTTCGGTCACCACCAGACTCGGTGCGAAACGGACAACATCGGGGCCGGCTTGCAGGACCATCACGCCTTCTTTTTCAGCGGCGTTGAAGAAGTCTTTGGCCTTGCCTTTCCAGGCATCGCTGAGGACGCAACCTAGCAGCAGACCCAGGCCACGCACCTGAGTGAATACGCCGTATTGCTCACCGATGGCTTCAAGACGGGTCTTGAACAGTTCGCGCTTGGCTTTCACGCCCGCCAGGGTTTCCGGGGTGTTGACGATATCGATCACCGCTTCGGCCACCGCACACGCCAGCGGGTTGCCGCCATAGGTGGTGCCGTGGGTGCCGACGGTCAAGTGCTTAGCCAGCGCTTCGGTGGTGAGCATCGCGGCAATCGGGAAACCGCCGCCCAGGCTCTTGGCGCTGGTGAGGATGTCCGGGGTCACGTCGTAGTGCATGTAGGCGAACAGTTCACCTGTGCGGCCCATGCCGGTCTGCACTTCATCGAACACCAGCAGTGCATTGTGTTCGTCACACAGCTGGCGAGCGCCTTGCAGGTACGCCAATTCGGCAGGAATTACGCCACTTTCGCCCTGAACCGGCTCCAGTACCACGGCACAGGTCTTGTCGGAAATGGCTGCTTTCAATGCATCCAGATCGTTGTACGGAACGTGGGTAATCCCCGTAATTTTCGGACCGAAGCCATCGGAATACTTGGACTGGCCGCCCACGTTCACGGTGAACAACGTGCGACCGTGGAAGCTGTTGATCGCGGCAATGATTTCGTATTTTTCCGTGCCGTACAGGTCAAATGCTACTCGGCGCGCCAGCTTGAAAGCCGCTTCGTTGGCTTCGGCACCCGAGTTACAGAAGAACGCACGATCAGCGAACGTGGCATCAACCAGCTTCTTCGCCATACGCAAAGCGGGTTCGTTGGTGAATACGTTAGAGACATGCCACAGCTTATTGGCTTGCTCGGTCAAGGCGCTGACCAACGCCGGGTGGGCATGGCCAAGCACATTCACGGCGATCCCGCCGGTAAAATCGACCAGTTCGCGGCCCGATTGATCCCACACTCGGGAACCCGCACCGCGCACGGGGATAAAACCCGCAGGCGCGTAGTTAGGGACCATCACCTGGTCGAAATCGGTGCGTTGCACCTGAGCATGCTCAACGGACATCGGAGTCTCCTGAAGAGGAACGCCTGCCTGAAACTGGCAAGCGATGGGAGGATTGTAAGGACTGATTTCGGTCTGGCCTTGCCGCCAAGCGACAACTTGTTACAACGCCAAACCGTGTTTTTCCGTGGCTTTCGGCAATGCGACATATAGCGTCGGAAAAAAGCAGTTTAAACGTTTTAGTGGTGTGTCTGACATGCCGCCTTCGCGAATGAATCCCCGCAGGATATCTACGCAACGTGTGGGAGCTAATTCATTCGCGAAGGGGCCATCAGCAACAAATCACCCGCGCTCGGAAGGCACCGATGACAACTCGAACGGGCTACTGCTGCGGCGCTGGTTGCGGTCTTCGCGCGGGGTGGCGCCGAAGAAGTTGCGGTAGGCGCTGGAAAAATGCGGTCCTGATGAAAAACCGCAGGACAAGCCGATCTGGATGATCGACTTACTGGTCTGCATCAGCATCTGTCGTGCCTTGTTCAGGCGCAGCTCCAGGTAATACTGGCTTGGGACACGATTGAGGTACTGCTTGAAGATCCGCTCCAATTGCCGACGTGAAACACACACGTGTTGGGCTATCTCGTCAGTGGTCAACGGCTCTTCTATATTGGCTTCCATCAGCAGCACAGCCTGAGTCAGCTTCGGATGGCTGGAGCCCAAACGGTTTTGCAGCGGAATACGCTGACGCTCGCCACCCTCGCGGATGCGCTCTACCACCAGTTCTTCCGACACAGCGCCCGCCAGCTCGGCGCCATGATCACGCGCCAGCACCGCCAACAGCAGATCAAGCACCGAAAGACCGCCACACGCGGTCAGACGATCACGGTCCCAGTCGAACAGATGACTGGTGGCGATCACTTTCGGAAAACGCTCGGCAAAATCATCCTGCCAACGCCAGTGCACCGCAGCACGATAACCGTCGAGCAGACCGAGCTGGGCCAGTGGATAAACACCGGCGGATAAACCACCGATCACACACCCGGCACGCACCAATTGTTTGAGCGCACTGCTCAACACCGACGTCATTTGCGCCGGCGGCTCATCGGCCAGCAGAAACAGCTTCTGACAACCTTCCAGACGCCCGGCCCAAGGCTCGCCGGGCAATTGCCAGGCGCCTTCGACCGGCGGCTCAGCTTGCAAGAACAATAATTCGTAAAGCACTTCTGGATGGACGCGCTGTGCAACACGCAAGGCTTCCTCGGCCAGCGCCAGCGTCATGGCTTTAGTGCTGGGCCAAATCAGGAAACCAATTCGATGGGCAATCATGGCGTACAGTCCGAAACGTTTCGCGGTTGTGGGTCGAGCATCAGTGCGCTCGATCTTTATTAAGGTGAAACCAGGTCATGAATCAAGAGGGCCGAATCATGACCTGTTTTGGTGCGTAAGGCATCGTTAAAACGTTTAGATTATTTCAGACTGCCGGACAAGAATTGCTGAAGCCGTTCAGACTGAGGGTTGACCAATACTTCACGAGGATCGCCCTGCTCTTCCACCACACCCTGGTGCAAAAAAATCAACTGGTTCGACACTTCACGAGCAAAGCCCATTTCATGGGTAACCACCACCATGGTCCGGCCTTCCTGTGCCAGCGCCTGCATCACCTTGAGCACATCGCCTACCAGTTCCGGGTCAAGCGCAGAAGTCGGCTCATCGAACAGCATGACCTCCGGCTCCATCGCCAATGCACGGGCAATCGCAACACGCTGCTGCTCCCCGCCGGACATATGCCCTGGGTAAGCGTTCTTGCGGTGCGAGACACCCACCTTGGCCAGGTAGTGCTCAGCCTTTTCCAGCGCGTCCTTTTTCGACATGCCGAGCACATGGATCGGTGCTTCGATGATGTTTTCCAGGGCCGTCATGTGTGACCAGAGATTGAAGTGCTGGAACACCATCGACAGGCGCGAACGCATGCGCTGCAGCTGCTTGGGGTCAGCGGCCTTCAGGGCGCCATCCTTGCTTGCCACCAGCTTCAGCTCTTCGTTGTTCAGCAGGATTTTGCCTGCATGGGGCTGTTCGAGCAGATTGATGCAGCGCAGAAAGGTGCTTTTACCCGAGCCACTGGAGCCGATGATGCTGATCACGTCCCCAGCCTTGGCCGTCAGGGAAACACCCTTGAGCACTTCATGACTGCCATAGCGTTTATGCAGGTCTTGGACTTCCAGTTTGTTCATGCTTTCGGTTCTCACAAAACAGTCAGTCAGTCGCTGAGCAGGCGCCCGTGGCGGAGCGGTGTACGCCCTGCCACTTTGGCCAGCCAGAAACCAGGTTGGGCGTAACGTAGCCGTTCAGTTGCATACAGCACGCCGGACGTGCCGGCACACACCGTACTGACCCGATCGGACAAGGGATCGATGACTTCGAACAACGGTTCGCCGACGTCAACCCATACGCCTGCGCGGCGCAAATAAGTCACTACGCCGGGATGGGGCGCAAAGTGCAGGTACGTGCCTTCGAACGGCATCCCTTCGCACGCCTCGTATGCAGGTTGCGGCCAGTCACCGCCGATAAAACCCTGCTCGGCAAGGAACGCCAGAATGCCTTCGGCGTGTGCCTGAGCCTCATCCCTGCCGGTGTCGGCTTGCCCGCCCAATTCAAGGGTCGTGGCCAGACACGCCAACAATATCTGCGCCTCAGGAAAAATCTGTGACAGACGCAACCATGGCAGCGAACACGCTTCATCAAAGGAGCTGCCGCCAGACTCCTCCGCCAGCAAGGCGACGCTCACGTTCAAGTGCGCCGACAGCGACCGCCACTGCGGCCAGTGCTGCGGCAAGGCATACATATGCAGCGCCGCTTCGGCGTCGCAATGCAGGTCCAGCACCACATCGGCGGTACAGGCATGGCTCAGGAGTAAACGCTGCAGCCCCTGCAACTCGCTGCCCGGCGCCGGTAACGCGTCCAGAACGAAGGTCATTGCCTGACGGATCAGGCGGGTATTGGCATGCGGATCATCGCCCAACTGGCCTTTCAGCAGCTCGGCCACCGACGCGCCCAGTTCGGGAAAATCACGGTTGAAATTCTTGCCGCTGCCAAACTCGAAACGTCCTTGATGAGCACCTTGTAGCAACTGCCCCAGGCCAATGGGATTGGCCACTGGCACCAACTCGATGACACCCTTGAGCATCCCTTGCTCTTCGAGTTGCATCAGGCGTTTTTTCAGCTCCCAGGCTGTGCGCATGCCCGGCAATTCATCGGCGTGCAGGCTGGCCTGAATATAGGCCTTGCGCTCGCCGCTACCGAATCGGAACACGCTCAACTGACGCTCGGTGCCGAGGCTGCTCCACGGCAATGAATGATCGATACGTTGCATGGTTCAGGCCCTGCGTGGGGCTAGGTAGCCCAGCCAGCGACGTTCGGCCATCTTGAACAGTCGCACGAGAATAAAGGTCAGACACAGGTAGAACGCGCCGGCGGTGATGTAAGCCTCGAACGGCAAGTAGTATTGAGCGTTGACCGTACGCGCCGCGCCAGTGATGTCAATCAAGGTCACGATGGACGCCAGACTGGTGGTCTGCAGCATCATGATCACTTCATTGCTGTACTGCGGCAGCGCCCGGCGCAAAGCTGAGGGCAGCAGAATCCGCCGGTACATTTTCGAGCGCGACATGCCCATGGCCTTGGCCGCTTCGATCTCGCCAGCCGGTGTCGACCTTAAGCTGCCGGCAATGATTTCGGCGGTGTAGGCGCTGGTATTGATCGCGAAAGCCAGGCAGGCGCAAAACGTCGCACTGGACAGCCATGGCCAGAAGACACTGTCGCGCACGGCCTGAAACTGAGCCAGCCCGTAGTAGATCAAAAACAGTTGTACCAGCATCGGCGTGCCGCGAATCACGTAGGTGTACAGCCAGGCAGGCATGTTGACCCACTGCTGTTTCGACACGCGCATCAGGCCCAACGGCAAAGCGACGAGCAGACCGAATACCAGGGAAATGGCCAGTAACTTGAGGGTGATCAGCAGACCACCGAAGTACAGCGGCAAGCTTTCCCAAATGACGTTGTAGTCGAAGATCATAGATCAGCCGCCCTTACGCCTACCGAGTAGCGCTTCTCAAGATAACGCAGGGCGAGTAACGAAACGCTGGTGATCACCAGGTACATCGCCGCCACTGCCAGGAAGAAAGTAAAGGGTTCGCGGGTAGCATCTGCTGCCTGCTTGGCCTTGAACATCATGTCTTGCAGACCGACCACGGAAATCAGCGCAGTGGCCTTGGTCAGTACCAGCCAGTTATTGGTAAACCCGGGGATCGCCAGGCGAATCATCTGTGGCACCAGAATCCGGAAGAACACTTTGAAGCTGCTCATGCCGTACGCCATGCCCGCCTCAGCCTGGCCCTTGGATATAGCCATGAACGCACCCCGAAAGGTCTCCGACAGGTACGCACCGAAGATGAAACCCAGCGTACCGATACCGGCCAGCAGCGGGTTCAGGTCAATGTAGTCGTCATGACCGAGTAACGGTGCAATACGGTTGAGCAGAGCCTGGCCGCCATAGAAAATCAGCAGGATCAAGACCAGGTCCGGAATCCCGCGAATTACCGTGGAGTACAGGTCACCCAACCAGGCCAGCCAGCGCACCGGCGACAAACGCAATGCCACGCCAATCAAACCGAGGACGATCGCCAGGGCCATAGACGACAAGGCGAGCTGCAGCGTCAGCCATGCGCCATCGAGGATGACAGCCCCGTAGCCTTTCAACATGATTCAGGTCCTCAAGCATGAGAATGAAAAATGGCGCCAACCAGACAAGTGCAGAGCCACTGCTGCTAGCGCCATTGCGAGTGTTACGCGATGTACTTACTCGCCGTAGATATCAAAATTGAAGTATTTGTCCTGAATCTGCTTGTACTTGCCGTTGGCACGAATCGCAGCGATGGCCGCGTTGATCTTGTCCAGATCAGCCTTGTCGCCCTTACGCACAGCGATACCGATGCCGTCGCCGAAGTATTTGGTGTCGGTGAACGCAGGGCCCGCAAAGGCATAACCCTTGCCTGCGTCGGTATTGAGGAAACCGTCTTGCAGCAAGGTCGCGTCAGCCAGGGTGCCATCAAGGCGGCCAGCGGCGACGTCCAGGTAGATTTCATTCTGCGAGCCGTACGGCTTGATCTCGGCGCCCAGAGGCTCGAGTACTTCCTTGGCGAAACGGTCATGAATCGAACCGCGTTGTACGCCGATTTTCTTGCCTTTCAACTCAGCGAGATTTGCGCTGATGACGGTGCCGTCTTTCATGACCAGACGTGCAGGCGTGTTGTAGTACTTATTGGTGAAATCAACCGACTTCTTGCGATCTTCAGTGATGGACATCGAGGACAGGATGGCGTCGATCTTGCGCACTTTAAGCGCCGGGATCAGACCATCGAACTCCTGCTCGACCCACGTGCACTTGACCTTCATTTCTTCACACAGGGCATTGCCGATGTCGTAATCGAAACCAACGATGCTGCCGTCCGGGGCTTTGGAGGCAAAGGGAGGGTACGCAGCCTCGATACCGATTTTGAATGGTTTTTCATCAGCGAACGTCGGCTGTGCCAACACGGACAGCGCCAAGGCGCCGAGAAGCATGAGTTTCTTCATTATTAGGACTCCGTCGGTTTAGGGCGACAAATGGCAGAGTGAGCGATGGCCCAATATGCGAAGGGTCAGCATGGATAGCGACGCCGAGCCGGTCGTGTCGGACCTTTCACACGAAAAGTCACACGAAAAGCCTTTAGCGATTGATTGGCATTTTAACGACAGGCCCGAAGTCGATATTTCTTCAATGCGACAACTAGTTATAGAAGCACCGAGAAAGCAGACCCGAAATATTGACAGGCCTTGCAGATTATGCAAAGCCAAAAGACATAGAACCGATCTATATTGCAAATTGCGGGCCTATTATTGGCAAAGGCTTCTATTCCGGCAAGTCTGGCGTATCGACTTGTTTTCAGGGTGCTGGAAATTGCACCCGAATCCTGCGGGGCGTTCCTCTCGGCCCCGAAAGAGAGCAGACGGTTACACATTTGGTTACCTGGCTGCGCGCCGGTAACAAAGAAGAGGTGCCGGTGGTGAAGCCGATATATATCTCTTTCCGAGTTTGGATTTGTGGGAACAAATGTATTCTCGAATGGCTTTGCGCAACGCGCTCGGGCACCCAATAGCGCACACAAAAACGCCCCGCCAGGTTTACACCGGGCGGGGCGTTTCTCAGCCTGGGATCAGGCGGCATTCATAGTCTTGTGCTCATTGATCAACTGCTGCACGACACTCGGATCAGCCAGGGTAGAGATATCACCCAAGCCGTCGTATTCCCCAGTGGCAATCTTGCGCAGGATACGGCGCATGATTTTGCCAGAACGAGTCTTGGGCAACCCTGGCGCAAACTGGATGAAATCCGGCGAAGCGATCGGACCGATTTCCTTGCGCACCCAGTTTCTCAACTCCAGGCGCAGTGCTTCGCTTGGCTCTTCGCCGCCATTGAGGGTGACGTAGACATAAATACCCTGCCCCTTAAGGTCATGCGGTACGCCGACCACAGCGGCTTCGGCGACTTTCGAGTGGGCAACCATCGCACTTTCGATTTCAGCGGTACCCATGCGGTGCCCGGAAACATTGAGCACATCATCCACGCGCCCAGTGATCCAGTAGTAGCCGTCTTCGTCACGACGTGCGCCGTCACCCGTAAAGTACATGCCACGAAAAGTCTTGAAGTACGTATCGACGAAACGATCATGATCACCGTACAACGTGCGCGCCTGACCCGGCCAGGAGTCTAGGATGACCAGGTTACCTTCAGCCGCGCCTTCGATCAGGTTACCCAGATTATCCACAAGCCCCGGCACAACGCCGAAGAATGGTCGCGCTGCCGAACCCGGCTTGAGCGCGTGCGCGCCTGGCAGCGGGCTCATCAACGTGCCACCGGTTTCGGTCTGCCACCACGTGTCGACAATCGGGCAGCGGCCCTTGCCGACGGTGTTGTAGTACCACGTCCAGGCTTCCGGGTTAATCGGCTCACCGACCGAACCGAGCAGGCGCAGGCTTGAACCGTCCGCGTCTTTCACTGCCGCCTGACCTTCGGCCATCATGGCGCGAATGGCAGTCGGTGCGGTGTAGAGGATATTGACCTTGTGCTTGTCGATGATCTTCGACACACGCGTAATGTCCGGGTAGTTCGGCACCCCTTCGAACAACAACGTGGTCGCGCCATTGGCCAGTGGGCCGTAGACAATATAAGTGTGCCCAGTGACCCAGCCCACGTCGGCGGTGCACCAATAAACTTCACCTGGCCTGTAGTCGAATACACGCTCATGGGTCAGCGCGGCATACAACAGATATCCCCCCGTAGTGTGCTGAACGCCTTTGGGTTTGCCGGTGGAGCCCGAGGTATAAAGAATGAACAGCGCCTCTTCGGCACCCATTTCTTTGGGCGCGCAATGGCTGGACGCAACCTTCATCAGGTCTTCGTACCAAATGTCGCGATGCTGGTGCCAAGCGATGTCGCCGCCCGTGCGCTTGCAGACAATAATCTTCTGCACGCTGGCGGTTTCCGGATTGGTCAGCGCCAGGTCGACGTTAGCTTTCAACGCCGTGCGTTTGCCGCCACGCAGACCTTCGTCTGCGGTAATGACGACTTTCGATTTGCAATCAATGATCCGCCCGGCCAGCGCTTCGGGCGAGAAGCCACCGAACACGACTGAGTGGATTGCGCCGATCCGGGTACAGGCCAACATGGCGACCACAGCTTCGGGGATCATCGGCATATAAATAGTGACTACATCGCCGCGGTGCACATCCTGGCCGCGCAATGCGTTGGCGAACTTGCAGACTTCTTCGTGCAGCTCGCGATAGGTAATGTTGCGGTGTTCGGAAGGATCGTCGCCTTCCCAGATGATTGCGATCTGATCGCCGCGCTCGGCCAAATGGCGGTCCAGACAGTTATAGGAAACGTTCAACGTACCATCGGCGAACCATTTAATATCGACATGATGGTCATCGAAGGAGGTCTGTTTGACCGTGGTGAAAGGCTGAATCCAATCCAGGCGCTGGGCCTGCTCCCGCCAGAAGCCATCAGGATTGACCACCGACTGCTGATACATGGCCTTGTAGGTTGCCTCATCGGTCAGCGTTGTAGCCGCAACCTCTGGACGCACAGGATAGACGGAAGCCGCACTCATCGTTGTTACCTCGGTGGATAGTTGTTGTTTTATGATCCCGTTGTATCTTCCCTGCCCCATTCAGGCCATTCGACGATGGTCTTACCGGTCGCAAGCAAGCCTACTACTATAGACCCCTACTCTCCTGCGATGATATGCCACGCCTCTCCGCGACGATCTGTCGCGCCACTGATGATGGATGCCGTCATTTTTCGTGCCTCGATTGTTACAGGTTTCATCAATAGTCTTTATCAAAACACTTCATATATGAACCCACCCGACAGGCCTATAATTTATCTCGCCAACCGGCAAACGATTAACACGTAACAGCCCCCACAACGGCATGTTAATCAACGTGTAAACTTAGTGACACGCCTGGCTCCATAAGAGCCAGGCACTCCCTCACGACAGCAATAAGGACATTAGAAATGAAAGTTGCATTGATGGTCATGGCCCTGAGTAGTTTTAGCGTTGCTGTGATGGCGGCCGAAACAACCGCCGTGGCAGTCAACTCGACGTCTCCCGTGGAGGAATACACGTACGCCACTCATCTGGACATCGCCAAAGTCGTTTCGATGAGCGACATCCCGAACGTCTGCGAGGTCGTTCCCGCGCGTATGACGTACGAAGACTCGAAAGGTGTAGAGCACGTGCTTGAGTATCGCGTCATGGGTAACGGTTGTATTGATGGTTGATTCATCTGCACACTGCCCTCAGCTACCACGTCAACGCCTCTTGGAGCAATCCAATGTGGCGTTGACTGCATTTAGAATGCCCGTTTATTCAATCGACGTCTGATAGACATTTTTTGAGGCGCACCATTAACGTTTCCCACCGACATGCACGGTAAGTTTATTCGTACAGTGACTAATGCTCTTATTACTAAATAGGCACCAGGCTTTATAGCGTTTCACGCTTGCCCTGTTCATGTTTATTTATCCACGTGATATTCACGCAACTTGTTGGCGATGGTCGTGTGCGATACACCTAAACGCTTACCCAGCTGCCGGCTACTTGGGTATTCCGAATGGAGGCGTTCCAACACCGCTTTTTCGAAACGCCCGACGATTTCATCCAGCCCCCCTTCCAACGAAAAATCCCCCAATGGCTGGCGCATACCGTAGTCCGGAAGTCGTATATGTTCGGCGCGGACGATACCGTCTTCGCACAGAGAAACTGCCTGAAACAGGACGTTTTCCAGCTGCCGCACATTACCGGGCCAACGGTAATGGCTCAAACGCTCCATGGCGGCGGGCGCCAGTTTGGGCAAAGGACAGCCAATCTGCCGGCTTGCCTGATCAAGAAAGTAGTCAACCAGCAGGGGTAAACCGTCCAGACATTCGCGAAGCGGCGGGATGTGCAGCGATAGCACGTTGAGCCGATGGTAAAGATCTTGGCGAAACTCACCTCTGGCGCACAATTCAGACAGATCAACCTGCGTCGCACACATCACCCGCACATCCAGGTAAACCTCTTCATCGCTGCCGACCCGGCGGAAGCAGCCATTTTGCAGGAAGCGCAGCAGCTTGACCTGCAGGCGTGAACTCATCTCGCCGACACCATCAAGGAACAGCGTGCCGCCTGCGGTCAGCTCCAGCAACCCCAGCTTGCCTTCGGCCCGCGCACCTTCAAATGCGCCGGGGCCATAACCAAACAGCTCGGTTTCGGCCATGGATTCCGAGAGTCCAGCGCAATTGAGCGCCATCAACGGCGATTGCCCACGCGGACTGGCGAGGTGGCAGGCCCGCGCCAACAACTCTTTACCCGTCCCCGTTTCGCCTTCAATCAGCAACGGAGCGTCCAGGGGGGCCATGCGTCGAGCCTCGCGGACAACAGCGGCCATGACCCTGGAACTTTGAAAAATACTGTCGAAGCCGCGCAGTTCTTGTTTGCGCACCTGGTAAATCCGCTCGCCGACCCGATCTGCGCGGTGCAGGGTCAACACTGCACCGGCCATGGCTTCGCTGTCATCGTGCTCCGATTGCAACGGCGCGATATCGGCAAGAAACACATCACCCTTGACCTTGACCCGCAGCCCGTTGATTCGTGATTTGTTGGTGCGAACCAGTGCCGGCAAATCGAAATCTTCGGCGTAGCGCGACAATGCAATACCCGGCACTTCATCGACCCGCACACCCAGCAGCTGCGCCGCCGCGCGGTTAGCCGCGACGATGGAGCCGCGCATGTCGATAGACAACACGGGGAACTCCAGCGCGCCCAGCAGTGCATTAAGCTCCATGTGCCGACGTTCGCTGGGCATCAACCCGACGCGCTTCACTCCAAACACACCGCCAATTGCCTCGAACTTGGGACGCATCGCCTGAAATTGCAGATTGATCAGGTTTGGGCAATGCAGATAAATCGCGTTGCCATGCTCGCCGCCCACTTCACCACGCGCCACGTTGACCCCGTACTCGACCAACAGATTAAGGATGTCGCGAAGGATGCCGATGCGGTTTTGACAGTGCACTTTGATACGCATGAACGGTTCAATCCTGTCTGTCGGGCTGATATTTTTCAGTGTGCCTAAATTATCCGTAACGATTATCTGACAGCAAGCGTGCAAATCACATCATTCCGACGCAAGGATTACGGCGCAGCTGCGATTTCGTAAACTTATCGTTACGAAAAGCAGTCTATTCTTTAAGGCATACCCTATTCCACCTGCTGTCAGGACGAATCGTTTGCGTTATCTCTAGAGCCATAACAGCTCCTTATAACAACAACGAATTGCCCTCAGGAGAGCAACATGACGCAAACGCATTACGTCGCTCGCGAGCCCGACGCGAAAGGCTTTATCGACTACCCACCTGCCGAGCATATGGTGTGGAATACCCTGATCACTCGACAACTGAAGGTGATCGAAGGCCGCGCCTGTCAGGAGTACCTTGAAGGGATCGAACAACTCGGACTGCCCCTTGATCGCATCCCGCAATTGGGTGAAATCAATAAAGTCCTCGGCACGGCCACGGGCTGGCAAGTCACTCGCGTCCCGGCCCTGATTCCGTTCCAGACCTTCTTCGAATTGTTGGCCAATAGACAGTTCCCGGTGGCAACGTTCATTCGCAGCGAAGCGGAACTGGACTATCTGCAAGAGCCGGACATTTTTCACGAGATTTTCGGTCACTGTCCGCTGCTGACCAACCCGTGGTTCGCCGAGTTCACCCACACCTATGGCAAGCTCGGCCTGAGTGCTACCAAAGAACAGCGCGTCTACCTTGCGCGCCTGTACTGGATGACCATCGAGTTCGGCCTGGTCGACACGCCGCAAGGCCGTCGAATCTATGGTGGCGGCATTCTGTCTTCACCCAAAGAAACGGTTTACAGCCTGTCGTCCGCGCCGGAACATCAGGCGTTCGATCCACTGGATGCAATGCGCACCCCGTATCGGATCGATATCCTTCAGCCCTTGTATTTTGTCCTGCCAAACCTGAAACGACTGTTCGACCTGGCCCACGAAGACATCATGGGCATGGTCCAGCAAGGCATGCAGCTAGGTCTGCACGCACCGAAGTTCCCACCCAAACCCAAAGCTGCCTGATCAGGAACCCATTTATGAGCACTCTTAACCAAGCCCATTGCGTAGCCTGCCGCGCCGATGCCCCACACGTCAGCGATGAAGAATTGTCGATTCTGATCAAGCAGATCCCGGACTGGAACATCGAAGTACGCGACAGCGTGATGCAGCTGGAAAAAGTCTTCCTGTTCAAGAATTTCAAGTTCGCGCTTGCGTTCACCAACGCTGTCGGCGAAATTGCCGAAGCCGAGGGTCATCACCCTGGCTTGCTCACCGAATGGGGCAAAGTGACCGTGACCTGGTGGAGCCACTCGATCAAAGGGCTGCACCGTAACGATTTCATTATGGCCGCGCGTACTGACGAAGTGGCCAAAAGCGCCGAGGGCCGCAAGTAATGCATTTCAACGACATCCAGCGAGTGCCCGGTGACCCGATTCTCGGATTGATCGACGCTTACGCGGCTGATCCGAACCCGAACAAATTCGACCTTGGCGTCGGCGTCTATAAAGATGCATTGGGCCTGACCCCGATCCTGCGCTCGGTCAAGCTGGCCGAGCAGCGCTTGCTGGACACCCAAACCACCAAAACCTACATCGGCGGTCATGGCGAGCCTCGCTTTGGCGCGCTGATCAGCGAGTTGGTGCTGGGCAAGGATTCGCCGTTACTGGCAAGCAAGCGCGTCGGCGCGACCCAGACACCAGGCGGTACCGGCGCCCTGCGTCTGTGTGCTGACTTTATCGCTGACTGCTTGCCCGGGCGCGGTATCTGGCTGAGCGACCCGACCTGGCCAATCCATGAAACCATCTTCGCCAAAGCCGGGCTTATGGTCAGTCATTACCCGTACGTGGGCAGCGATAATCGCCTTAACGTCGAGGGGATGCTCGCCACCTTGAATCAGGTGCCACGTGGTGACGTCGTGCTGCTGCATGCCTGCTGCCACAACCCCACCGGCTTCGATCTGTCCCACGACGATTGGCGGCAGGTGCTGGACATCGTGCGCAGTCGCGATCTGCTGCCATTGATAGATTTCGCGTACCAGGGTTTTGGCGACGGTCTGGAGCAAGATGCCTGGGCAGTGCGTCTGTTCGCGGAGGCTTTGCCCGAGTTACTGATCACCAGCTCCTGCTCGAAAAACTTCGGCCTGTACCGCGAACGTACTGGCGCCCTGCTGGTGTGTGCCAGTACTGCGGACAAACTGCTGGATGTACGCAGTCAGCTTTCTTCAATTGCGCGAAACCTGTGGTCGAACCCGCCAGATCATGGCGCAGCCATCGTTGCCGAAA